>JADFXM010000063.1 GCA_015233565.1 Candidatus Rifleibacteriota bacterium
ACTTGTTTGCCACGCAAGGAATGTGGAAAAAACGAGAAAAATTAATCTTTTTGAATTGAGCATTTTCCCCTCCCACAATATTTACTGATTAAATCTGAAATGAAAATTTCCTCCAAAAACTCAAAAATATAGTTTAATTTTTCAATCCTTCTTAATCAAACAATTCAAAAGTTTTTCAGAAGCATTAATCAAATCATTACTTAGGTTCGTTTGTCAACTAAAAATTCTATCACCAGGGAAGATGTGAAAAAATTGATTGTTTAAGGTTACTTAAGAAATTTCCTACTACCCAAAAAAAGTACTAGCAAAAATACTCTTTCTATTTCTTTATTTTCCTAAAACCTCCATTTCTCCATGAAGAAGCCGATCGCCACCTGCTTCTTTCGAGTAAAGCAAGTCCGCTTCCTGATTTCCTATGTCAAACCCCGTTTGTTGCCCACCGACTTCGCCACTTATACCCAATCCATCGCATTATATTGTATGTTATTGCCATCCAGACTGCTTCCATTTCCACTTTTATCAAACTGGCAACATTGAATTGCCGCAAGCCAATCTTTTCTTTTATCCAAGCGTTTGGAAATTCTGCTACTTGAGCTCTTTTCTTATAAATATCCTTCGACAATTGCCTGGGTCTGTGGCGCTTGTTCCCCAGAACAAGACAATTTCCCCGACTCCGAGTCAGCCACCAGCTTCGCTTGCTCCCGCATCTCCACAGGTCATCGCCGCGATTATTTTTTTGGATCGACCGGAAGGGAAGCTTTTCTGGTCAGGAAGTCTTCGACCTGCTTCAGGCGCTCTAGTATAAGCGGAGTGAAGACCTGCTTATGGAATTGGGATAGTTCCAATTTGATTCCGCCATCGGCCAAACCAAGAGTAAGAACTCCACCTTTGAATTTTCCTTCTTTGAGTAATTTTGCCCCTGTTTCAAGAGCCTTGTCCAGTTTTTTCATCATGCTAGCGGCAACTTTTCCAGGTGCAAGTGAGCTTTGATCAGCATCAACTCCAATTACTTGAATGTCAGTCTTTTTGGCTGCTTCTATAAGTCCGAGGCCAGTTCTTCCCGCGGCGTGATAAATAACTTCAACTCCGGCAGAAGCCATTTCGCGTCCTAGTTTTTCACCGGTTTCCGGAGCATTGAAAGCTTCAGGAGTATTTCCAGCATATTGTACTGTAACGTCAACTGAGGGGTTGAGAAACTTAGCACCATTCCTGAAACCTCTTTCGAAAACTTCAATTGCAGGAGAGTGGAAACCGCCCAGGAATCCTATTTTTCCGGATTTACTCAAAAGAGAAGCCAATGCGCCTGCATAAAAAGAACCCTCTTCCTCATTGAAAAGAATGGATAAAATGTTTGGAGCTTCAACTGCAGCATCTAATAAAAGAAAATTCTTTTTTGGAAATTTTTTCGCAATTTTTTTTATCGGGTCAGAAGCGAATACTCCAATTCCAACAATTAAATCGTAATCGCATGTTCCAAAAAAATCCATCAATCGCTCTATCGCAGGAAGATCAGAAGGCTCGAAAACATCGATCTTGAAATTTCCTGACACTCGTAAATTTTTTACTCCCTCATAAGCTGCATCGTTAAACGCATGGTCACCAAGCCCACCGATTGACAATATTACTCCTATTTTCTGTGGGTTCTGCTGGGCAAAAGAAGAGTTTCCCGAAAACAGAAAGTGAATACATGACAACAAGATCGCAATTTTTGCTAAGTTACGAAACCGCATATTTACCGGTACAATCTTCTGAGTCTCAATTACAGCTAATTCCCCTGTTTTGAACATCTTCACTTTTTTTCACCTCATTATAGTATAGAAAGTTGACTTTCGCGCAGTCTTGAAAATTCTCTTTTGGGGTGATGATTGGTACAAATAACACTAAACTCCCCAAAAACTTCAATTTAACAAATCCCAAGTTCCACAAATAGAAAGAAAGAAGCCAATCAATCGTTTGGGGCCTGAGTATTGAACGGAGCGAAGTTGCCAGGCCTCTGATTCATTTAATTTCAATGGTACGTATCATTGCTAAGGAAGCCAAAATTAGCAAAAGCCGAATTTTTTTGATGCGGTTCTTGGAATTTGAAAAAGTTCATCTTAGTATTTGTACGTATCATTGTTTAATATTGCGTATGACTAAATATTTGAAAGTGGTTTATTAAGTAACGTTTGGTTCCATCAGTGTAGAAGGAGAAATCGGTTTGATTTCCATTATTCCAAGGGCTTTAAGCACTTCTTTCAGTGCCCATAACACCCTGTCGTCATAGCGTCCCCTTTGATTAGCCATCTCATCGAGCGTTTCATGATAAGTCCGTTCTGCTGCATAGGGCCTGAAATGAGTCATTGCATCGAAAGCATCTGCAGCGCCGACAATAAGAGAGGTCAAAGGAATATCTTCGAGTGTAAGACCTTTCGGATAACCCGTACCATCTGGAGATTCATGGTGAGAAAGAACCCCTTCAGCAACTTTTTCCATTCCCGGGATTTCACGGACCATTCCGGCTCCAATAACTGAGTGGGACTCGATTTGTCGGCGTTCAGCCGGTGAGAGGGGTCTGGAGACTTCAAGAATCGAACCTGGAAGGGCAACTTTCCCGATGTCGTGGAGCAAAGCGGTTAATTCTAATTCAACAAATTCTTTCCCGGCAATTCCCAATTTTCGTCCAATTGCCAAAGCAAGATTGCGAACGCGATCCCAGTGCCCCATGTGTTCACCAGCCCTGTTTTCCAGAATTCGAAGAGTTAGGCCCAGTAAACATTCCATTCTGACAAATTCACCCAGAAGCTTCAACGTCGGAAAGATCGCTTCTGGTGGATTCCAATTTTTGATTTCGCTGTTGTGTCCATGATTGTCAACTTTTATGCAAATCAACCAGGTCATAGCATCAGTAACGATTGAACACCACTGCCGACCGGCAAATTTGGCCCCTTTTGCTTCAAGAAGATGGATAGGTAATTCAGTTGGCGGAAGAACGCCGTTTGAATCGTGACCTCTCCAGACTTTCCCCCATTGGAACCATAATTGGGGTTCTGTTCCTTCAGTTACCAATCGCTGGCCAAGAATTTGTAAGGCCGATTTCCAAATTTCTGATATAGAACTCAATTCTAAAGGTTTCATTCCGCTCTCCGCTCTTGGAGTTTCCAGGTATTTTGTTCAACCTGATAATATACCAGATATTTGGATCTCCTAGCAAATTTTGTTTTTATAGAGTATTAAGTCTCACAGATTTTTGTGAATTAGCTTTTAAACGCTATTTCACAACTTTAATAGTAACTTTCAAGGGAATTTCCAAAAATTGCAACTCAAACCAAACATTTCAAAAAGCATTTTTCATTTTGAAATGCTTGCAAGGAATTTGAATTAAAATTGTTAAAGGTCACTGGATCAATCCAGTTTTAGCCAATCTGGACAATATACAGATTGCGGGAGGGAAATGAACGCTTCTACCACTGTTGGATCAAATTGAGTGCCAACACAACGGTTGATTTCATCCATGGCTTCTCTGAAAGTTAAAGGTTTTCGATAGGGACGCGTCGAGGTGATAGCATCAAATGAATCAGAAACCATTATTATTCGCGCACCGAGCGGGATTTCATCTCCCTTTAAACCGCTTGGATAACCCTTTCCGTCAAATCTTTCATGATGATGTTCAATTATGCAGCAAACATTCTTTAAAAACTCAATGGAATTCAATATTCCTGCGCCAATATGTGGATGAGACTTAATCGTTTCAAATTCATCATCGGTAAGTCTTCCGGGTTTTAATAAAATTCGTTCACTTATCCCGATTTTTCCAACGTCATGGAGAAGAGCTGCGTGGCGTATTGTATCCACTTCCGACTTTCGAAGCCCCATGGCCATGGCAAGTGATACGGAAAGATCTGTTACCCGCCGGGAATGGCCATGAGTATAACTGTCTTTGGCATCTATTGCGGCTGCCAAAGCTCTAATTGTTTCAAGATAAACATTTAACAGGTTGTGGTACAACCTGGCATTTTCAATTGCTACAGAAGCCTGAGAGCCTAAGGTATCCAGCAAATCAAGGCTTTCGGGGGGAAATGGTAGTTTCTTGCTTAAATCGCGCTCACAGTTAATTACTCCGATAATTTGATCACGATTAAGAAGCGGAGCTGAAATCATCGATACAGGACCCTTATTGGGCCTGGCAACTGCCATATTTACAAAACGCGAATCCTCATCGGAATTAATTACCTTTATCGGTTTTCTGGATTTGACTACCTGCCCGGCTATTCCTTCTCCAAATTTCATCCGTACATTTTTCATTTCTTCTTCATTGAATCCACGAAAAACTTGTACAAATAATTCTGATTGCTCCTCATCGTAAAGCATCAGAGTTGATCTGTCTGATTCAGTAATTCTTGAAGTCATATCAATAAAATAATTCAGAACTGAATCCAGGTCGAGAGACGAGTTTATCGCTTTTCCCAGTTCCTGAATCATGCTTAGTTCGGCAACTTGTTGCTCAGTGCGTTCGTAAAGATTTGCATTTGCGATTGCCTGGGCGATCTGTCCGGATATTCCGATGAGGAGATTCAGATCTTCTTCATTAAAAGCTCCGCCAGAACGTTTATTGTTTACATTAATCACTCCAAGCAACGTTTTATTGTGAGTTATCGGAACCGATAAAGCTGATCTTGTTTTATAATCCAGTTTTCCACCGTGCTGGAAAAATCTTGGGTCCTTGGAAATATCTTTGATCAAAACCGGTTGGCGATTTTTCGCAACCCAGCCTGCAATTCCTTCACCCAATTGAATTTGCACAACTCCAACTAATTTTTTGGGGACTCCAATTGCCGCATCAAGAGTAAGGCGTTCTTTTAAAGGATCGAAGGCCATCAAAGAGCAGTTTTCAACGTTCATAACTTCCTGGACTTGCTGAAGAGTAGCATTGAACACTTTGTTCAGGTTCAAAGTCCGTGAAACAGAGGAACTGACCTGGTACAAGGTTGAGAGATAATTAAGTTTTCGCTTAGAGTCTTCAAATAATCTCTGATTTTCAAAATAAGCGGTCACATTTCTTCCAATGTTGATCAATAGCGGCTCTTCTTCTTCCCGGAAAGGGGAATTATCAGCTTTTTGAAATGCTGACAAAACTCCAATTAATCTCTCCCCTGCGAGAAGCGGGACCGATAAAGTTGAGCGGGAGAACTGGTCCAGGAGGGAGTATCTGACAAGAGTGGGCTCTTGTACGACATCCACAATTAGAAGAGGCTTTTTCTGCTGGGCAACCCAGCCGTGAATTCCTTTTCCCAGCGGAATTTTCAAACTGAAGGTCTCTTCAGGAAGACCATAGGAGGCATTCATTGAAAGTTCCTCCCGGTCGCTATCATATTTCATAAGTGAGATTCCAAGACAATTAAGCGCTGAAGCGATATCCTTCAATACCGTTTCAAGATTAACTGAAATGGCTGCACCACTTAAAAGTTTTTCCGATATAGCAAAAAGGTTGCTCAATTCGCAAATCTGTTGGTTGGATGCCGCCAACAATCTGGAATTTTCAAGGACTTTGGTAACCATTGAAGCAAGCATGCTCAAAGTAGCGGAATCTTCCTTTGAAAAAGCGTTTATTTCAGAGGAATCAACGGCAAGGACGCCGATCAGCTTTTCTCCTGCCATTAGAGGAACAGCCAACTCCGAATAAATAGTTTCAGGAGTTTCAATATAGCGCGGTTCAAGCAGAACATTCGGCACAATCAAAGGTTCCTGAAATTTTGCCACCCATCCGGTTATTCCTTTGCCAATTGGAACGCGAATTTTCTTGACTTCCTGTGGGTAATTGCCCCGTGCAACGGCAACTTCCAAATATTTCTTCCCTTCTTTCTTTAAAAGAAGCGCGCCGCAAGTTGCACCGGTAATGTCAATTGCAATATCCATCAGGAATTCCAGAACATGCATGAATTCAAGAGAAGAATTCATTATATTTGAAGCTTCTTCCAGGACTGAGAAGATTTTCTCTTTTCGCCGCAATTCTTCTCTTTCTGCCGCCAATTCAAGTTGCTGCAAAAAATATTCCTCGATCATTTCCTGGGTTGATGAGAGCTGTTCCTCGGATAAGACCGGAATTGACGGATTATCATGATGAGTCGCTGAACCGCTTAAAAAATAAGGACCCATTACTGCCAATCCGAAAAGATGGCCTTTGAAAGAAAGCCGTACAACATGGATTTTCCCGCCATCCGGACGTTCGATGAAATCATGGTTGGCAAGAGTTTCAAAATCCATTGGTTTTGCCTTGATCTTCCCAAAAAGAATTGTTGGATCACCGATTACCGGTTCACCTTTTTCATTAAAAGGAATGATCTCAAGACGTGAAAGCTTTTTTAACCTTTGAATAAAGGTTTTCAGGTTCTCCCTGTCGACTATTTCTTCAAGAAATATTTTTTTAACCACTACTGTCGCTCGCCTAAGAAAATTTTTTGTTGAGAGATTTTAACAAAGCACCTCCCCATGCCCCTCCAGAAAAGAGAAACTGAATGAGGGCATGAGGAAAATAGTTGTTGTTTTGAAACTTGTCAGAGCGCCGAAAAATTCGCTATTTTACTTCAACAACAGAAGATTTGGAATCGAATTTGTCCGCTACTGTTTCAGGACACTTTGGATCAGTAATCCATTCAGTGTTATTAACAACGAATTTATATTCATGCTTGCCAGGCTTGAGATCCAAGGCTAGTTTCCAAGTGTTGCCTTCACGGGCCATTGGGTTGGAATCTTTGTTCCAATCATTGAAGGTTCCTACTATTGATACACTTTGAACGTTCTCGCCAGTGTATTCAAAAGAAACCTGCTTCTTTGAACCGGAATCATCCTCGTGCTTCTTTTCTTCTTCCGTTTCATCCTCTTCATTTTCCCATTCTTCTTCTTCCTCGAAACTGTGTTCACGACCGATGAT
This sequence comes from Candidatus Rifleibacteriota bacterium, assembly GCA_015233565.1. Taxonomy (GTDB): domain Bacteria; phylum Muiribacteriota; class Ozemobacteria; order Ozemobacterales; family Ozemobacteraceae; genus JADFXM01. The sequence continues at coordinate 6,911 of JADFXM010000063.1, forward strand.
ATAACCGATTCCAAAAGCACTTCCGAGAATGAGAAGTTTCCAAGTCCACCTTAATAATGAAATCATTTCTTCTTAAACCTCCTTTTGATTTTCAATATTTATAACCCGAAGATTCCCATACTGCAAGAGAAACTTCTTGATTCCAACTTTTTGAAATTCAACTTGATAAGAAAAACTACTAAAATCACTCCCTTCAGTCTTCAACACTCTTCCGATTCCAAAAACATCATGATAGACCTGCACTCCTGGTTTAACATTGTTAATATTGGCCGGAGAAGCTTTTTGTATGTTTGCGGCCGGAATTGTTCGTCCGGTCGTGGAAGTACTTTTGCCAATGATACCACCAATCGGAGAAAATTTGGAAAAAATTTCAGGTTCTCTTTTAGGACCAACTTGAAAAGCTGATTGGGGTGGTTTTTTCTGCCCAAATAAACCGGCAGGAATTTCACCAATGAATCTCGAAAGGGGATTAAAAGACCAGTTTCCAAAAACCATTCGCCTTTTTGCTGCAGAAAGCACAAGCTTTTTCATTGCTCTGGTGATTCCAACGTAAGCTAGTCGCCGTTCTTCCTCAAGCTCAGTGGGGTCATTAAATGAAGAACGGTGAGGGAAAAGCCCTTCTTCCATTCCCATTATGAAGACAACAGGGAATTCGAGGCCCTTTGCGTTATGAATGGTCATAAGATGAACTCGATCGGAAAACTCGTTCATATCATCAACATCTGCATGAAGCGCTGCTTGTTCAAGGTATTTCTGTAAACACATCTCAGGATCATTTTCTTCCTGAGCCTTCATATCGGACAAAAGGCTGTCAATGTTGGAAATTCGATCATCACTGGTTTCGGGATCATCTTCTCTAAGGTAGGCGAGATAGTCAATTTCGGTTACGATCAAATTTGCAAGGTCAAAAAGTTTAAGCTCTACGGAAAGGGAATGCCATTCTTCAAGTTTTTCGAAAAAGTCGCCTGCTTTTCCAGGCTTGGAGGTGTTTGCCCTGCGTTTAAGGCCTTCCCATAATCCTGGGCCTTCTGCAATCAGCTTTTCAATAGTAGCTTCACCGATTCCGCGAGTGGGAACATTGACAATTCTTCTTAAAGATACCTCGTCACGTGGATTCGCCATAACCCTTAGAAAGGCTAGCACATCCTTTACTTCACGTCTTGCAAAAAATTTCAGACCCCCCGTAACATCATAGGGGATGGCTTTACGAGAAAGAGCTTGTTCCAAAGCCCGAGTCTGGCTGTTTGTCCTGAATAAAACAGCTATCGAGGAAAATGGAAATTGCTGATTAAAACACAATTTTTCGATTTCCCTGGTAACCAAATCAGCTTCTATTCGGTCGTCTTCCCCGAATAGAAAATCGATGGATTCACCTTCTGAAAGCTCACTCCAAAGGCGTTTTTTGCGGTTTCCGGAATTTTTCGCAATCAAGTCACTTGCTGCATCCAGAATTTTTTGGGTGGATCGGTAATTCTGATCAAGAACAACTGTTTGGGCTCCGGGAAAATCCTTTTCAAACTCCTGGATATTTCTTATTGTTGCGCCGCGCCAACCGTAAATGGACTGGTCTTCATCACCAACAACACAGAGATTTCCACTTTTCTTGGATAACAATGCAATAAGCTTATATTGTGAAAAATTTGTATCCTGATATTCATCAACAAGGAAATGCGTGTATTTCTCCTGAAGTTGAGATAGCACATCAGGCTGGGTGCTAATCAATCGCCATGCATTAAACAAAAGATCATCAAAATCCATCGCTCCATTTTCATGTAATTTTTTTTGATACTGTGCGTAGATTTCAAGCTCCAGATCCTGATTAACAGGCGAGGATCGGAAGTCTTTCGGTTCGATCAAATCATTTTTTGCCTGGGAAATCATGTTTAAAAACATGGAAGGTGGATGTTTCTTAACGTCGATTCCAGCCTTTTTAACTATTTCACGAAGCAGTTTTTCCTGGTCATCCTGGTCGTAGATGGTAAATGAATTGGGATAATCAAGGCGATTGGCCCATCGCCTAAGTAGCATGGCGCAAAAGGAGTGAAAAGTTGATAACGTTACGCTTTGTCCGCTTCCGGGAAGGAGGGCGTCAACCCTTTGCCGCATTTCACCGGCAGCTTTATTAGTAAAAGTCACTCCCAGGATTCTATAAGCCGGAACTCCGGAGTCAATTAATTTAGCTATTCTCACGGTAAGAGCGCGGGTTTTGCCGGATCCTGCCCCGGCAATAATCAGCAACGGCCCTTCTGTTATTTCAACCGCCTGCTTCTGTCGTTCATTCAGGGAAGCCATCGCTTTCTGAAGTTCCCGATTCATACAACATCTCTTTTCAGGACTGGGTTTTCCGATCCTGAGTATGACATTACAACTAAATTTCCGGCCACGTAATTCCTTATTTTGTCAGGTTTGAGGTCGTAAAGCGGACCATGGTGAGTTTCATAGGTCACTTCAGTAATTGTGTCCTCGTCAATTCCACGATTTCCCCAAACGGGCACAACCATCCCCAATTTTAAATGCGAGGCAGGCAGTATATAAAAAGGAGCTTTTTTGGTCAATTGAATTTTTTTTACAATTTCCAGATTATCCAAACAGGAAAGAGTTTTAACAAAAAGTTGGGCTTCTTCAAAATCATCTCTACTGATTTCGAGATGCCATAATCCACGATTGTTCATTCTTCTTTTGAAACCTTTATGCTCTTTCCGGTCCAATTCTACGCTGGAATCAATTCTAACTATATGCGAATAACCGATTCCCTCTTTGGATTTTTCATTGGATCCAAAGATGATAAACTGAACTGCATTACTGGCGGGAGGGCTCGCTTTGCTCAGTTTTACTGTTATGTGAGGATTTTCCTCATACATGTAATAATCGAGGAGAAGCTGTTTTGCTCTGGATGGAGTATCGATGCGGTTAAACAATTCCCGGATAAGGTCATCTGAAAGTTCAGCAGTAGCTTGCATCCCAGCAAAAACAATGTCAGGAAGGCCATATTTTGCCGTGGCATATTTTAGAAGGAAAACCCCCTGTGGAAGACTTTCGCTTCCCTCGATCAACCAAATTTTGTCAATTACATCACTCGGGAGATTGGCATTTGATTTGGTGTTCTGGAGACTGAATACATCTCTCATCAGATGTTGGGTCATTCCAAGCCTGAAGCCCATCGTTGAGCGTTCCATAAGGTAAAGGTAGTAATAATAGCTTAGAGGGTTGAATCTGCAGAAACAAGGATGATCGGGAGTACATTTAATCGAATAACCTCGATGAGTAGCTAATTTAACAAGTGGTGTCCCGTCATAATGGGTCACAAACGAGTCAAGAACAATTGTTTGGCAGGATTCCCCCCAGCCGGCCGCGGCAATGATCAAATCCTCTTCTCTAAGCTCTCTCACAATTCTGGAGCCACCTGGAACCTGAATTTTTGTTTCCGGTGCAAGCATTGTTATCCGATTTTTTCCTTCCTACAATTAGTGAGTTAGAAGCGCTTTCAGCAAAAGCTTAAGGCAAACCAGACGTTTAAACCTTAATCCGCCGCTTCAATTATCCAGGAGCTTCGCTCGCAAAATGCTCTTCTTCTCGACTTTCTTTTCCCAAAGCAAATTTTTTCGAGTAAGAATAGAATACTCGAAAGAATTAATCCCGGCAAGTTTAAAAGTGGAAAACTTCCAGTCGAACGTCACACTTTTTTCCCTGAAAATTTTTGAAAATCAGTTTGAAAAACTCTGGCGAAACATCCCAAATTTTCCCTAAAAAAAGAAAAGCCCGACAAATCGTGGAAATCACAAGAGGCTCCGGGTTCCTTGCAGATAGTCCTGAGTGGCGATTCTGAAAGGTTTCACGATTTGTCGAAGGCTGCCATTTCAAAAAAGAAATTCGATAAGGCAAATGGGTTCCGAAAGCTAATTTCCAAAAATGTGCGAAAGTCAACTTCTATTGATGCTGCAAATTAAAAGTCCCCGGTTCATCAACACTATTGTTTGTAAATGCAACAGAGGAAATTGTCTGATTGCCACTTATCGTTCCAAGATTTCCGGAGATAGCAATATAATTTCCCGCAGTTAACTGAAGCTTTCCACTGAAATTTCCGAAACTATCAACCGTTGCTTCGCTCAAAATTCCAAAAGGCAAACTGGATGCAGTTAAAAGAGTACCGATTAACAGCCCGCTCGATGTAATCGAAATCGCAGCATTTCCGGATGTACTCTCTGTTATATTATTCCATGTTCCAGTCCAACTTCCTGCATATTTATTGGAAGAGGAAACCGTGGCGTGAGCAACAAAAGTCCCACTATAAGTTTGATTACTAATGATCTGCGAAATATTTCCATTTATTAAACCGTTTGTACCATACAAAAGAGTCATGCTCAACGAAGTGGTAGTTTGCCCACTGAGCATCGTTCCGGTAAAAGCTCCACTGGAAGAAAGGTTTCCGGAAATAGTTGATGTCGTGTTTCCTGAAAAATTTTCCACTGTCCCCGTAGTGGTACCATCACTATTTACTGAAAAGGTAATTAACCCGCTACTGGTAAGGGAAGAAAATTTCCATACGCCTTGCCAGGTCCCGACAAAGGAATTATTAGCCGCGTTGTTGGTTACACTGCTTGAACTTTTGCAACCAACAAAAAGGAGCGATAAAACCACACTAGCCAATACTACAAAGCGAAAAAAACGTTGCATGAAATAGCCTCCAAGAATGTAATTCCAAGTTTGTTTACAGGCACCGGAAAACATCAACACCAGGGTAAATGAATCAAATTTTCTGAAACAACCATGTATACAGCTTGATACAAAAAAACCTTCCTTTGTAGAAATCTGTCGAAACCGGTTGCAACAGAATTTAATCTAGCCAAGGTTCTATCACCCAGAGACCTAAAAACCGACTTATCTGAATGGTAATTTTCCCGGTTATTTTATTATATTTATTAAAAAAAAGATGTAACTTTCTATAAAATTTTTAGTAAAGTATTGTTAAGATAGGCAAATTCTGTGGATGAACTGAAGACAAAGCTGAAAATTATATAGAGATGAAAGTTCCTCTAAGAATCAGCATTGCAACTGAGTAGTGAAAAATTTAGAATTTACAAGTTTTTCGATGGGTATTGTGGTGGTACATTTGGGCTTGATAGATTCAGAGGGACGTGAAATAAGCTCAATCTTTAGAAATTCCTCTCAAAAATTTTGGCACAACCTGAAGGGGACTGAGTGAAATATTTTGAAGAATCTCAGCCCAAACCATTGAAAAACCATGGATTTTCTCTTCTCGAACTCCTTTTGGCTATTATTCTTGCCAAAAGGAAAACCAACAAAGCTCCGGCTTCGGAGCGACTTGTAGCTCTGACAAATTCCAACTCCCTTAAAGATGACCTGAAAATTTTAGATGGTCCGTCTTCCCAAGCCGTTGAAGATAAAATAAATCCCTACCCAATTGCATCACCACCTTCATCCACGGCCCCTTTACCGCCTTCGGGACCATTAACCATGATTTATAAAGAGGATTTCAGTGATCATCCGATTGGAAGATATCCTGATGGGTGGCAAACTTTGTTTGGGGTGTCTCTGCAAATATAGCTCTTTTACCTTCCGGAAAAAAAAGTTTCCTTCTTACCGGACGAAATGATTTTTCAAGAGTAGAAGTTATCCCGGTACAACCTGCCGAGGTTTTTGCTTACGAATCCCAGATACATATTGCACAGGGAGACCAGGGTGATTTCGTGGGATTCCTGGTGGATCGACCAGAAAGATCAGTAGGTTATGCTAACGTTTTTCTCTTTTCTAACAACGCAACATTTCGTTTTCACGGAAGAGACTGTTTCCAGGATCTTGGAACATGGAGCGCTGGAACCTACTACACACTTCGCTTAGACATGGATTTTTCAGATAATACAGGTACAATATCTGTAAATGGTGAGGTCAAACCTGAAAAGGTTCCCATTCACCCCAGGTCATTTTATTCAAAAGAATTCCATATGAACTTTTCCCTAGATAAATTCGGCGCGGGAACCCAGAACAATTTCAGCAAAAACGGAGGCGAAGGAAGTATTTACATCGACCAGATTAAATTTTTCCAATGAAACGTTTTTTAGATATTTTTATCGTAACGACACAAAACAGGCTTTATCACAAAATTCCTGAACTTGCTTTGGAATATTGTTCCAGTACTAACTCGATGTTCTTCTCACCAAAAATCGCTGCCTGATTAGCAGTCACCTAAATTAGCAGTCAAATTGAAATCCGAAAAATTTTGTGTTACATTTCATTCCCAATTTTGATAATTTATTTAAGGTATATCATAGCGGAGTTTGCACTTGTTGGTTCTTAATAGTTTTGAAAGTTTGCCTCAAAAACACTGAATTTTCTATTTTATGAAGGAAGAATTAAAATGATTCGCACTGAAGATAGTCCGTCTGTAAAAAAATTCTATACAGAGCAGGAATTGAGAGAATTTATACCGCCAGGGCTGAATCTCAGGCCAATGACAAGTAAGGAAACCGAGGTAATTTTGAAGCATTTGTTCAAAATCGAAGAATTGAACCATGTTAATCAGATGATTATCTCAAATTTGGAAATAGTAATAAATAAAAATAAAAAAGCCTTATTAGAAAAGGATTTTGAAATACAATCTCTTAAAGTGCGAATAAAAGAGCTCGAAGCCAGACCCCTGGAAGGGCTATTCCCAGGGGAAAGTTTAAATAAGATACCATTATCCCACCTGATTAATCGCGTCGTAGAACGCATTAAAGACGAGGGAAAATTGTCCATATTAAAGAAAATCGTTGATGAAAATGTTGAACTAAGAAATCAAATTAAAGGGGAAATCCAATGACAATATTTTATTTGGGCATAGATCTTGGAACGTCCAGGACGAGTATATCAACATCGACAGGGAAGCGTATGACAACTCGTACATGTGTTGGGTTTCCAAAAGACCTGATTTCAACAAAAAGATTTGGGAATCGACCATATCTCCTTGGAGACGATGCCCAGGACAATCGCCTGGGACTGAACCTTGTCTGGCCTCTGGAAAGCGGAATCATCACCAACCACCCGAAAGCCCTGGAATCCGCAGGGTTGATTCTAAAGCATTTGATAGCAGAAGCTATTCCGGATAAGAAACCTGAAGATAAGATTTACGCTGCAATCGGAGTGCCTGCCCAGGCGAGCCTCAACAACAAGAAAGCAATCATCGAGGTTACAAAAACTTTCATTGACAAGATACTAATAGTTTCAGAGCCTTTTGCAGTTGGGTATTCACTTGATAGATTTGACGAGACTCTTATCGTTGACATTGGAGCGGGAACCTCAGATTTATGCCGTATTCAAGGGTCCCTTCCCACCGCGGAGGACCAAATTTCCATTACAAAAGCAGGGAATTTCCTTGATGAAGTTTTGACAAACAATATCCAGAAAAAATATCCGAAAGTTCAGCTTTCCTCGCGCATCATCACTAACCTGAAAGAGAAATATGGCTATGTTGACGGAAACGTCGACCCGATAATGGTAACGCTTACTGAAGCTGGAATTCCTAAGGAATATGATTTGACAGAAGTAATTCGGGAATCATGTTTAGCTTTGACCGATTCAATTTGTTTTTCAGTTCAACAACTGGTAGGATCATTTGACCCGGAGTTTCAGACAAAGCTCAGGAACAACATTATTGTTGCAGGTGGCGGTTCAAGGCTGAGAGGAATCGATTTCGCCATAGAAAAAAGTCTGAAACCCTATGGTGGTGGCAGGGTTACATGTGTCCAGGATGCTGAATTTTGTGGATGCAATGGATGTTTGAAAATGGTGCTGGAAGTCCCGGAATCTATGTGGGAAAAAGTTTCGTGACACTGATTTCGCAAATTTTCACGGTGTAGCATTTTCACAATTCAGCACTTTTAGCCCAAGAAAAACGCAAACTTAAATACTAGCTCAGGGAAGGCGAAAGAACAATTCAGTAATAAGGTTCTGCATTATTTTAGAATTGCTCAAAATTTGTTCTTATTGTTATAGGCCTAAAACTTCCCGAAAATTAGCAAAACAGGGAAGGAGGATTGGATGATAATAACAGGTCTGCGTTGGCCGTGATTTTAGGCCGGATTGAAATTTATCCGTTAAAATGCTAAAGTTGCTACTTGAAAAGGTTTTTCGAGCTCGGCTTTGCACTTCTTATTGAATTCCTGCCATTCTGGAAATGTGCAGGTTTCCATTCGGGCTTAGATTCTTAATTATGGAGAAATTAAATGGCTAATGTAGATTTGGATAAAATCATATCTCTTTGCAAACGACGGGGTTTTTTGTTTCAGGGAAGTGAACAATACGGCGGGCTCCAGGGCACCTGGGATTACGGTCCCATGGGGGTTGAACTGAAAAACAACGTTAAACGCGCTTGGTGGCGTCGCATGGTTTATGAACGTGATGACATGGAAGGCCTCGATTGTGCAATTATGATGAACAGGCTGGTCCTGAAATACTCAGGGCATGAAGACACTTTTTCTGACCCACTTGTGGATTGCCGCAAATGTAAGAAGCGCTTCAGAGCAGATCATGTCGATCCAAATGAAAAATGCCAGGAGGGAGGAGTGCACGATTTCACAGAACCCCGTCCCTTCAATCTGATGTTCAAAACCACTGTCGGACCCATTGCCGATGATAACAATATAGCATATTTGCGGCCGGAAACCGCACAGGGGATATTTATCAATTTTAAAAATGTCCTGGATAGCACCAACCGCAAGCTTCCATTCGGCATCGCTCAAATTGGGAAAGCGTATCGAAATGAAATTACTCCGAAGAATTTTATTTTCCGAGTACGCGAATTTGAACAGATGGAAATCGAATATTTTGTCAAACCCGGAGCTGATGACCAAGCTCATGAAAAGTGGGTTAGCGACCGATTCAACTGGTACACTTCTCTTGGAATCAAGCCGGCCAATCTCAAACTTTACCCTCAGAAAAAAGAAGAACTTGCACATTACGCAAAAGCTACTACTGATATTTTATATCGCTTTTTCCCTGATCGTGAGGATGAAACACGGCAATTTGACGAAGTTGAAGGAGTCGCTAACCGGACGGATTTCGATTTAACCTGCCACAGTAAAGGGGGAAAGCTGGTCCTGAAGGGCGGAGTTGAGATCCCTAACGAACATGCAATAAACAAGCTTAACTACTTTGACCATATCGACAACAAACATATCGTTCCTTACGTTATTGAGCCATCAGCAGGAGTTGACCGAACGACCCTTGCCTTTTTGATGGATTCCTATTTCGAGGAACAAGTGAAGGATGAAACTCGGGTGGTTTTGAGATTGCATCCTGAGCTATCTCCAATCAAAGTTGCAGTTCTTCCGCTCAAGAAAAACCACGATGGAATCGTCAATATCGCTAAGGAAATCAAGGGTACGCTTCAAAAATCGTGTGGCTGGCGCTCCGTTTATGATGACACCGCAGGAATCGGAAAGCTTTATCGACGTCAGGATGAAATAGGCACTCCATTTTGCATTACCGTCGATTTTACAACGCTGGAAGACAAGACTGTAACAGTGCGTGATCGCGACACAATGACTCAGGAAAGAGTAGCCATAGCCGATTTGCCCACATACCTTTCCAAGCGCCTCGGAAACTGCTAAACACGATAAAACGAAAAGCAAAAAGCATTGCAAGCATAAAGGAGGATTTAATTATGTCAGAAGCAAGAAAAAGAATTCTTTCCATGCTCGATGAAAAAAAGATTTCGATTGAACAAGCGGATGAACTACTTTCAGCTCTTGAAGCTGATGAAAAAGCGAAGTCCCGTATTCCTGACAGAGGATTGGGTGCCAACCTCGGCGAAATGTTCAATGAAGTGCACAAACAAGTTGGAAAAGCTGTGAAAAGTCTCCAACCTCAAAGTCGTGAAATAAAAAATGCCCTTAAGGGGCTCGGTGAATGGGTCAGCGGCGCAGTCGGAAAAGTGGTCACTGAAATAAAACTGTCCCAGAATGAATTATCAGACGGTGTAAATATTGAATGTATGCTATCAGCCCCAGAAGGATTTTCACATTGTGAAAAAATTGAAATTTGTAATGTCTGGGGAACCATTACACTAAGAGATGCAGATGAATTCAACCTAAAAATCAAGGGAAAAATCAGCAAAAGCGCACTGGGTGAAGAAAATTCCCTGGACTGGTTGAAAAAGAACCTGTTCACCTTTAAAGATACTCGCCTTATCATGGGCTTTGAAAGGTCCACTTCCGCAAAAGCCAATGTCGATCTGGAGATTTTTCTTCCCACTACCGTTCCTCTGTATATCAGATCACTCGCAGCTCAAGTCTCAATCAATGGCCCCTTCAAAATAATTTCAATTGAATCGACAAACGGAAACGTAGGAATCAAACATGCCTCTCTTGAGAACACTGCGATAGAGACCGTAAGCGCTGACGTTGAAATCGATGGATCAAATGTGGCTTTCACTGCCAAAACAACATCCGGAGATTTCATGTTAAAAGATTGCAAAATTTCCCGACTCCAGATTCAATCAATCTCAGGAGACATTGAAATTAGTAGCCCGAAACTTGTTGAAGAAGCACTATTGGAGCTTTCTACAACCTCAGGAGACGTGACAATTTCCAAACCTGAAGGTTTGATTGCAAAGTTAGAAGGGCGTACCCGAAGTGGTACAATGCAAGCCCGTTGGCCAGGCCGAAGCCAACCTTTCGACCGCAACGGTATTCGCCTGGAAAATGATGGCCCAGGAGCTAAAATTAAAGTCGAAAGCATCAGCGGCGATTTGACTTTCGAGTAAGCAAAAACCCATATGAGAGATGGGATAAAGATCCATTTAATTGAGCTTGTATCACCATTGTGCAACAGGCTCAGTTTTAAATTTTGAGGAGGAAAAGTTTTATGCCAAAAAAAGTGAATTTGTATCGTGTTGAATGGTGCCCTCATTGTGTTAGGGCAAAGAGCTTTCTTGATCAGATGGGAATTAAATATACTGATCATGACGTGGAGAGTGATGATGACGCCTGGCATCGGGCAATGTCCCTCACAAAAGGTATTGACATTGTACCCGTTGTTGAAATAGATGGAAATGTCGTTTTTGGAACCTTTGACAGTTCTTTTGAGTCAAAATTGCGCACACACCTCCAAATTATGAAAAAATAATTTTTCCCGAATTTTTTTTTGAATGGTATGGTTAATTGCCAATGTCAATATGAGTTTACTCTTTGTTGCTGTCTGATTTCGGTTTTCTTGACATAGGAAATTAGGGAAGATATACTTCAAAGATTGTAAAACTCAAAAATCGGGGGGGAATCCTTATAAATGAGCGCGAACTTTGAGCACCGTCTTGCATTAAACCCGGCTTTAATTATAGGTCTTGGTGGAACAGGCAAAAAAGTTTTGATGAATTTCAAGGAAACTTTTCTTTCAAGTCCCGTTATCAAAGAAACTTATAGACAAGCCCCCGAGCAGAAGCCATCGCTTCCTGATTTTATCGACCTTCTTTGCATTGATACTGACCTCATCGACAAAAAAGAAGAGAAAATCGAAGGCGCCAAGCTTAAAGAAGAAGAATATCATCAGATAAACGTTCAGAATGCCAATCAAATCACCGGGAATTTTGATACCGATACTTACAATTATCTGAACGAGTGGTTCCCTTTAAAACTTAAAAATCACATCGGGCAAATCAGTCAGGGTGCGCATCAATACCGGTTTACAGGTCGTTTCGGCCTATTTGTCGATATTGCCAAAATTTATCAGCAACTGAAGAGCAAGATAAGCAAGATCATCGCCAGAAAGAATGTCAACCAGGAAGACATAATTGTACCATTGACGAATAAACAAGGACAAATCCTTACGCCTGAATTCTACGTAATCGGATCATTTTGCGGAGGATCGGGAGCTGGAATGTTCCTAGATATAGCCTATCTTTTGAAAATGGCTTATTATCAGCTATCCGGGGGTCGTGGAAAACCTCAAATGACCGGAATCCAACTTACTCCGGAAGCTTTTACCCAAATAGCAATCGATCCCAACGTGAACTCCACCGGAAGAATTGAGGCAAATGGCTATTCTTCTTTGGTTGAACTATTTTATTTCATGGGGAAGGAAAAATTCCCCCCCTCGAGAAGTGCAAAAGATATCCTGAATCAGGACCGCCGCAATAAATTTATGGTGAATTACGGGCCACTTGGCAAGAGTAATGACCCCACCACCTACGGCACCATTGCCGATGAATCACCATTTGACCAATGTTATCTACTTGGTACCACCTCTCTTGACGATATTCCAACCTATTTCAACATCGCTTCAGAGCTGATTTTTACAAAATTAGCCACAAACATCAGAGAAGCACAAAACTCCCAACTTGATAATGCCTCGCAGGTATTGGGGCAACTGTCCTCAGACCTCGAAGGGAAGCAATTGAAATGCTTCAGCACTGCAGGATATAAAAGCTTCTATTATCCTGTTGATATTATTTCCGAATTGTACACTTACAAATTGTCCATGGACCTGACCTACTGGCTGAAACTTTCTGCGGACAGGATCAGCATTGACGGAATAGTCAGCGAATTTGTGGAAGCACAACCGGAAGGGCTGAACCTTACCTCTGAAGAGTTGATTGCACTTTCAAAGAAAATCATTACCAGAGCCCAATATTGGGACAACCCATCATTTCACAGTCAACGAACTGAAGCGAACCAACTTCCCTCAGAATCAGCCTCCACCTATATCTTAAGAAAAATTGATGAAATGGACAAGGTAAGAGTAAAAAAAGAAGATATCCGAATGAAGGTGAAGGTTAATTTTGAAAAAGCCGCTATTGAAGCGGCAAAGGTGGTCAAAAAAAAGGTGATCGAAGTCATCAACAACCCGGATCAGGGTGCTTTGATCGCAGTTTCCTTCCTCGAATCCCTGGACAAATACCTCGGAAGATTCCCCCGCGATGTTCTGAGTCGCAAGGAAGAAGAAATTAAGTGCAAGCTGATTAAAGAACAGAGAGAATATGTACAAACCCGTGATCCTCTTTCCTCAAAACTTAATTCATGCTTTGGAATGGTCGGAAAATTAATGGAAATTGGCACTTTCTTTTCCCTGACGAATATAAACGAGGAATATGGAAAACTTGAAAAACAGGCGAGCGAAGTGGTCGAACTTGAATATGAGCGGTTTTGCCTTACCTGCGCATCTGATTATCTTAAATTCCTTGCACTTCATATCCAATCACTTAAAAGACAGTTAGAAGAATTCTGCAGAAAACTTGACTTGATTTCCAAAAACGGGATCATCGAGCGCTCATATGAATCCTGCCTTGAGAAGATCAAACCATATTCCAAAGTACAAGCTTTTGTTAGGACCTATATTTTTGAAGAACGTGACATTGAGCCTTTTTATAAATATCTTCTCGGCGATCTTTCCAATAATGATATTGAATCTGATTACCTTGTAAAAATGGACATCGGGCAAAACTGGGATGCTTATACAAATCCCAACAGCAACACTTTGGAGACAGACATTGTAAATTATTGCTCCAAGTGGGTTAAAGGACGAATGATTGGAGGAATCGAGGAGTTCATCCATTGGAAAGAAACAGTCAGAAAGGGTTTCAAAAAGAGCCTCATCGAAAGTTTGATGAATCAGTCCACGCCTTTATTGACCCTCAACGATCGTGGAAACAACCAACCGCAGAGAATGAACATTGTTACACTCGGAGTTTCAACCGAGGAAAGCAAATTTGCTGAGGAAATTCGAGATGCTCTTCAGAAGGGTGGAATTACAACAACTCTCGCTCCCACTCGCAACCAATTTGAAATAAGTCTGCTCCAGACTTTGCATGGAATCTGCCCCTATAATTTGAGTTCCGTAACTCAATGGCAACATTTGTACCGGAAGAACCAGACAAAAATCAATTGTCACTCCATTCTGGCTAATGATGGTTACCCTGTTTTGTGGTCAAGTTATGGTTTGATTCCCGCAAAAACTCTTGAGCAATTATTTCTTGTATACCTCCTCCTTCGTTATGAATATTTCGCGGATGATTCCAAAACCAAGCATGGAATTGAATACAACAATGAACTAGTACAGTTTGAGCTTCTGTATCAGCAAGAAAGGCCTCAGACGATGGGCAGAACCCTTCCGGAGTTGTTCGACTATCTTAAGAACAACACAATGGGCGTTTATCTGATTAACACTATTTACAAAGAAGGATGGCTTACTCTTCCCCTTCCTCAACAAAATGCCATAGTAAAAAAATACCTCCCGATTTTCCGTGACAAGGTCAGACAAATTGAAGATATGATTGAAAAAGAAATTCGTGCCAACCATGAAGTAAGCGCCTCAAGCGATGAGCTTCTTGCTATCAAGAAAGGCGTATTACGAGTAATTACTGACATATTTGATTCTCACGAATCTATTTTCAATCAAAGAATGAAAACAAGTTCTTAATTGGTGAAAAAAAATGGTTGAAGTGGCGCCCAGAAGCGGTCCGTTACGAATTCATATTAAAAGCTGTCTTGTTTTTCTATTTCTTCTTCTTTTGCTGCTTTTGGGAATTCTATACTCAATGTTTGGAACATCCTGGGGAGCGTCGAATTCGATAATTGAGTCAGCCAGGCGCTATCTGTCAATCATCAACAAATTTCGTCCCAGTGCAAAACCGCAGAACGACTTAAAATCCGCTCTTCGCGTGCATTGTGTTGAGTCAATTGGTGTAAAACGTTATGCCCTTTATTTTTCCATGACCGATTCAAACTCGGAGCCGGTTCTGGCTTTTTCTCCTTCAGAAATCTCACTTTCCGTGGGAGACCTTGGAGCATCCCGCAAACCGGTAATCGTTGATAAAGTTACTCCTCTGCATATGTTTAACCAATGGAACGAAAGACTCTTTTTCTCCGCAATAATGGATTATTCAGGAAGTATGTTTGCAGAAGACATCGAAAATATTAAAAAGAATTGTTCAGGATTAACCAACGGAATTCTTTTCCCCTTCCAGGCAAATGTGATCAAATTCTCAGGATCAGTCGACGAACGAATTCCGTTAACTGCAGATAAAACAAAGATTGAATCCGCAATTTGCGATGGATACCCAATCGGCGATAGTACTTCACTTTATAATGCAATTGATCAAGGGTTAACCGCTATTCAAAGTCAGCCACATATGCGATTTCTTCTTGCCACTACTGACGGAAATGATAATTCAAGCTCCATCTCGCTGGATGAAACGGTTAGAAGACTAAAATTGCATGGAGTTTCTGCTTTTATTTTTGGGTTCGGCTGGTTAAAAGTTGAAGTGTTAAAAAAAATTGCTGAAGACACTGATGGTTTCTATATTTATACCCCGGATAGTTCAGAGTTGAGTTCGTGGTTTCCAAAACTTGCTAAAATCATCAACAATATCCAGGTTCTTGAATTTTCAACCCAAAACGACGTCTCAATTCCATGTACCATCGATCTTACAATCAAACACGCCGGAACCGAAATGAGAAGAACCAAATAATGGACCTGAAAGATAACTTCTCTTACTTTTTTCCGAATTTTTGAGCCTGTATGAAAGTAGCTGATCAATTGTCGTCAAAACCTGTTTTAAAACAGAGATTTAAGAGAAAAAGCCGTAAACTTTTTCCTTTCACACTAAAATTGTCTACAGTGTCGAATTTTTACTTCTTTTAAATTTGTATCTGCTCTATAGCTAGGTGTTAAAATGATTTCTTTTAGAACACGCTTGAAACACTCGACTTCTGATAGTAGAAGAATCTGCTTTCGGGAAATCCATTGGAGCAAACGTATTAAGCGAAGTTTAATTAATTTCACGGTTAACCGATTATTGAGATGACACTCAATTTAAATCGTTAATGATAAACAATGAATGGATCAGACTTTAATTTCCCCGAATCAAACTACCAGGATAGCCCTCCTTGCCGAGAATGAAATAATAATGTCAAAACAAGCATTTATTGAAAAAGTCGATGAATTGTGCGCTTTGTTAGAAGAAATTATAGGACAATTCAAAAAATACGGTACTGCTTTTGGCGATTTGGATCCAACCCCATTTGAATTCGCGATTTTGCTTTTTAGGGAACGCCTCGCACCTCAACTTTCAGAAGGGTTCGACGCCCACCCTGTAGCAGCTTTTTGGGGTGGTACAAACACCGGCAAATCAACGCTTGTAAATTCCATTTACAGGGAAGTGGTTTCTCCATCGGGAAGCACAGCGGGATTTACCAAACGATTAATTGCTGTTGGAAATCCGGCCCGGTTAAATGGACTGGTCGGTTCCCGAAAGTCCTGGGTAAAGTTGAACCAACTTCCTGATGACTCTTTTTTGACTCCTGACAAAATCCTTTTTTGTCCTGTAGTTCCGGAAGAAACTACCAAAAGAGTTTTCGAGCTTCCAGTATTGATTGATACTCCGGATATAGATTCTTCGAATACAAATAGTGGAAAACAGGCATATCTTGCATTGGAATTGGCTGATATCGCAGTTTGGGTTACCACTTCCCAAAAATATAAAGACAAAGTCGGACTTGATTTTTTAGAAACGGTCATGAATCTGGGTATTCCTCGCATTGATGTTTTTAATCAAACAATGCCGAGGCATTCAGAAGCAATCGAAGATCTGAGAAATGAATATGACAAAAGATGGCCTGAAAATGAACGCTTTTTTATTTTGGTTGATGAATGCGTGGTATCGAATGAATTGATTCCTGAGGTTGCTGTTGAGCAATTGTCGGAAAAACTGAAAACCCTGTCCAAAGATTTTGCGAAAAGACGCTATAGTGCAGGACTTCATGCACTTCGAAAATCTGCCGGCTCGTTATTACAAACTTTAGAAATTTTTTCTGAGCGGAAAAAAGCTTGTGAAAAACTGCTTACTCAGATAAACACACTACTTGATGAATCCCTTTATGGGCCGCTACGTCGGCTTCCTGGACACGAAATGCCATTTGAACTTCAGTCAGCTATGCTTCGAGTTATTGGCCCACGCTTGAGAAGCACAATAGGCGATTTTTTGAGCAGTGGAATAGGTTTAGCTACTCAGGTGTTGTCGTCTTTTTTTTCCACAGTCACCGGCAGAAAAAACGGAAATTATGAATCGGTCGACGCAATCAAGGAGCGCGACAAAATTGATATTGAAACAGCAGTTAACATAATTGATTCCGCAGGACATAACTTGTACGAAAAAATCAGAAATAAAGTAGCGAAAGGCGGGCCTTCCCTTATCAATCGCCTGCATTCATCGCTAAAAAAAAGCGAATTGCCCGATAGAAAAGTCCTTTTAGAAGAACTGATGACTTTGTATGCAGAAAAAAAGAAAGAAACTGTCAATCCGATTATTTCCAGATTTGAAGAAAATTTAGAGAAATTTTGTACTGAAAACCCCTTGATGATTGAAACAATAAAATATGCCGTTCCAGGAATTTCGGCACTGGCTTCGCTTGCCGCAGCGGTTTTTTCAATCCATTCTCTTGCGATTCTTCCGGGAGTAACGGAATATTTTCTTGGGGTTGTTGCTGTGCCGATTTACAGGAAACTGGAGGATTCTCTTCCGGAAGGGTTCATGAACCTTGCACAGAATATCGGCAAGGAGGCCTTTATTAAGAAAGCGCGTAATGAATTCATTAAATCCAGACGTGCCATTTTTGTGGAAGCCGGGAATCGAGTGGTAAAGCCGATTGAAGAAATTTTGGCAACGGGTGGGAATACCCGGGATGAAATAGAAATTCTTCTTCGAGAACTTGAAAGTGAGTGGATTTCTCCCAATGTTGGAAACTGAAGAAATCCAAAAAGCTATTCTGGAATGTCGAGCTCAGTGGGGGTGTCCCCCTGAGGCTACCCTCGATGAAACCTTGAAGCGGGTGGAACTGCTTCGAGACCGCAAGAGGAGCATTGTCGACGCATTAATAGTTGTACTCCTTGGCGGCACCAAAGTCGGAAAGACCACTTTGCTAAATGCATTAGCCGGGCGAAAAATTGGTGAACCGTCAGCCAAAGCATGTTTCACAGATCGTCCAGCAGTGTTTGTACACTCAAGTCGTGAGGCCCAAGCACGTTTCAGACTTCAGGGGGTCTTAAAACCGGACGATGTTGTTGTCATACATGAGGAAGCCCCGCTAGAACGACTGATCTTCATTGATTCTCCGGATATCGATGGCATTTTAATAGAGCATCATCACTTGTTTCGGGAACTTTTAGAGAGGTCAGATCTGGCATTGTGCATTCTTACCACTCAAAAATATGATTCCAAACTACTTTTTGAAATTCTGGGGCATGAAGTTGGATTTCGCCGCACAGCTTTTGTTTTCAATAAAATTGACGAAGGAATTCCATTTTCCGAACCGGTTAAAAAAGATTTTTTGCAAAAGATTTCCATGTTCAACTTAAAACCTCCGGAAGGGCAAATCCTTCCTATTTTTGCAGTTTCGGCGCAAAACGCTGCATCTTTGAAAGCGGGGCGAGCATCCGGACCATCCGGTGACTTTTCGGGTCTGGAAAAATTTTTGCGGGAAAGACTTGATCAAGCTGTTGTAAAGCGCATAAATGAAGAAAATTTCGTGGCGATGTACAATGAAACTCTTGAATTTGCACGAAAAAACTCCCTCCTTGAAGAGGTAATGGAATTCGCAAGCAAAACTGTTGAAGCTTCTTTTAGCCACTGCAAATCTCTTAACGATGAGATTACCTCGTCATTAAATGAAATTTGGATGGAAACATCTTCCGCTCTGGAAGGGCGGATGACATTGAATGTAATCGAAGGGGTCGGAGGACCATTTGGAATTTATCTGAAAGCAATTGTCGCAATTCGCGCCCTCACCTCAACTTTCACAGTGACAATTCCCTCGGTTGAGAAATCAGCTGGCCTTTTTGGAAAGGTTGCAATCGATAAAATAGAAAGAGGCTCAGATGAATTTTTGACCAGTATCCTTGAGGAAGCAGATCGTCTTGGATTAGATCCTTTACCTATCAAAAAACACTTTGAACAGGCAGGAAAGTCCTTAAAAGTATTAGGCGAGGAACCAACAGCAATTTTAAGGCGGCAAATGGGTGACACTCGCTCCAACACAGTTGAATCACTTCTTTTGAATTTTCTGCCGGTTTTAATTTTACTTCTTCTTGTAAAATATTTTTTGGTATGTTTGATACACGCAAAAGAGCCTTCAGCTGGTATGTTCCTGGGTGGAGCACTAACTTACTGGCTGACATGCCACATTCAAGCGGTTTTTTGGCTTCCAAGGAAAATGAAAAAACAAATTTCGCTTCCTTCAGAACTTATTGAGTATTTTAATCAGAAGGCATTCGATAGAATTGTAGTCCCCTTGAAAATTTGGAAGGAAAATGTTGAACAAATCGCGAAGAAATTCGGGTACCCTAAGTAGGCATTTCAAGAGAAAAATACTTTTAACTCAATTTGGAAGTTGCAATGCAAGCGCAACAGCAAGTGTATTTCAGTGGCTTTACGTTTAAGTCCTTGATTTTTGCTAAATCTGTATTATATTATTATGTTAGGAATCCGAGATTTTTTCTACAAACTTACGTAGGGGAGTTTAATAACCAAATCCCGTTTAGTATAGTGAAGAAATGAATAAATTGAGGTGTACAGGAAATCTGAATACCTGTGTATAAAATATTAGTCTGAGAATTTTGAAGGCGATTTTATACTATTATTCGGTCCTGGAAGATAAAGAAGGATAAAATGTTTACAAGGGATAGCATTCCAGCTTCCAAAAGCTTGGAAGATTTGGGTTCAATAACCTCAATTGAGCAATTGCGACTCTACGCGAAAGAACTGTTGAAAGCTCGGGATGAAGCGCACTCAATTGCAACTCTTTTCAAGAATCTTTACAACTCAATCCCTAATGGGTGCCTTACCCTGGATAAAAATGGCGTAATCAAGCAAGTAAATTGCTCATTTTCACTTCTTCTTGAATCAGAACCCCCAGATTTGATCGGACAAAATTTCGAGAACTTTCTTTTCGAGAATGATAAAGAAACATTTCATTTTTTTCTGGATTTACTTTTTCGGACAAAGTTAAGAGAGTCTTGTGAAATTAAACTCAGAGGGAAGAATTTTAAGCAATTGAATATTTATATCGACGGTGAAGCCTCTGGAAAATCCGACTCAGAGTGTTTCCTCGTAATACGAGATATTACCGGCAAAACGCGGGATGAAGATGCCCAAAGTAGACATCGACAGCAACTTGAAGATTTGTTGAAAGAACGTACGTTGGAATTGTGGGCCTCCGAAGAAAAGTACATGGCCTTAGTGAACATAACTGATACCGGATTTATGATTACGAAAACAGATGGGAAAATAGTTGATGCAAATCCGGAATACGTCCGTCTTTCAGGTCATAATTCCTTATCGGAAATAATAAATCGAAGATCCACTGATTGGACTGCAGACTATGATTTAGAGCGGAATTTACAGGAGCTTCGTAACTGCGTAGACCAAGGTTATATTCGACATCTTGAAATTGACTATGTTAACAATAACGGAAAAATAATTTCTGTAGAAATAAATTCAACGCTTGTTCCAACAAAAGAAGATTTTCACATTTTGAGCTTATGCAAAGATATTACTGCAAGAAAGAATTATGAGCACACCTTGATAAGGGCCTGCCAAGCCGCCGAAGCTTCCAACAAAGCCAAGAGCGCGTTTCTTGCAAATATGAGCCATGAAATTCGTACTCCGATGAATGGTGTTATTGGAATGATCGGAGTGCTCTTAGATATGCCACTGAGTCTGGAACAACGAAGATACGCCGAGATCATCCGCACTAGTGGGGAAAGTCTGCTTGCACTGATTAATGATATTCTGGACTTTTCCAAAATCGAAGCTGGAAAACTTGATTTGGAAATTCTGGATTTCGATCTTTTTTCAACTATTGAAGAAACGGCCGAGTTGCTTTCCATCAAGGCAAATGAAAAGAAGCTGGAATTAATTTGCATAATTGATTCCAAGGTTCCATCTTTGATTCGTGGTGACCCTGGACGATTACGCCAAGCAATCATGAACCTTACGGGAAACGCGATTAAATTCACTCAAAAAGGTGAGGTTAGCATTCGCGTGTCTCTTGAAGATGAGAGCGAAAGTCATGTCACAATACGTGTTACCATTTTCGACACAGGGATAGGAATTCCCCAAAAACGTTTGGGAGCCCTATTCACACCTTTTACACAAGTGGATGGTTCCTCCACCTACCGCCAATATGGTGGCACAGGATTGGGGCTGGCAATTTCCAAACAATTAGCCGAACTAATGGGTGGAAAGGTTGGGGTTGAAAGTGAAGAAAATAAAGGTTCCAAATTTTGGTTTACCGCTAAATTTGCGAAGCAGGAAGAGCCTTTATTTCCAGTAACCGAAGAAGCTGGACTTCCCAAAAATTTCAAAGTACTGATTGTAGATGATAATAGTTCAAATCGATCACTTCTGAAACTTTTTTTGGAATCCTGGCAATGCAGAGCTGAAGAAAGTTGTGACGCTGCTTCTACAATTGAAATTCTTCAGAAGGCAGCAAAAGATCAAGACCCTTTCCAAATGGCTGTCATTGACATGCAAATGCCAAATATTGACGGAATCGAACTTGGACGTAAAATAAAAGCCATTCCCGCAATTGCTTCTACGAATATGTTATTGATGACTTTACTTGGTCAACGGATTGATACAGCATGCCTTGAAGAAATTGGGTTCACAAGTTACTTTTCTAAACCGGTTCGTCGAGCTCGTTTTCTTGAGTGCATCAGAATCTCACTCCTACCCAAGAACAAACCCGGGAAAGGTGTTGTAATTACAAAGCGCACTGTTGCTGAATCCGTTAAAAAACGGGTTCGACTTCTTTTGGTTGAGGACAACCCCGTTAATCAGCAAGTTGCACTTGCGATTCTGAAAAAACTTGGATATCGAGCCGATGCAGTCGGTAATGGCAAAGAAGCAATCAAAGCCTTGATGGATATTACTTACGATATAGTCTTCATGGACTGTCAAATGCCTGAAATGAACGGTTTTGAGGCAACCAAAATCATCAGATCAAAGGAATCTCCAGTAAAAAGGACAAATGTCCCTATAATTGCGATGACAGCAAATGCAATGGTTGGCGATAAAGAATTGTGTATGGAAGCTGGAATGGATGACTATCTATCAAAACCAGTTCGCCCACAAGAGTTGGCTACGATTCTGGAAAAATGGGTTAACAGATTGAGCTCCGATTTGAGAATTTTCAATCGCGAAGCTGTTCTTGAAAGATTAATGGGCGACGAAATTCTGATGGTAAAAAGCTGTCGAAATTTTGCTCAAACTCTTCAAATTGAACTGGAATCCCTCAAAAGAGCTGTTGAAGAAAAAAATGCTTCCCTTGTTGAACATCTTGCACAATCATTAAAGGGCACCAGTGCTAACGTTGGGGCAGAATTGATTCAGGTGGTGGTATTTGGAATTGAACAATTGGCAGCAATGGAAAGATTCGAGGAAATTCCTTCCCTCTTCCCGGAATTGGAAAAACAGATCGAAAACTTCAAAGCAGCTGTGTTTCCCAAAAATGAATAGTATTCCCCCCCCGAAAGCCGGAATTATATCAATTATTATTAATCCGTAGGTATGCTTAAATCCTCCAAAAAAAGATTTTCCATAAAATCATTGGAAAGCGTTGGACGTTTTTCTGAATATTCAAATTTTTTCGAATAAGGTTGCTTCATCGCCTTTGGCTCCGAACGTTGTCGGAAAATTTCTTCAGCAGCCAAGAAGATTGAAACCTACGAACTAATTATGAATGGTATTATCTATGGCAACAGGGTAAATTTTGCTTCCCTTGATTTTCATAAACTTTTTCTTCATCCAGGCTGAATCGGCTTTTGCTATCTGAATGATCCAATATTCATTAGGACTTTTGGTCAAAGGAGCCCCAGCGATAATTTTCTGAAGAACGGAATTCGCAATTCTCAAATCCTCATCTTCGGGACTGGTTTTGAGGGTGATCCAGGGATATGTGGTGACAACAGCCATTACAAAACAAGGTCTATTAGGAAAATGCTGGACTTTCTTTCTGACAAGAAAAACTTCCGATACGGGTTTAAATCCACTCAATATTCCTTGAATAAACTCAAGGCTTTTTTTCTCAAGCTCAGGAGGCAAAAATTCGTTTTCCGGTAAAAGAATATTCCTTTCTTTTTTTGCCAGCTCAAATGCTTCAGCGAAAAGATCACTACGATGCAGGATCAATTCAGCTTCCTCGATTTCACCTCGGTCAAGGTGGAAATTGTACAATATATTCGTGGCATTTAGTGCAAAACTTTCATCGAGCTCGATGGCGCGTCTAAGAAAGTCAACACCGGCTGGGTCATTTTTTCCGCATTTTATTCTTCCAAGCTCATAATTCGTCAGAGAGTAATTACTTCTTTCTGAATACAGCCTTTCATACTCAGGTAAAGCAAAGTCAACTCCCTGCGTTCTTTCAATGAAAACAGCCCGATCATACATGCTCCCAAAGTCTAGCTTTTCACCTTTCGAAAGGCGATTTTCAGATTCCTCAAATTTGGCTTTATTCAGACAATGGGCTTTATGGCTATCACTCCAAATCTTACAGATCAGTTTCCCCCACCAGATTTCCAATTTTTCAATCAAACTATCATATTTATTCTCAAAATAATGCCTCGCCGCAGACAGCTTTCCATTATCCGGTTCTTTAAAACTTGATTCGGATGATGTTCCACCAAGAGCATGCACTCTGTCCTTCAAAGAGGGATGTACGTCGTATAAGTTGCTATTGAGAAGACAATCTCTATTTGTAACTTGCCTGGCACGCTCAGAATTTCTAAACTTTTTGCATTCCTTTTCAAGTCCAAGCAAGAACCCTTTTTCGGGCAGTGAAGATTTGATCATTTCCATGTTAAAAAATTTTTCAAACTCTTCGTGCATAAAGGCGTTCCCCACCGGCAGAAGGGAAAGTGCTTCCAGAGCAGTTTTCTTTCCGGCGATTTCAACCATAAAACGGTCGGCCTGATATTCATTTTGTCTTGCCCAGACAAATGAAAAAGCACTAAAATAGGGAGAATACCATTGAATAAAATATCTGAAAAGAAAGCTTCCCAAAGCATTGGATCTGGCAAAAGCCATTTCAAGTTGAGACCAGGTTTGCCTGACTCGATATATCCAATTTCCCCAGCGTCCATGGGCTTCAGACAAATGTCCGAATTCGTGAGCGATAACTGCCTTAAATTGCTCGGGGGTCAGTAAATACAAAAGAGGAAGACCGAGTAACAAATAATTTTTCTGCCAACCAAATATCCCAAGCCGAGGAACTTGTACAACACCAGCATTAAATTCTCCGGTAAGCTGCACCGTATGAATAACCGGAGATTTGAGCTTGGATCGGATTTCCTCGAGGCATTCAAATAGTTGAGGCGCATCTTCAAGCTTGATTTCAAAACCCTTTGGAGGAGGAATTGTAACCCAAAGTGAAGAAACAATAAAATAAAACATCAGCAAAAAGGGGATTAAAATCTTGAATATCACATAAGCATTTTTTATCTGCATTAGAATCGGGATGCTTATCAATAGTAAAAAAACAAGCAAAAGAAGAACCAGAAAAATGTACAAGTAACTAAGCGCGGCAAGAGCAAGCACTTTTATTTTGTACCATTTAGGGTTATTCAAAGCCTCAGGCTCAATTTGAGCAACCAGATCAGCAAATTTCTTCTTTTCTTTTATCATATCAACTTTCGAAGTGAATTCCGGGATTTTTTTACCTGGTATCCGGGCAAAATTGAATTATACCAATTTCAATTAGTTCGTTCATCCGACCTATTTCGTGCTTCAGGTCTGCGTAAATTGGAGTTGGGCCTGACGGAAATGAATGCTTCAACCATCCAAGGGTTCCTTATTTTCATGAAAGTTCCGTGTTTTCTTGGAAAATATACCGATCCAACTTCATTTTCATCCAATCAATGTTCTTGGGTTAATGCACGTATTTTTTGGAATTGGTATTATTGATACCTCAATGAATCGGGTTTATGCTTATGATTATGATTATGATTATTTGATTATGATTGAGTTTGGTTTGGTTTGGTTTGGTTTGGTTTGGTTTGGTTTGGTTTGGTTTGGTTTGGTTTGGTTTGGTTTGGTTTGGTTTGGTTTGGTTTGGTTTGGTTTGGTTTGACCTGACTTATGTCGGAGCTAAGACTTGGCTTTTGCTTTTGCTTTTGCTTTTGCTTTTGCTTTTGCTTTTGCTTTTGCTTTTGCCTGAGCTTTCCTGTATTTGCGCTTGTGACTCCCACTCCGCTCAGTCACCGAAACACATCAGTCACAAAATGGCTATCCCCAAGGCCCGTCAGCCAACAAATGCTTCAGGTGGCATACGCATAGGTCGCCGAATCCTTCTTGTTCGGTCGTTGAGCGGAGTCGAAACGACCGAAGTATTGAGTTAAGAACATTTTGATTTCGCCCCATTTTGTCATTGCGGGACGAGACTTTCAGGAGATACTATTCCTTCTTATTTCTCGACTTTCAAAAGCATTTTATCGGAATATTCAACATTGAGTACCAGTTGCTTGTCAGAATCTGAATATTTGAATTGATCCGGTTTGACTTCTTTATCATTTAACAAAAGTTTTCCTGGCTTTTCAACTCCAAAAATCGTCAAACACACTGTTTTGAAAGTTGGCTTGAATTTACTTGGATCCGCCTTTATTTCAAACTCGAAATTCCCGTTATTCCTGGATTCAAAAGATAACAAGGAAAATTCACCATTCAGATACTTCTTAGTTTCACCATCATCCAGATATAGGTAATTATTGCTGGTACCAGTCAATTTGGGGAATGCAAGCAGGTCAAGTTGAGTAAAATCCTTTTCCCCAACATATTTTTGGGCATCTCTCATTGGAATCACTCCACCTTCTTTGATAAATAGTGGAATTTTCTCCAGAGGAGCATCAATTATCAACCATTGCGGGCCTTCATAAACCTTTTTTGTGTCCATTTCCAGCCATCTTCCTTTGGGAAGAAAAAGTTTCTTGAATCGATCGTTAGCAGAAAGAACCGGTGCCACGAGAAGGTTTTCCCCGATCATGAACTGTTTTTGTCCAACCACTTCATGAAATTCTGGGACATCGGGAAATTCAACAAACATTGGGCGCATAATGGGGATACCGGTTTGGGAGCAGTTATAAAATTCGGTGTATAAGAAAGGGAGAAGTTTATAGCGTAGTTTGATCGCTTCCCGAACCAGACGTTCAGTACTGTCACCATAGGCATATGGCTCTTTGTCGGGTAGGTTGATCTCGCTATGAGCGCGGAAAAACGGTGAAAATACCCCGAATTGAAACCATCTTACAAAAAGCTCCGGAGTCGGAATGCCGGCAAAACCAGGCACATCGCTTCCAACGAATGGAACTCCGCTGATTCCAAGGCTTAAAAGCATATTGAGCGCCAAATCAAGATGTTCGAAGGTGGCGCAGTTGTCACCAGTCCAAACAGCTGAATACTTCTGAACTCCTGCGTATCCAGCACGAGTCAGTACCAAATGTCTCTTTTCGGAATTTTTATCAAGCCCTTCGTGCGTGGATCTTGCCATCAAAAGACCAAAGACGTTGTGAATTTTCTTATGATCGGCTCCAAAACCCTGGTCATCGAACTGTACAATGTCAGGAAATGCTTTTCCCCATACTGCCGGTTCATTCATGTCATTCCAGACACCTTGTATTCCGACTTTCACAAAATCGGATATTTTGTCCGCCCACCAGGCTCTGGTTTCGGATTTGGTGAAATCCGGGAAATATGCCCACGACGGCCAAACTTCGCCAATGTAATATTCTCCATCAGGATATTTGGCAAAAAGATCCTTTTCCAGACCTTCCCGGGCAATTGGGTATTCATCCTTCAAATTAGCCAATGCTCCCTTTTTCGGCCCTCTGGCCACGCAACCATCACTTGCCACTCCCGCCTTGACTCCAGGATCCACTATAGTAACAATCTTGTAACCATCTTTTCCTAAATCTTCGATCATTTTTGCCGGGTTGGGGAATTTTTCTGATCCCCAGGTAAAAACCCTATATTGGTCCATGTAATCAATATCAAGATAAAGTACATCGCAAGGAATATCATGCTCGCGCATCGTTCGCGCAACAGATCGTACTTTAGCTTCTGAGGGATAGCTCCATTTGCTCTGTTGAAATCCAAGCGCCCAAAGAGGTGGAAGCGGCATTTTCCCTGTCAACTTTGTATAATTGGATATTACTTTCTTCACTTCGGGTCCACCGATGAAGTAGTAGTCTAATTCCCCCTTCTCGGCTCCAAACCAGTAAAATCTTCCATTTCCTGCACCTAGATTGAAATAGGAACGATAGGTATTATCTAAGAAAATTCCGTACCAGTTGTTCTTTCTCACACCCATGAAAAATGGAATTGACTCATAAAGGGGGTCAGCTTTTGCTGAATAAGCCGGAACATCACTGTTCCACATTACCCATTCGTTACTTTTCCGGTTAAGGGTCATGGTTTTCTCCCCTAGCCCGTAGAAATTTTCATCCGGATAAAGTTTTTTGAAACAGCGAACTTCAGGGCCATCGAACGAAACACCAAAGCTCTCATCATCTGAATTGATCAAATTTCCAGCAGTATCAAAAATTTTAATTCGGCATGGGTCTTTGGAGATCGAGATGTTTAATTTGTCCAATGTCAATTCAATTTGGGTATCCGATTCATTATAACCAAACTTCACCAGAGGAAGTTTATCCAAGACCGCATAGGATGGAGCGTCAGAGAACTTTTCTTTTGCATAACGGAATCTGACAATATCACCCTCCAACGGATAAATCCGCAAGAGGCAATTTGCTAATTTCAGTTCAATGAAATCTGCGGTCTTTTCAACTTTATTGATTTTTCCTGCAAAATCGAAACCCGATGAGGAAATCGGAAAACAAAGAAAAAGAACAAAGAAAACTGCAAATATCGAAAGTTTCATTTATTGCTCCCTTTGATGGAAAATTCAAGCATAGCTTTGTAGACATCCTCAAATCTGATTGGCATATGCGTAAGATCAGCGCCACAAGCATTCTGAATGGCATTTCCCAAGGCTGCGCATACTGCAATCATCGAATGTTCACCTACTCCCCTGGCTCCATAGGGGCCATCCAATTGAGGAGTCTCGACCACAATACTTTCAATTTCTTCAGGGATATCCAGGGAGGTTGGAATTTTGTTGTCAGAAAAATTCGGATTGAGCAACCTTCCCTCGTAATCGTAAATGTACCCCTCGCACATCGCAGTCCCAAGTCCTTGTAACATGCCACCAATTGCCTGCCCGCGAACTGCAGCCGGGTTGATAGCTTTCCCAACATCAAAACATGATGCTACTTTGATGACATTGTATTCACCGGTTTCCGGATTCACTTCCACTTTCAGACCGTGTGCTCCGAATGTCCAGTCAAGGGCCGGATTACCTTGCCCTGTTTCTTTATCCAGGTTTGAGAGCCCCTGTGCAATATATTTTCCGACTCCGATCAAGGGTCCGCCGATTCCATTGCCATCAGGATAGGCATATCCCACCGCCATTTGCCTGAATGTTACAAATTTTTTGGGATTATGCTTTAAAAACACCTTTTCATCGTCGTGATCCATGTCACAGATGTTGGCTCGCAAAACCTGGGCGGCAACATCATAAGCTTTTGCCATTAAATCCTTGGCTGCGAGAATAGCCGCATTCCCTGTCAGCATAAGCCCTTTTGATGCGACGGTCTGCCAATCATATGGATCACGGTCAGTATCTGTCTCTATAGGAATTTTTATTTTCTTTAATGGGAATTTCAGTGTTTCGGCAATTATCTGCCCAACTGATGTGTAAGTACCGGCACCATAATCGGTCAAAGAGAAATTGGCTATTACAGTACCATCTTCGTTCATTTTCAGAATTACCACTGTCCCGGTGAAAGGTGGCATTGCCGGAGCTTTTTGAAGCGCCGCAACCGCCTTTCCAATTTTCATTCCAGTGCGTTTTTCACGCTCTTTTTCCTCTTCGGTAAGTTTTCCATACTTGATTGATTCCGCAACTGCTTCCAGGCATTTTACAACATTTCCTGAATGGTCTGAAATTTCTTCTCCGGTAAGAGTGATTGAACCGGGCTTTAATGCGTTAATTTTTCTGAATTCCAAAGGATCCAACCCTACTGTTTTGGCAACCAAATCCATCTGTCGCTCTGCTCCCCACGAGAATTCAACGTGTCCAAAACCTCTGTAAGCAGTACCAAATGGTTTGTTAGTATACACGGTATAGGCATCAATCCAGGCGTTGGGAATTTCATAAGGCCCCGAAGCTGAATACGCCGATGCGCGGGTGACATTTACCGCATAATCTGCGTAAGCACCGGCATCCCAGTACATGGTAATTTTTTGGGCCGCAATCCGTCCATTTTTCATGACACCGGTTTTAATTTTGTTTACCAATCCAGACCGGCATGGAAGAAGACTGAATTCCTCTTCCCGCGTTGCCTGTATTTTTACCGGCCTTCCCCCTGATTTTCTTGAAAGCGCGCAAGCCAGGGGTTCAAGGTGAATTCCAGCCTTTCCGCCGAATCCACCACCTACATATGGCACATAAACCCGCACATCAGAATGGGAAATTTTAAAGGAATGGCAAAAAAGATTTCGTACAGTAAAAGGAGATTGGGCTGAGGTGATGATTGAAACTTTTCCATGAGGGCTCCATTGCCCAATCGCAACGTGGGTTTCCATAGGAACATGTTGGACATTTGGGTTGGTATATTCCCGTTCAACAACAAAATCAGCTTCTGCAAAAGCTTTTTCAACGTTGCCTTTTCTGATTTTGCTCAGATTCGCAATGTTTGTTCCTGGAACCGGGCTGAATACAGCTTTAACATAATCGTAGGATCCAAGGTCAGGATGAACAATAGGTGTGTTTTTTTCAACTGCCCGTACCGGATCAAGGACCGGGTCCATCGGTTCATATACTACGTCAATCAAATCAATCGCCTTCATCGCAATTTCAGGACTTTCAGCAGCCACCGCAGCTACCGCTTCCCCAAAATGACGAACGCATCCTCTTGCCAAAACGTATTTATCGACCAGGTACAAACCTACTCGAACATCAAGTTCGCTGCCCGTCAACACAGCATGGACCCCGGGGAATTCCTCGGCTTTTTTAGTATTGATGGAAACGATCCTTGCTCTTGCGTGAGGGCTTCTTTTTATTTTTCCGAAAAGCATCCCGGGAAGAATTGTGTCGCCAGTGAATATTGCTGTACCGGTAATTCTTTCCAGCGAATCAAGTCTTTCAGCGGGAGTTCCAACACACTTCAGTTGTGATTGAGGAATATTTTCAAACATGTTTCAAACCCTCTTTTTCTTTTTGTGTCCCGCAACAATCCTGGACAGCCTCAATTATTTGCCGGTAACCGGTACAACGGCAAAAATTGCCTTCCATGGCTTCCTTAATTTGATGTTCATTGGGATTTGGATTGTCTTTAAGAAATGCTTTCAGGGACATGATCATTCCCGGAGTGCAGAATCCGCATTGGGAGGCATGGTTCTTATGAAAAGCTTTCTGAAGTTCTGTTAATTTTCCATTTTGCGCTTCCCCTTCGATGGTTTCAACTGCCCCACCATCAGCCTCAGCAGCCAAAACCAAGCAGGAATTCACCGTCTTGCCATTAAGGATTACTGTACAAGCTCCGCACTCACCAGCTCCACAACCTTCTTTGGTGCCAGTTAACCCTAAATCCTCGCGCAGAAAGGCAAGGAGCAATCGATTTTCTGATATTTCACGAATATAATCTCTTCCATTTACATTTACATTTATTCTCATTGTTATATTCCCCTAATTTACCCTTTTCATGACTCTTTCAATGAAGGTTTTAACCATTACTGAACGATATTCCGCAGAAGCTCTCAGGTCATCTATCGGTTTGATCGCCTTTTGTGCCAGTTCCCAAACTTTTGAAATCTCAACATCAGCGGGAAAATCATGTAACACGATTGGAGTGGGGGCACATGACCCGATGGCAATCTTTATTAGCGCCTCAGTCTTGGCAATTGCTACACTTACAAGTGCCATATCATGCCCTTTTATTCGTTTTAGTTTCTCGAAAGCTCCCCTGGCATTAACCCAGGAATTAGGGACAATGATTTTTTCCAGGTATTCCTCTGGCTTGAGAACAGTTGTTTTCACACCGGTAAAAAAGTTTTTCAATTTGATTGAACGTGAGCCATCCGGACTGGTTATTATTATGGACGCATCAAGGCAAAGCAGCGCAGTAGCCATGTCCGCACATGGAGAAGCAGCACAAAGATTCCCAGCAACAGTGGCTCTATTGCGAAGTTGAGGAGAGCCAAGTCTCTGAGCGCATTCTTTGATCAACGGAAATTTCTCCGCTATCAGTGGATTTCTGATCACATCTGCGCAAGTTACTGTCGGGCCAATTATCAGACCGTCTCTTTCATCAAATGCAATTTGGTTGAATTCCGGAATTTTTTTTATATCTATCAATACTTTTGGTTTTGATATGCCAGATCTGATGTTAACTAGTAAATCTGTTCCGCCGGCAAGAATTTGCCCTTCCACTCCGAATTTATTCAACATCCTCGAAAGTTCTTCGGAATCCGATGGAGCACAGTAAGAAAATTCTCCATGCATAATCAACTCCTTGATTGGAAAATGTCAGCAAGTTTCAGCTCTCAGTATAAAAACTTTTTTTTCCAAACGCAAATAATTTGTAATAGAAATAGGGAAATGGGTATAAGTACACCGATAAAGAATCTGATACCAAGAAAAAAAACACGTTCACTTCCCCAAGGACTTTGATTTGACCAAAGTGTAAAGGGATCGCTTTATTCTCAAAGAAAAAACGAAATTTTCGGGAAAATAAGGATCCCTTACTGGATGGTTGAAACATTCATTTCTGTCAGATAGAATCTAATTTCAGAATTCCAATTCCCGAGGATATAGTCTTGAGATCATTTTCCCAAAACCTGAAAACGTGAACTCGTTTGGATAAGACTCCTGCCTTAACTTTTGGATTATTTGGTCTCAAAACAAAATTCGGGCTGAAAACTTTTTAATCTCTACGGAATCGGCTTTTGAAGCTGAGCAATCGAAGAAAATGAAGCTTTCGACAACAGGAATTCTGAATTTTACGCAGATCTGAAGCGAGAAACAAGGCGTATGAACGAACTAATTGGAATTGGTTTGATAAGTATTTGCAAATACTAAATTTTACGGATAAATATCCCGACTTTGCCATTTCGATGCATTTTAACTGATAAATCGGTAGGCCAAAGCCTTAGTCCGAAGTTCCGGACGCAAAATCTATTGAAATCCTGATCTGTAAACGAATTTAAGGCATTTTTCAGACGGTTTCTACTGGACAGTAGGAAAACCCTTGAAACCATCTTCAAATGCTATTTTCAGGCGTCAAATTTACATGGACAGAAAAAGCAGGCAAAAAAGGCTTCTTTTTGGCTTCAGGTCATAACAAGATGGCTTTTTCACTCG
>JADFXM010000064.1 GCA_015233565.1 Candidatus Rifleibacteriota bacterium
ATTTTCTGAAAACAGAGCGTAAAATTAACTAAAAAAAGATATTTTACTGAATCCTCACAAAATTTAATATGTGAATCAGAAAATTCCCCAGGAAAATACCAGCTTTTTTCCCCCCTGACCTTTCAAAAATCCCCCAAAAAAACGAATTTATTTTCCTTTAAGAGAAGCGCCTGCTCCGGGCTGGTTCAACTATTGGATAAGATTGTGGCTCTGCAAAATACGCTACGCACAATCTATCCTTCTTGGTTCGATGGGCTTTTAATGCCTTTAATGCTTTTCATTTATCTTTCACAAGCATCTTTTTACCATATTTTATTGTAGAGAACAAGTTTTTATAAACAACGAAAGCAGTTGCTTTAATTCCAGCGTGAGCGGAATTGCTTTAATCATCAAACTACTGTTCGATAGGATAGTGGAATTAACCGATCTTAAGATCGGTATGAATGACCTTTCGGTATCTATCGCAGTTTTATTTAATCTTCCAGGGATTAAGAATTGAAACATTACAGTTTTCAAAGTCCTGCTCGTTTCGTGTTACTAATACCAAATTGTGAACTCTTGCAACTGAGGCGATCAAGCCATCAATGGTTGGAATTGGCTTCCCTTCGTTTTCAGAAAGGCCTTGATTTTCACCCCAATTTTCAGCAACGGGCAAATCAATAGAAATTATTCTGCTTTCATACTCTTCAAGAAGAGTATTGATCCATTCGGAAATCTTCACTTTCCTTTTTGAATTCGGAAGCTTGGCCAATCCTTTACGAATTTCCCCTACCGTAATAGAGGTCAAGAAGAGCCTCTCCGGCTGAATACGTGCCATCCACTCCGAAACATTTTTGTCAGGATAAGGTTTTGAAAACTCCGAAATCGTACACGTATCTAGAAGGTATCTCATAGTTTAATATTTCTTGGAAAATCCTTGGTGCGCTCAAAAATGCTTTGATCTGAAACCTTGGGAAAACTCATGAGAAATTCATTGAAAGGGATCTTTGGAGTAATTAGTTCTTCATATTCATCTGCCGCTATGATGACAACCGCATTCTGACCATGCCGCGTTACATATTGAGGTCCTTTATTAAGAGCATCTTCAACCACCTTGCTAAATTGTGCTTTTGCATCCTGGAGTTTCCACGTAGTATTCATTATCTTACCTCCCGTAACTATCTAGTCAGTCTAGTGTGTTCGTGTAAAATTGTCAACCTTGTTTTTTTTGTTTTGCGGCCAAGTAAATAGAACGCTGTTGTGAAGCGAAGGAGAAGCGGGAATACGGAGGGAGCATGCACAAATGCTGCGCAAAAAAAGAACTTCTTTTTTGAAAAAAATGCCCTTCGGTTCGCTCAAGCTGGATGGCTTTTATCCCCGTGTGAACGGATAAATTTTTTCCCCGCGTGAGCGGATTGTCTTTTACTTGAGTTTCGCCAATAGCAAATTTGAGAGAGAGTGAAACATAGTGATGATGTTTGTCTTAGCAGAATTTTGTGTAAGTAAAATCACAGTATGGTATTTCGTGGATTTGGCTAACAAACGAAGTCTTCCTAAAAAAATACTGTCAGACATTGACAGTACACCATTTATCTCAGCAGCTTCCGAAGAGAGAGACAAAAAGTGAGAAACCAGGCCAAGCCATCCGGAAATGTGCTTCCCAACGCACTTTTCACCGCGGGTCACTTGGAAGTACACAAAACCGCGGAGAGCGGCTTCCAGAGCGGCTAAAAAAATAATGGCAAAACTCAAGTCTTGTGTTGCAATTACCAGAAGATTGTCATAATGCCATTTGTGCGACCATCCGGGGTGCGTCTGATGAAGCTTATTTATCGCTTTCTTTATTGCGTCAGAAATGGCTCTGAAAATTCCCATATCTTCCCGTAACTTCCATTTCAGAGCATTTACCGGACTACATTGGGTTCCCTTTGCTTGGTAATACCACTCCTCAATCGTTGAAAACGAAAAGCTGACAGACTTTCCTGTTATCGGGTGATTCCAACTTTTTTCGGAAAGCGCTTTCAATTCAACTCCGAGCTTTCCCTTCTAATGTAAAGCTTTACATTAGATGGGTTATGGAAAGCATATGATAATGTAAAGTAAACGATTTAGCCCTTGATTGAGAGACGAAATTCTTTGTTTTTACTTTACATTATTTTTCCTTCATAGTGAATTAAGGCAATATTGCTCAATAAACTTTGGAGGTAATTGGTTGCAAAAAGAAAAACAACAAACATTCAAAGAACTATCATCAGAGGTAATTTCATATTTTAAATCAATTTCACGATCTAAAAGCCGAATTAATCACTATCTCGATCACTTTAAACAAATCGATAAATTCATGGAGAATACTTCTATTCAATTTTATTCTCCAGGTGTAGGCAAAGATTTCATCATCTGTGTCCTGGGAAATCGACCATACAATGAACAACGCAAGCGGAACAAAGAGCTGATCCGCTGTGCCAGTGTACTTACCGAATTTCAAACTACAGGTACAATTCAATTCAGGTCGATAAGAAAAACCTTAGAGTTCACGGGTGAAATTGGCTCACTAATGCTTGATTTCATGCGCCACAGAGAATCTCTTGGCTTGTCAAAAGATACGGACCGTGCCCGGAGCCGATTTTCTTTGGCTGATACTTCAGCATGTTCTTCCGAAAGGTTTCAGACGAGCTCGCGACTATGGTTTCCTGCATGGCAACGCCAGAAAAAGGCTGCGACTGGTACAGTTGTTGCTTCACATTAAAATTCCGCTAATCGAGGAACCGAGGCGACCTGCCTTCATTTGTCCAGTATGCGGAGCCGAGATGAAAATTGCAATTAGAAAAGCCCACGGGATTTTACCAAGCCAAGAGGCTTATTCTCAAGCCTTCCCATAAGTTTTATTGAATTCCAGGAAAGGGGGTTCTCTCAAAACAGCAATAATTCATATTACTATTAATATCGCCTGTGTTTGAATTCAGGCGAAAGTTGGCTATTGTACGATTTTCCGAAAACAGAGCGTAAAATTAACTAAAAAAAGAGATTTTACTTAAGCCTCACAAAATTTAATATGTGAATCAGAAAATTCCCCAGGAAAATACCAGCTTTTTTCCCCCCCGACCTTTCAAAAATCCCCCAAAAAAACGAATTTATTTTCCTTTAAGAGAAGCGCCTGCTCCAGGGCTGGTTCAACTATTGGATAAGATTGTGGCTCCGCAAAATACGCTACGCACAATCTATCCTTATTCGTTAGGGTCATTTCTTTTTTACCATGAAAACTCTTCTTTTCTCATTTTGATAAATTCAAACAATTTTTCTTCATAAAATTCGGTCTTTTGAATTTCCATGAATTCCGTCCAACACGATGACAATGTTGAGTCAACCATTTCTAATTTTTTTTACATAATTTCCTCATATTTTTCGGGTGGGGAGTTCGGGGGTAGGGAGAAAGAGTCAATTGCTTTTTTAATAATTAACGAAGTTTGAGGGCAACCAATTGTCTTGAGTGATTCAACAATATTGTTTGCAATTAACTTGGCTTCATATCGGAAACAAGCATCAAAGCCGTCACAAAATGCCAAGGAGGAAAAAGTCTCAATTGACAAGACAATTCTTTCTGTTTTCGAAACTGAGGAAAAACCTTTTCTTTCTTCCTTTTGAGCAATTTCTTGAACAATTTTCAATATTAAAGAGTCAGCCCTATGTGTTGGTTCAAGGGCCAGAATTTCACGCAAAGACATTCTATTTCGATTTTCAAGAAATTGCTTTTCCATTGAGAAAGACCTCATTTCAGTTCTGGAGCAAAAATTATCCGCGTGAGCGCCCTGACCCTAACGCATGGCTTCAGCGGGTCGCCGAGCGTTTTATAGCGAGGGAACCGGGGGCGATTTGGGCGCGATTTTTGCAGTTATTTCGCAAAAAGCGTGACCAGCCCCCGGCGATCCGCTGGAAGCCTCGGTTCGATGTGCTTTTAATGCCTTTAATGCTTTTCTTTTCTGTTTCACAAGCATTTTTTTACCATATTTTATTGTCGAGAACAAGTTTTTATAAGCACCGGTAGTGATTGTTTTTATACCAGCGTGAGCTGGTTGCTTTTTCTTATCGCGTGAGCGACTGCCTTTTATGCTTTTTAATGCCGTTAATGTTTCTGATGCTTTTCATTTCTGCTTCACAAGCAATTTGTACCACACTTTATAGCTGAGAACAAGTTTTTCTATCCTACGCGTGAGCGTTTCATTAAATTTTTCGAACACTAAATTGTACTTATGCCACCTTCTTTAATTCATTTTGGATTCTTTCAGCCAAAAATTGCTTTAAGAGAGTCTGATAGGGAATGTCTCTCTTATTGGCCAAAATTTTTAATTCATAAATCATGGTTTCAGGTAATCTTAAAGAAATTGTTTTTAAACTGGGCTTCAAATTTGGAAATATGCCAATAACGGCATCATTCCAATCTATATATTCTGTCGAATCATGAGAAGCCCAAAATTTTCCTTCCTCGGCTTCGCTCTTAAACTGGGGGATTTCTTTTTTTCTTGTCTTCATAAATTCTTATCTCCTTCTTGTTCATATCTCTTCCGGTTATTACTCTCACTTTTCTATTTCGAAGGGTTACTCCAACGAATAAATAACGATTACGATCAGTGCGACCCAAAGCAAAATATCGTTTTTCGATCTGAGAATGCTTTTGATCATATTTAATCAAAACAGGAAAATTAAAGAAGATTTCTTCACATTCAAATGGGGAGACATCGTGTAAAACAATGTTTTTTTGGAGATTGCCTTCATCCCATTCAAATGTGCCAAACAAATCAAAAAATTCAAAAGGATTCATAAAATAAGTATATAAATAGAGTATACAAAAGTCAAGTTACACTAATAGAACGCCTATAACGATACTATCAGTGAGGTTTCATCAATCATGCGATGGCATTTATTCGGCGTGAGCGTTTGCTTTTACCCCACGTGAGTGGATAAGCTTTTATGATATCGAACGTTTTTTTGTCGCCGAGTCTGCACAGCTCTGTTCGGTGCATTTTTCATTTTCTTATTTTATCTGTTTTTGGGATCTTTGCAGTTGTTTGTTTTTTTAAAAATTGGTTCTACAAGTTCTTTTCCCCAAATTTTATTTCCAGCACGACTTGGATTATTTTTGTAATTTTCATTTCTATCAGCAAAATAAATATCAATGCATTTTTTACACTCATCGACATTGGGATAGTCACTATTATGTAAAATTGCTTTTGCCATACCGCTAAATACCGATTCAATTACATTAAGAAACTGGGCTGAGTAGGGAAGAGGCAAGAACAATTTTTGGTGGTTTTCTTTGCCCAGTTTCGACAAAATTATTTAAAACTGATACCCGGTCTTTTAGTGCTCCTGAAATATGCCATGATGCGGCATCCCAGGACAAGTACAAACAGCTTTGATCATGATATTGATCAAGAAGAATTTCTAAGAGTTTCAACATTTCATTCG
Organism: Candidatus Rifleibacteriota bacterium; assembly: GCA_015233565.1. Classification (GTDB taxonomy): domain Bacteria; phylum Muiribacteriota; class Ozemobacteria; order Ozemobacterales; family Ozemobacteraceae; genus JADFXM01. The sequence goes on from JADFXM010000064.1 coordinate 5,443, forward strand.
TATTAATTTCAGAATAGAAATGAGTAATTTGGTTCTTTGACAATTCCAAAGCCCCAGTTAGAATTAGCTTCCCCCGGCTTTTCTGCCATTGCGGAAAAGTCCGGTAGGTTCCAATTTTCGTGAATGAACGGCCTCCCTGCAATTTGACAGTAAAAGGTCCAAATTCGTCAACGGAAAAGAATTTTTCGTCGGCTTTAAGATTAGAAAGGATTCGAGAAATTTCATTCACCTTTTCTCGAAAATCTGGATCCGGACTGGTTAAAACCTTTTTTGCTTTTCGAAACCCATAGCCTTCGGCTCTAATGCATTCAGAAATTGTGGACCGACTAATTTTCTCTTGGTGGCAAAATTGATAAGCCTTTGAAATTGCTTCAAAGCTCCAGGAAGCTCGATTGATCTGGTGAAGATGAGGTGACTCATGCAGCAGGTTAATTATTCTATTTCGCCTTTCTTTAATTTTTTCTATTTGGATGGGGCATTGTTGTCTTTTTTCTTTGGGAAAAAGTGCCGAAACGCCACCCTCATTAAATTCTGAGATCCATCGTTTTACAATTCTTGGACTCCTTTCAATTTTTTTGCATATACTCAACAATGAAAATTCAGAGTAACAATCTAAAATTGAAACAGCCTTTGCCCAAAGCCTTTTGTCTTTTGAGTGGCGCCACTTTTTCAATTCAAGGATAGCTTTTTCGGAAAGTGAATTTACGCGCCACTTATCTAAAAAATGAATTTTTAATCCTCCTTCAATCTGCCAAGCTCGGAATAGGGCCACAAAATGACCATACGAATAGCCCGATGGATTCAAAAAAAGTACTTTCTCCAGGAATTAAGTAAATCAGCTTGACCGTTTTGAAGGGAACTTTGCACTTCTGGGAAAAAGGATTCTAAATCGGAATACTTCTCTGAATGTTTCATAGCTTTATTCTGCAACTTAATAATCGCTGAAATATTTTGAAGACTTAACTCAGAAAAGTCTTTGAAGGTATACCCCGAATTTTCAATTTTGGTCTGATAATTTTTCACACAAAATCGGGAAACTTGTAAAATTTTTGCGATGAACCTCTGGGAAGGGGAAACTGGACTACATAAGATTTTTGCCAAGAGCTGTAATTTTACTGGTGAATTTTGTCTTTTTCTCATTTAATTTCCAATTCGGTTAAACAGGCACTCGATAAGCCTCGGTTCGATGTACTTTTGATGCCTTTAATGCTTTTCATTTCTCGTTCACAAGCATCTTTTTACCACACTTTATTGTCGAGAACAAGTATTTATAAACCAAGGAATCGATTGCTTTTTCCCAGCGTGAGCGGTTGTTTTTTTATGCTTTTCACATCGCTTTCACAGGCGATTAATGTAAGATATGTTCTTGGGTAAATCCTGTGTGGTTGGAAAAGGCCAACCGATGTAGAAATACGGATTTCCAATTGCTGCACATTAGCTCTTTCTAGATTGCCAGTACCATGGTTCTCTATGCATATGAGCAATGGCCCAAATAATTATACTGCCTTTGCCTATGGTAAAAAGTATTTTGTATGGAAATTTTGGAACATATGCTTTGTATACGTTATCAGCTTCTACTAAAAACCATGTGGGAGTCTTCTTAATCTTCTTGATTTGATCAATAACGGTTTTTCTAAAACGTTTCCCCAATCCTTGCGACTGGTTTTCATACCATTCAATGGCTTCGTCAAATTCCTTTGTCGCCAATTCATGAATTTCAATCTTCATTGTAAAGTTTTTCAAAATCCAATAATTTTGCTTTACCGTCATTGACTGCTTTCATACGTTCTTTTACTTCGGAAAGCCATAATTCGCGAATTTCATCTTCTTCGTGATCAATACTTGCAAGAATTAATTCGGCAAATACTACCCTTTCATTTGGTGACATTTTTAATGCTTTTTCTAAAAGAGCCTTGTCCATAATGAATTACTCCTATTAATGATTGCCATTAACCTATTCCATATGAGTTGACATAGTGTTAACCTACTGCCGAACGCATGTTTCTACCGTTGTTTTTCATGTTTCCTATTTTCCTTGAGACGATCAATAGAAGACACTGTTTCAAAGAATTAGTTTATTTTATATCGCGAAGCGGTGGTCTCTTCTCTCGTGCTGGCGATTGCTTTAAATGTTTTTTTTTAAACTTTCAGCTAAATAATAGCAGGCATTGTTTCAAAGAACAAGTTTTCCTCTATCGTGCAGTAATCTACTTTTCCTGTGCCTTTAATGTTTTTAATGCTTTTCACTTCAGTTTCACAAGCAAAAATTACCACACTTTGTTGCCGAGAACAAGTTTTTATAAACCACGAAAGCGATTGCTTTTAATGTTTTTATGCCTTTATGCTGTTAATGCTGTTAATGCTTTTCATTTCCGTTTCACAGGCAATTTTTACCACATTTTATCGTCGAGAACAAGTTATAATAAACACCGAAAGCGACTGCTTTTTCCCATCGCGTGAGCGATTGCCTTTTCCCCACGTGAGTGGATAAGCTTTTATGATATCGAACGCCGAGCTGCGCAGAATGGGACATTCACGGCTGGTGTAGACGTAGGTCGATACCAGTGAGTGGCCCATTCCTGCTCGAGCGACTGTTGAACCTAGCCGCTTTCAGCGGCGGGAATAGACTTTCAAGACGGGTTCCTCTTTGTACATGAATATCCTTCATCCTTGAAGTATAACTCCTTGACCGGAGAATTTCAATCTTCGGAAAATTTCATTCAAGGAGTTTGTCATGAACCTTAAAGAACAGAATAAGTTTAATGGGTTGTACCAGAAACATATTCTCATGCTTGAAAAGCACGGTATGAGCGAAAGGACTGTCGATTCCTATAACCGCGCCGTCAGACGTGTAACTGAATCCTTTGAAATTTGTCCTGATCGCCTGAACCAGGATCAAATGAAGGAGTATTTCAACGCTCTCTCCAAAAGCCACTCATGGAGCACGGTCAAATGTGACCTTGCCGGATTGAAATTCTTCTGGGAATACGTTCTTAAAAAAAGAATGGAACTGGATATCCATCGTAAAACCATCTCAATTCAAGAATCTCCCTGATATTCTCACAATTGCGGAAGTCGAAATGCTCTTGAACACTGTTCGGAAAATCCGATACCGCGTATTTCTGTTTACCACCTACAGCATGGGTCTTCGATTAGGAGAAACTCTCAATCTCAAAGTCGGGGATATCGACAGCAAAACAATGGGAATCCATATAAGAAATGGAAAAGGCCGAAGAGACCGATATGTCAGCCTTCCTTTTGCAACCCTTCAGGCACTTCGATTCTTCTGGAAAACACATCAAAATCCAAATCTGATTTTCCCAAACCAAAACGGAACTCATGAAACCATTCGAAATGCTGAAACTCCAATGGATCGTGAGGGGCCACAACAAGCAATGAAAGTTGCTCTGAAAGAGTGCCGAATCAGGAAAAAAGTCAGTATACACTCGCTGCGACACAGTTTCGCGACCCATCTCGTCGAAAAGGGAGTTCAGCTTCGGCTCATTCAGGCGCACCTTGGACACGCCAGCCCATCGACTACTGCTATTTATACACATCTTACAGAACATTTCTTTCAGAATCAATCGAAAGAAATCAATGATCTGATCAGTAAGCTTAAGATCAATTGGTCGGAGTGAGCCATGGACCTAGCAAAAATATTTGAGGAATACAAAGTTGCTTTCGAAGCAAAGTATGCCGGGCAAATAACCGCGGTACATAAAAAGCTCTGAACTCCATTCTAACTTGCCGAAAAGTCGAGTGTGGAGAAATGCTTGTTAAATGCCCTCGCTGCGGAAAAATAGAAAGCCGGCCTCATTCGTGTGGGCACAGAAGCTGTCCGAAGTGCCAGAACTTCGAAACAACAGAGTGGCTGTTTCGGCAAAGACAAAAATTGCTTCCTGTACCTTATTTTCTCGTTACTTTCACGATTCCAGGGGAGCTGCGCAAGACTGCGCGAAGATATCAATCTGAATTCTTCGAGATCATGTTCAGATCTGCGAAGGAAACTCTTCAGGAAATGGCTGAGAATGAGCGATATTTGGGTGGACAAATCGGAAATGGGTGGTGAACTGCAAAAGAGTCGGGTTTGGGGAAAAAGCCCTGGACTATCTTTCACGATATCTTTATCAGGGAGTCATTTCTGAGAAAAATATAATCGAAAACAAGAACGGAAAAGTAACCTTTCTTTACCGAGAAGGCAAATCCGGAGATAGAAAGAAACGGACCGTGCCCGGAGCCGATTTTCTTCGGCTGATACTTCAGCATGTTCTTCCGAAAGGTTTCAGACGAGCTCGCGACTATGGTTTCCTGCATGGCAACGCCAGAAAAAGGCTGCGACTGGTACAGTTGTTGCTTCACATTAAAATTCCGCTAATCGAGGAACCGAGGCGACCTGCCTTCATTTGTCCAGTATGCGGAGCCGAGATGAAAATTGCAATTAGAAAAGCCCACGGGATTTTACCAAGCCAAGAGGCTTATTCTCAAGCCTTCCCATAAGTTTTATTGAATTCCAGGAAAGGGGGTTCTCTCAAAACAGCAATAATTCATATTACTATTAATATCGCCTGTGTTTGAATTCAGGCGAAAGTTGGCTATTGTACGATTTTCCGAAAACAGAGCGTAAAATTAACTAAAAAAAGAGATTTTACTTAAGCCTCACAAAATTTAATATGTGAATCAGAAAATTCCCCAGGAAAATACCAGCTTTTTTCCCCCCTGACCTTTCAAAAATCCCCCAAAAAAACGAATTTATTTTCCTTTAAGAGAAGCGCCTGCGGGCTGGTTCAACTATTGGATAAGATTGTGGCTCCGCAAAATACGCTACGCACAATCTATCCTTATTCGTTATACTGCTTTTTTTAATTTGATTTTTTTATCTTTTGAATCGTCAACTCTTGAAACAAGGCGGCTTTTATATTTATTTTGTGTCCTCATCAAATAATCAAAATAGGATTCACCTCGTTCTTCGCATTCTTTTTCAAGCTTTAAACGGGTCTTATGAATTTCTTCGACGATCGGATCTTTATTCATTTGGATCCTCCATAAATTCATTTGGTGTTGTAATAGTCGGCATTTGGTATCCATTATCCAATATCAATTTTTCAATCATTTTAAGGGTAAAAGCATTTGCAATGTGTTTACAGTTCCAGGTGACTAAATAATCAATTTTGTGGACCACTGGAAATGCAATATGTAAGGCATCTGATTTTGCTCTGTCTGGAAAAGAAAATTTTTTCAATATTTTTTGAGTGAGATTAATTACTTCATTATTAATTTCTAAAACCTTGAAAGAGGAAGCCGCTTTAAGTCGTAATTGAGAAGCTTGACGATCACCATCAGAGATTTCTTCAATAACTGCTGGTGAAATAAAAGCCTCAAATTTGGGTAAAACATCATTCCACCAATCTTGGGTTATTTGTTGTCTGGCAAAAATTAAAATATCACGACTTTGAATGGCCGTAAAATAACTAATAATGCTTGTTTCAACGTAAATGGTTTGTTTTGAAATTTTGGTCATGATGATATTTTAGCATATTCCGGTAGGCATCACAAATAGTGATTTTATGGGCAGGGCAAACGCTTACTTTTTGTATAACGCTACGTTGAGCGAGCCGAGGGTGGAACGGAAGATCGCCCTGGACAACTGGAAAACGCATCGAAAAAAGTAGAAAACTTTTTTTGCAAACGAGCCCCCTCGGTCCGATCAAACAAAAGCTATGCTTTTGGTTTTTCTCGCAAAAACCTATTTAATAAAATATCTTCAACATTTCTTCTGGAATCAATTACGGACAAAATGAAAACTCTGTTTTTTGAAACCCTGTACATAATTCGCCAAGGAGCTATAATTAACTCTCTGAAAAACATTAAGCCTTGTATTTCAAATTCAGGCACGACTCGGCCGCGAAAAGGGAATAGATTTAATTGGGAAACTTCTGTTTTAATTTTTTTTAAAATTTGTCTGGCTGTCCTTGGATTGTCAATGGCGATAAATCGAATTATTTCGTCCAAATCAAGTGCTGCTGTTTCTGTCCACTCGATTAGAAATCTATTTTTCATTATTTCTAATTTTTCTTTCGATGTCTTTAAACACTTTCTCATTATTAATCAATTTATTTTTTCGAATATCTTCTTCGCCCATTGAAATTAATTTTAACAAGCCAAATGCTTTTCGTGTTGCTTCAAAGGTTTCTGGGTCTTGAAGGACAGCCTTAGCTTCACCATTTTGAGTAATTATTATTGGACGATGGGTTTCATTAATGTGTTTCAATAAATCAGCGGCATTGGCTTTTAAATAAGTTACGGGTTTTATATCAAGCGAGTTGCTCATAATTTACCTCCGGTTCTTTAAAGATATCATAAAAAGATCGGTTAGTCACGAAATTGTCTTTAATTAGCATAACGCTTACGTTGAGTGAGCCGAAGGAGAAACCGGAATATCGATGGAACATGTACAAACGCTTCGAAAAAAATAGAAACCATTTTTGGCAAACAAGGCCCTTCGATCCACTCAAACGTTTGTTCGATCTTTTCTTGTCTTGTAATTTCATTTTATAATAGCCATTTTTTCACAAATCTTCATTGAGACAAAATGTTTTTCCCTGAGTGAAAGGATGAGCTTCTAATGCTTTTAATAGTGCTTTTTAATGCTTTTTCTTATCGTTACTCACTAAAGCAGCAAATTTTTTGTTTCCTGAAAATGAAAAAGTTATCTACCATTAGTTTTTTTTTACTCTTTATTGCTGATGATTGGTCAGACTCTTGAATTTTTTGAAAATATGAAAAAGATTTGAAATTTTTTGTAACGTTTTTCAAATAAACTAAGTCAGCAATTTTGGAAGTAGAAAAAAATAAAGGAGAAAAAAGATGAAAAACTTGGTAACAAAACTTGGATCTTTCTCTGTTCTCTGCTGATTGCTGATGAAGAAGTTGACGTTTTGAAAAATTCTCACTATAACGATTAACTGGGACAATTTTAATAAAAAGGGGTCTAAGCAATGTTAAAAAGAGTTTTATTGGTGAGCGTTGTCGCAATTTTCCTGGCAACATCGTGTACAACTAATGCTGCCGAGGGGCGAATCAAACCGGAAAATCCGAAAGCCATAAAAATAGCTTCCCAAAATGATGGCAGCCAAACTAAATTTGCTCCGTCGGGTGCTATTGTTCAGATTATGAGAGAGTTTCAGGAAGTAAGAAAAAAGGAAGCCGCGATTTCCGGTATTTTTCGCGGAATTCACAAAGATCTAGCCACCACCGGGAACCAGCCTCCTGCTTCTCCTGAAGAGGCGAATCTTCCATTAGTAGTTGTACAACTCTGGGATCTCGAATACATTCTTCAAGGTCAGTTTGACAAAGGATACGGAGATCTCGACTTTTGGAGTAGAACTTATGAAATGAATCAAGATGAAGGGTGGATGGCAGTTGCTTACCTGGAGAATTTACAAACCTATCCGATGAATGGCCTTCTTCGCGCCGCCTTGAAAAATGCTTCAGATAATCTCAGAAATGTGTGTTCAAGAGAACCTTCTGGTGGCACCCAATATTGGATAGATCAATCCGGGATCATGAGAGATGCTCTCCACCAGGCTGGTACCAACATTCGTGGAGTCCTTGATTCCGTCGGAAATGTTCCTCCCGCCGGCGCACAAGAACAGATGAAAGTTCATTTGAATTTGGTACGGTATTTCCTCGCCAAACAAAGTGACCATGGCTATGGTGGGTTAAATTATTGGATTCGCTCACATGAAATCTTACGAAACGAGGGAAGGCTCGCTATTGGAGTCCTGACACGTGCCACGGATCAACTGGGCGCTAATCTGCAAGGACTTTTGAGGGGTAATGTTCAGAATGTAATTAATAATTTGAATGCCGCAGTTAATCGGTACAGCAACGGCTACGGCGATTGCAACTATTGGTCTGCAGCTTTTGAAGACACTCGCCAGGGTTTCTGGGATGCTGCAAAAAACATTGGTGAAATTTTAAATTCAATTTGATCATATTTATTAGTGCGGCAAATTCTCCCCTGAATAGTATTATTTTTGGGGGAGATTCAGATTCAGCAACAAAGAGTAAAATTTTCATTAGCCACCAATAGGCATCTTCATTAAGAATATTTAATTTTTTTCGCGGATGGGGGGTGTACAAACGAATCAAAATATGCTTCAATGGAGCGGGAGCATTTTTTAGGCAAAAAAAAGATTGAACAGAAAACAATGTTCCTGATCAATCCCAAACCATTGGAATAATTATACATGAGTAGTGATGATTCTGAAAAGGAAAAATATCATAAATTTGCTAAATTAAGTATCACGGAAAGTTAAAGGGGGTATGAAAATGAAACGTTTGTTTCTTGGGATTCTGGTGGTATTTTGGTTGACGGCGGGCGTGTTTGCGCAAAACTCTCTTTTGGAAAAGAAAGCTCAGGATTTTGTGGATACCTTGAATCGACAAGAGTTTTTCCAAGCAGTTGAAAATTTCGACAAAAGCATGAAACAGGCTTTTCCAGCAAGTAAGCTGGAGAACATCTGGAAGAAATTGATGGGGTCGATCGGGCCATTCAAAAAACAGGAAGGGGTTCGGACCGAAGAGTTGGGTGCTTCTAAAGCTGTCTTTGTTCTGTGCCATTTTGAAAAAGGATCTCTTGAGGTAAAAGTCGTTTTTGATAAAAAGGGGCAGATGGCGGGGCTCTTTTTTGTTCCTCCAGCCAAACCATGGGAAATCCCTGGATATGCTAATAAAGATACTTTTCGCGAAGAGGATATCCTTTTTGGGAAACCTGGTTGGGAGCTCCCGGGCAATTTGACGATTCCGTTGGGAAGCGGAACGTTTCCTTGCATCGTTCTGGTTCATGGCTCGGGGCCGAATGATCGGGATGAAACCTGTGGATTCAGCCGGCCTTTCAAGGATTTGGCTTATGGATTAACGAGCAGAGATATTGCGGTTTTACGGTATGAAAAAAGAACTCGCAAGTATCATGAGAAATGTGCTGCCGAGAAACAATTCACGGTTTGGCAGGAAACCGTGGAGGATGCAGTGGAGGCGGTCAGTTTTTTAAAAAAGCGATCAGATATTGATCCCAAACGCATTTTTGTTTTAGGGCACAGCTTGGGAGGACACATGATGCCCGGGATTGCTCGAGACTGCCCTGATGCGGCCGGTTTTATCATTTGTGCCGGGCCGGTACGACCTCTGGAAGATTTGATGATTGAGCAACTCGAATACATTTTTTCCCGGAAAAAGGAAGTATCCGTTGAAGAAAAAGCGTATCTCGAAAAAGTAAAACAGGCGGTTCCCACGATAAAGTCCTTCAATCGCGGGAATGTGAGCTCTTTTTCGAATATCATTGGGGCTCCCCCGTATTATTGGATGACTTTGAGCGAATACAAGCCTTTGGACTTGGGTAAACAGATTAACCGACCGCTTTTGATCCTTCAAGGCGAAAGGGATTATCAGGTTACGGTGAAAGAATTTCAGTTGTGGAAAGAAGCTTTAAAAGGAAATCCCAACGTCACTTTTTTCCTTTTTCCGACTTTGAATCATCTGTTCATTAAGGGAGTTGGAGAATCCACGCCTGAGGAATACCAAAAACCCGGCCATGTTGATGAGGAAGTAATTGGAAAAATCAGCGAATGGCTGGGAAAAAAGAAATGAGTTAACCCTCGAGGATATCTTTCCAGAAAGCGATTGCAATTCCTATTTGAAAAAATGATTTGGATAAAAACCGGTGGAAATACCAAACCAATCGCTTCACCTGTCTTACTTTCGTTCGCAGGTGAGCTCATTGTTGACCCTCTTAAATCGAAGGACCTGATTCGAGCAAAAGGCGAGGACAGTCGGATCGAAGCTGGATCGTTGGGATGTTCCTTTGTAAGGATGGATGACAAGCGCGACAAAATCTGGCTTATAACGAAGGAAAAAAATCATTTCCGATAATTTGGGGATGTTGCTCGGCTTGTTTTTTATTTCGACAGGGGGTAGAATGGCAAAGGGATAGAATTCGGAGACTATTATGTCGCTCTGGCTGGGATTGAAACCGGCCAAATTGATGAACAATCGAAGCGGAATGTTTTTTGGAATAGAATCGCTTGTTGGAGGTAATATTTTATGAAAACCAAAGATCTGATCGCTGAGGCGATTTTGTTGCCTATTGAAGAAAGAGCAATTGTAGTCGACTCTTTACTCAAAAGCCTTAATCCGCCGGAACTCGAAAATGATAAAAAATGGGTAACTGTTGCCAAACGACGATTGCAAGAAATGCGTTCGGGTAAAGTAAAAGGAATTCCTGGGGAAGAAGTATTTGAAAAAATTTGGAATAGATTTTCGAAATGAACTATTCGTTTCACCCTGAAGCTGAAGCCGAATTTGTTGAAGCAATTAATTATTTTGAAGAAGTTAAGATTGATCTTGGTTATGAATTTGCCGTTGAAATTTATTCAGCCATAGAAATGGCAACTGCTTTTCCAAAAGCATGGCCAATAATAGAAGATAACATCCGCAGATGCTTGGTCAACCGGTTTTCTTATGGCGTTTTATATTCAGAGGAAAAAGAAGAAATTTATATTGTCGCAATTATGCATCTTCGTAGGGAGCCCGATTACTGGAAACATAGAAAATAAATTATGCTCACATACCCCGCCAAAGGTAAAAATGAAGACAATATCTGAAATCTACGGTAATTTGTGCTGTATAGCATACTAGTTTGGAGGCTATACAGGTCGGTATAATAATTTGTTGAACTAACCGCTTCGCGGAGTGCTTCCAGAGAGGTTTTTGGGGGATTTTTCGAGGGCATTTTTTTCTTTCTTTTTGTTATCCCATTTGTCATCCTGAAGAGACCGAAGTCTAGCTTCGGAAATTACTTCAGGAGGTTTTGTTGTGAGTATTATATCCCTTCCCCAGGTTCAGGGCACTCCCCTTCGGCAGCGAATGGTCGAAAACATGCAGTTGCATGGGCATGCTCCCAAAACTCAGAAAGCTTACATCTGTGTTGCTCGCCAGCTTGCCAAGTTCTACAAGAAATCACCTGATCTTTTATCCTCCGAAGAAGTTCGTGATTTTCTTCTTCAACTGGTATGAGTGCGAAATGTGCCTGCAAATACTTTTCGTCAGTATCTTGCGGGAATTCGTTTTCTATTTGAAAAGACACTAGGTCGAAAGTTGGAGATTCTTGATCTGGCACGCCCCCGATCACAGAAAAAGCTTCCTGTCGTATTGTCAATCGAAGAAGTGCGTTCCATTCTTTTTCAGGTCAATTCGCCAACGCATCGTTTGTGTCTGAAACTGTTCTATTCCTGTGGTCTGCGCGTGTCAGAGGGTGCTAACATGAAAGTTGCGGATATTAATGGAAAGGAAAAAATAGTTCTTGTTCGAGGAGGGAAAGGCAACAAAGAACGGCGGGTTCCCGTTCCCGACATGATATTGGAGGAACTACGCGAGCACTATCGAACAGTATATCTAGGAAAAGCGCAAAACTTCGACTATTTGGCACAATCGCCGGAACCTCCGGAATGGTTGTTTCCCGGCCAATCTTTTCGAAGGCCCATAGACACCACGTCGATTGAAAGAGCATTTAAGATGGCGCTGAAATTGTCAGGGGTTTCGAAAATGGCCACTGTACATACGCTCCGACATTCGTATGCCACTCACCTACTCGAAGCCAGAGTGGAATTGCGTGTCATACAAGAACTTCTGGGTCACGCAAACCTTCGCACTACCGCCATTTATACCCATCTTACCGATTGGTCACTGGACAAGCCCGTGAAGTAATTCAGCGCTTGTTGTCTCCAAAAGTGGCGGATCATGATCACCCTGAATGAAATCTTTCGTCGATTTGGGCCAGCCTATTTAGAGCAATTCGGCGAAAAAAGGCTTTTGTCGCACAAACGAGCGATCGAAGCGATCTGTTCATGCCTGACCCCGGAACTTGGCGCTCATGTGTTTCAGTGCAAAGATTGCGGAGAAGAGCATGTGATACTGCATTCCTGCCGGAATCGAGCATGCCCACGTTGTCAGACTAAAGCCAGGGATGATTGGTTGGATGCGCGAACCAAAGAGATATTGCCAGTGAAATATTTCCATGCAGTATTTACGGTTCCTCACGAATTGGCAATGATCATCCGGTCAAACCAAAAGGAGTTATTGTCTTTGCTTATGCGCAGTTTAGCGCAAGCGTTACAAAAACTTTCCCTGGACAAAAAGTTTCTTGGGGGCGAAATCGGTGTCCTTGAAATCCTTCATACCTGGGGCTCGACAATGGATACCACCCTCATGTACATTGCTTGATTCCCGGTGGAGCGATAACAGAAAACGGTACAATATGGCGTGAATCCCGGCGCAAGTTTCTGTTAGCAATCCGGCCTTTGTCGAAACTGTTTCGGGGGATTTTTTTGTCAGGACTTGCTGAATTGGAGCTCAAAGTTGAGATTCCCGCTTCGATTCGTGAAAAAGACTGGAATGTCTTTATAAAACCACCCATGCAAGGTCCTGAGGGTTTATTGAAATATCTGGGACGCTACGTTCATCGGATCGCAATTTCAAATGGAAGATTGGTTTCCTTGAAGATGGTAAAGTAACTTTTGTTTACAAGGATTATCGTGACGGCCGAAAAAAGCGAATGACCTTGCCGGTGTTCGAGTTCCTGCGGCGATTCTTGCAGCATGTTCTGCCGAGCGGTTTCCACAAAGCACGGTATTATGGGTTCTTTAGTCCTGGCAGGCGTAAGGAATTTTTTCGGATTCGAATGATTTTGTTTCAAAGCTCGGGATATCCGATTCCTGCGCCAGAGGAAAAGAAAGTTCCCATTTTAGCATGTACAAACTGTGGAAGTTCAGAATTGCGCCTAATAGAAGTCCGCCTCCCTTTAAAGCGAGCTCCACCGCAAAAGCTAGCAAGAACATCATACAATCCAATTCGCGTGGAATTAACACAAGTCTGACAAAAAAAAAGAGAATAAAAAACATAGGGGTTCTCCAAAAACGAGTAGCCCAAGTAGACCAATTCTGAATATTGACTTTTAATTCAAGTTCGAATATGGTTGAAGCATGATCAATCAAAATGATCACCCAATTTTTCCCGTAAGAGCCACCGTGAATTTGTGCCGGTTTGTTCAACACGGTCATTACGGCGGCTTCGCGCCGCAATAACCTAATGCGTTCAAGGAATATTCGGACATTCAAGAACGGATTAAAGCCGTGATTCTAGCTCTTGAAGGCGAAACTGCCGAGGAAATTGCTGACCACCTTTTGCCCTCAAGGAATTGGGCACAATATTGGGTCTATCGTTTTCGTGATAATGCCATTGAAGGCCTGTTTGACAAGCCACGGTCTGGAACTCCTCCAAAGCTGGCATCTTCCAATATTCCAGCTTTTGTTGCTCGAATTCTAGTTGGACCCACGCCAGAAGATCGCGTTTCTGTTTTTACAGGAAAAGATTATCAAAGAATTCTCAAAGACGAATTTGCTACCGATTTGTGCTTATCAAGTTGTTATGAACTTCTTCATCGAATTGGTTTTTCCTGTTTGATTCCTCGTCCAAAGCACGAAAAAAATGATCCTGAAAAAATGAAAGAATGGCATGTAAGAAGCCCCACGTTTTGTTCGTCAGATAAAAAAAAACACCCTGAGAAAGTTAGACAAAACAGGTTCAAATTTGGATATCTTTTTGGAGCAGCCAATCCGCTAACAGGTGAAAGAGTAGGAATGAGCTTTTCAACGGTAGATACCGAGATAGTGAACATTTTTTTGCGAATGATCAGTAGCCACGTAGCTGAAAATGTCCATGTTATCATTGTTTTGGATAATGCAGGATACCATGTAAGTAAAGCCCTTCAGATTCCAGAAAACATGACATTTCTCAAGCTTCCTCCCTATTCACCTCAATTGAATCCGGTTGAAAGGGTGTGGAGTTATATCAGAAGCCATTATTTGGGAAACCGAATTTTTGAAAGTGTTGACCACATCTTGGAAGTCGGGTGCGAAACGTGGAATTATTTGTCAGAAAGTCTTATACAATCAATTTGTTCAACCTCTTGGGTAAAAGGAGTCATGCATCGTGACCACACTAAAACTTTCCAGAAAGCGTATAAGGTATTCGGAAGAGGTGAGGAAAGTTATTTACACTTCCAGGGATGGGGAAACGGTCAAGGAATTTTCGGCAGTAGAATGGTTGGCCAATGTCCGCTCACATATTCCCGATCCATGCGCAATCTCAGAACCTTTGTCCGGTCATACGCAAAACTCCTGTTTGGCCTTATCCGAAACTTCTTTCCGGTCAGATCCAGAATTCCTGTGTAACTGTCGTCTTCATTCCCCGGGCAGGAGCAATCATCTCGACAGTAACCCTGACCGATATGCCGGGTCCCCCTTCTTTCAAGACTTCCGAGATTGAACGGATATGGATTCTCTTCGGATTCGAATTCGGATTCGCCGGAGGCATGGGAAGTGGATGACGCGTCCATTTTAGAAAAGGCGCCCCCGACTCGTCGTGATCGGTTCTGCCTTCATACTCGATGGTCCACTTGAACATGGCATTTTTCGGAGGGTAATCACCGCTCTTTCCGATGTCTTCCGGATTGGGAAGGTTGGAGTTCGTCTTGAACATCTTTTCCGGCAAGACGAAGAAAGTCACGTCACAGGCGGCGTATTGATCGTTTGAACGATTCGCTTTGAGAGAGAGAGCCAGTTTTTCCTCCTTGAGGTCCTCTTTATTGACGGGGGAGAATATTCGACCGCCTGCCTCAACCTCGACTCTGATCTCATCTTTTGGACCCACGTAAAGATCCTGAGAACAGACGCCCTTCTTGAAGATCAGCGGCATCTGTTCCTCTTTGCCGTTTTCGGTTTTCCGCACCAGGCGGCCTTCTCCGGCGAACAAGATCGGGGTCTGGTCCTGCCAGGCGATGTCGCTCTTGCAGTCGTGGGTCAGAGCCGCCTCGACGTGTATCTTCCTCATGTCGGCCTTGTCCGGGGGAAGATCTGCTATCACGGCCGTCAGGCTCATCGTCGGGAAGAACATGTTGATCATCTCGGCGCAGGCATACACGGCTAGCGGGATGAGCAGGTTCGCCTGACTCTGGGCGAAGCAGGTTGGGACTTCGTATGAGCGATGCTTGCCGGTGGAACCGCTACTCAACCAATCCATGGTACTGCATTCACGGGCGAGTTTAATTTCGGCGTTTCCCGTGTCGGTCTTGCCGGTCCCCGCGTCGACCATTGGAATACTGGTCCAATAGGTGTCTTTCCTCTTGTCCAGGTCGGTGAGTTGTGGTTTCGGATAATTCTTCTTGCTGTTGAATGGGGTTACACTTGGTGCCATGCGGCTGTAGATCGTGTCGTCACTGAGGAAATGCTCGTTGGTGAATATGGCGACATTATGAAACAGTTGTTCTATCTTTGTCCCGGTCAGCTGAACACCCTTCGGGATCATGGAAGCCCATGGGCCGTTCTTCCATGCTGACTCGGAGACCTTGAACCCAACTCCGAGTTCTATCGGATCAGGGTCTCCTACGTTCTTGTAAGAGGCATGATTGTCGTTGCGCACATGGGCGGGGCATGTCATATCAGCCATCAGGTGCATGGTTTCGCCCAGACTCTTGAACGCCTCGGCCAGCAGTTTCACGCGCTCTTCGGGTTTCAGGTCGTCGCGCTCGAAAGAGTAACGATAGTATTTAAGTCCGTTCTGCCAATTGAAGCGGTTTCCCGAATGGTTCAGTGCCCATTCGCGTGCGTTGATTCCTGAGAATTCGAGGGATTTTTCATATTCGCTCAGGGCATTTTTAGTTCCCCACATTGTCGTGATGCCGTTCGGGGACGTAATCATCGTATCCGTAAGAGCGGCATTCTTTCCGGTTTCCGTGGGATCGTAAAAATGCCTTATGCTCATGGCCAAATTCGGGACATCAGCCGAAAAACCGCCGTGTTTTATCCAATCCGGGATGTCCATTTCGTAGCTCGTTTCCTTGACTTCAGTCGGGAGCATCACGTTCTCTTCAACCATGCTCATGCATTTAAGCTTTGTCGTTGAAATCGGTGATGCGCTGAAGCGGCTTTTCTCGCCGGGGCCGAATAGGTACTTCTTGAGGAAGACCGACCATGCATATTCGTTGATCTGCCGATGGGGAGAAACGTTGTCCCATGCCAGCACCCCCGTGCCGCACGCAAGCAGGAGCACGACGATGGAGGCTGACGCAATGAGCGGACTGATTCGGTGCATGAATGACTTTTTCATTGTCGACCTCCGTTGAGACAGAAACTCCATTTGGAACCGAATTTTTCCAAGCCAATTCTGATCTCGTGCCCCTCGGATATCGCTACCAGTTCGGCGTTTTGGGTCGCGCCGTGGAATTCCGTGAATGGTGACGAGACATAATCAATCTGGGCGCCTCGCAGTATTTCAGCGTTTTTCGCCATCAAGCCGGGCGATACTCCGAATCCCTTGCGCACCTCTTCCTGTTCGAATTCCCGGAAGCAGGCCGCGGCTCTCTGGGCGTTCTTTTCGCTCATGGCCGCCACGGCTTCACGAATGAGAGATTCGATTCCAGAGCGTTCCTCCTGGATCATCGGCGTGGAAGGCGGCTCGAGCAGTTTCGGCCTGTCGGTGGAAGGTTCATTAGCAGGCTTCCCGCCCGTCTGGGGCTTGTTCGTGTCCGTGACTTCATGTCCGTCGTTCTGGGTTGCTTTCCCGCTGTCGCCGCCGGAAACAAGCGTGATCGACAGGTCTGATATCTCCATAAAATGACCCGTACCCCAGCCGTAAGGGTGCATCATCAGCTTAATGCAAGGCTGTTCCAGGCGTGAGCCGGTGACGCGCATCTTTTCCTGGCCGTTCATGCTGTAGACGGTTTCTCCGGTGGAACCGTCGTAGACAATCTCTTCGGTGAACCAATTGTCCCAGAGCGGTGCCGTGAAGGGAGCCTGGCCACCCTGATGCTTGCCCGGGCCCTTCGGAAAATTGGCGCCAGTAATGAGCGCGAAGCAGTTCCAGTCAGCCTCGTAGTCGAAGTTGTTGTAGGTCACGCCGAAGAGGTGCTCCTGGATTGGCGGCTTCTCGGCGGAAGGTTTGCCCTGGGGGACTCCGAAAAATTCGATCACACCTCCGAATTTTCGGCTGGCCGCATGTACGAACATGCGACGGGAGAACTTAATCTTCGCGCCTTTCGGAATGGCGATCGGCCGTGAATATACCACGCCGACATGGTCCGTCTTGTCGGCAGTCAGCTTCAACTTTCCGTCCCTTACTACCACCGCCGATGAATCAGCGGGCTTTCCTTCGCCGAACTTGTCTTTCCAGCTCCCGCGTGTAGTCCACCAGTTGTCGGGTAACAGTCTGACGAAGGCGTCCTTGAATAGGATGCCTTCTAATCCGGCCGGTACCCTTGGCGGGAGGCCGCAAAGGGCTCCCCCATTTTCGGCCGGAGCCGGCAGGCTGCACGAGAGCGCTGCAAGAATGACCGCCAAAAGGCAGGCATGACGACAGACGAATCGATGTGCTGAAGTCCTGGTCATTGGTTTCTCCATTTTCCAGAATATGAATCGAAGAGCCGTTTTTGAAGGGCTTCCGAATTCTTCGTCCTGCGAAAATCAATCATAAAAACACTGCAGAACCTTCTACTTCCCAAGCCAATTTAGGCTTCAAACTCACTTAACCTCTTCAGGCGTAGCCAGCGCAAGAAAATAATTCTTCAGAAAATCAGAAGCGAATTTTTGGGCGTCTTCAACTTTCACATCTTTGAACAAGTTATGAAATCCTGCTTTTCCAAAATCCTGCAAAATTCCAGCTTCCCAATAGCCACTTCCAAGCAAACCAGCAAGGGTATTCGACTGGGAATCTGATCTTTCCATTTGTCCAAGAAATAATGCCTCCCAAATCTTTGCGGCAGTTTGAAGTTGCTGCTCAGTAATAGAAAGTTCCGGAAGTTTTCTCAAAATATCTTTCAACTTTTCTTTTGCTTCCAAAGCTCGCTTCTCCGGAACTCGAAACACTGTAAAGACTGAAGTGATACCCATATTGGTCGAAAACTGAATAAAGCATGTTTCTTCGATCAATCCAGCTTCCTCAAGGGGTTTGAAAATAATACCATTTTTGCTCCATGTCAGGATGTGAGTCCAAAGAGCACCGAGAGCAAATCTTTTCATGGACAGGCTTGCATCCTTTACATCTAAGGGAGGAAATCTGAATCCCAACGCGAGATAAGCGCCACCTCGGCCCTTACCAGGGAGGTCGATTTCCAATGGTTTGGGCAAGGGTTCCTTCAATTCGGGTGGAATCACAACTGGAGGAAGAGGGCTTGCTTTGGGCAACTGACCAAATGTAGATTCGATTTCCTTTTCCATTTTTTGAGTGTCAATATTCCCAACAATAGCTGCGCTCACATTTGCCGGAACAATAACTGTTCTGCAAAATTCCTGTAGATCAGACAAATTTATTCCATGAGTTTCAGCCTCAGAGACAGAAGTAAAACGAAGTGGAGAGCTTGCGAAAACATTTGAAGAAAAGCAGTCCCATAAAAGCTTTATTGGTTCCTCCGCATCACAAAAATCTCGAGAAACACCCTTTTTTGCAGAATCAAGAATTGCCTCACTTAAAGGAGCTTCAAATAAGACTTTTTTGGCGATTGAGCAAATATCAGATAGTTTCTCTTTCTGACCATGAACTGTAATTATTATCCCGGACGGGTTCCCTCTAATTGAAACATTTCCACCAACCTCATCGAGTTTATTCTTCAATTCTCCGGAATCTGCGCCATAATCAATCAGTGAACGAATAGAAGCTTTGGTTAAATCGCTTAATGCAGCTCCATTTTTTAGGTTCAAGCCTCTGGAAAGATCAAGAAAAAGAGAAATCGCCGCAAACTCGCTTCCTTGATAGGGTTTAACAAGATAACTCAACCCGTTGGGAAGTTTTGCGAACTTTACATCCTGGCTTCCTGATTTTTGTTTCTCAAGCGGCTGGACGACTACTAATGCGTATTTTCCGGATTCAAACAATTTGCCAGCCGTTTTACGCATGATTTCCGGAGTAATCCTTTCCAACGCGCTTTCAAATTCCTCAACACGGTTAACCGACAATACCAATTCTGTGTAAGCCAGCTCATAAGCATACGAAACCCGGCTTTCTTTAACCATATCAATCTCACTTCGTTTGGAAATCATCGCTCTTTTCAATTCTTCAAGAGTAATCTTTCTTGCTGCAAGTCCAGAAAGTTTTGACAGTAATGTCGAAACCGTTCTGTCCACGTCAAGATCGACACCTTCTAATCCAATTCCGAAAATTCCATGCTGAATATTTGGAGTATAAAAAGTTTTTATTCGAAAATCTTTGTGCAGTTCCTGGGGAAATATGGAGTTGGCACCTTTTTCGCTGTCTCTGCTAAGGATTCCATTCCAGAGAAGTGTTGCAGCAAATTCATCTTTTCCAGCATTTAAACCCGAAGGAGCTTCGAAAGCGAGCAGTACCTGAGTTTTTTTTATGTCAGAGAACTCTCTCTTTTCTCTCAACCACTCTGATGTGTTGTTGACTTTCTTACTTTCAAAAGCCTCCCCGAAGGGGGCAGCTTTCAGGGAACCGAAAAATTCCATGGATTTTTTAATCGTTTCGGAAATATCCACATTACCAGTAATAACTATTATTGCATTATTTGGTACAAATCGTTGTTGAATGAGGGTTGAAACTTGGTCCAAAGTAATACTTGTAAGTGTCTCTTCAGAAGCATCTCCGTGCATGGCAAATTGTGTTGAAGGAAACAGCAATCCTCGTGCTTCTTTTAAAAGGAAACCACTTGCGAGTGGGGAAGTTTTTGCGTCTTTAAAATGACGTCTTACCGCTGAACGAGCATTCTCAAAATCTGTCAAAGAGGGACTAAGTTCAAATCCGGAAGCCTTTACATAAGAAAGCATCGAATCAAGGCTTTCTGAAGGACCCCAGCAACCTAACGTCAACCCAATACTATTTTTGGAGTCGTCGATGTCTATTTGACAACCTGCCGTTTCCAGAGCTGAGTTCAGTTTTTTTCTGGAATAACCGTTCAAATCTGATCTATACATAAGTTGAGACAGAATTCCGCTCATTCCTGGGGAAACAGGAAAAGAAGAATCAGACCCGACATCCAACAATAGAGCCACAGCCACCAAGGGAAGACTTGTGTCACGAGCTACAACAATTCTCAACCCGTTTGGTAAAATTGCTTTTTCAGGGGGTGGCTTGATTAACGCAAACAATTGTCCAGTACAAGATAAAAGAATTAACACAACAAATAAAATAAATGAATTTGCTCGTTTCATTATAAAATCTCCAAAAATTGAATTTACAAATTTTTTTTCAATACTACTCGTCCAGATGTGATTTCAACTACACTGAAAGTATATTTGGATACCTTCACCATTTTGTAGTTTTCTTCGCCATAGATTTCTTTTCGATACCCTATTTTATCAGCGTAAGCCCGTTTGGCTTCGTTTAGGTACTTTATGAATTCAACGGCTGGATTACTTTCAAGGATACGAAAATCGCTTCTCTCAATATCAATAGAAAAGGAAAAACTTTCTTCTCTGTCAGTTACAATATCCACATTCACGGTATGTGAAAAAGAACCAGCGTACCCATTAAAAGATGAATACAAGGTAAACAGCAAGAAGAAAAATAAGGGGCTTGCTATTAGAAAACGCCGAAAAGTAATTTTTTCGCAATCCTGCATTGTGTTTTATTTTTCCTGGCAATCTATCTTAGAACACTATAGTAAAGCAAAGTTGTTTTGTCAAACTATCATTTTTTGGACAAACAACCTAGGTGAACATTTTTGTCGATTGGCATTCACACAAATTTTAAAATTGAGAATTGGCTTCCATAGCTGGAGTCTGAGATGTATTGAATTTCACTTCCAGCACCGAGGTTTCTTGATAAAATCAACTTGTACAGGAATTTTTTTACCCAGTTTTTGGAGCCTCCAGTGCCATCACCCACCTGTCCGAAGTAATTGTGCCCCCATGTCCAGAAAGTACCATCATTTTTCAAAGCCAGGCAATGCTCTTTTCCGCAACCTATCGAAACAACATTAGATTGACCCGGCAATTGCCTCACGGAATTTTGTTCCCATTTCCAGACAGTTCCGTCGTTTTTCAGCGCAAGACTAACCCAAGTTTGTCACTAGGTGGGTTGAAATGAGGATGAAATCTCATTTTTGTCTTTTTTTTCGCCACTACTGATTTCTATGTGGTTTATTTTTCTTGGAAGGATCGATTCCCGAACTTTTAGAACCTTGTAAATTTTCTTCTGCTCTGGCTCGGGCGTGCTCGATAACCGTAAAGTGGTTCTCTGGAGAACATCACCGGCTTTTTCAGTATATTCCAACGTCATTCTTTGATGTGTCGATAAGATTTTTCTTACCGTGGACCAAGAAGTTGAAATGCTTTCCTGCCTCAACTGCCATTCAATTGATTGCAAAATATGATAAGCCATTACTGAAATGAATAAATGAGCGTCAGCTCTGTTTTCCTTTTGATGAAACACTGGACGAACACCCAACGAGGATTTCAGTGCCCTAAAAGCTCTTTCAACACGGGTAAGCATAGAATAGGTCTTCCAGATCTCTTCATCTGATAAATCCAGCCGATCTGTCCGTAATACATAGCAGCCATCTAATGAAGCTTCTTTTTCATAATTCTCACGTTTTGAAAAGACTATTTTTGTGGCACTTTTCGGCTTCTCTTTGTTTTCGGCAATAACTTCAACGTCATAAATTTTAGATGCTTGAGGATATCTTTCACGTAAACGGCCTATTACTTCAAGTATTTTGGAATAGGTCTTCATTCTTCCTTTTTTGGATAAGCCTTCTTGAAAATAATTGATCCTCTCTATAAAACGCTTCTCCTGGTTTGTGCGAATCGCGTTGTCCTTTTCTATTCTTCCTGCGCTTCGACAAAGCAAAAAGGCTTCATTTGATTCTGTCTTCCGCTTTATTTCGATTCTTACATTTCCCTTGTCATCTTTTATTACTGGGGAAATCTCCTTCGAATCTTGCATCGCAAACCCAGAGAAACCACGACTCACAACTATGTAATTCAAACCCTTCTCTTGAAGGTAAGTGATATTGTCATTGTTGGCTATTCCGGCATCCATTACAACTGTCTTGCCTACTTGGAAATCATGCCCAGCTTTCTCAAGCGATTCAATCATTGGTTTTAATGTTTTTCCCTCGTATTGATTACCCGGGAAAAGCTGGCTGTGTTTGGCAAAACCATCAGAGTCCACAATTAACGCCAGCGTGAGAAGTTTTGCATCAGACCGCTTTTCTTTGGACATTCCTCTTTGAGCTTTGGGATTGCTTTCTGCTTCTCCTTCAAAATAAGTGTTTGTTAAGTCAAAAAACAAAAGCTTTTCTTCAAGTCCAAAGAGATTCCTCTCTTTCACAGAAAGCTTGGATTCTATCTTCTCCCTGTGTTTAAATAGAATGTCGCCTGCCCTGTAAAAAGAACTGAGAGAAAGTTTTTCAGGTTTATCGACTAATTCGTAAATCGAAGAGCGTTCTTCCGCCCATTTGAATGTATGACGTTCGCTTCCTGGATCTATTAAGCGGCCAGCTATAAGAGTTTCAATTATGGGAAGAGAATATTCAGGGACTCCGGATTCCAGAAGAATTGTATTCATATCAAGTGTTTTCCATATTTCGTGACAAACAATTTCCGGTCCCAATGATCTCACGTCTTTGCTTTCAATAGAGGCTGTGTCAACCATTGAAAAGGCAGGTGCAACTTGTTCTGATGGAGTATTATCAAAAGTTTCTTCAGAAGCTCTTTTTTCGAATATTTTTTTCACTGCGGCTTTGGCGATTTTTTCAATTTTGGGATCCGCAGGAAATAAAGTTTTTTGTCCGATTAATAAGGATTCTATGAGATTGGCGAGTTCTTTGAATCTGTCCTCTGGGAGATCAAGATCACCAAGATTAAGAATCAGGCGTTGTCTTGGCCCTTTGGTGGTTCGGACATTTTCAACCAAGTGGCAATATTGATAGGACAGGCCTGAATCCCGGTTGGTTTTTTTGACTTTTCGAATATACATAGGAGGAAATATAACAAAAGTTGAAGAGAAAGTCAAGAAAAAACATCTTGTGGGTCACTACATTGGAGGTTTTGTCACCCGAAAATCGCTTTTGATGAGAGGTAATTTTTAAAATTTGATTATTTATTGGTTAAATTTTGGGGCAAAATGACAAACTTGGGTTAATCCCAATACTGTTCACTTAAGTATTAAAATATTATTTTCAATTTTCAACCAGGTTGTTTTACTTCTTTTCCGAGGCCGTATTGGGAAAGGGCTCATCTTTCTTTTTACCCCTCGTTGGTTGTGGCGTGAACGACTTGATACCACACGTTCCTCTAAAATTTCCAAAAGTACCGCCTCATGAAGCGCTTTTCGCGCCCGAGGGGGAAAAAGCCGCAAAACCGACAATTTTACGGCGAATTACACGAACCGCATGTAGAAAAGAAAGCTGGTCAGGATCGACGTCTGCCTTTAATCCCGCCTCATGCATTAGGCCGCGGATTGCAAAGTGCGCCATCATTAGACCATAAAACTCTTGTTTTACCAAATCCGGAGTTTTGCTCCGTAGCACAATCCTTGCCCCGCGCAGATGCGTCTTTAATTCATCCAACGCTGTCTCTATTTCCCAACGTTCGTGATACAATGCCGCAAGCTCTTCGGCAGGTGCGTCTTCGTGATTTAAAATGGTTGTCATAAGACGATAAATTGCTTCCGAGCCAGCAACTCCGAGAAGTTTGTACTCGATCACTCTTACGACAATTCCATTTTGGTTTTTACGTCGGTCTTCCCTAGAAGCGTAAATCCTACTTAAAAATGAGCCATCTGGAAGCTTTTTCTCATGCGGCAGACAGATGTTCTTCTTTATTCTCCAAAGCAAGTCTGCGTCATTTGATTTTGCTTGATTCCATAATTCAAAGCCGTAGAAATACCGGTCGGCCAAACACAGCATTCCTTTATTGATGAAAGCCAACGCCCCTTTTGCGAGTGTAGCCTCTGCTGTTTTATAGCTTCCCAGCTGGGTTCCAAACAAAACGTGCGTTCCATTCTCGACCAGGGAGACAAACCTCAATTGCGGGAATGCACTGTCCCCACGGCCTCCTGAAGATCTTCCAAAGGTGTTTTCGTTTTCCTTCTGGTCAGCAACATCCATCGTGCTTCCATCTAGGCTTACCAAGCGCCAGCGTCGATACCATCCTCCTTTTGTTGATTCAACTGCAATTGGTTGCACAATTTCATCGTGTATGCGTATTACCGTTTCACTTCCCAACCGGGTTCGTGCCTGAGAGATTCCCGATTTGTCAGTCACCTTGACAACGGCTTCAGGTCCGAGAAGCCACCGAATCCCTTCGAGAAGGCATCGCAAAACCTCACGGTAAGAAGAATTCATATATAACGCCAAGGCAATAACATAATAGACCACAATGTGGGCTGGCAAATCACGGTTTCGCTGGCTTGTCTTCCCGGTCTTACTTAAAACGGCATCAATACGTTCTACCGGAAAGGTTTTAGTGATAACACCAAGACTTATATGATCAGTAATTCGTGTCCCAGCTGGGAGCCCAGCAATTGTTCTCGTCATGTGTCACTCCTGATGATTAAGATAACCACAGGATAGCACATTTCGCACTAAGTGAACAGTATTGGGTTTAACCCTCAAGCAGCCATGCTCGCCGCGCCAACTCATCTTTGGCGGCCTTATAAATTTTGGAAGGTTCACCAGCTTGTCGGTCGAGTCCCTGGATTCCACAATGGCCAATAGCTCCTGGTCGAGAGTCTTCGAGCGGGTCTGCAACTACTTCAAGACGAGAAAGTTCGAACATTTTCCTCACGACGTGAACATCCAGAACCTTCAATCCAA
Source organism: Candidatus Rifleibacteriota bacterium (assembly GCA_015233565.1). GTDB lineage: Bacteria > Muiribacteriota > Ozemobacteria > Ozemobacterales > Ozemobacteraceae > JADFXM01. The sequence continues at coordinate 30,326 of JADFXM010000064.1, forward strand.
AAGCTAATAGGACTTCATTTTCCCTGAAAGATTTGGCCTGAGAAATGGTGGTCAAGGAAAGATCCCATACTGAAACTCGCACCGGTTGTGAAGTTCGATTCGCTTCAGCCGAGTCTTCACTTGAGGGTTGAAAAGCTTCCCCGTTCAGTGGTGGCTTTCCATCGGGAACAAAACGCGGAATTTTCCTGACGAGTCTTAAAACCTCTTTTGATGGCTCTAAAGGGGTTACGGGTTGAACTATCATTGGATCAATTCAAAACAACATACACAAGCCGCTCAAAAAGCGGCTGGGAAACCGTTGATTCTGGTTCATCTTCGGTTCCGTCAAGTTGGTTGGTATCACGGTCCCGAAAAAACCATTCCAACTTGCAATCTTTCCGAACTTCAATTTCCAGATAAAATCTGCCGGCATCCCAGGCAAGTTGAATGTTTCCATTAACCGTTGGTTGTGTCAAAGGTAAAGGTAAAGGAAAAGAGAACTGTTGGTTTAAAAAGTCCCACAAATTGATAATCGCACGGATTTGTTCTTCTTCAAAAAGACCTTCCGGTTTCTGGAGTTTCCAGAGAAAGGATCGCCATTCAGTGTCGTTATTTAAAGAAATTGAATAGGCTTTTGATCGTCTTTCTTGGGTTTCGACAATTGCTTGAACCGGTTTAAGATCGGTAATCGCAGTTTGAGGTAAAGAAAGAAACATTATTTTACTCCTCCAAACCCAAAAACTCTTGCCCCTTTTTTGTGAGAGCTGAATTAAAAGCATTTTCAATTGGAATATGAGCTCTTTTTTGCCATTTGCTTACCGAATCCCAGTCAAATGCAATAGGAGGAGAATTTGAGGTTTGAGCATAAAGATCCAAAATATAAACCGGCCTGCTTTCTTCAAAACCGTGGAAAACGAGAGTCAGCATTACACAACCTTGTTTTTCCCCAGGAAGTGCATCGACCTGAATATTAAGTGAAAATGGACAGTGGTCGGGTTTGGATAGTTCATCCAGTTTTGGAAAAAATCGAAAATAATCACTTGCGGGTTCATCCCTCGAGGGGAGGGCGATTCTATTAATGTACCTTTGTCCAAGAAAAAGGGTTTTTTGAGCGTTTGATTCTTTGACAAATGCCTGGAAAAATCTTTCCATAGCCGGTAAATATTCCTCGAAGTGTGTATAGGGCTTCAAGGCGTTAAAAGCACAAAGGTCCTTGGAAAACTGTATTAGCCTACTTCCTGCCGAGTTCCAGCGTCGATAACGGAAAAAGGGTTCCGGTGGGCTTCCTAATACCGGTTTTCCATCTTTATATCCTGTTATCACCAATGGAGAACAAGGTACCTCATCTCGGGAACCGGAGTACTCGCTTTGAAATTGACTATCTAGACGTTTGACAGCCGCCTCGTTCAATTTTGCATCGAGCGGGGCGAACTCAAAAACAGCTTCTACAAGAGGAGTTTTAATATATTTTCTAACCACGTTTTGTCCTATTCTTTTCTTAAGAAAAGAATATCATGTGCAAAATGAAAAAACAAGAATTTGCTTGAAGTCCCGGAATTATCTGTAAAACCTGATTATTTCAATTTAATTTTCCGCTTATACAAACAAGGCTGAGCCCTTACAGAAATGAGAAGTTCTGAAATTCCGAAGGACCGTTTTATCGCGGAAATGGCTTCCGGATTTTGGGCTAGTGAAGTTGAACAGGTAATAATATACGAAACATTTTTGGGATAATGTTTGTCTTTACCCCCCCAGACTCGGCCTCTTTCAACCTGTTGATAGGCGTCGTATGAAAATAAAGTGATGATTTATGCCATTTCCCTTTGTCGAAAAAAGTATTGTACCCATCTCTCGAAAAGAGCTCGTCGGAGAAAAGCGTGTACCCCTGAAATAGTCATGTTATTTCTGGACGACGCCATAGGTGACATCAAGAGTTTCTGGAATATCTTCTGCGTTTTGTTTGGGACTTCTCTTAAAAATCAACACATTGAATTTTTCACTAACCTTATTTCAATCATAAACACTGGATTTTGCAAAAATTATTTAAAAAAAGTTAAAAAAGTTATAAATAATTGAGACAAATTGGAAAGATCTTTACGATATAAGTGTAGCCAAGTGCCAAAGGAGAAAAAATATGAAAATCCGCAACAGCTTGTTAAAAATTTGTTCCAGGGGACAACATTTGATTAGTTGCAGACTCTTATCTCCAAATAGAATGAATATTCCCTGGTGGAAGATAGGCAATCAGATCGCTGTCTGAAAAATATGTCTGGTTATTCTTATGGATATCTTCAGAAAGTCTATATCGTAGGGAATATCTGACAAGTATCAATATTCAGTAATAATTCTGTTCTTTTTTCTTTTCGCTCGTTAGCTTGAATTCTGAGAACTACTTAGAGAAAAATTTATCAAGTGATTGAAAGGAGCAAAATATGAATTCTGAGAAAACTTCTTGGGAAACACCTTGGCTGTGCATTCTTGAGGATAATGACAACAGAGCGCAAGCCATGGCTCGATTAATCACTGAAACATGGGGAGCTGGCGTTTTAAAAATCAGCCCCAGTTCTCAAGAAATCATAAGTTGGCTGGAAAAGCACTATGAAACGACCCGGGTAATTTCACTCGATCACGATTTAGGTGAACCACTTCCTGGAGTGCCCTGTCAAGACGGAATGCAGGTGGTGACGTTTCTTGAGCGACAAAAACCAATTGTGCCGGTGATTATTCATTCAGTCAATACGGTAGCCGCTTCAACGATGGCTTCCCGCCTTGAAAAAGTGGGATTTATTGTGCGGAAGATATTTCCAGAATTTACAGAATTCGGATCGAAAAACTTATGGCTTAAAAGTGTTCTTGAACTGATAGACATCGTAGATTTTGTGTATTTTCGAGAAGAAAAAAGAACAGAACTAATGGTGGAATTATTAAAAGCAATAAAAGCAAACCTGTCAGAATTAAAGAAACTGTTAAGCAGGAATAATGGGGAATGGGGTTATGAAGACCCAATATATCGTTTTTACCACCAAAGTTTTAAGGTTTATCACCTTCAACAAGGTACGATAGAAATTGTTCAAAGTCTCAACAAGTTATTGCCCACCCTTAAATTGAATTCCTGGTTTTTTAAGATTTTTCTGGAAGGAACCGGCAAGGTTTTTAAAATGGAAGATAACCAAAACTGGCTTGTTGTTACAAGACCAATCCTTGAAGCCTTCTTTCATGCCCGGTATTTCCTGGAAATGGCAGTGAAATACGGCGAAGAGTTGGAATCACCCCCCAACTGCATGCCAAGTGGATTGGCTGCTCTTTTGTATCTTTACAACCTCTGAGGATCAAATCGCTGCCGGAAGTTTCCATTAGGGGGTCGTTAAAGATTAAGGTAGATTGCCTTCTTTCATAAAAGGGTACAGCGATTTTTTGAATCATCCAAAAAAAGGCGCAAATCACCGCTTTGTTATCCAGCAATAAAGAGTAAAATCAAAAAATCTGTTGGTAGATAACTTTTTCATTTTTTGGAAAACAAAAATTTGCTGCTTTAGAATGGATTTAATTTTCTTTGCAAAGGCTTCTTCATAAGAGGGCTTGCGAGTTTTTTGTGCTAAGAGGTGTTTAACAAGCTTAATCTTGCAATGCCTGCATAATTCATTATTGCTTCCAAGGAAGAATAATTGCGAAAAGCCTCCAGGATTTTTCTAAACAAAACTTCTGCTGAGCTAAATTTCTTAGGAAACCATTCTTTCAGCCGCTTTTCCTCTTCGATTAAATAGCTCAGGATGTGTGCTATCTGAAGCACATAATAAAAAACCTTTGCTCCTTCTGGATCTCTCGAATACTGATGTTCAAGATTGAATCCACGATTCTTTTGTGTATTAAAAGCGTCTTCCAGACGCCAACGCAATCGACCCCCTTTGTTCGCAATTTCATGGCAATTTTTTGGAGTAATGGTGAAATTTACTACCCAACGCCAATGAGTTTCTTTTCCCAGTTTCTTTTCCAGACAATCTAATATTGAAACTTTGTGATTATTTTTCTTTGTATCTTGGTATGGTATTTCATTTTCCCAACTTATTTTTTGTACAATTCCACTTTCAGAACAGCTAAAAGTTCTGCAATTTTCAGGTTCTAACCCAAGTAATGCTTCAAATTCCCTGGTTAAATTAGGAATACTTCCATCTTTTAGAATTGCCATATACTTCCAGTGATATTTCTCGCAAATTGAGAAAACAGGACCTTTGGCGTAAAGACCGTCAAATGTGAGCAGAATTTTTGTTTTTGGAAATCTTTCCTTCAATTGCTCTGCAAGCCTGTAAAAAGCTTTGGTTTCGCAATCTTGTTTTTCCACATCTTCATTTTCATTTTCTACAAATACCGAGGCTACGGAAAATTCACCAATACGCGAAATCAACTTTGCTTCTAAAACGTAGTGGTAATAAATCGTTTTATCCCCGATCTTTTTTTTCAAGCAGTGCTCACAGTGACGTTTGGAAAAAGAATATAGACCTGTACCATCAACTGCAATCACAAAAAATTCATCAAATACTCGGTCTGGATATAGATGTTTTCGTTTAATCAAATGTTTAACGGCATTGCAAGACAACTTGGAGGTTTCAGAGATATCCAGCATTTCAAAAAAATCGGCAACAGCGTCTCCGCTGGGGACATCACATTTAAAATTTTTTTGATATATTTCATTGAATTTTTCATTTCTCAGAAATTCATCAATTTGCTTTCGGGATTTCAATCTGAATAGATACATAAACATAGCCGTGGTAAAAAGTGCTGGTTGTGAATAGACAATATATGAAGGATGTCTAGGCTCAAAAACACCGGAAAAAAGGAAATCTGGTGAAACAAAGTATTTGTAAAGGCTTTCCAACACTAATGCGACAAACTTATGATATTTTTCCTTTTCAGAATCATCATTACTCATGTATAATTGTTCCATTGCTTGAGATTGATCAGGAACATTGTTTTCTGTTCAGTCTTTTTTTTTAATACCACAAAAATGCTCCCGCTCCATTGAAGCATATCTTGATTCGTTTGTACACCCCCCATCCGCGAAAAAAAAGAAATATTCTTTACGAAGATCCCTATTGGTGGCTAATGAAATTTTTACTCTTTATTGCTGAGTAATTGATACTCATCAATATTGATTTGGCGCAAAATGACAGGTCTTAGGAGTCCGATTTTTAAAATAGATCTGGAGAACTCATCAAGCGCCCTGGAAAAAGTCAGCGAGTAGTTTTTTATTACATCAATCTTGATATCTTTCACATCCACCAATTTGAAAACCGGCTCAGAAGGCTCTTTAAGCGTTGTTTTTTTCGCAGGAAGGGAAGTATTTTTCACTTCTACTGGTTCAACTTTTTTGTTGCCGTCCAGATAACCATTAACCAGCGATAGCACAATATCAGTCATGGTTTTCTCAGCTTCAAAGCCTGCAAGCTTCAACTTTTTATGAACTGATGCAGGAAATAACATCGTTACTTTCTTCAAAGCTTTCTTTTTGTACATTGTTTCACCTCAAAACTGTATCGCTGTATTATATCATATTTCAGAAAACTGGATAATAGGGAACAATGGAGCAGAAAACTTGGTTAAGCGCATTTCCATTTCTTTCTATTCTTTTCCAGAAGGAGTTTCCCATCGTGGGGAGCAGGGCTACTTAAATTAGTTGCCTTTAAAAGTTGGAAAATTACCTTAAAGTGAATCGATCTTTCTTCGTAGCCTAAACCCAACATTTTTGTCACCAGCCGCAAATCACCCATTTCAAATTAGCTACTAGAGCGAAGATATTGGTATACAGGCTTACGACTTAGGGTGATTTCAGCCCCCCACTCACCCGCTAAAATTTATGTGGGCCAAAAATCGGCTTAAATGCCGTTTTTGGCCCACTCAACGCCTGTAGGACCGTTTCAGAGTTCTCAAACACCCTATTTCCTCTAAATTCTCTACAGGTCCCCAAACCACTCCTTCCATTTCTTTAAAATTTTTTAGGAGGGAAGGAGGAAAGTGAGTTCTCGATTATACCAGGTCTATCTTAAACCAATCTCTGAATTGATCGAAGTTTTCAGCCTGGTCAGACTCTATCTTTCACCGATGTCTTGAAACACAAACTCAAAAGCTTTAAAGACTCTTTTATTGAAGCGCCCCATTCAGGGAGCCCTGAATGTTGGGCGCATTAAAGACAAGATTAAGATTCCCCCCGCCCACCCGGGGAAAGCGTCGGAGCCACGATCCAAGCTTTCTTCTTTTTCCGAGGCTGTCATGGCTAATCTTTTATTAATGGCAAGTCGTGGCTTCGTTCAACACCCGCGCAGGCTTCGGGGGTGGGTTGGCATGCCCGAGTGCCTCTTTTTCTTACACTAACCTTCTGCCTTTTCCTACCATCATTCTTTTTCTTTGCTTTGTTTTTTTTCCCAGTGTCGGCACTCGGTCACCGGGTAAACCGCGGGAGCAAGGCTCGCGCCAACATCCTGTTGGCACTCGCCTTGCATTTCCTGCTGTCTGATAATTATTATCAGACTTTACCGTATGCCGAGCATGTTCGATAGCTCGGGGGTGAAAGTCCCCTATCTAACCTGATGGAGGTGAAGGATTAGCGAAGCGCAAGGGTGTCACCGCGAGGTGGGGTCTGAAAGAAGCGTGGAGCAAAGGCACGGGCCAATGGACAAGAACCGGATAAAGAGGCCTACGGCGTCGGGCGAGGAGGCGGTAAACTCCGAAGCCCATATCCATCAACGGCGCTGGTGGTAGATCCGGTGGTCGTGTGCGGAAGGCTATCGAGCTTATCTCGGGAGATCTGCCCGATGTCACGGAATCGTGACTGAGATGTTCGTGAGGACACCTGACCGTCGAGCAGAAGTCAGCAGTGGGCAAAGTAGTTTCATCCTTGAAACGAAGGCCCAAACGGTTCCCTCCGCTAAGGAGGGTAAAGGGAAGGAGAAGTAACTAACGTTTCTCATGAATGGTAATCGGCAGAAAACTAGGGCCTTCGTGGATGAAAGAAGGGGTGAAACCCCTGGAGTCATGCGCGAAGGGATCGAGCCATTCGCGGTGAAACGAGCGAGCGAAACTCCGACGACCATGGATCACATAATGGAGGAAATCTGTGAACCGGAGAATCTGAAACAAGCTTTGAAACGAGTTCGGTCGAATAAGGGTAGCCCAGGTCCTGATGGAATAACGGTTACCAAGCTTCCAAAGTATCTTCGGAAGCATTGGTTGAAAATCCGCGCAAATCTCATACAGGGAACGTATGTTCCACAGCCGATAAAGCGGGTAAGCATTCCCAAAGAGGGTGGAGGAGAGCGCTTATTAGGAATTCCTTCTGTCCTCGACCGCTTTATCCAACAGGCTATTTTACAGGTTATGCGTGTCCTTTCGGCAAAAGTGCTAAAAATTTCCGAAAAAACGGAATAAAATTCGTTCAAACTTTTTTTGGAGGAATTTTCTATGCCTTCTTCACATCCGGTTTCTATGGACAGTAATCCCCAACATTCGCTCGAACAGATTAAGGAAAAATTTTCTGAATGGCGGAACGCTGAATCTCGATCCCATAAAATTCCCGAAGAATTGTGGTCCGCTGCCGTTTCACTAATTCCATCTTTTTCCATCAACAGGATCAGTAGAGAATTGAGTCTTGGCTTTACTGAATTGAAATCTCGAGCATTAAACACCGATTTTCGCAGGGCGCTAAATCTTCGGATTTTTACCCCAAAATCACGCCGTCCATTTTATCTCCATTGGTACATTGTTTAACCATGGCACCAAAAATGGCTTTGACAATTTTTCGAC
>JADFXM010000065.1 GCA_015233565.1 Candidatus Rifleibacteriota bacterium
ATCCGGTCACTGATTCTGGAAAATTCAAAAAAGTGACCGGATTTCTCCAGAATCAGTGACCGCTTTAAATCAGAATCACTGGCCGGATAAAATCAGATTCGGTGGCCGGATTCTTCCAGAATATGCATCAGTCTCGTTAACCTGTAATATTCCGGAAATGTATAAAAATTTTATCTCGGGAAGCGTTTTTCCTATGGGAAGCATTTAAAGAGAACGTTTATTCCCAGAAAGGCGAAAAAACTTTTCAAACAGAAGTTCCACTTAAATACGTAAGAAAAAACACCTTGCATCCATCTTCCAATGAGCGTTTAAGGTCGGCAAAAAAAATATTCTGCGTAGGCAGTTCTGGGGATTGGTATTAAAAGTTTAACCCCTGAAATAATCTTTTTTGGGATTTCCAGTCTGGGGTTTAAGTCGTTTAATAAGATCGAAATTAAAAAGGGATTAACCTTATTCGGAAGCAGGTTCTTTGGATTCGTGAACCCTGTATCGATGTGGATGCGTGACTTTTTTCCAATGAGGAGATTCGGGTTGCTCGTCCTGGGGGCGCTTTACAAATTTTTTCATAAACCCATCAAGGTTCGAAAATATACCCATCAAAATATTTATTTCTCGTTTTTTTGGGGCGGATCGTGCAAAAAAAGCTCTTATTACTTGAAATAAGCCGTCTGGATTGGATTTGGGAAGGAACTCACACCTTTCAAGAACGGTTTTCAAATGAACAAAAAGTCGGTTGGTTTCTTCGAAAGTCGCTGGATCCTCGTAGGGGTCTCCTTCGTGTGGGTCTTGCAATGCTTTTGGGTCTCCGAAGGTGTTGAAAAGCTCATAACCTAAAAGGAGGACAGCCTGGGCAAGATTAAGAGAAGAAAACGATTCATGGGTTTTTATTCTGATGGTACCTTGGCAAAATTTCAGCTCTTCTTTTGAGAGCCCCCAGTCTTCTCTCCCAAAAAGAATTGAGACAGGGCCTTTTTGAAGAGGTATTCTGATTCGTTCCATTGCCTCTTGAACTGAATAGTTGGGTTCATGATACTCTCCCCTGCGGTTGGAGGTACCTAAGATGAGAGTTGAATCGGCCAATATTTGAGGAAGATCATCGGTTATTTCGGCTTTTTCGAGAAGATCCTTGGCGTGGAGAGCCATTTTTTCCGCTTCCAGGCCCAGTTGACAGGCAGGACGAACCAAGGTCAGGTTTGATAAACCAAAATTCTTCATCGCTCGACAAACTGACCCAACGTTCATTGGTCCTTGGGTTTCCACCAAGACAATTCGAATGTTGTTTAATAATGAAAAATGTGCCATAAAAGAAAAATAGGCTCGAGCGGACTTGAACCGCTGACCCCCACGATGTCAACGTGGTGCTCTAACCAAACTGAGCTACGAGCCTGTAACACCAAAATAATAGCATTTTGCTTTATCCAAGTCAAGTCAAGTTTTTTTGATTCAGCAATCTCGGTGAGTTTTCTCGCAAAATATCGCTATTACTGATTTTTGTTACGAAACTTATCGGAATAATTAGTTTTTTGAACATTGCTCAAAATGGCTCATAAAAACAATCGAAGCAACTCACCAAGAATTGCTGTTTTTGATTTGGTAGGCAATTTTGATTTCCCTTTGGAATTATGAAAAACATAGTTTTTGCCGAAAAGGGGATTTGACGAACTTAAGCAAACGCGAATAAATTTGGAGGTCAAAATTGTGGATCTTCTCGTTCTTCCTGGAAGTAATTCAAAGACTCTTGCCTGGGCGGAAAATGTAATTTCGCCATTCAAAAGCCGATTCGAAGAAATTCGATTTCATGAATATGGCATGTGGAAAACTGGCACTACCGCGTTTGATATCAAAGCTGAACTGGAAGCAGTTAAGATTTGGGCAAACGGTCGAAAAAATTTAATGATTTTTGGGAAATCAGTGGGGTCGTGGTTAGCCGTTCAATCAATTCAATTTGAAATTCTAAATCCACAGCTTAGTTTTTTTGTAGGAGTTCCGCTTGGGAAAGAAACTCGCTCAAAAGTAGCCCCTCAGGAATTGTTTCACAAAATATCAGCGCCTGTGGTTATTATTCAAGGTGACAAAGACCCTATTTGTCCAGCTGCGGAACTAAAAGTTCTATTGGATGAGGGATATTCCGGAAATTGGAAATTTTTTGAAGTTCAAGACAATGATCATTGGTATAATCGGATAGAGGATATTCAAAAAATTATGGCCAAATGTTTTGAGGAATTTGATAAGGGAGAATTATTTGCAGGCTTAAGTGTTTCTGAAAAGTGAGTTTCTTAATATAGCATCCTTCTAGTTTTTAGTACAATTTTGTAAGATAGTTTTCAGACACTGTTTGTATTCTTAAATTTCCTTTGGAAAAGGTCGGCAAAAAGTGCCAAAGTCCACAACATTTGGTATGTTGCTAATATAATAATTGGTTGGAGAAAAAAATGTCGGATAAAATCAGAGTAAGGTTTGCCCCTTCTCCTACTGGGCATCTTCATCTAGGTGGCGCAAGAACCGCTTTATTCAATTGGCTATTCGCGAGGCGAAATGATGGGGAATTTATTCTTAGAATTGAGGATACAGATGTTGAAAGGTCAAAAGACATTTTCACCAAGGCGATTGTAGATGGTTTAAAATGGCTGGGAATGGATTGGAATGAAGGGCCGGAAGTAGGCGGAAACAGTGGTCCCTATTTTCAAACCGAACGAATGGAAATTTATAAGCAGGTGATTTTGCAACTTCTTGAAAGTGGAAAAATTTATCATTGTTTTTGCACGGCTGAAGAGCTTGAGCAGATGAGAGTTCGACAAGCTGAAGAGAAAGCTCCGATCAAATATGATGGACGTTGTTCGAAACTTCCAAGAAGCGAAGTGGAAAAACGCCTTTCAGGGAATGAAAAACATGTATTGCGTCTGAAAATTCCGAATGATGAAAATATAGAGTGGAATGATCTTTCCAAAGGAAAATTATCATTTTCCAGCGATCTATTGGATGATTTAGTGGTAGTAAAGTCAGATGGATTTCCAACCTACAATTTTGCTGTTGTTGTTGATGACCTGAAAATGAGAATCAGTCATGTGATTCGCGGAGAAGACCACATTTCTAACACTCCCAAGCAGATTTTAATTTATCGTGCATTAGGAGAAAAGATCCCGGAATTTGCACATATTCCAATGATTTTAGGGTCTGACAAAACAAGGATGAGTAAAAGACACGGTGCAACCTCCGTAATTGACTACAAGGAAATGGGGTATGAACCTGAAGCTTTAATGAATTTTCTTGCTCTTTTGGGTTGGTCTTCCGAGAATGGAAAAGAAATCCTCACAAAAGAAGAACTTGTCAGTGCATTTGAATTGGAGCGAGTCAGCACACATGGTGCGGTTTTCAACATCGAAAAGCTCAAGTGGATGAATTCCGAATATATAAAAAATTACAAGGGAGAAATTTTGTTGAAAAAACTGCTTCCCTGGCTTCAGAAAGTGGAAGGATTTCCCGGTGACTTTTCAGAAAAGCAGCTTGAGAAGATGGTTTCTTTGTATCGTGAGAGAATTAAGACTTATGATGAAATTGTTGGTCAGATAGAATGGTTTTTTAAGGATCCGGACACTTATGATTCGAAGGGCCTGGAAAAATTAGGGAATATTTCTGATAAAAAAGAGATTTGTGAAGCTCTTTGTCAGGAGATTGAAAAAATCGGGGATTTTCAGGATGCTGTGATCGAGAAATCCATTCGGGATTTTGCTGTAAAAATTGGAAAAAAGGTTGGAGAAATAGTGGGATTATGCAGATTGGCCCTTTCAGGAAGAACAGCGACTCCCGGTCTTTTTGAAATAATTTCGGTGTTAGGTAAGGAGAGGACAATAAAGCGATTGCGAAGTTTTATGCTCAGGAACCTTTGATTCGTGACAATAACTGGCAAAAAAAGAATGCTTATTGCAGCTTCGAACCAGCATCAGTACAAGTGCAAAGATCCTGGGATAAATGTTTTTGCGGAATTTTTGATGAATCGCTCTTTTTTCATGCAATGTATTAAAGAGTTTACCCGTTGTTAATAACGTGAGTTTACTAAATTACATTAAAATGGACTGTAACCTCCTCTCAGAAGAATTTTTCGCTGTACAAACCATTTGAAAGCAGTCATTGTAAAGTTTCAAAAAATCAAAAAGAGTTAGGAAAAGTCAATTCTTCGAAAAAAGCTATCCTTTTTTTGATACTCGCGAAATCGCTCAAAAAGTGAAGAGACTGTGGGCCGTAATAAACTAGCGCAAGGCGCTAGCAACACCTTTATAAAATTGACCTGACTTCTTTTCTTTAAGCACTTCTAAAATGCTGAGGAATCGCAAAAATGAAAAAAGTTTTTTGGTTAGGAAGAACGGCATTTCCATTTTTCTTAACGAAGACATTTTTCCGAAATTTTGCTATCGTGAATAATGGCGCTGAAGAATATGTCTAAAATAGTGAGAATAATATTTATTTTAATATTGGTTTTCTTCATTTATTTTCGGGAAACCAAAAAACACGAATTGTTTGAAAAGACAGAGCGAAGCGAAAAACTCATGGATACAATTGTCTACATTCAGGTTTATGGAGATCCGGAAATAGCTTCCCGGGCCTTGGATGCTGCGTTCAAGAGAATGCGTTCTGTTGAAGAAATTGCTTCTTTTCATTTGCCGAAATCCGAATTGAATCTTCTGAATGTGAATAGAGAAATAGTCCCATCAGCTTCATTCTCAGAGATATTGGAGCTGTCTTCAAAATCTGTAAAACTTACCGAAGGAAGATTTGACCCAACTTTTGCGGTATTTCATAAAGCTTATGGCTTTTATGGTGGAACTCCAAGATTACCGAATGAAGCTGAAATTACTGAATTGAAAAGATTTATAGGCTGGAATAGAGTAATTTCTCAGGAAGGAAACAAGGTAAGAATTGCATCCGGTGCATTGCTAGATTTGTCCGGAATTGCGGGCGGATTCGCTGAGGCCGCTGCGGCTGAAGAGCTTCGGAAGGCATCTGTCAAGGGATTTATTATTGATGATGGTGGAGACCTCTATATGGAAGGAGAAAAAGGTGACGGTAGCCCATGGAAAGTAGGAGTTCGCGATCCACGGAATGAAAGTTTTATGGCAGTAGTGGAAACTTTTTCCCCAAATGCTATTTCCACATCCGGAGATTATGAAAGATATGTAGAAATTGATGGAAAACGATACCATCATATTTTTGATGTTTCGACTGGAAGACCGGCTCCGTGGTATAAATCTGTGACTGTAATAGCTTCAGATCCTCGTGATGCGGAGATTCAAACAAAATGGGTGTTTACTCTTCCTCCGGAGGAGGCCAAAAAACTGTGTAATGAGAAGAACCTTCCGGTCCTTGTTTTTCCGGCTACTGGTGCAATTTGGGTTTCAGAGGAAGGAAAAAATTTTTTCCAACAATAATCCCCGAATACTTGTTCCCGCAAATTTGATTTTTCCTTAAATGTAAGTTCTAGAGATGCTTTTAAAACAGATCCCTGTTTTCCGTCGGATTTTTTCTTGATACAAACATTTATTGGAACAATCTTGAAATTCAGTCTAGAAGGACTTCCCCGGTTAATTTCTTTAAGTAAAGGTATCATACCAATCCCAAAGATTTCGTTCGTCCCCGCTGCTTCATTCTTCCAATCTTCGTTCGCGTTATTTCACTTTAAAAGGAAAGAATGCTTCTATTATTCAATAGGCTATTTGGGTTTTGTAATAAATTCAGACATCCCAATCTCGGGGATTTAGATTTGATACCATTTTTTCGATTGATGAATTGCCAACTTGCTTTGGAAGGAATCTTCTGATTTAGTTTTATGTAAGTTGGTCTCAGGATAAAATCCAACCGAAAGGTATTCCAAAATCAGAAAACTACCTTTTGAAGCCCTTTTCCGAGAAAACGCAAACTATCGATACCAGGAATTCTGAAATTCGAAATTAAGGATTACATAAACAAAGAAGAAATCTTAAAAAATGATCAACTCTCAATAATTAAAATTGAAATCCGTTGCCGTTCAGACTTTCAAAATTTGATCATGGAAATCTGTTCAAGCAAAATCATGGATGATACTTGAAATTTTATTTTTTACATTGAAAATATTGTCATACAATATTACTTGCATCCCAACCTCTTTGGCGGTTTTAATATTATTGATATTGTCATCAATAAAAAGCGATTCTTTTGCTTTCAGAGCGTATCGTTCTAGTAGCAAAGTGTAAATTCTTTTATCGGGTTTGATTAGTTTTTCCTGTCCCGATACTACAATTCCGTCAAACTCTTTCAGAAAATCGTATTTGTTAAAGACAATGGGTATTGTTTCAGCCGACCAATTTGTTAATCCGAAAATCTGGTAACCTTGGTTTCGAAATTGATACAACAGTTCAACCGTTTCGGGTATTTCACTTTTCAACATAACATGCCATTGGTCTTTGAAAAGCCCTATCGGTTCTGCGTATTCGGGAAATTTCTGCTGCAAAATCTGCACTCCCTCTGCAAAAGGGCGACCTCGATCCTGTTCCGCATTCCATTCATCTGTACAGATGTTTGCAAGGAAATACTCCATTTCATCTTCTGTCTTGAAGTATGCTCTGTATAAATATCTCGGATTCCAATGGAAAAGGACTCCCCCGAAATCGAATATTATATTTTTTATTACCATACTATTAGGTTGAAATTTCAACGTAATTCCCTCCGGATCTAACACAACACTTTCATAGTAATCATAAAATCTTTCAGATGTTTGCTCTTGATAAGCATTTGCTTTTCCGCGCCCAAAATATCATATATGATTCAGAATGTCATTATGCCTACTCAAATATTGTTTTCTCACAAAAAGAATTTTTTCCAAAATTTCTGATTTCGAGCTAGGAATGATCATTTCGAATAACTCAGAAAACTAAACCACTACACTAATTCAATGCAGTTGGCAAAAGAAGAGCAGAAAAGACGATTCAGTAATTTTGCCATTGCCAGAAAATGTTGGACTCTCAATTTTCAGCTTTCTATTGTTAGACCTCCATAGCCAATAAAGTATGATCTTTCCAATTAATCAATTCAACATTCTTGTAAAAGTCATTGGCAAAATATTTAAAGCAACTCCTGTCTGTATCTGTTATATTCCTTAATATTAATCTAACGTTTCCATGATGTTTCACCAAAATAAAAAAATACAAAAGAACCAATCCACTTTTTTGCATAGGAGGAAAAAAATGAAGATTCCATATTATCAAATTGATGTTTTCACAAACGACTTGTTCAAAGGAAATCCTGCAGGTGTTTGCATCCTTCCCTCAGGTTGGCTTTCTGACGAATTGATGAAAAAAATTGCTTTTGAAAACAATCTTTCTGAAACAGCTTTTGTAACGCGTCAAGAAGGCAGTTTTTACCTTCGCTGGTTCACTCCAACTGCTGAGATGGATTTGTGTGGTCATGCCACTGTGGCTCCGGCGCATGTTTTTTTTGAAGAAATCGGGTTTGATTCAAGACTGATCAAGTTTGAAACTAGAAGTGGCACTGTCAGAGTTGAAAATAAAGATAAATTCCTGGTTCTGGACTTTCCGTCAAGGCCACCTATAAAATGCGAAGAACCTCAAGGGATTCAGGATGTTTTAGGAAAAATGCCATTAGAAGTCTTGAAGGCGAGAGATTTAATGTTTGTTTTTGATGAGGAAGAGGATGTTCGCAATATGAAACCAGATTTCAGGGGAGTTTTGAACTGGGGTTGTCATGGTGTGATCGTTACGGCGCCAGGAAAGGATGCGGATTTTGTGTCCCGTTTCTTTGCCCCGGTGGTTGGTGTAAACGAAGATCCAGTAACCGGGTCAGCGCATTCAACATTGATTCCGTACTGGTCCAAGCGGCTAAATAAAACAGACCTTTATGCCAAACAGATTTCAGCACGAGGGGGGGAATTATTTTGTCAGTATATGGGAGATCGTGTTAAGATTGGCGGAAAAGCGATTACCTATCTTAGGGGAGAGATTGATGTTTTAGATCAATCAAATAAATAGGAGCATCAGATGGAATTATCCATCATTAGAATCCTCTCAGGAATGGGTCCTCGTTCGACAGCTCCTTTCATTAATCTTGTCGTCACTCAATGTCAGAAGATCTACGGTGCTCGGCACGATGTTGATTTTCCAAAAATGTTGAACTGGCACGGCAGAAATCTTATCGAAGTAACTCAATATAAAGGAGTTTTTTATGCAAATTTCGGAAATTCCATTCGGTATCACTGAATGGAAGCTGGTTGAAAGAATCGAACACAAGGGGGAACACGGGTTTGCTTATTGGCAAACTCAAAATTTTGGAAACATCCGGGTTCGCATAGTTGAATACACTCCGGGTTATTTGGCTGACCATTGGTGTGAAAAGGGACACATTGTTCTTTGTATCGAAGGGGAACTGAAAACTGAACTCAAAGACGGAAGAATGTTTACATTAAAACCAGGAATGAGTTATCAAGTTGCAGACAACGCAGAACCACATCGCTCAAGCACCAAATCTGGTGCCAAACTGTTCATCGTTGACTAAAAGCCATTATTTTCTGAGCTTGACAAGCGGGTTAGAAGCTGTCGGAAAATCTCGGTACATTTTATTCAGTACCAAACTACCAGCTTCTGATGCGTAAAAGCGAGGCGAAAAAATGTGTGGGTACATAAAAAATATGGAAATCAGGGCATTTTTCGACAGTCTCGTTAGAGACTGTCGAAAAAACTCGGTACATTTTGCTCAGTAAAAAGTGGCTCGCTGTTATTGAGGACATATCCATTTTGGACTCACTAAATTCGATTGTGATAGTGGACTAGTTAGGATCGGTTTTTCATTAGAGCCGAATAGAGGCTCTTGGCGGCTGGCGAAAATGATGAATTAGCCGAAAAAAAAGGGGTCTCAATAGACCCCCTTCTCTCCTAAAAAAAAATGGGGGGTTCCCCCCCCGGATAAATCGGTTTTACTTATTTTCCAGTGGTTGTAGGGGCTGGAGTAGTGGCAATCGGCTTGAGACCTTTTACGATTGTTTCGATGTCTTTTTCGTATTTTTTCTCGGATTCAGGCGTGTCAAACCAATAATAACAGAGCTTTTTGTTGGATGGAGTATTGAGAACAATGCACTCCACCTGGAATTTTCCCTCTTTGGCTGTTCCATTCCAGATTTCGCCTTTCATTCCATTGATTTCATCGGCCTTCGGTTTCCCATCGTTTTCCCATTTTATCCCGCCAAGAAATTCCTCGAGTTTATTATCGACGGTATCTAAAATTTTATCAGCCTGTTCCGGGGAAAGAATGATAAAACACACGGTCATTTCTTTATCTGGGGCTTCGATCTTAATGTAATTGGCTTCCTCGGTTTTTTTCCATGTGTCAGGAACCGTGATTTGAATCTGACCTTCCTGGTGAGTTATCACTTCCGCGGAAACCAGGGACGGAACAGCGCAGGCAATAATAAAAACCATCAGAATAGAAACAAGACTTTTCATGGATTTCTCCTTTATTTGAATGTTGTGAAAAAACTTCCTTTTTACATTATACATTTCTCCTTCCGAAGTCAAGATTCGAATATGTTCTAAAGTGGCTTAGGAAGTTATTTAAAAGGAAAAATCAAATTTATGGAACAGGAATTCTGAAATGAGATTGACAATCAGAAAGATTCTTACTATATTATTAGTAACGTTTGGAATGTTCCAAACGATTATATAGGGAGGAAAAATATGCATCCAAATCTTCTAAAAATTCAAAGTTTGGTAATTCATGGAATCAAGGAAGTTAGAAGCATGGAAATGGCTCGGATTCATCACCCGGAATTGGTTGCTACGTTGGTCATGGCAGAGAAGCCTTTGACGGTCAAGGAAATTGTTCAGCGTGCTGAAGTTTCCCAGGACGAAGCAGAAAAGTTTGTTTTCCATATGCTTGACAAGGGAATTGTTGCGCAAGCTTCGTTAATTGATTCTGAAGGTTCCAGGGCTTATGAAATGGTGGGAGATATTGATGAAGTGTTGGGAGCTGTAATGAAATCCCGAATTGATCAGTTTGTTGATCAACTTGAGCAGAAACTTTCTGAAGCTGAACGTTTGCTGGAATCATCCAGAAGCGAGTTTGATTCTTTCGATTTCCTTTATTCCCGTATTGTAGAAACAAAACTTCGTCGCCTAAGGAAATTCAATTCTTTGCTTCAGCGTCGGTCACAAATCTGGGATTTTTTCCAGGAGGCTGGCCCAAAAAATATTCAATCGCCAAAACGGGTGGAGATAAAGTAAATTTCAAATTTTGGGATTGAACCTCTTATTTCAGGGAAAAAAGGGGCCAAGAAATTTGATGGTGCCGTTTTTAACTGGCAGTTTGATTTGTGTTTGAGCGAATCCTTCTATTACTAGCGGAGAAGTGAAATGGTAACCGAAATCAGTCAGCGATCTCGGTGAGTCGCTGTGATTTTTTTTGAGAGCCATTTTGAGCAATGTTCAAAAAACTAATTATTCCGATAAGTTTCGTAGCAAAAATCTGTAATAGTATATTTTGCGAGAAAACTCACCGAGATTGCTGGAAATCAGTTGAAGGAATTGCACTAATAAGAATTTAAATGCTACTGTGATTGAGGAGATTATACCAATAATTAAAAGAGATCACGCAAATTGATGGGTTTGATCTGGCCTCTGGTGCTGTAAACCGTCGAAAAAGTTACGTTATTATTTTGTGGGATTGGTATAAGTGGTATTTTTTGACCAGGGAAAGTCTTTAAGAATAATATGAAGGAAAAAATTTTTCAGGCACAAGATAAGTTTATTAATCTTGGTTCACAGCTTTCTGAGCTGTTTGGTTTCAGTGAGGGAATGGGCCGGATGGTCGGGTTTTTATATCTGAGTCCGGCTCCGGTTTCCCTTAAAGCAATTTGTGGACGATTAAGTTTGTCCAAGGGAACGGTAAGCGTTTATCTGAGACTTCTTGAAGATCGCAGGCTGATCCGGCATGCCTGGGTACAAGGAGGTGGAAAAGAGAAATTCTACGAAATTAATCCTAACCTCTGGGATGACTTAAGACAAGGATTTATCCGAAATGTCAAAACAAGAGTAGAACTATTGAATAAAACCCTTCAGGAAAGTCGAAAGCTGTTAAAACCAGGAGATAAATTGGACAATTCTATTGAAAAGCATGAAATAGAGATAATTTCCTGTCGACTTCAGGAACTTGATGAAATTAATCAAAAAACTGGGTTTCTATTGGAAAACCTTTGGAAATCCATTCCTGAATTCACCGAAATAAGTGGTACAAAAGGCGAGGTCGAGTTGAAGAAAATCCCGATTAAACCAAATAAGGAAAAATTTGATTAAGATTGTTCGTAAAAGGAGACCCCTATGCGAATTATTATAATTACAGGAAAGGGTGGGGTGGGAAAAACCAGTATTGCCGCTGCTACGGCTGTAAAAGCAGCTCAGTTTGCCCATAAAACTCTAGTCATGAGCACAGATTCGGCTCACAGTCTTGGTGACTCCTTTGATCTTCAGTTGGGTAGTGAACCGGTAGAAATTTCCGACAATCTTTTTGGCCTTGAAGTTGATACAAGGAAAGAACTTTCCCGCTACTGGAGTAATATTCAGGCTTTTATTCGGAAGACTGTACAAGCTCGTGGAATTGATTCTGTTCTGGCCGAAGAATTATCGGTTTTACCGGGAATGGAAGAACTTTTCAGTTTGTTACTTCTGAAGGAATACTATCAAACCAAAGCATATGACCTAGTAATAGTAGATTGCGCTCCAACTGCTTCAACTATTCGACAGTTAAGTTTTCCAGAGGTGGGGAGCTGGTATTTGCAGAAGATTTTTCCGATTCAGCGGGCAGTTGTTGGAATGGCAAGGCCGTTTGCAGAAAAAATCTATGAGGTTAATCTTCCTGACGAAGGGGTTTTTGATAATATTCGGAATTTGATCCTTTCCCTTGAAGGAATGAAGGAAATTTTGGTTAACCCTGCTATTACAACTGTTCGATTTGTTCTTAATCTCGAAAAGATGGTAATAAAAGAAATTCAGCGGGCGAACATGTACATGAATCTTTTCGGATACAATGTTGATGGAGTTTTTGTTAATAAAATTTTTTCAGAAGCTTTGACTGATCCGTATCTTGATAGATGGAAAAAAATTCAGAGTGATAATATGCTACTTGTTGAAAGTAGTTTTTCCCCAATTCCAATTTTTAAAGCCCCTTTGTTTGAACAGGAAGTTGTTGGAATAGAGCTTCTAGAGAAGCTCGGAGAAGTGATTTACGATGAAAAAGATCCTGCGAATGTGTTTAACCACACTCCGCCAATTCAATTGCACATGGAAGGGCAAAACTGCATTTTGAAATGGCGTCTTCCGAATCTAAAGAAAAGTGAAATTGACCTATTTACAAAGGGCGACGAATTGATTCTTCAAACCCCTCTTTATCAGCGCAATCTTCCACTACCAAGGGCGCTACTCGGAAAAACGCTTAAAGAAGCTCATCAGAACGGCGAGCATTTGATTATTACTTTCACCTGAATTTTACTTCATAGACTTCAACTGCTCTGCTATTTCATTTCACTTCTTCAAATATCCTACCTGGCTTGAAAAAATCTCCTTTAACGCAAAGTTCCCTAGTGAAAAAGCCCTCTTGTTATGACCTGAAGCCAAAAAGAAGCCTTTTTTGCCTGCTTTTTCTGTCCATGCAAATTTGACGCCTGAAAATAGCATTTGAAGATGGTTTCAAGGGTTTTCCTACTGTCCAGTAAAAACCGTCTGAAAAATGTCTTAAATTCGTTTACAGATCAGGATTTCAATAGATTTTGCGTCCGGAACTTCGGTTTAACGGATGTTCCATGTGCGCATTCTCAATTGGTGCAGTGTTAAAGCTAATAAAAGGGCAAAAAATGGGCGATATTTCAAAAAATGGCACGAAACTTCTGAAACAGCTTTCAACAGAGATTTTTACTCAAATGAAATACTGGCTACCCACTTTTTGAATAACCGCTTTCTTTTTATTTTCTACTGCGGATTTTATATCATTCTGTCGTTGGAACACCAGCTTTAAACAAGTTCAGTATTCGAACAATCGTTTTATGGTTTTTATCCTGATGCGTGAGACTTTAATTTTGATTCCCATTGCATAGAATTCTCCGATAATTCCGACAAGTGGCAGTTTTCCACTATATTTCACTGCTTTTTTGGAGGCTTTCTCTTCATATTCTACCAGTGGCTAATTCAGGGGGTTTGAGCTAAATTAAATTTGCTATTGTGTAGTTTGCTGAATAAAAATCCCCCGAAAATTTTTTCGGGGGATTTTTATTCAGTGTTGTGGAGTTTCTTTGAAATTTAACGCGTCACCTTGCCAAATTGGATCAGTTGGAGTTGGAACGTCAGTTGCGTCGATTTCTAATCCTTTGGCCTGTCCGCGCATGCTTGGCTTGGCTCGGTCGAGTATTGGGTCACCAAATGGGTGTCCACCACCGTGAAGTTTTTCAAAATTCACTTTGTCCCAGGCTTGGAGGATCCACTGAGAAATCAGGTCAGGGTCATATAAATCCAGTGGAATGAATGGTTCATTTGGTTGAGCCCATCGATTTTCACGAATTACTGTCCACATTGAAACAAATTGTTTGGTCATTGGGCCCCCCACCATGGATTGAGGGAGTTTTACATGAATTTGCCAGCGGTTCACCCATTCTGGGCAAAGAAAACCCGCAAGTTCGACGAAACTTACTCCAAAAATTGAACAGCCTGCACCTTTGCCCTCGCGAGGTTTGTTCAGCCCGCTGTAAACACTTTGATAATTTCGATATTTGTACATTGCAAGATATTGAAAAAGACGGTCGAAAGTGCTCTTGCTAATTTTGAAATTGATATAGTTTACCGTTGAATTTGCGTAACGGTTTTGTAGCTGCTTTTTCAAGTTATCGCCAGGGTCTAAACAGCCTCTAAAATTAGCAAAAAAGACACCGAGTCCATATCCTTGTTTAGTAATAAAATCAGCGTCATTTGGAGCATCAGGGGCCGTGGTTGAACCGGCGAATTCGTCATAATCAGATTCACTGTTCAGTTCCACAAAAACATGCCCCATGGTGTGCTTGTGGTCCATGTTGGAAAAGGTTAGGCGATTCCCTATTGAGCAACCCCAAATTAACGCACGCGGACTCGACCAGTCGAGATGGTGAGGAGGTGGCATCGTGTAAAGTGTCAGTTGGTATGCCTCGGATGCATTTCCAAGAGATAAAAACATGGTTAACAAAAAAGCAAATTGCAATAAACTGCACCTATTTTTCACGATAACCTCCAAAAACTGTTAATTTTCAATTTTGGTTTTGAACTAAGAGATATTTTTTATTTTAACAAAAAAACAAAGATATTGAGAAGAGGGAGAAACTCTAATTTAATACCTTGCAGTGAACACTTCCGCTATCGTTTTTTTGTCTCAATAAGAGGATGATTCTTGGGCCGGGGATTGCTCTAACTCGGGAACTTCCTGTTCTTCAAAATCTTCTTGAAAACTCTCAATTTGGGCAGGTTCAACCTCCCCATTTTTGACTTTTTTAATCTCATCTTCCAGGATTTGCTGACGCCTTTCAAGCCCTGCGATTTCAGAACGAATCTGAGCAAGCTTTTGCATGAATTCTTCCGAATGGTGACGGGCAGCATAAAAATTATTTAGGTCGGTTTGCGCGCTGTGGGGAGCCACAGAATCAGCGGAAAATTGTAAATCGGAGGCATTGCTCGGGGCGCCTGGTGGGGAGGGCATCGGATTATTCACGAAACCGAGATTGGCTTCTGCGGAAGTATCAGCCCCACTGTAGTTATAATAATAACGTCGGTATCTTGAGGCTCGGGTAATAGCGGCGGACATTTCTTCCGCGGTGCTTTTTTCTTCATTTTTAAGATAGGTTATTCGTTCAGAAATTTGTTGAAGTAATTCTTCTAATTCCAGGATCTTGGAATTCTTTTCGTCCAGTTTTTCTTTTACAATGAGCTCGGCCAAATCTTTGGCCTTCGACTTGTGAACCTCTTTCAGGTGCTCGGCATACCAATCCCGGATGTACTTTAGTTCCTGGGAAAGCCGTTCTTTTTCCTGATGAGCCAGCTTTTTCACGTTTTCCGAGACCGCTTTTTCTTCGGCATCCCCATACCTCGCTATTGCATCTTCAAGGTTTCCGGAAATGACATTCTCGAAATATCCCAAACGACAAAGCATCTCAACCGAAGGTTTTTTTTTCTCCACCCTTTCCTTATAACTTTTTATCAATGCCAACCCTATTCCTTTATCGTCATTCGCCAGAATGCTTCGATCTTCAATCACCGCCTGTTCAAATGATTCAACTGCACTTGAAGCATTCCCTTTTTCCCAAAACTTCAATGCCTGGGTAAAAAGTTCGCGGGCCTTTTCCGGATTGCCCTTGGCACCGATAATCATGCATTCTTCAACATCAGCAAAAGAAAATGAGGCAAAAAAAAGTCCAAGAAAAAGGATTCCAATATATCTTTTTCGCATCTCTCAAACTCCTAAAATATTAATTCCTCTTCCGACACAATAAAGCAAAACCGTATGACTGACAAGGTTTTTTGTTTCTTCAGATTTCCTGTAATGTTGAGCTCAACAGGAGGTCTGAAATTTTTGAAAAAGTAATTTTTTGCGAATTTTTTTTTAAGTCGTCCATAGGGGATTTGCAAATCCCACGCCTTTAGGCGGTAAGGTTTTTCCACGGAGGAACCGATATTGCTAGACATCGCAGAAAACTGGCCCTGTGGGCTGCTGCAGTCGAGTTCATTCGACAAGGCGTTTTGCCCCCGAAGCTTTCGCCTTTAGGCGAAGGCCGTTCACATTGTATGGTTAATTGCCAATGTTAATATGAATTTACCCTTTGTTGCTGTTGTTTTTTATCGTATCTTGGATTTATAGAAAAAGTTTTTTATACTGATATTTCGTAAACGGTTAATGGATCTTTCTTACCTTTTACTGTGATTGATCGGGATTCAATTTTATCTGATGGAAGCAATTCTTCCCCAATTTCGGCATAGGCGGATTGTGAAAGTAATATTTTTCCGGGAGTACAATTTGATTCAAGTCGTTGGGCTAAGTTAACTGCGTCTCCGATGAGTGTGTTTTCTCTTCTGGAGGTGCCACCTACGTTGCCACGAATTACTCGTCCATGGTTGATTCCTATTCTTACTGTGAAAGGGAAGTCTTCCGCTTGAAGGGTTTTCAGCTCTTCCTGAATTTCACGAGCACTTCTGAAAGCATCTTTTGGGGTTTCAAAAAGCGCGAAGATACTGTCGCCAATGAATTTATCTACGTCGCCTTTATTTTCATAGATAATATTAACTGCGTGTTCAAAGATTCGGTTTAGCTCTCTGATTACTTCTTTTGGAGTATGGTTTTCAGCAAAGCTTGTGAATCCTTTTACGTCGAGGAAAAGAATTGAATAATTATCTTCTTCATCAGGGATTCTGAAAAAGCCCATTTCAGCTGATTTTAGGGATTTTTCCCATACTTTTCTGGGAGTGTATTGTTTCAGGATTTTCTGGAGTTTCTGATTTTTGGAAATCAATTCAGTCAAAATCCGATTTTTTTCTTCGAACTCTTCGACCAGATTGAAGTGCTGTCTATTTAGAAGCTTAAGGGAATTTTCAGTTATTATAACGTTTTCTTCAGCTTCCTTCAGCTCCTCTTCAAGTCTTTTGCGCTCCTTTTCCATGTTGTGAGGAAGGGACAAATCCTGTTTGTCTTCAATAATCTGGTTTTTGAGCAAGGAAGTATAGTTAACAATTTTTGAGGATAATTCCTTTTCTCCAATTGCAAAAATGGAAATTGAGACACTGAATTGACAACTTGACCCGAATTCTATATCAGTAGACCTTATACTCTCATAATCGCTGAAAAGAGGTCCATACTCTCCACCAGCGTAGAAGCCGACAATTGGCACGGAATCACCGAAAACTTTTTTTACTTCCTCAATTTCCAGCTCAACCAGTGATTGGAGGCAAATTTTTCGGAAATGGCAGGAAAAAAGAAATACCATGGAAGGCTTAAAGCCTTGGAGAGCATCCAGAGCTTTCCTGGCAGCAGCTGCTACTCCCTTGATCAGTTCGCAACGACTGATCAGTACCAATTGAATGGTTGCACCTTGCATTTCGACTGCTGGAAAAAAATTGCAGGAACCATCTTCATGGTTTATTTTTTCTGGGGTTCTAACCAGGTATTTGGGACCTTCAGGAGTTTCTTTTATCGTAATAAACGAGTATTTAATGAGGTTCGTGTTTCCATCAAAAATATCCTTTCCAAAAATCTTTTTGTAGTAATCATCAAATCGCATGTTGTCAACTTCAAAAACTTTGGAGCCTTCTGCTTTGGTGCATTTTACAGGCCTGGCGACGGGAGACCAGGAGCTTTCAAAAGCATAGGAAAATTTTGCTGCTTCTGAACTTCGGCCCTTAATAAGCAATAATTCCAGGGCTTTTTGGCTCGCATTTCCATTTACGTATTGGTACCCGGAAAAAAAAGAATCTGTTCCGATGGGTTTTCTATCATTCAGGCTTCCACCGCCGGAAATCGGAAGATTGAACCCCAAGGATTTTCTAATTCCCTTCAGATAATTGATTCCCTGGAAGTGCTTTTCGTCAGTCATTATTAACCCTGATATAGGACCGGGCTCATTTTCCAATCCTGGGTTTGCCTGAAGAATCTGTTGTCCAACATCTTTTCCTGCCTCGAAAGGGTTTTCTCCTAGAAGAGAGAAATATGGAAAAAATTGAATTTCGTTTGAGGAAAGCAGAATAATCATGATTGATTCACCCATGAATCCTGCATTTGAAATTTCTCCAGCTGTGCTTCCTCCAAAAATTTTAACTCCTGGAATGGCTTCACTAACTGTTTTCAGTAACTCATCCTGATTGTACTTTGCGGAGGAGAAAAGAATCGCGATCTCGGGACTTAAATTTCCTGCTAATGCCCTTTTAACAGCTCTTTCCGCAGCAGTTTTTGTATCTCCAACTACAGAGATTCCAAGACCTATTTCCATCTTTTTCTCCTTTGAAGATTAGTTTTTCTCAATCATACGCGCTACTTTAAAAAACTTCAAAGCTATTCGAATCAATTCATAAAAATTTCAACAACTGAAGAAAAAATCCATGCTAAAATAACATGTCAGAGATTTTTGAATTCAAAAATAAACTGACAGTCCGGCAAATAGGTTTTGGAATTTTCAAAAATCTTTTTTCCAGGTAGTGCTGAAGAATTGGGATAAAAAAAACATTTTCATTCATGTATAATTCACTGAAACAAATTTGACTGTGTACAATCCAAAATTATTTACACGATGGGATGCGGTTTTGATTTTTTTCATTCTTTTGGGTTCTTTTTATTTCTTTCCATTTAACTGGTTTATAGAAAAAAGTAATAAGAGGCCAAGATGCAAGATTACCGTTTTTAATGGAATGGGAAATAAAAACATATCATTTGAAAAATTTGATACGGGAATTTATGAAATAAAAGGGGTTTTGGGAAAATCGGTTTTAGAATATAACTCTGAAAAGGGTGTAAGATTTATTGAATCAACCTGCCCAAATCAGATTTGTGTAAAATCAGGTTGGACAAAGAATCCATTTTCTGTGACTTGCGTGCCAAATGGTGTCAGTTGCGAAGTGCAGAATGGAAGAGATTCAGGTTTTGATGGGATTGCACGATGAGATATGGGATTGAATTATGAAAGAAACGCAAAAAGAATTTCACGATATCGCAATGACCCAAATTCTGGTAAAATTGGCCATTCTTGGGTCAGCAGCCTGTGCAATTCAAGTTTTGGAATCTCCATTGCCAAGATTTTTACCTTGGTTGAAACCGGGGTTATCTAATGCTTTAGTATTGTTTGCCTTAATCAAATTTTCTCCAAGATTTGCAATAAATTTGGTAATTCTGAGGACGATGCTTTCAGGTTTTTTTTTGGGAATGTTATTTTCTCCGCCATTCTATCTTTCTTTGGGAGGCGGGGTCTGTTCTACTGTAATTATGATAATTCTGTTGTTTTCGAGGAAATTTGAGTTTGGGTTGGTGGGAATAAGTGTTGCTGGAGCGGTAATAAACAATTTGGCGCAATTCGGAATATTACACTTGGTTTTTTTGGGAACCACACAAAATTTAGCGCATATTTTTTTAGCTATCTGGACTGGAATTCCATCCGGCATTATCATTGCATTATTGACAAGGGAATTATTAAGGAGAAATGCTTTATGAGTGAACTTAAAGACCTTCCAAAATTACTTCTAGCCTCGCAATCGCCTCGAAGAAAGCAGATCCTAGAAGATTTAAATGTTCCTTTTGAGGTAATAAATTCTCCGTATCAAGAGAAACCTGAAGATGTTGCAGATCTTCTTCCAGGGGAACAAGCTGCAAAATTGGCTGCATTAAAGGCATTTCATGCTTCCAATTTATATAGGGAAGGTTTGATTATTGGCGCAGATACAATAGTGGTAATGGATAGAACTATCCTGGGAAAGCCGAAAAATCGGGAAGATGCCAGAATGATGCTTGAGATGTTGAGTGGAAATTGTCATAAGGTAATAACCGGGCTTTCTTTGGTTGACGCAAAAAAGTTTGTTACTTTAAGCCATTGTGAAATAACAAAGGTATACTTTAAAAAAATTCCCCGACGGGAATTGGAATATTACCTTGCAAGCTCGGAACCATATGACAAAGCTGGCGCATATGCAATACAAGGATTAGCGGGATTATTTGTCGAAAAAATTGAAGGATGCTACTATAATGTTGTAGGTTTTCCGATATTGGCATTCGGAAATTTATTGAAAGAAGCGGGTTTTGATATTTTTGATTATATTGAACAGGGGAGATGAGAAGAAATGAAAATCGCAGTTTATCCTGGAAGCTTTGATCCTTTTACCAACGGGCATTTAGATATTTTGGATCGAAGTTTGAAAATGTTTGATCAAATTATTGTTGCCGTGTTGATTAATCCGACGAAGACTTGTCTTTTTCCTTCCTCCAAAAGAATTGAGATGATAAATATGGTTGCGGAAGGTTATAAGAATGTTAAGGTGGCACAATTTGATGGACTGATGGTGGATTTTTGTAAAAAAGTGGGGGCTTGTTCAGTTATCAGGGGTTTGAGAGCAGTTTCAGATTATGAATATGAACTTCAATTGGTAAATATTAATAAGCAACTTGCGCCGGAAATTGAGACTGTTTTTTTAATGTCTTCGGTCCATTGTGCTTTCTTAAGTTCGAGCATAGTGAAAGAAGTGGCCAGATGTGGTGGAAAAATTGATCAAATGGTTCCAGCGGTGGTTGCTTCAGAGCTTGAGAAACATTTCAACACAACATGGAAAATCAAAGGAAAAGAATAAATTTTTTGTTAAATTTGTTGCAAACGGGTGAATTTCCTTTAAAACTGATATTTCAACGAAAAAATGATCTAAAACCAGCACTAGAAAATAAAAAGGAAGCGGTTTTTCAAAAAGTGGGTTGCCAGTATTTCATTAGAGTAAAAATCTCTGTTGAAGACTGTTTCAGAAGTTTCATACCATTTTTTGAAATATCGCCCGTTTTTGCCCTTTGATTAGCTTCAACATTACACCAATTGAGAATACTCACATGGAACATCTGTTAAAACGATAAACCAAAAGCATCGATTTTTTTTGAAAAATCGATGCTTTATGGGCTTCAAGAAGCTGTATTATAACTGAAAAGTGAAATTAAAATTCCTTAAAGAAAGTTGTGAGGAATTTCCAAACTTTTTCTACGGAGGGAACATTCAATCTTTCATCAGGTGAGTGTGGATTCTGAATGGTTGGTCCAAGGGATACCATTTCCATATCCGGGACGATTGCACCGATTAGTCCACATTCC
Source organism: Candidatus Rifleibacteriota bacterium (assembly GCA_015233565.1). Classification (GTDB taxonomy): domain Bacteria; phylum Muiribacteriota; class Ozemobacteria; order Ozemobacterales; family Ozemobacteraceae; genus JADFXM01. The sequence continues at coordinate 20,857 of JADFXM010000065.1, forward strand.
AGGCCAGCATGAATTACTTCAATCACCGGTTCTTTTCTAAATTGCTTTTTGAATGAAGCCTTTGCTTGTTTTAGGAATGGTGAATCAAAATTAGGTTTCCAGGGAGGGTAACCGGTTCCGCTGGAGGCTTTTGCACCTGATAATCTAGCGACTGCTTCTATTTTCCAAGTGATTTCTTCGAGTTTGGAAGGGACAGAGGATCTTTGACTGCAGGTAATTTTCAGAGATCCGTCTTCGACTTTAATTGTGGCAAGGTTGTTGGAGGTTTCAACTAATTCCGGCATTTCGGTTGATCTAGCTGCGACTCCGTGAGGAAGTCCCAGTAGCAAATCAATAGCTTTATGGGTGTTGAAATCATTCATTGCCCGTCTATCAGTGAGGCAAGTGCAAGGTTGGCATGAAATAAAGAGATTGGGATCTGTTCTTGAATACTCTGATCGGAGTAAATCGTTCATCATTTTGATGTAGTCGTTAAACTGAGGGATCAGAGAATGAGGAATATAAATTACGGTTTCAGCATTTCTTGGGATTGCATTATGAGCTGTTCCACCTTTGAAGTTAACAATCCTGAAGGACATAATTTCCTTAAGTTTGAACAATGTACGAGCAAGTAACTTTATAGCATTTGCCCGTTCACCGTTAATATTTACTCCTGAATGGCCGCCTGTCATCCCACCCGAGGAAATTTTGAAAGGAGTGGTGTTTTGGGGAGCGTCTTCGTAGTAGAGGGGCAATTCAATATGAGTATCAATGCCTCCTGCGCAACCAATCGTGAAAACCCCTTCATCCTCAGAATCAAGATTAATAAGCTTTTTTCCTTGAAAGAAACCACGTTTCAAAGCTTTAGCACCGGTCAATCCACGTTCTTCATCCACTGTGAAGAAAAGTTCAAGGGGAGGATGGGCGCTTACGGGGTCTTCTGCTATAGCCAAAGCCAAGGCGATTCCAATCCCGTTATCGGCTCCCAGGCTTGTGCCATCTGCTTTCATCCACTCTTCATCATAAATTAATTTGATGGGATCATTTAAAAAATCATGTTTGGATTCTGGAATTTTTTCGCAGACCATGTCCATATGACATTGAAGGACAAGAGTTTCCGATTTCTCATTACCTTTTGAGGCAGGAACTTTGATCAGAATATTTCCGACTTCGTCGCTGATGTGATCAAAACCGTTGTCTTGGGCTCTTTTTACTAACCAACTCCGAATTTTCTCTTCTTTTCCGGATTCCCGGGGAACGGAGCTTATTTCCTCAAAGATAGATAAAATCTGGCTTAAAATTTTACTTTTTTTCATGGTAATCCGCTCCTGAAATAATTTTTTTTATGGAAATTAATTTCGAAGATTACGTCAAAATTTTTAAAATAGCAATAGAAAAAACAAAGTCCTTAATTTTCTATTGATATAAATGGAATTTCTCAGTATTTTTTTTGAATTCTTCAATTCCTTGAGAAACTCTCGATTCAAGCTCCTGAAGATTTTGACTGGTTTTGAGGCCGTTTCTGAGCCATGAATTTCCGGCAAGGAGGTCAAAGAAAGGGTGATGGAACCCAGGGCGGCTCGAAAACTCAATTTTTCCCGGATGAGATTGAATCAACGCGAAAAGTGCCTTAATAGCTATTTTAACGGTGTCAGGTAATACGGGAAGGGTGGTTTGCAAAAATATTCCCCGACAAAGTTCTCCCTGATATTTTGAAAAAGTGGGAGTAAATTCTGTTTCAAAAATTGTTACATCTTTGGGAAGTAAAGAGGAAAGGTGATGGTGCCATTTGCGAGAATTTATCCATGGTGCGCCCAGCTTTTGAAAAGGTTTATCAGTGCCTCTTCCTTCGGAAACATTAATTCCTTCGAAGAAGCAGGTTCCAGGATAAAATTTTGCTGTCTCAATCGAGATCATACTTGGGGACGGCTGAAACCAGGGGATTCCAAGGTTTTCAAAAATTGAGCTTCTTGAATATCCCTGACATTTATAAACTTTAATTTCCGCAGGGATTGAAAGTTGGGAATTCCACCACAAGCCTAATTCAGCAGGAGTCAAGCCATATCTTAAGGGTACCGGAAGATATCCTACAAATGATTCAAAGCCCGTTTCCATGATTGGCCCCTCAACTTTTTCGGCGCAGATAAGGTTCGGACGGTCCAGAATTATTACAGGGATATGAAATTGAGCGCAGGAGTCGATAATATTTCGAAGGGTGGAAATATAAGTATAGAATCTTACGCCTACGTCTTGAATGTCGAAAAGTACGAAATCAAGGCCTTTGAGATCATCATAATCTGGTTTTTTTTTCGGACCATATAAACTGGTAATGGGGATTTTAAAGGATGAATGGCTGGAATTTGAAACCGCTTCTCCATCGGGAGCGTTAGATCCGAAACCATGTTCAGGGGTAAATATTTTCAGAATATTTATTCCGGCTTTTTGGGAAATCCTTTCTACAATGTGTATTCCTTGGCGGTCTCTGCCTGTATTGTTAGTTACAATAGCAATTTTGCCGGTAATGGAATTATCAGACAAAAAATTTTCAAGTCCGAAATCAAAATTGACCGTCATAAGGGCTTTTCCGCTGGGGCAATTGAAAGGAAATCAGCAACGAGATAGAGAGAACCGGAAAGAAGAATGGTTGCAGAATTTTTTCCTTCCTCCAAGGCCATAGGAAGACTGGGGCACCATTTCCACTTCGGGTTGAGGGGTTTAATCTGTTCGTTGAATTCGGCTTCTGTGATAGCTCTTGAAGTGTTGGGTGGTACAAAAGAAAGTGTGTCAGCGAAATTAGACAAGTGTTTGGCCATATTTACAACCGGTTTATTGGACAGGACTCCGAGTATCAGATGTACAGGGCGTGGGAGCGGAAATTTCTGAAGATAATCGATAAGAGATTGTAGTCCTTCCTGGTTATGAGCGCCGTCGAGAAGGATGGGTGGATTGCCTTCAATCCAATGAAGTCTTCCTGGCCATTTGACTTTTTCAATTCCTTCGACAATGGCATTATCAGGAATTTGGAAGCCATTCATTCTCAATTTATCGATAACCGAAAGTGCCAAGCCAAGGTTTTCGAGTTGGTGCATTCCTGGCAAGGAGAATCTGATTGGCTCAGTCGCGCAGGGGAGTTTTAAAAGATGGTTTTTGGGAGTGCTTCCAAGAAGTGAAAAATAGTTTTCAGGTTTTGAAAGAATCAAATTAGCTTTTTTTTCGGAACAGTCTTTTCGAAAAATTTCCAGGATTTGCGGGTCTTTTTCAGAAGTGATGAGAGTTCCTTTTTTTCTAACTATTCCAAGTTTTTCGATAGCGATACTGGGTTTATCGGGCCCGAGGAATTCCTTATGATCGGTTCCAATATTGGTTATTACTGAAATTTCGGGGTGAATGAGATTCGTGGCGTCAAGTTTTCCGCCGAGTCCGACTTCAACAAATGCTAAATCCCGAAGGGTTTCTCTTAAAGACCAAAAGAATAAGGCAATTACCAGTTCAAAAAAACTGGGTTCACCAATAGATGGTTCTCTTTCCATTAATTTTACATGGGGTTTTATTTGTTTGATACCTTCCAACCAAAGCTCTTCAGAGAGGTTTTCACCTTGGATTCTGATTCTTTCTCTAAAATTGATGAGGTGTGGAGAGATGGTCGAACCAATATTATATTCGCCTGAAGCGGTGGCTATTGATTCCAGGATCATTGTGACAGAACCTTTGCCGTTGGTTCCGCCAATAAGTACTGAAGGGGTATCAAACTGAGGATTTTCCAATCTTTCCATCAGAAATTCAATTCTATGGAGGCCGTATGGTCCCCGGCAGGCAAGATGTTTTTCCAACCAGATAAAATCGTTTTCGATTTCCATTTATTTTTCCCGAAAAAAAATTTGGCCCAAATATATCAGATTTTCATTTTATTGGAAAGTCTCTTAAATACTCTCATTTAATGGAATAGTTGGAAAAATCATTTTTCAGTGATTGACACCGGCTAATCCTAATGCTAGATTTTCGGTGCAATGGCGGAAACAGAAAAGGAAAAAATCCAGTTTATTAGAATGGTGAGCCTCTTTCGAAATTTGAACGAAAGAGCGCTTCAGGAAATTGCCCTCATCTTAATGGAAAACACAGTTCCAGCAAAGAGTGTGGTTTTTAAAGAGGGCGAACCTGGTGATGCACTTTATATAATCAAAAATGGAAGAGTGAATGTCATGAAGCGTGACTCTTCCGGAAATGAATCAGTGCTTGCCACATTGAGTAAAAATGCTGTCATTGGTGATATGGCGGTCATTGACGATCAACCGAGATCAGCGTCAATTGTGACGGTAGCAGATACTGTTTTCTATATAATAACCAAGAATGATTTCAGAAAGCTGGTTTCCAATAATCCGGAGATTACTTTTCAGATTCTCAAGATGATGACAGAACGACTTCGATCAACAAACCTTCATCTCAAGGAGTTGGAGGCTTCGGCAAATCAGATGCAGGAAGTAATTAGGGTGATTACGAAGATCGCTCGAAAGAGTAATCTGCTTTCCTTGAATGCGTCTATTGAAGCTGCGCGAGTTGGGGAGGCGGGGTTAGCGTTCATGGTTGTTGCGAATGAGATGAAAAAGTTGGCCGAAGATTCTGCTTTGGAAGCTCAAAAGATTGATAAACTTCTTGAAACCTTGCAAACAAAAACTCGTGCTCTAGCAATGATGAAGTAAAGTTAACAATGTGCCATTGAAATAAAAGGATGGGTGAAAAAATGCCTCAATACAATTCACAAGTGCAAAATTTGTTTTTATCGGACGTGCGAAAAAAGCATCAACCGGTTGAAGTCATTTTGAATACCGGTACTAGCCTAAGGGGAAAAATAAAAGCTTTTGATCAATATTCGATTTCTCTTTCTTTTAAGGAGCAGGTGGAAGTAATTTATAAATCGGCGATTTTGTATATAAAGGTTCTTCCAAGGAAAAAAATGCCCTTCCAGAATGATTATGGCTACTCCCGGGATGATAGAAAAGGAGAATTTTCTCCACGAGATTCAGAATTTGAGAGTCGGTCCAGTCCAGGGAAGGAATCAAAAGATGAAGATTACGATGATTTTGACCCACCCCCTCCGAGGAAATACGTTAGGAAAGGCTCATAGAAGGCCTTTGTTAGATTAGTCGGTTGCTTAAATACTTTTATGACGAGGAAGTTTAACTGACAAAGGAATTTTCTGGTAAAAAAAAAGCGAAATTGTTTTGATTCAGCTCAGAATAAGAGCTCCAGGAAAAGTGTCGGAAATGATGCTTCCAAATTTAAATGTGATTTTAATATAGGAGACACGGAAAATTTTCCGTGTTTTTTTTTGACAAGATATTGTTTTCCGCATCTTATGCTGCTTTGTCTTCAATACCAAGCTGCGTTCAAATTGACTCTAAATTGATTTGTACCTTGCCTCATGCGGTACTCAATAGAATTGGGAGAATAGTCTTTGTTAACCAATTATAACTTCAGTATCGTCGGTGAAAATTGCAGATTCGAAAAGCATGGATAAGAATCATCTTGGACGCAACTTGGCATAAGAGACTGTTGAAAAATCCCCTAAAATTCGCTTTTTTGTGTACCCACCCAATTTTTCGCCCCGTTTTCTCGCATCAACAGCGGGTCACTTTGTACCGAATAAAATGTACCGAGATTTTTTCGACAGCTTCATAAGATAGAAATTTTTAACGAATTCTCCCAAATCAATAAGAATAAAACCCCTGAAAAATTACGCAATTTTTTATTCATTTTTTTATTTAGATTTGCCGATGTAGGAGTTAAATTTAATTTTCCTGGTAGGAAGGGCGTGGTAGGAAAAAATGAATAAGAAAGCGCGAGTTTGTCCAAAATGTGAAAAAGCTATTACTGATGGTGGGACTATTTGCCATTCTTGTGGTTATCGATTACAGATAAAATGCAGTGTCTGTGGGAGCAGCAATATCCCTCAGGCGGTATTTTGCGGAGAGTGTGGTCAGGCGCTTAGTTTTTCTAGGAGAATAAAGTATAAATTAGAGGAAGGAATTTATTGGTTATTAGGAGAGAAGGCCAGGCACATTATTGCAGGATTTGTTTTTGGAGTTCTTTTAATAATGTTTGCTTTTGGCGCAATGGGGATGAAAAGCCCTGAACATGCTAAAGTCCAGCCTGAGAATCAGATTTCCCAGCCGATTCTTTCTGTAATGGTTTCCGAATCAGGGAAGAAGGCGTTAGGGAGTTTGTCTAAAGCTTTTGAAAAGGAAAATTCTTCACGAGAAATATCCCGAAAAGATTTAATTCGAGTGGGAAATTTAATATTGGAAGCTTTTTCACCATCCCTCAATCAGAATAAAGAGATATTTAATCCGGATTTCTCCGATTCAAGGAAATATTTGCAGTCGCTTGAGTTATCCCGGGCAGAAAACGCAGGGGAAAAGCTTACCCGTGCAGATATTGCGGTTTTTCTTTTCAGGTTGATATCAGATGTATTTGATGTTTCGAACTGTGAAGTTTCTGAAAATAAATATAATGACATCCCAAAATATCATTTTATGAATATTCCTGTAGAAACGTTGGATTCCCTTGGGATCCATATTTCCAGGGAGAATGGTGTTTTTGGTGGTGAAGATACTGTTTCAATAAAATGGCTTTCGAAGTTATCCGTTGATGTTATAAGGACTTGTGAAAATAGGTTGAAAACAAGAAATTCAACGGTGAGTGAATTACAAAACTAGAACATGCTACGGACTGGTTGATATTGCTCACGAAGGTTATTTCAACTCCGCTCAACGACCGGCATTGAGGTTTCGGTTGTTGAGCGGAGTTGAAGTTAGGGAAGATGGTGAAGAAAGATAAAATCAGGTTTGGAATTATTGAAAAAAGCTGAAATAGTTCTTAATAGCTGACCTCAATTCCTTAATCTAAATTAATTTTATGGGGATGGTTTAAAATAATTCCTGCAGCCATCTCTAGAGCTTCAGTGCGATTTTTTATTTTTCCCAGATGTTGAGCTTCACGTATTTCTTCAAGAACTGTTTTAAATAGTGGGCCAGGAGAAAGCTGAAAATTAGTTATCAAATCATGTCCAGTCAGCAAAGGTTTCTGAGGAAAATATTCCATCTGCTTGAAGAAGTCTTGCATGATGTTTTCAATTCCTTCTCTGAATTTCGGAAGGTCATCACGGGCATCTTCACCTTTAGCGGCTTCTCGGTCAGCAAGGGACAATAAGGCAATTCCGAGTCCATCGCGTCCGGTTTCGGTGAAATAGCGGAAAAGGCGTCTTTCAGTAACTCCTTCTTGAATGATGACTCCAGGGCGCATATGGTTTTTAACTACTTTCATCAGGAAAGTTGCTTCGCTGGTTGAAAGTTTAAGTCTTTTTGAAATTTCTTCAGAGATACGGGATCCTTGCATTTCATGTCCGTGAAAGACGACTTTTCCTGACTCTTCCTCAGTTTTTTTGCAGGAAGGCTTTCCAATGTCATGAAGCAAAATGGCGAGTTTAAAGAGCACTTCATAGGTTCGGTTTCCGGAAATTGGTTGGGATAAAAAGTCGCGGAATTTTTTCCAGCCTTGAATTTTTAATCCCTTTTCAAGGTAGTTTTCGAAATTTTCGAGGGCTAAAAGAGTGTGTTCGAATACGTCCAGGTGGTGCCAACGATTTTGTTCAACTCCCTGGGTTTCTGATATTTCAGGTAGGATGATACCTAAAATACCAGCTTCATCGAGTTTTCGAATCCATTTTGCGGAAGAAGGAGAAGAGAGGATTTTAAAAAACTCATCTCGAACTCTTTCAGAAGCGGAGGTCTTAAGTAATTCTCCTTCCAGTTTGATTTTTTCGAAAAGCTGAGTAGGGATTTCCCAATCAAATTTGGAGGCAAATCTGAAAGCCCTCATAATGCGAAGTGGATCTTGCTGGAAAACCTGATCAGAACAAGCGACCAGTTTATTTTCTCTTAAATGTTCAAGTCCGTTGAGGGGATCGAAAATTTGAAAGTTTGCATCTAAAAGTGGCCAATGAAGCTTAACTGCCATGGCATTGAATGTAAAATCTCTTGAGCCTAAGTCCTCTTCGATTGTCGGAGCTCTGAATTGAGCCAGATCAAAAGTGAAAGTTTTTCCTTCAGAACTTCGGATAATTCTTGCAACTGCGTGTTCTTCGTCAAGAAGAACGAAGCCGGCTTTTTTGGCTCTGGCAAATTCGGCTGCCATGGGAGCTGGGTTTTCAGCGAAAGCCAAGTCAAAGTCAGATACTTCTTTTCCGAGAAAAAGATCTCTCACTGTTCCTCCTACGAGCCAAGCTTCTTTATTCGGCTTATCCGAAAGTCCGTATAGCAACTCGCTAAGGAGGTTTAAAAATGTTTGAGACAACTCAATAGTTTTATTACTGGCCAATCAGTATGCTCCAATTTCAAAGAGGATTCAAGAGACAAAAACCTTCTAATTATCGTTAACAAAAAGTTCATTCCCAATCTTTATCACAGACTTAAGTTCTCACGAGTCTGTTCCATCCGACGAACTTTTGATTCTATTTATTTCGGACTAATAAAACTAAATTCCAATCAGTAATAAAGTTTTTCCTTTAAAAAAGTATTAAGAGGTTCTTGCAATATTCACAAATTTTGCAAGAACCTCAAAGATTGATTATTTTGGAACTTTTTTGAAGAAATTCAGATCGGGTTTTCTGGCGGCAGTAGCTTCATCGAGGCGCCCAACAGGGGTGGATTTGGGTGCTGATTTAAGCAACTCGGGGGTTTCTTGAGCCTCCAGGGCAACTTTTTCCATTACTTTCAGGAATTCGTCTAATGTTTGTTTGCTTTCGGTTTCAGTAGGTTCGATCATAATGGCTTCCTCGACGATCAGTGGGAAATAGATAGTTGGTGCATGATATCCATAATCAAGGAGCCTTTTTGCAATATCAAGAGTTTTAATGCCCGAAGCAGCAAATTTTTTCCCGGAAAGAACGAATTCATGTTTACAAGTGCGATTGTAATTGAGAGTATAGTGTTTTGCAAGTGCTTTCATTAGGTAGTTTGCATTGAGAACGGCAATTGTGGAAGCCTCTTTAAGACCGTTCCCTCCGAGTTGTACAATGTATGTATAAGCTCTTACAAGGATTCCAAAACTACCGAAGAACGATCTTACAGGGCCGATGGAATCTTTTGAGTTGCGGCTGACTTTATATTTTTTTCCATCAAAATCGATCCTTGGGGCGGGAAGAAAGGAGGCAAGACTTTTCTTTACTCCGACGGGTCCTGAACCGGGACCGCCGCCGCCATGTGGGGTCGCGAAAGTCTTGTGCAAATTGACATGCATTACGTCGAAGCCCATATCACCTGGTCTGGACCATCCCATGATGGCGTTAAGATTTGCTCCGTCATAGTACAATAATCCGTCGACCTGGTGAACCAGGTTAGCGATTTCATGGATGTTTTCGTCAAACAGGCCTAAGGTATTTGGGTTGGTGAGCATTAACCCGGCAACCTCCGATGACAGATTATTCTTCAAGTCTTGCAGGTCAACTCCGCCACGTGGATCTGTTTTGATGTTGACCACTTCGTAACCACAAAAAGCTGCGGAGGCTGGATTTGTCCCGTGTCCTGCGTCGGGAATAAGAATCTTCTTCTTTTTATTTCCCTTTTTGTCATGATAAGCTTTTATTATCATTAGTCCTGTAAGCTCGCCGTGAGCACCGGCGGCTGGTTGCACGGTGAATTCATCCATTCCTGTAATTTGGCAGAGGGCATCTTCAAGGTTTTTTATTAGTGCCAGGGCTCCTTGGACTGTATCTTCCGGTTGATATGGGTGTAAATTGGTGAAATCGGGGAGTCTGGCCATATCTTCATTTACTTTCGGGTTGTATTTCATAGTACAAGACCCGAGTGGATAAAAACCGACATCGACTCCGTAATTCATTCTTGAAAGGCGAACAAAATGCCTAATGCAATCAACTTCACAAAGCGAAGGCAGCTTAAGATCAGCGCGAAGAAAATTGGATGGAATCAAATCGGCTGGGTCAGATTCTGGTATGTCCAGTTTGGGAAGGGAATATCCTTTTCTTCCTGGTGATGAAATTTCAAAGATTAGTTGTTCAGTCATTCGACAAGTCCTCCAATTAATTCTTTGAGCATGTGGATTTCTTCGGCTGTTCGCTTTTCGGTAACTGCGATAAGTACCATGTCTTTGAATTTTGGATAGAAATTTTCAAGTGGAATTCCGCCCAATATTCCTTTCTTTTCAAGCTTTTTCAGGACATTTTTTGCATTGGGGATCTGAACTGCAAATTCATTGAAAAACGATGCTGTGAATGGGAAGTGGAGCTTGGGAAGTTTGGCAAGTTCACGTTTGAGGTAATGAGCTTTTTGCAAAGAATGGGATGCGACTTCCCTTATTCCCTCGCGCCCAAGAAGGCTCATATAGATGGTAGCGTTTAGTGCCATCAATGCCTGGTTAGAGCAGATATTGCTTGTGGCTTTTTCCCTGCGGATATGTTGTTCTCTGGCTTGGAGAGTGAGAACAAATCCACGCTGTCCACGGTTGTCAAGTGTGCATCCTGAAATTCTTCCAGGAATTTTCCTCAATAGAGGTTCTTTAACGGCCATGAATCCGAGGGAGGGTCCTCCAAAGCTCATGGGTATTCCAAGAGATTGGCCTTCACCGATAACGATGTCTGCTCCAAGGTTTCCTGGAGGGGTTAGTAAACCCAAGGCGATTGGGTAAGTGGAAACAATGGACAAGGCCCCCGCATTCTTTGCAATGGCAGAAATTTTGTCAATTTCTTCAAGGCATCCAAAGAAATTTGGGTATTGAACGATTACGGCGGCGGTGTTGTCATCGATAAGTTCTTTCAATTTGGCTAAATCAGTCATCCCGTCTTCCAATGGAATTCCCACTACTTGGATACCCAGATTTTTAACCAAGCCTGATGTAACTTGCCTATATTCAGGGTGAACTGAGTCTGAAATGATGATCTTTTTTCTACCTGTATGAAGGAGAGCGATATTGGCAGCTTCGGCCGTTGCGGTGGCTCCTTCATACATGGAGGCGTTGGCCAGATCCATTCCGGTTAATTCACAGATAAGACTTTGATATTCATATATTGCCTGAAGTGTTCCCTGACTTATTTCAGGTTGATAGGGTGTGTAGGCGGTATAAAAATCTCCGCGAAGGAGGATGTGATCAATGGCACGGGGTATGTGGTGATCGTAGATTCCACCACCGAGAAAACAAACCAATTCGTCGGTTGAAAGGTTTTGGGAGGCCAGATCGCGAATTTTTCGGACGGTTTCAACTTCGCTGATGCCTTCTGGGAGATTAATCGGTGAGTTTAGCCGAACGCTTTGAGGAATTTCCGAAAACAGGTCTTCGACTGTTTTTACGCCAATAAAATCGAGCATGGCTCTGATTTCATCTTGCGTATGAGGAATATAACTGGACATGATTTCTTAAACCCCTTTCAATGGGCGCATTCAGCGCAGTGTTTTTCGTAAGTTGTGGCATCAAGAAGGTCATTGCCTTCGGATGGATTGGAGATTTCGATTTCACAGATCCAACCAGCACCAAAAGGATCTTCATTGACTTTGGCGGGGTCGCTTTCCAAAGTGGTGTTAGCTTTTACGACTTTTCCGCTGAAAGGTGCATATAGATCAGAGACTGTTTTGACTGACTCGATTACTCCAAGCGTTTTTCCTTTTGAAACCTGGACACCAGGCTTGGGAACATCTACAAATACAATGTCTCCAAGTTGTTTACTTGCGAATTCGCTAATTCCAACAACTACTATATTTCCCTGGATCTTTGCCCATTCATGGCTTTTCGTGTATTTCAACTCTTTGGGGTTCATTTTTTTTCTCCTTGAAATTCAATTAGTTTTTTTTGCCAAAATTTTCATAACTCTACACAAAGGTTCTAATCACGACCTTTTCGGGTTAAGCCTATCAAACGGTAAATCACTACTTATTCGGAATTTTATCTCCGATAACCAATAAAAAAGGGCGGAGGGACATTTGTGTGGATCAAATTTTTTCATCGAAAGTTTTTGAGGATCTAGTTCAAATTAATTATAAAAAGGGAATTTTCTGCAAATTTCTTTGACTTCACTTTTTACGTTGGAAAGGTTATTTAGGTCCTCAGGGTTGGTGATAACCTTGTCAATCAGATTTGCAATTAGAATCATGGTTTCAGGCGTCATTCCACGGGTGGTGACAGCGGGTGTACCAATTCGTAAGCCTGAAGTGACGAAAGGTGATTGTGGATCGTTAGGGATTGTGTTTTTATTGACGGTTATTCCAGCTTTGTCGAGAGCTGCTTCAGCAACTTTTCCTGTGATATTTTTTCCGCGTAGGTCAACAAGCATCAAGTGGTTATCTGTCCCACCGGAGACAAGTCTGAAGCCTTTTTTCTGAAGGGCTTCGGCCAAGGCTGAAGCGTTTTTCAGAATTTGGGTTTGATATTCCTTGAAATTCGGTTCGAGGGCTTCTTTGAAAGCAACAGCTTTGGCGGCGATAACGTGCATCAGTGGGCCGCCCTGGATTCCAGGAAAAATAGCCTTGTCAATTTGTTTCGCATATTTTTCGCGGCAGAGAATCAATCCACCTCTAGGGCCTCGAAGGGTCTTATGCGTAGTACTTGTGACAAATTCCGCGTAAGGAACCGGGCTGGGATGCAGGCCGGCTGCAACCAGACCTGCAATGTGGGCCATGTCTACGCAGAGAACCGCCCCGACTTTGTCGCAGATTTCGCGGAATCTTTTGAAGTCGATGATTCTGGGATATGCTGATGCTCCAGCCATGATCATTTTGGGCTTGTGCTCAATAGCCAGTTTCTCGACTTTATCATAATCCAATTTTTCGGAAGTGTCGTCCACTCCGTAGGGAACGCATTTATACAAAATTCCGCTGAAATTAACCGGACTTCCGTGCGTAAGATGTCCACCGTTTTGAAGGTTCATTCCCAGAAAAGTGTCGCCGGGTTGCATGACCGTAAGATAAACTGCAAGGTTAGCCTGGCTTCCGGAGTGTGGTTGAACATTGGCGTGTTCCGCTCCGAACAGTTCTTTTATTCGGTTTCGAGCAAGATCTTCAGCTTGGTCAATGACTTCGCAACCACCGTAATAGCGTTTCCCGGGATATCCTTCGGCGTATTTATTGGTTAAAACAGATCCAAGGGCTTCAAGAACCGCTTGAGAAACAAAATTTTCCGAAGCGATTAATTCTATTCCGTCCATTTGACGAACTTTTTCGTTATTGATTATTTCAAAAATTTTGGGGTCTACTTCTTTCAGGTTTTTCATTTCTTAGCTCCGGGTTTGGTGTAAAAAGGTGTAGGAATAACGGTTGCGGGATACATTTTTCCACGAATTTCAACGTCCAACTTTGAGCCAATGCTTTTCAATTCAGGTGGGACATATCCAAGTCCGACGTTTTTCTGGAGTGTTGGTGCCATAGTTCCAGAAGTGACTTCTCCTACCTTTTTTCCGTCTTTGAAAATGGCATAACCGTGTCGGGGGGCTGGCCCTTTTCCCATTTCAAAACCCACAAGGGTCTTTTTGACTCCCTGTTCTTTTTGGCTTTTCAGAACATCGGAGCTGTTAAAAGGTCCTTTGGCAAATTTGACGGTCCAATCGAGGTTTGCTTCAATAGGGGTGGTTGAGTCGTGGATGTCGTTTCCGTAGAGCATCAATCGTGCTTCAAGTCTGAGAGTATCGCGGGCGCCGAGACCTATGGGTGCTAATCCAAGGCCGGAGCCGGCATTCATAAGAAGATTCCATATTCTTTCACAATGGGCGGCGTCGAAATAAAGTTCAAACCCATCTTCCCCGGTATAGCCTGTGCGGCTGATTATTGCATCAACTCCATCAACAATGCCTGAGGTGAACCAATAGTACTTAATGGCCTTCAGATTTTGTCGAACAATCTTTTGAAGGATTTCCTGGGCTAGTGGCCCCTGGATGGCAATCAGGCCAGTTTCGTTGGACTTGTTTTCCAATTTGGAGTTTCCGACAAGATTGGATTGAAACCAGGCGAAATCTTTTTCGATGTTGGATGCATTCACGACTAAAAAGAATTTTTCCCTGTTCCAGCGATAAACCAAAAGGTCGTCAACGATGGTTCCGTCGGGTCGGCACATAGGTGTATAAGCTATCTGTCGGTCAGACAAGGCTTCGATGTCCTGGGTAACGACTTTTTGTACAGTTTTAAGGGCGTCTGGGCCTGTTAACCAGAATTCTCCCATGTGAAAAAGGTCGAAAAGTCCCGCTTTGGTGCGAACTGTCTGATGTTCTTCGATGATCGAAGTGTATTGTACCGGCATGTACCATCCGCCAAACTCAATCATTCTAGCACCGGCTTTTTCGTGGATCGAGCACAAAGGTGTTTTTTTCATCATTCCCTCCAATGACTATTTTTTAAATTTGTAATGATCCGGGTTATGGAAAACAGGAAATTGCGAGTTTTCAGTGGAGCCAATTTAGGGTGAAGGCTGGGATGATTAAAAGAATTAACTATTTGAGAATGGCTCGATATTTCCTTTACTAGCCATCGAAACGGTGGCCGTTTAGGTACTTTCAACGACAACGAATATCTGATTTTTTCTGGCAAAAAATGTTTCATGGCAAAAATTATTGAGCTCACTGTTGGCTGAATGATTTCAAGAGAGCAGTAGTTCCTACTCCGAGATCTTTTAAATAACCAAGTTTTTTGAGTGCCAGCTCCAAGAGCCCTATGGTTCCGATCATCTCTCTTTCCCCGATGGCGCCGATTGTAGCGATTCGAAAAACTTTCTCTGCAAGGTGGTCTTGTCCGCCGGCGAGCAGAACTCCGTAGGAATCATGGACTTCCTTTACAATTTGTTTGGGGTGAATCCCGGGGGGGGTATTAATAACCGTGAGAACGTCGGATACTGCGTCCGGTTGAGTGAAAATTGACAACCCCAGAGCTTTTACTGATGTCCTCAGGGCTTCAGCAAGGTTATGATAGTGGGCGAAGATTTTTTCGATTCCAACTCTTTCAATCTTTTTAAGTGCTTCGTGAAGAGAAAACATTACGGAAATGGCCGGGGTCCAGGGGTAGGATGGAATTGGGAGGTCCTGGTTTTTGATGTAATGTTTCAGATTGAAATAATATGCTGAACAATCAACTGCTTGCAATTTAGCGATGGCACGCTCTGAAAGGGCTATCATGCCAACCCCTGGAGGTGCGAGAAAACCTTTTTGGGAAGCGGAAATAGCGACATCGAGGTTCCATGCATCCATTTCGAATGGTAGGGCGCCAATTCCTGATACTCCATCGGTAATAAACAGTACGTCCTTGTTTTTCAGGAATTTTCCAATGCTTTCAAGGTCATTTCTGACTCCGGTTGATGTTTCGTTAAAAGTTACAGTGACGCCTTTTATGTCAGGATTTTTATCTAATTCTTTTGCAATGTCTTCAACTTTTGCGCGATGTCCCCAGGGATATTTTAATGGGATTGGATTCAACTTGAAAGCGTGGGCGATTTGTGTAAAGCGTTCGCCAAAAGCGCCGGTTTCCACCGAGAGAATCTTTTCGCCGGGATGAAAATGGTTGGCGATGGCTGTTTCCATGGCTCCAGTGCCAGATGAGGTGGTAAGGAGCAATCGTTTGTTGGTTTTGAAAAATTTCTTCAACAAACTGACGCATTCTGAATAGAGGGGAGCAAAGTCATTTGTTCGATGATGTCTAAGAGGGCGTGCTCCCGCCAGAAGAACCTCGGAATCCAGTTGAACCGGGCCTGGGGTCATTAGAAGGATATCAAGATCCATTTTTATAACTCCTTGGGTTAATTATAAAAAATAAACTAAAATTACCTAACCTGATCATTTCGAGCTTTTAGAGTGTTGGAAAGAAGCATGGCAATCGTCATCGGCCCAACTCCTCCCGGGACTGGTGAGTACCAGGAAAGTTTTTCCAACGAATTTCCGTAATCTACGTCGCCTACCAGTCTCGATCCTTTTGGGGAAGAAGGATCATCGATTCTATGCATTCCAACGTCTACAACAATGGCATCTTTTCTGAACCATTCACCTTTGATTGCATGAGGTTTTCCCATGGCTACAACAACGATTTCCGATTCTGAAATTTCTTTAGCCAGGTTTGTGGTTTTTGAGTGTGCGATAGTAACTGTGGCGTTTTCCTTCAAGAGAAGAAGAGACATGGGTTTGCCGACTATGTTACTTCTTCCGATTACAAGGGCTTTTTTCCCTGAAATTTCGATTTTGTTACGTTTCAGCAGTTCAAGTACTCCGTGGGGTGTACAAGGGATGAAGGAGTCTATTCCGATGAGAAATTTCCCTTGATTGACAGGGTGAAAGGCATCAACGTCTTTTCGAGGTTCAACGGTTTCGAGTAAAATGCGTTGATCGATGTGTTGAGGAAGCGGAAGTTGAATTAAAATTCCGTGAATTGTTTTGTCGTGATTTAAGGATTGAATGCATTTAATTAATTCGACTTGAGAGGTTTCTGCAGGATAGCGGATTTCAACTGAATGGAATCCAACTTCTTCGGCCATTTTTCTCTTTTGGGAAACATAAACATTTGAAGCAGGGTCGTTTCCTACCAAAATTACCGCGAGTCCGGGGAGGAGGGAATCTTCTTCTTTGAATTTTTTGACAAACTTCTGAATTTCGCTTCTAATTTCCGCTGAAATCTTTTTTCCGTCAAGAATTTGCGCCATATTACCTCCAAAATACTCTTTGGGCAGGAGTATACTCCCCTGCAAACCTGTTTGCAAGGGTCACTTTTTTGTGGGTTCATTTTTTGGCTTCAAGTCTGCGATGAGAGCTTAAAATACAATGTTGAACTGAGCCGCATTTTGCTTTGTTCTCAATACTGGGTCTTAGGAAAAATTATAAAAAAATTTCTCAGATTCTCTCTCAATTTTCTCTTTAATAAATTCTTTTACAGGTAATCATACATTTCGGGTACCCTCGTTATTTTTTTTGATTTTTTTTAACGCCCCGCTCTCGGAACTATTTTTGGCTTTTTTGTTTTGAGTATTTTCTCTTTTAGAGACCTAATCAGGCGATTGCATTCT
>JADFXM010000066.1 GCA_015233565.1 Candidatus Rifleibacteriota bacterium
ATAATTTTCCTTTTCCCTTAAAAAAATAAATCTCTTACAGCTTCTATAAGAAGCTATTGGAATCAATTGTCCCGAAAATTCTAACATACTTTTTCTGGGACTTTTAGCACTTTTATCGAAAGGACACCCTGGTGGAAGATCCCTTGGGTGGACAAGGAGTGATTGACGGCGAGAGCGCTGAAACATCGCTCCTATATGGCTCCTGGCCCGGAGGGGGTTCTGCACCCACCCCACTTGCTGCCGGGGCTTGGGCAGCGTTGGCAACTCAGGCTGTTAGCTTTGTTCGCCACCATCTCTCCCATCCAGATTCTGCCAACATTTTCATCGCGAACGAGAAACCGACACGTATCACCTTGATTCCAGCCGAACCCTTTGCGTTTCCTTCGCGAACTCTTTCGGAACAATCGGTGGAAACCATCAGATTGGTGGAAGTTCGGGGGCTGACGATTGAACAGAGGCTAGACCTAGCCGCTGAACTCAACGCAACAGCGTTGTGGAAAATCATTGCGGATGCTGAGGACAACGTTTCGGAAGCCCTGCTTCTGGCTGGTTGGCTTGCTTCGGATGATCGGTGCAATGAAAGCCTGCTCGGCTGGGTTCTGGACAATACCCATGGCCCGGTTGCCGAGGAGGGACTGGCCGTGCGCATTGTCCTCGGAACCGCCGATCCTGGGCTTCGCCGACACCGTTTGCTGGGGGTAACGGAAGCTGCCTATGCTCGTCGTTTATTGCTTTCTTCCAGGGTATTCCCAACTCCATATGATAACGCAGCGCCGATTGAGCAACTCCAGGCTGGGGCGGTGCAACGTTTGACCACCGCGGGGCGTATTGATCAGGCCTGCGAACTCTCCACCCGCTGTTCCGTTCCTCCCTCTCAATTGGGCGGGTTACGCGAAAACCTAATCGGACGCATCCTCGACCGCACAGTTCCAGCCAATGAACGTCTTCACCTAGTCGGTTATTCCAAAAGAATTTTTCCTGACCTGGTGGGAAAAATAAGGCTTAAGAACGGTTTAGCTTGCGATCCACTGCCGACTTTATCGGCCTGGTCAATGCTTGACGATTCAAGCCGCGGATTCACCAGTCTGACCATTGCTCCGGAGGCCGTGCGCTCGGCCTTGGCAACAGTTGATGTTTCGGTAGTTGTTGTCGCCCTTGAAGTGACCAGGAAACTGGCTTTCTTAGCCCCCGAAGAGGGGGTAGGGTTCTCAGCAGAGGTGCTTGCTCTCTGCCACGACAAGCGTATCGAACCAAGGCTGATTCAGACACGTTTATGCGCCCGTGCACGTGACGTCCATTCCCTGATTTTTGCAGCTCTTGGCGGAGTCGGGGCCTGGGAGGCCCTGAATGAAGTAATAAACGCAATGCTTTCGGTCAACCTGGGTGTTTCTTTGGGAATGCACTTCCGAGGCCTGAGTGCTAACAAAATATCAGTCGAGCAGGTGGGTGCTCTGCTCGTTCGATGGGTAGCCGATCACACCCGTCCCGTGGAGGAACGGCTACAAGCCCGCGAAGCCTTGTCAGTGCTGGCAGCTGAAGGAGCCGCAGTGCATCGCAACCAACCACTCCCCTCACCTGAGGGTCGGGTCGCAGCCCGCAAGACCGATGACCTGTTAATCACGGTTCTGACTGATCCAACGGAACCGGAGGATTTTAAATCTGCTATCCGAAATTCCCTTACCCGCTGGATGCCGGACCGCATCCCCTCATTACAGAAAAACATTATTGCCCGCGAAACAGTGCCCTCTATCACAGCTCTGCAACCCGGTCAATCTATTGCCGGAATCGATAGGAACGAGGTCCTCGCCCTTCTGCGCGACCCTGAGGCCGCTCCCAGTCACTTACTGGGAGCGATTGCACTTTCTGAACCATTTATCCGCATGACACCGGATCTCGCGGTTGAGCTTGAATCCCTGCTGCGTGCACGGATTGCCGATTTCCGCAGGCTTACCGATCGGGGTCGAGTCATCACTGTGGCGGTGGAAGCTCACTTCGCTCATCGTTCGATCTGGCGCCAGCTCAAACCAAGCCTACGACCGAGTTCCCTGGACCTGCGCACAAGCCTGTGCAATATCGCGGAAGCTCAGGAAGCACCTGCGAAAAGCGAAAGAAGTCTCGCCGCGGCATTGGCTGAAACAGTAACTGATTACCTTACCCCTACCCACACTGAAACGATCGCAGCCGGCCTGAAGTCGGTCATTGCAGATCGTAAATCCAGTGCATGGACACGTCTCCACGCCTTTCATGCCTTGTCGACACTACGAGACCAGAGGGCCAAGGCCGATAAGATGCTGTTCACCTCGGTAGCCGATCCCAGCGAAGATCCTGTGCTTCGCACCGAAGCCCACCCGTTGCTGGCGTCACGCCTGCCACAGCAGGTATACGACCTTCAGACTCAGGGACTGCTGCCACGTCCACCCATTCCGCCGGTCAACTCCCTCTTCCACAACCTGCCATGCTTCGAACGCGACACAGAGGGCGAATGGGTGCTGACACCCGAAGCAATGCAGCTCGGCAACCTAGTCTATCCCGATGATCTGATCACCACCCTGCGCGACTCAGCACGAAATCCAGCCCGCGCCTGCGCTGCGGCAGCCTTGGCACCACTTGTTGCACAACGTCTGCCCGCCCTTGCCGGTTTACTAACCAATGCCCTACAAAGCGCTTTGAGTAGTGTGGCGGAAATTAACGTTGAAGTAGCGGGACGCACTCATACCTTTCGCCTGAACCAACTTTGCACCGAGGGGCTGCGCACAATTGGTGTCCCACAGCAACCAGTTGATGCAATAAATGAAATGTACCATCTGTTGGGCTCAATCAAGCACTCCAAAGCGACAATCCAATATAGACCCTATATTTTTTTCATTTTATCATTTTTTTTGGAAAAAAAATGTTAGAGTAGTATGAAAAGCAAAAGCGAGGGTTTGATCTTGAGTTCCTGGATTGTTCAGAAGTGGCTTTACAAAGCATTAATGCAGATGTATCAGCTGCAGTCTTCGCATTTTCGTGGTTGTCGAATGAGAAGGTTTCCTTTTACCCTAAAGAAAGTGAGAATCAACAATGCAAATTTCGCCGTTAATCTCCAACCGTAGTAAGCTCATTTTGTTGGCGATCCTCTTTGTTACATTCACCCCACCTTCTATGGCTTGTGGAACATGCGCCTATGCGCTCTGGGAAATGGGACTGCCACCAGCCTGGCTCTGGATGACAAGTATGCTTCTTTGGCATTTGTCCTTCACTTATTTGAATTTTAAAAGTGGAGGGCAATTAACAAATATTCCATCTTTCATTGAGACGATTATTGGCCTTTTCATTCTTCTGCTGATAAGCGCGGCCGCACTGGGACCGATCGCTTTTCTTATTTTTCTCTTTCATCCTGGACAACTTTTATTCGGATTGTTGTTCGGCAGCTTGAGTAAGATTGATGAAAAAAGCTTAAAAACTGTTAAAAGGAATATGAAAGCCGGTCTTCTTTTTTTTGCGATTCTTCTGGCGATCAGCTTCACCTTGAAATCTCAAAGAACCACAGCCGATTGGCTATTGAAATGGGAAAGAACCTCGCCCGGCGTAGTACTCTTGGGAAAAATTGAAAAAGGTGAGAAAACAATAAGTAAGGATGAACTTCGACAACTTGAAACCCAAGGAAGTACTGGCTTGGTCTGCAAAATAGCAGGAAAGCTGGCGGAGCTGAAGGAACCTGCTTTCGATGTTCCTCTGCTTATCGGAGTTCTGGAAAGATCTGATCTGCAAGAGGAAGATCGCAAAAGGCTGTGGAAAGCTTTGAAAACACTTACTGAACTTTCCCTTCCAGTCGAAGCTTCCCCCCAAGACTGGAGAGCTGCCTGGAAAGGCATTTCCGACAGCAGATCATCTCCTTCACCAGCATCAAAAACAGCATCGTCAAGCTCATAATCAGGCAAAAGATATGGAATTGTCGATTTTGGGGAATTGGGATGCACATCCATCACTTCACCTGGCCCTGCTAGGTTAATTTGACCCACTTTGCTGTTGTCGCAGAGATACCCGATAACTCCTTTGTCTTTTAATCCACGATCAAATCTGATCTTTTGTCTGACGTTTATTAGGAAAAATAGATTTTGATCTAGGCCGAAGTTCCCGAGTGAAAAAGCCATCTTGTTATGACCTGAAGCCAAAAAGAAGCCTTTTTTGCCTGCTTTTTCTGTCCATGTAAATTTGACGCTTGAAATTAGCATTTGAAGATGGTTTCAAGGGTTTTCCTACTGTCCAGTAAAAACCGTCTGAAAAATGCCTTAAATTCGTTTACAGATCAGGATTTCAATAGATTTTGCGTCCGGAACTTCTGTCTAGGGCGAAGGAAATAAATTTCGATTTGCTTCCTCCCACTTGGAAAGGACAAATAGTGAGAATAGCTTCAGAATTCGACTTTAAAGTTTATTAAACTTTTTTTTGTAAGACCTGACTCTTTACGTTTCACGATTTGTACCAACACTAGAACGGAACGGTTCTTGAATTCGCTTCAGCACTTAAATTAATAATTCCTGTCTCCCTCACCCACAGTTTGACTTATCCCATTAGAGGTTCTATACTGCTTGCGTTTCTCTTAAGAAACCAAGGAGGACAAAACTAAATGTTCAACCGAAATTATCTTACCCTTTCTGTTTTATTGGCAATCTGCAGCAGTGCTCTTTTTGCTGCCCCAACAACCGGGTCTGCATCAAATTCCGAGGCAACACCATCGCAATATGCAATTGTTAACACATTCCATGTTGAAGGAGAAGGTGGCTGGGACTACATCACCATGGATGACTCATCCGGAAGATTGTTTGTTTCACACGCGACGGTCGTTAACGTTTTGGAAGCAAAAACCGGAAAACTTCTTGGTACAATTCCCGATACGCAAGGTGTTCACGGAATATCAGTTGCAACTGATCTGAAAAAGGGTTTCACCAGCAATGGAAAAGCCGATTCAGTCACAGTATTCGATATAGAGAGCCTCAAAACTCTCGGAACCGTCCAAGTCAGTGGTAAGAACCCGGATGCAATTTTGTATGACCCGATTTCGCACAATGTTTTCACTTTCAATGGCAAAACTTCTAATGCAACAGTTATCGACGCCAAAGAACAGAAGGTCATTGCAACAATTGCGCTCGATGGCAAACCCGAATTTCCTACAACAAATGGCAAGGGCATAATCTACGTGAACATCGAAGACAAAAACGAAATCCAGGTAATCGATACAAAAACTCTCAAGGTCACAGCAACATGGTCAATCGCACCCAATGAAGAGCCGTCGGGGATGGCAATCGACATAGAGAATGGCCGTTTGTTCAGCGTTTGCGGGAACAAAGTGATGACAGTTGTTGACACTCAGTCAGGAAAAGTCATTACTACCCTGCCTATCGGGGAACATGCGGATGGAGCCGCCTTTGATCCCGGACTGAAACGTGCCTACAGCTCAAACGGAGATGGAACACTAACCGTTATCCAGGAAGTCGATAAAGACACCTTCAAGGTTCTTGAGAATTTCCCAACAATAAAAGGCGCAAGGACAATCGGATTAAGCGCTGCAACACACCACACATATCTTCCTACCGCAGAATTCGGCCCCGCCCCCGCCCCAACCACTGATCATCCAAAGCAACGACCTAGCATCAAGCCAGGGACCTTCAAAATTCTCGATATCGCTCCGAAAAACTGATTTTTTGGAATTTCCTTGATGGCCGCCCCTTCGGCCGGTCATCGCCAGGATAAGCTACGTTTCATACCTAAGCTTGTGCCAGTTTCAGCACCAGCCATCAAACGGATGAAGCTGACACCCCAGTGGGGCTGCTTATCCTGGCGTTATTTCTTCTGGTTACAGCCTCAGACATCCCAATCTCGGGGATTTAAATTTGGTATCATTTTTTCGATTGCTGAATTGCCAACTTGCTTTTGAAGAAATCTTCTGATTTATTTTCATGTAAGTTGGTCTCAGGATAAAATCCAACCGAAAAGTATTCCAAAATCATAAAACTATCTTTTGAAGCCCTTTTCCGAGAAAATGCAAACTATCGATACCAGGAATTCTGAGCCTAGGGATTCTACCTCCGAAAAATTTCTGGTAGCATCCTTGGGCGCGGATTTCCGATTTGAAACTCTACAATTCTGATCAATTCATATGCATCAGGAGATCTGAAATTATACCAATTCCAATTAGTTCGTTCATACGCCTTGTTTCTCGCTTCAGATCTGCGTAAAGTTAGATTTTATCTGACAGAAATGAATGTTTCAACCATCCAGTAAGGGATCCTTATTTTCCCGAAAATTTCGTTTTTTCTTGGAGAATAAAGCGATCCCTTTACATTTTGGTCAAATCAAAGTCCTTGGGGAAGTGCACGTATTTTTTGGGATTGGTATTACAGTTCATTTCATTCTGAATAATTGCTTTGATTTCCTCGATTTTCATTTCTTCACTGTCGGTGAGCAGGTTCGAATTTTGACGGTGGTAGGCACGTTTTTTCTCACGGCTTGCCATGTCCGGAGAGCCTTGTCAAGGGCCAGTTCGCTTCGCTCATCGCCTTCGTCGACCCTTGACAAGGCTCTCCGACCATGACGTTTTATTTTTATCGGCTGCAAGACAGCCTTTTGCCTTATGGCAAGCGAGAAATTCTAAAAAACCCACTACCGTCAAAAAACCCACCGTCAATGAAGTCATTTCGCCCATTTTCCAATTTGCCTAGCACAATCACACAGGTAAACACAAAATTCATTAGAGTTAGAATTCCAATTCCCGAGGATATAGTCTTGAGACCATTTTCCCAAAGCCTGAAAACGTGAACTCGTTTGGATGAGATTTCTGCCCTAACTTTTGGATTATTTGGTCTCAAAACAAAATTCGGGTTGAAAACTTTTTAATCTCTACGAAATCGGCTTTTGAAGCTGAGCAACCGAAGAAAATGAAGTATAGGACAACAGGAATTCTGAGAGTAGGGGATTCAATTTAATTCAATGGAGAAGTGGATTTTTGTTTCCGCGTCGTAGAGAGTTTTTCTCTATCTTTTCCCGAATTTGGAAAAAATCAGATCTGATGAAATTTGATATAATCCGTCTAAGATAGTGTTTTCAGTTGTAGGAAGTGCACCTTGGGCAAAAGAACCCATATATTTTTCGTAGGAACTTTGCGCATCTGAATTCGGCGGGATCAAAGCCCCAACTATGGCATTATTGACATTGCCCTGATAGGTGCTAACAAAACCACTTTTTATTAACCCAGGAATTTGTTGAGCAGTTGTTTGAAGTTGGTCTTTGTAATTCACACTTCCGTCAGGTTTGTATTTGTATTGCGCAAGTCCGTTGGCATAGAGTTCACTGGAAAGCAACGTTGCCCAATTTCCACCGTAGCGCGACAAGGTTTGCCTTTCAGTAGCATTAAGAATTTCTGGCATTCGAGAGTTTACCTCTGACCATGTGACACCGGAAGCTTTCAGATCATAAACCTGTTTTTCTACCAACGCGGCTTTATATTGGGAAGGGCTTATCAAAGCACTTTGAGCAGCCAATTGTTTTGCTTCATCGACGCTCAGCTCAACTTTCCCATTTTTGTAATCCTGGTATTTAGTCATGGTATCTTCCATGGTTTTTAATTTGTCGGTACATTGAGCAGATTTATCTGAATAAGTTTTTAAAATAGCTTGGCACGCTAATTTTGTGAGTTCAGCATCAGAAGAATTGGCCAATTCAGGTTTTTCTGCTTTTAATACTTCCTTCATTGCATCAACATGGGCTTGTCCGCCTTGAAGTCGGCCAAGCTCAAGCATTTGATTCAATTTAAGATCATGATCATATTTTTCCTGAATTTGGATTTTCAAAGTTTGATTTGCCGGAGTTGATTCGGCATTCTGAGCCACAATGCATTGTGAAAGCCATGCCTCACGAGCAATCTCGCTTTTCTGGTTGAAAGCCGCAAGTGCTCTGGCATACGCGATTGGATTCACAATTTTTAACGGATTTGGGGCTTCATCTTGTACAAGCTGGTATTTGTTATACAAATCGTTAGCCTTCTTCCATTCAGGGTCTTTCTGGCGATATGTATCATCAATGGCTTGTTGTCTTTGCTTGGGAGCATCATAAAGATTATATTTTAAGGCTTGCACTGATAGTTGAGCCGAGCGAACCGCAAAATTGTTTATCAAAGACTCAAAACCAGCCTGAGCATAATCAATTGAATCACGTTTTTGCTCAAGTTGCCTGATCGCCCCATCAAAATACTGATTGGGAGCACTTCCGTAGGGGTAGGTGGCTTGGGTTTTTCTTAAGTTTGCTATGTCCTGGTCTATGAAAGATTTCTCGATGAGGGCTTGCGAAGAACCTCCGAGAAAGTTAACCGGCATTGTAGAAAATAGGGCTGATATTTGCTTTCCTTGCGCAGCGCTACCAAAAATCCGAACAGAAAGCCGGTCAGCCCACGACCCTGGAACATAAACCTTATCCGCCAAAACTGATCCGACAAAGCCACTTAGAGCAGCAGAAACCGCTGATCTTTCCATATCCTTGAATAAATCAGTCGTCGAATAATCTTCCCCTTTCATGGAATCGTTATCCGTCCTTAATTGATCGAGTTCTTGGGTTTCCGAGGCAGAAAGAGGTGTATTGGAAAGAATATGCTGGTTCATAATTTGATTAATTCGATCTTCATTCGCTTTAATTTTCTCAGGATATTTGAAATAAGATGTTGCCCAGAGATGTTTAACCACTCCTCCCGCAACCGAGGAAAGCCCGCCGCCTGCAAAACTTATTACAGCTTGAGTTGCAGCAACCCTATAAATTGCTGACCCCATTGTCGGACCAACCATGCCAAATAATCCACCGGTGGCCAGGTTGAATGGTGCCATAACAGCGTCTACTGTCGCCTGAACAGAAACATCTCGCCAGATTTTTGATTCTTCTTTCGGGGTGTCTCGATATTTGGAGTTCATCCTCTTTTCATAGGCATAGGTCATTATTCCACCCAATGCAGCCCCGGTAACAATACCCCCGGCAATCATGGCTAGTGGAGAAAGTGGAGCTAAAAATGCAGTTGCAAACATCACTCCGAAGGTTGGTACAAGTGCTTTTCCAACTGTCCAGAGGATACTTTCCCAAAGCGGCATTTGCTTGAAATCTGTTTTGCCGAAAAGTGGATCTGTTATCTGATGATAAACTCTTGTAAACCAGCTGAAAGGCCCCGTAACCGGATCATTGGGATCAACCGTACTTGTGGCTATAACATTTCCAGTGGCTGTTCCAGTGGTTTGGGTTACATCTATACCTGTGGCAACCTGAGTCGCCGTTGAAACTTGAACATCCGTTGAACTCCCGGTTGTTGCACCGGTGGAGGTAAGGCTTCCGGTGCCAACACCGCTGGTGGGAGAAGTATTCTGGGAAGCATTCTGGTCGGAATTCGCAGCTTTATAGGCATTTGAAGCTTTTTCATAAGCATCGTAAGCATCCCGATATGCCTGAAACTTCTGTTGGATTTCGACAGACGGCAAATTTTGCGCAACTGAATTTGTGTAATCAACATAAGATGCTCTGTATTTTTCAAATAACTCTTGTACCATCGCTTCGGTCTGCCCGAAAACCGGAGCAAGAAAAATTTGAAAAACTATACTCAAAATCAGCAGGATACTAATGTTATTTTGTTTTTGCCTTGTCATGACTAAAATTCTAGCCACAAAAACAAAATTCGTCAATCTGAATCTGTTTATAAATACAGACGGTATCAATAAAAATTGGAAATTTCAGTTTGTGAAAAATGTCACAATAACATCAAGCCTGAATTTCTTTTTCCCAATGTGCAAATTTTATACAATATTGCAAACAGCAACAAAGAGTAAGCTAATATTGACATTGGCAATTAACCATACAATTCAAAAAAAAAATCGCGAAAATTATTTTTTCCAAATTTTCTGCACTTGCGTTGGTACAGATTTATAAGTCGAGTATCTTTACTCCTTTTCGCTGATTGCAAGAAGCTCCCTTGATTCTAATTCAAATTCCTTGGATGGTTTAATTTGTAGGGAAGATTTCTGAACAGCTTCCACCCATCAACTTCTCTGCGCCATTGAACGACAGCATTAACCGCTCCCCAATCAAGGTCAATTCCTAATGTATGGCTAATTACTCTTACTTCCCCGGAGCATCTTATTTTCGCCGAGTCAGATCCAATAAACTCAATGGTCTTTATTGAATATGTAGCAACTTTCACGTCGTCATTTAAAAATCTGACGCGTGCGGTTTCGAGTAAATCGTTTTTAGTGCTGTTCAAATCCCAATCATTACCAAAATTTTCAGAAATATACTGTGACATTGTCGCAAGCTCTTCGCGAACCAAGGCTAGTTGAAGACTGGCATGAGCCCTGGAGATTTCACCCCATCTGGAATCAGCTCCCAACTGGGTTGGGTCACCAGGCTTGTATGGCAGATTCCGATAAATTTTCCACATTGTACCTTCCAATTCCCATCCCACATCTGTTGTATATATAGGGGAAGTTACCGGAAGCCCTGACGAAATGTCAATCATTTCCAACTGAAAACTGACCCTGACAATTGCCTTATTATCCGGAAGAAATTCCATCTGATGAATTGTATAAGAAGCCGTATTGAAATCATATTCCTTAAAATATCTCTGGATTGCCGCAAGACAATCGGAATAATTGGCTGTTGAATCCCAATCATTGCCGAAATCAGGAGAAATATAGTGTTGGAACAGGTTGGAATCTTTGCGCAAAATTATGTTTTGAAGTACTGAAAATGCCTCCGTTAGGGTTTTCTCCCGGGGTATAATTGCCTGAGCTGCACTCTTCGCAGGAATTTGCACCATATCTGTATCCAAAACTGTTGCAATTACACTACTTTTTGGAAGTTGAAGGCTTAGCTTGATAGCTGTTGCAAGTGTTGCCACTAATGGGGCATATTCCCGAGCTGTAATATCAGCCAATGTCAGATCTTTCCCAATCAACGATCCTTTTTCCCAAATCATGGCTTTTGCCGTAGAGTCAATATTTATGGTGGTACGACTTAAATCCGTCTCCCTCAACTCATCGGGATACAGGCGTTTTTTCAATGCTACTTTTCCGGCTACGGCATTTAATACGAGCGTGTTTGAAAAGGGCACATTCTGAATCATAAAGGTTGCATCCGTCGCTACTCCCACGCTCAATGCACTTGCATTCAGAATAAATTTAGAAAAGTTTGGATTCGTGATCAAATCCGGCATCGCCTGCCTCATCGACCCTAGGAGATCACTTTCAACCGGGTCGGAAAGGATGATTTTTCCTGAAATCTGATATTCTTCGGGTTGTGGAACATCCCTAAAAGTCAAGTTTCCATGATTCACGCAGCCCGAAGAGATACAAAATAATACAATCGAAATTATTAAAAATCTTAATCTTGAATTTTTCATTTGAATATTCTCCCAAAGAATATTCGTCTTGATTAAGAAAATCTATTAGCCTCATAGATAGTCACAAAACTATGAAATTTAACAAAGCGAACGCGAAAGACTCAGAATATTCCCTTTTAGAGAAATCCTCAAAGGTATGAATTACAAAACAGTTATTCTTTAGACTTTGTTTTATGTAGAATCATATTTTGCAACTTAAATAAATTCGTCCAATGCCAATATTTCCGGTAAACAGTTCGAATGCACAAAATGCTGTCTGAAAGTGGATTTCCAAAAATGTTCGAAAGTCAGGTTGCATTATCATATCGGTTTTAGGTATCATCTCAATAATTGAGAGGTTGTGTTTTGAGCCCAGAAACTACATTATCCAAAAATATGTTTTTCCAGCCCCATGGCACCAAGGAGCTAAAAAATGCCCGATGAAAGCAACCAAAACCCCGAAAAAGTCGAAATTCAAAACGATGTTCAAAATCCACCAAAAAAGAAGCTCTCAAAGAACATCCTTTTAGCAATTTTTGCAATTCCAGGAATCTTTTGCCTGGCTCTTATCGCAATTTATTTTTCTATCAAAAGTTTTCTGACTCCAGAAAACATCACCAATCTGATCAAGAAAGCTGTTAACAATTATGTTGATCAACAAGTTGAAATAGGAAAAATCCAAATTGATTTTCCTAATGCAAAAATTGAAGACATAAGAATAGGAAACTCTCAAAAGAACCCTGATCTACCATTTCTGGCGATAAAAAGCCTTGAACTTTCTCCGGATTGGTTTGAAGCAATTTCAGGAAAAATTTCGTTCACTCATTTTTCTCTTGAAGAAGCAGTTCTACAAATCACCAAAAATTCTGAAGGCGCTATTAAAATTGCAGACAATAAATATTATTCCCAGAGTTCGAATGAGGCAAAGCAGACAAACACAAATTATTATTCATTAATTCCTTTTAAAGAATGCAATGTGAACAATTTTTCAGTCAAAATCAGGGATGAAGTTACCAAAAAAGAGAATAATATCCATTTAAAATCATTTTCCATGAAAGATTCCTTATTGAAAACCGGTAAGGAGATAGTCTTTAAAACTTCCCTGGAAAACTACCCAGGAGACATAGAATTTTCCGGTAACCTGCTTCGAGATTCTTCGATAAACGGCGAGGTATCAATCCTAAACCTCGACCCGAAAAAAATATCCGAATCCATCCAGCAGCCACTAAATTTTCCAATTTCCGGGGAAGTGTCACTTATTGGCAAGTTTTCACGCGACCCATTCGGGAAATTGAATTTTGAAAATGTAAAATTGTTGGAAAATGGAAAAATCCGTCTTCAAGGAACGGCCGATGTCAACTCATTTTCGCCACTCGAACTAAAAAGTTCCATTCAAATTTCAGCCCTGGAAAAGGATGAACTTGAAAAATTGATTGCCTACATTCCCAACGACAAAGTGAAACTTTTGAAACTAACCCGGGGAAAAGTTTCTGTAAATATTGAGATTCTTATAGAAAAAGAAAAAAAGCCTGGATGGAATGTCGAATTAAAAATTGAGGAACTTTCATTTAAACACCCCTTAATCCCAGCCCCAATTGAAAATTTGAATGCAAATTTTAGTTGCAATGCAAACATCCTCAAAATCAAAAAAGCAAGTTTCGCTTTTTTAAGCGGAGATTTCGAATTAAGCAACTTTTTTTATTCGATTCCCGACGAAAAGCTTGAAAGTGAAACAATTTTAAAAGTCCAAATCGACAAATTCACAAAAGAATGCGGAAAATTTATTCCCCACGATTACCTAAAATATATTCCCACAGGTAGCATTTCCTTTAATGGAAAGATTTTCGGCCAGGATCTCAATTTTGCTGCAACAGGGCTTCTGGAAAGCGACAAGCTTAATTTTCTCAACTTTTCTTTGGTCCCAGGCATAAAAATCAACGGCTTAAAAATCAGAACAATCGACCTATCCCGGGAAAAGGGCAAAGTAGTCGTCGAAAATTTGATTTTATCAATTTTTGGGTTACCCATTTACCTGAAAGGTGAGATAATTAATGGAAAAAATCCACTATTTGATTTGATTACTTCGGGTAAAATTAATCTTGCTACTTTACAGGAACAAGAATCAATAGAAAAAACTTTTCAGACCCAGGACGCAAAATTTACTGGAGACATTAATATTGAAGCTGTTCTAAAAGGTCCACTTTCCAATCTTTCTCCCGTAGCTACACTAACCACAACCAAAGTAGGAATTGATTCCCCGAAATACAATTTCAAAGCTGAGGAAATAAACCTATCCGGATTATTAAGTTCAAACACCTTTCAAATCAAAAAAAGTGATGGGAAATTAGCAGGTGGCAACTTTGAATTGACAGGCAAAATATCCAATTTTACTAATCCAGACATCGATTGTTCAGCGATTTTAGCGAAAATTGACCTGGAAATAGTTAGACAGACACTGTTAAAAATTTTCCCAGAATTCCCTAAAGAACTAGCAATTTCAGGACTTTCGGAAATGAACGTCCACATCTCCGGAAAAGCCACTAAGCCTGAAGTTAAAGGAAAAGCCAACCTTTCGCAGGTTTCTTTCTTTCATCCAGCCATTTTTCGTGAGTTAAAGAAAATTTCAGGTGAGGTGGCGTTTGACAATCGCACCATTACAGCAAACCACATAAAAGCGAATTGGGGAAGCTCTACAGTTGATGTAATCGGAAAAGTTACCGATCTTTCCAAGGTCGTTACTGATTTTTCTTACACAATTAAACCCTTGAATTTAACTGATACCGGTTCATTCTTCCTTAAAGACACTGGCTATTCCATTTCTGGACAAGGGGAAGGGCAGGGAAAAATCACCGGACCATTGGAGAAGATCAAAGTCGATGGTTTTGCATCTTTCACAGAAGGAATTTTCGAAGCTCCGATATCTCAACAAGCTTCAAAATTCAAGTTTCCCTATAAGGACCTCAAGGCTAATTTCGACTATACCGAAGGGGTATTGAACATTTCAAGATCATCCGCTGAACTGTTTTCAGGAAAGGTTTCCTCCAACGGAAAAATTTTCCTCCTCGAAAAACCTTTGAAATTTGAATTCAAAACAACTGGAACAAACCTGGATGTTCAAAATTTTCTCCAAAAAAACACAAGATTGAAGAACGAGTTAACTGGTTTATTTAATTTTGGGTCAGACTTTTCTTTTTCTTCTCAGGGTGTCGATTCAATTTCAGGAAATATTTCTCCTCAACTAAAAAGTGGCTCTTACCAATCTCCCCCGGTTTTGGGTGAACTCCTTGGTTTGTTAAATGCACCCAATTTATCAAAGGGAAAATTTTCCGAATCCAAAGGAACTTTCCAAGTAAAAGATGGAAAATTCAATTCTGATGACTTTACGATCAAAACCCAGTTCGGTGAATTGGCTTTCAAAGGCAAACTTGGCTTCGATACTTCAATAGAGGGTGCAGTTACTCTTTCCATCGTAAATTCGGAATGTCAATCAAGTGGGATATTAAAACAATTAGTTGGAAACTCACCCTCACTTCAGTTACCTGCAAAAATTCATGGAAATGTCTTCAACCCCAAAATTGATTTGAACATTGAAAAACTGCTTAAGTCTGCAGCTGGCAAACAGCTTCAGGAAAAATTCACAGAAATGTTGGGGGGAAAACCAAAAAATAAACAAACATCAACTTCTTCCTCGGAAAATGAAAATCCAGATCCTTTAAAAAATTTGGGTGGACAGTTGATGAATGGACTTGAAAAAAAGCTAACGGGGAAAAATGCAGATCTTGAAAAAAACCCAAATTCGGCAACTTCTTCTCAAAATTTAGATGCTCAAAATGATGAAGATAAAAATTCTCCCCAAAAAACTATAAAGAAAGAGTTCAAAAAGATCGAAAGTGGAATTAAAAACTTGTTTAAATTTTAGTTTAAGGAAAATAAAATGACTGCTAAAAACGAGCCTAATGTAAAGCATGACATCAAAGGGAAGATATTTCGAATCAAATCCGATGGCCCATTCGGTGAAGACGCCGGCAAAGCAATTGAAACTCTTGTGAAGAAAGGACTGGGCGAAGGTTATACTGATTTCCTTATCGATTTCGGAGGCACCAAGGCAATTAGCAGCCCCGCCGTTGCTGCGATTTTAAATTCCACTGAAGAAATTGTAGACGTCCACTCTGGAAGAGTTGTTCTAACCGGATTAACAGAATTAAATGTCAAAGTTTTCGAAATGGTGGGAATTCTTCTCTTTGCCGAAATTGCTCCAAGTGCAGAGGAAGCAGAGGAGTCTTTGGTCAAGAATTTGATAAAAACTAAAGGTCCACTGAATTAACGAAATTAATTCACTCCGGCAGTACCGACAAGGCATATAGAATCAAGGTATATCCATTTAAGACCACCGGCGGTTTTACTATTTTCATTGTAATAGTTGTAGCTGTCATTTTTCCAGTTGTAATTACGTATTGCAGAATTTTTTCCCCATTCGCTCCAACGGAATTAAGATTGAAATTTCCTAAGTCTTGGCCATCCTGGGAAAAGTTGACCACTCCCGTGTCTGTCAAAGCCTGATAATCACAAAACATAAAGATAACCCGGGAATATGTTCCCACAATTTGGACTGAATCTCCAGGGGTTTCTGAATGTATTGAAATATACCCGAAACGAGCCTCACTTTCATTGGCAACGGGCGTCCAGGAACCAATGTAACTTATGGGGTATTCACTCACGAGACCCTCACTCAACGGAAAGAAAGTGCCGTTTATATAACCACGCCCATCAAAAAAGTAGGTAACTTCTTCAGGTTTTACATCTGAAGGACCGATTCTCTGAACTGCGATTGACCCACTATCAGCTGCACAACCACTCAAAAATAATCCAAACCCTATCAAAAATAGAATCTCCCAAAATATTCGCATATAACCTTTACAATTTAATAGCATTATGATTCCATTTAGTGTTAGATTTCTAATGATTGTCAAGAGAACTTATTAGTTCTTTTCGAAAAAAGGAGGAATTATGTTTAGATCAAAGATTTCCGGAAGAATTGTTCTTTTAACTTTCTTTGCCTTATCGATTCTTACTTTGAAAGCCCATTCTCAGCCGGTTGATTCAGAAAACTACCAATTAATCTCAGGAAAATTAAGGTTTGAAGAAAATCAAACCATTGAAGGGAAAACCACAATTCCCCTCAACAAAAGATATAAAGCATTAGCTGACGTAATAATTAAATTCCCCATAAAATCAGTAATAGACTTGTCAAAAGATACTGAATTTGAAATTTTTGAAACCGGTTTTTTTGTTTATAAAGGAAATACAAGATTCCAATTGCATCCAAAGAAAAAAAATTTCCAAGTTAAAACTCCTTGTGCCACACTTGGAGTCCGCGGAACAGTTTTCAAACTCAATGTTTTACCGGAAAAAACAATTGTTAATTTAGAAAACGGCTCCCTCGCAATTGAGAATAAATTAGGCTGCATCATACTTAAGGCTGGAGAATCGGCAATCGCAGAAAATGGGAAACCCCCTGTTATTCAAGCCTCCAGCGTTAAAAAAACCTCAGCTCCTCCCCCTCCAAATATAACCCCAATGCCTGCCACCGACCCCACAAACCTTGATTCAAACAGTAAACCTAACCCAGCAAAAAAATAAAGGATTTCGGTGGTTTTCGCTAAAAAAATAATATTATTTCGGAATACCCGAATAAATCTCATCAGTAGTAACCCTCCTAAAGACTGATCAAAAGTGGTAGAAGTGCATATTGGTTCTGGATTACATCAAAATTTGACGAAATGGGGACTTTTTACTAAAATAGTTTGTTGGGGGAGAAAAAAATTGTTATCAATCTATTCGAAAAGGTTTTTTGCCTTTGCGATCTTTTTTTCAATTTTTGCAATTTCAATGAGTGGATGCAAAAGCGAGAAAAAGGAAGTTCCTACTATAACCAAACTGCAAATTGCAACTGAAACCCAAAGCTTCAGTAATCCTGTAAGAGATTTAACAATTAATAATGTCCTTGAAAAAACGCATCAAGAATATCTAAGGTCTTATGAGAAGTATGTCCAAATGTTAAGGGAGAAGGGCCCTCAAACCATGGAAACTCTTGAAGCTTTGGCTGATTACCAAAAAAATTACCAACTTTATCAGAAAATTTTAGCTGAAGAAAAGAAAGAATAAAGAACTTCTTAAAATTTGTAATCTAATAAAGCCGCTCCACAGATTATTAACAAACATCCGACTAATTTAAAGACAGTTAATTCCTCTTTTAAAAAAATCGTCGCGCAAATCAATGCCACCAAAGGGTAAGTGGCTGCCAAAACCGCAACCTTGCCAGCATCGCTGATCTCCTGCATGGCTTTTAGATAAGTGATAAATCCCAAGCATCCGGAAAGAAGCCCGGAAAGGCATAGACAAGCCATTGTTTTCCAGGATGATTGCAAAATCAAAGACCCTTTTCCCATAAAAAACACAACTACTGTGCTCGAAATAGCCACTGCCATCGAACGGATGAAAACTCCCACAGCTGGATCACAGCTCAAAGAAGCAATCTTTTCAAAAACCGGAGTGATTCCCCAAAAGAAAACCGTAAGCAAGAGATATTTCATTAGAGATCAAATCTTATCCATCTCGGATGCAATAGTTGTGCAATTTTTTCCAGCTCGTTTGCTGAAATACATTGCTTTATCAGCAGAAAGCAAGAGAGTATCTTTGTCAATAGCATCCATTGGATAAGAAGCCACTCCAAGACTGCACGTAATTTTTAAATTTCCCATTGGATGGGAAATAGAAAGCGAAGCAATGGTTTCACGTAACCTTTCAGCAGTTTTATGTGCCTCTTCACTTCGAGTCTCCGGAAGAATAACAACCATCTCTTCACCGCCGTATCGGCATGGGATGTCAATCCCGATTCGAACGGTATCTCGAATGGCCATTGCAACTCTTTGAAGCACCAAATCGCCGGTTTGGTGGCCATAGACATCGTTAAATTGTTTGAAATTGTCAATATCAATCATTATTAATGAGAGTTTCAAACCATACCGACGGGCCCGTAATAATTCCTCAGCAAGGCGAGCCAAAAAATAACGCTGAACAAAAAGTCGGGTAAGCCCATCCGTAATCGATAACTCGTAAAGCTTATTGTTTTCAATTGTAATTGCAGCTTGTGATGCAATTAAATTCAACAATGCGAGATCACCCTCCGTAAATTCTTCACCATCACGCTTATTCACTATATTTATAACCCCGATCGTCCCATCCTTAAATTTAAGGGGACTCACTAAAAGAGTTTTGATATCTTCAACCGGAATCAAACTTCCAAAGTTTTTGAACTCAGTATCTCTGAACCCTGCGTTACAGATTCGTCCTTTTCCTTCTTTAGCAACCAATCCACAAATTCCGTGACCCAATTTGATTGGAGTACTGGAAGAAACTCGATATCTTCCCCCAAATACAACTTTAATCACCAATTCATCAGTAACATCATCCAATAGCATTATTGAACCACGCTCAGCGGAAAAAATATCAATTGCCCGGGTCAAAACAAATTTCAATAATTCTACGGAATCGGAAAGGAAGTTGACTGCATTGCTGATTTCAAATAGCGTTGACAGCTCACGCATTTTATTTTCTTTTAGTTCTTTTTCCAATTTTAAACCGGAAACCATCGCTCCAAAATTCCGAAATAACTGGCCGATTTCATCCCGACGATTTGTTTTTACAGTCAGGCTGAAATCTCCACTTGCAAGTTGGGTAGTCGATTGAGCCAGTTCATTCAACGGTAAACCAATATGCCACGCTAAAATTGTCCCTGTAATTATTGCCAGGAAAATTCCAAAAATTCCAAAAAGGGTGAAATCTCCGGCTATCTTAGCCCCAAGTTCTTGAAACTCGGAAATCGGCAAAGCAATTTCAATAAATATCGGTTCTGAAATTTTTCCGGGAATAGCTTCCTCTCTGACAAAATTAAATTTCTTTCCATTTATTTCCAGAGTGCCGTTTCTGAGTTCAGACTGCGGAAGAGGAGTGTCAATCATTCGGTGATTCATCTGATCCATTAATGTGGTCAAAACTCTTTTTCCCGAATATATTACCGTAAATTCTGCTTCAGTTAAACGCTTAAAGGAATCAGCGAAATCCCGGGGGAACCTGTATGCCAGCAAAATGTGGTATTTTCCTATGCCTCTTAGTTTTGTAATCTCTGCGGCAGCAAAGATCCAGGGCTCTTGGTCCAGGACATATAAATTCGCCGCCAAAGGCAAGTGACAAATTGAGGGAATAATCTTGGGAGTTTGCGCAGTAGGTAAAGTTCCTTCTCCTTGGAGTAAGGTTACCCCATTCTGAATCAACCCGACAAAATCTAAACCGGATCTGATCAGCTCCGATTGCATCAATTGAGTGGTCATCGATGCCGAAAAACCAGTTTTTGCTTGGGAATAAAAATCAAAATCAGCAACGGTCTTGGCACGGATTCTCAGCCATTCAATCTTATCCTCCATGCTGCTTCTCAAGAGGCCTCCGGAATAGGTCAATCGCCTTGTAAAATCATTCTGAGCAGCTTCTTCAGTCCGTTTTATGGAAACCTGCATTAAAAGCACCAGTGGAATAACCAAAATAACAATAAAAAGCAGGAGAATTTTAAATCTTAAACTGGGTAAAAACCCTACTTTTTCGCTAATAAATTGCTCGTCGTGATTCAACTTTTCCATTTTTTCTCCGAACTCCGGTTAAAAAAACCCTTCTCAAATCTGAAAAAACCCTTTTCCTCTTCAGATTCGTCAGGTCGAAATATCCTTGAATTTGGTTTGGGAAATTAGCTGGAATGGCAACTTTATAAATTTTGTTGGGGTCAAAATCGCCCTCCCAGGGAAAAATCTTATGACTTTTGCCATCCAGAAGTTCTATCGAAAAACCAGCAAATGATATCATTGCTCCACCAGTAGCCAATGCTGAGGAAAGTATCCCATTGATTTCTTTTCCTGAAATCTCTACTATATCCAATCCTGTTTGCTCTCCAAAAATCTCAAGAACAACAGATGGCGTAATCTTTCCGATCGGCTCACTTGCAACCCGCAAATTGTCATGGTTTATGAAAGCTATGTCTGAATCGGTTTCCTGACGAAGTATTTCAGCAATATAACAGGCCATTGGAGAATCAAGGGCAAGAGTTAAACTCAAAGGTTGAGATAACGATGCAATTTCTATTTCAAGAGATTGTTTTGCCAAAACCTCGTCTTGCTCACCAATATCCTCAAATCGCCTCTCAGTTGAAACACCAATTCTCTTCCGGTTTATCAAACAATTTTTCAAAGATTCCCGTATCGGGCCAATTATTTGAACCTCTTCGTGGTTCGCCAAACTGGCCCAAAACCTGTTTTCATACATATAATCTGTCATTGCAACTGAGTAAACATTATTCCATTCAATTGGTTCCTGGTTTATTGCAAGTTGTATTATTCTGAATCCGGGGGGGTTGTGACTGGAATAGGTGCAGTTGATACCTGAAGCTTGCAAAAAGGAATTCGCATCCCCAAGGGATTCTTCCATAAGATTTTCAATTTCCCATCCCCTTAAATTGATTTTTACAATATTATTTTCAAAAGGAAGAAGATCATATAAATCCCTCAAAGAAATAGGCCCTGAAGATATAGAAGCCTTAATCCCCCCTGAGTTCTGCAGAGCAATATTGGATTTTGCGGTTTCTCTGCAAGCATCAGCAATAAGATTTCCTATTGGTGATTCAGCGTTATAGGCTCTTTTAAAATCCCCTTCTGCATAGGCGACAATTTCTTCAAGAAGAGTATCAACTTTTGATTCAATCTTGCTGACTTCCTGTATCATGTCTGAGTCGGGAGTAATTGCCTCTGTGTCGATAATTCGAGTTTGCACAGACGCATGTTCAACTTTCCAGGAACCACCTTGGTATGGAACCTTTAAAATTCCGATGCCTCCCCCCCGAGAATAAGGTGAAGGGCAGACCAACGGTAACAAATTTGCGTTCTCAGTTTCGGACTTTGATTTTGGAGCAATCAAATCTCCTATTACTACATCAACATCTGGAAAGAGATCTTTAACTTTCTCTCGGTTGTCAAGGTTTGGATGGTGGGAAAGCAGGATTACCAATTCAGCCCCTTGGGACTTAAAATATGAAGCGGTTCTTGCCACTGCTGCTTTCATATCAGTTATCTCGATATCAAGCAAATTATCCCTTTTTGTTTGCTTAAATAGCTCACCATGACCTAATCCAATGACACCAATCCGGCTTCCGCTTTTTTCAAATAGCTTTCCTGGTGCAAAAGTGTTTCCAAGTGGGACTTTTAAATCCCGGTAGTTGCATGCCAATAGAGGAAGAGTATTTTTTTCTGAAAAAGAACGCAAAACATTTAGTCCTAATTCGAATTCCATATTCCCAACAGCCATGGCATCATACGGCATCTTTTCCATAAGATCGAACATTGCTTTGCCCATAGTAAGCGAACATTCAGCTGACCCGAAAAGGGAATCTCCGGTATCAAGCAACAATATGGAATTAGAAGAAACTTCCTTGGAGTCCATAAAGCTTTTTATGAAACCTTTGATAAAAGCTAAACCACCTGCATTTAAACGTGAGTAATCTCCAAGTTCCCCTGTAAAGGGCTTAATTTGCCCTCGTAAATTGGATGTGTAAAAGACATAAAGGAATTTAGTAGGAAGACCCATTCTGTCGTTAAATGTTAAAATCGCCAGAAGGACAATCAATATGCCGGCTATCCAGGATAATATCCTTAACATCGTTTTCCTTTGATGGATAATTTCAGCAAATGAAGCTTAACAAAAGGAAAAATGGCTGTCAAGAAAGAGTTTTTTTTTCTTCATCCCTAAGCAGTTAATTTTTATCCTTCACGGATATTCCATTTTTGGAAATATTCCTCACCTATTTCTCCTAAAAATCTTGTGGGTTCGGAAAAAACTGTTCGGGTTATATGGTCATAAATGTTAGAAGGATAGGAAATGAAAAGATTTTCTTTTGCTCTGGTCATTGCCACATACATCAAACGCCGCTCTTCTTCTATGTTTTCGGGGTCATCCATTGAATAGAAAGGAGGGAATCTACCTTCGATGGCGCAAATTATAAAAACAGAATTCCATTCCATCCCTTTTGCCGAATGAATAGTTGAAATCACCAGAGATTCTTCTTCTTTTTCATTCTCCGCTTTAAGGTTCCCGTTTACGCTGTTTGAAGGTGGCTCCAAAGCCAAATCAGTCAGGAAGGTTTCCAGGTTTTTATATTTCCCCGCAATGACCGAAAGATGATCCAAATCCTTCATTCTTTTAGGATAATCATCAAATTTTTTCTTAAGAAGAGGATTGTAGTAATCTGCTGCAAAATTAAGTAATGATGCTGGCTCCATGGGAAGGTTCTCCATCGACTTTTTCAAATACTGCCCAAGTATCACCAAACCAGGTTTTGATCTTGGCGAACCGATGTTTTCTTCCAAAAAGCTTCCATTTCGAAAATCCCCACTAACTTCCAGGAATTTTTTTATCGTTTTGGAACCAATCCCGTCGATGAGAGAAAGAACTCTTGTCCATGAAATGTGGTCACAGGGATTCAAAAGAATTCTCAGATGAGCTAAAATATCTTTAATGTGAGCCGCTTCCAGGAATTTGAAACCTCCCCATTTTTGGTAGGGTATTTTTCGTTTTTGGAGTTCAAGTTCAAGTTGATAAGCATGGAATCCAGATCTGAAAAGAACCGCCATCTCAGATAATGAAATCCCTTCTTCTCTAAGTTCCAATATTCTCTGTGCAACAAAACGAGCTTGTTGATCTTCGTTGGAACAGGGAATAATTACCGGTTTTTCCCCACCTTTTCTTTCAGTGAAAAGAGTTTTCCTGAAGGACTTGGCAGCGTGTGTCATCAAACAATTTGTGGCATCCAAAATCGAACTGGTACTTCGGTAGTTTTCTTCCAATCTGACAATTTTTGATTCAGGAAAGAACTCGGAAAAACGGAAAATATTTCTGTAATCTGCACCCCTGAAAGAATAAATACTCTGGAAATCGTCTCCAACAGCCATGACATTACGGCATTTTTCACCCAATAATCTCGTCAACTTTGCCTGTAAGAGATTAGTATCCTGGTATTCATCGACAAGAAAATATCTAAATTTTTCGTGAACAATTTTCCTGGCTTCTTCATTCTCTTCTAAAAGTGTAATCAAGGTAGTCAACAGATCGTCGTAATCCAAAAGACGATTTTTATTTTTATATTCTGAATAGAGGGAAAAAATTTTAATAATTTCCTCGGACAATTCAATAAATTGAGGGATTTCCCTCTTAATTGCCGCTTCAAAATCTAATCCTCGATTAATAGAAGCACTCAGAAGGTCTTTTAAGGTATTTTTGTTTGGAAAACGAGTATCCTGGTGTTGTAAAATCACTTCCCCACGAACCAGGTTTATCAAATCAGAAGAATCAGATTCATCCATAATCATAAAATCAGGAGGCAAACCCATACAACTGCCATATTTTCTTAAAAGTCTGTATGCGACGGAATGATACGTCCCTCCTAAAATGGTTCTGATTTTGTCTCCCACAAGCTCCGAGGTACGATTCAACATTTGAAAAGCAGCTTTTCGTGTGAAAGTCAACAAAACTATAGAATCAGGCGGAATTCCAGATTCGACCATTCTTGCAACACGATAAATCAAAGTTCTGGTTTTTCCCGATCCTGCACCTGCGATGCATAAAAGGGGGCCATCAACAGTTAAAACGGCTTCTAACTGACTTTCATTCAACTCTTTTTCATAATCAATCAAATATTCAACATTCAAAGGGTCAGATGAAAGACGGTATTCTTTTTCCATAAATTTTTAAGAAAAGCTCGGAAAGGCAACTAAAGCAAGTTCAAGAAATCTCTCCCATGCTGTCGTCAATCCATTGCAGGTAACGATGAAAACCCATTTCAATTGGCAAAGATAGAATTTCCGGAACCGAATAGGGGTGCAATGAAAGAATAAGCTTTTTTAGCGATTCAAAAGCTGCAACCCGCGTTTTGATAATCAGCAGCAATTCATCACTCTTTTCAAGTTTTCCTTCCCAGGTGTAAATTGAAGTAATGGAAGGAAGTATGTTTACACACGCTGCAAGGTGGGCAGTAATAACCTTCTCAGCGATCATTTCTCCGGTTTCCCGGTTCGGTACTGCAACCAAAACAATTCTCTTATCAGTCATATGGAAATCCCAAAATTTTCTTTTAATCTATCCTAATTTTCAATAATTTTCAATGGTAGAGACTGTATATTTACACATCGTTATTTATTGAAAATATTCTCAGGTCAATTCAAGCCCCAGGAAAGGTGTGAAAATTTAGGGTTATTCGTAAAAGTACAACATCAAAAAAAAACCGTCTACTTTAAAGATCCCTTTGGAAAAGTTTTGTGAATTTCTGGATATTATTTATTCAAATTTTTCACACCTTGTCTTCTTCAATCCCTTTTGAAATATTCCTTGATTACCCGTCTGTGTTTGGGAAGAATACTTCGAGTCAGAGCTAACCAATCGCCTTTTCCGGAAGTGTTCAAATTTGATGACAGCGATACTACTTTTTCTTTATTCTTTTCAGGGGCGGACATCGCAAATCCAATAAAATTTGATTTATCCAGGCTCTGGTCCGCTACAGGAGGCAAAGGCTGGTCTTTGAACTTTTTTCCTTCATCTGAAGAGGGAGTTCCCAAATGAAGCTGGGCGTCCCCCCGGCCTCTGTCAATCCCTCCGCTTCCAGGTTTATCAGAATTTCCTTCATGGGTGGGATTAGAAAATAACATCGCCTCTGAAGCCTCTTTGCCTTCTTTTCCGGCTTCCTTGTCGCAGAGTGTAAACGAACCTGAGGCTGGAATGATTTTTTTCCCTTTCAAATCAATCTGTTTCGATTTCAAACTTTTTAATTTTTCAATTGTTTCACTATCGAAATAGTATTTTTGAGATAATTTCAGCATTTTCTTCAAAGCTCTCTCCGTCTCTTGGTCAAGCCGTTCTGATAGGCTTGCAAGATCATTCTTTGATAAGCCTGAAACACTTGTCCCTGGAATTCCTGGTTCGATGGTCCCACTGGCTCGCTCAAGCATCTTTTCCAAGCCAGGAAAACCCTCAGGTAGCTTGAAATTTTCGGATTCGGCATTTTGAAGCTTTGAGTCCAAAACCGCCTGTGCTTCCAAACTACGCTTCAACTCAGAAAGTTTCTTTTGAGCTCCTTCCTTTCCTGCTTTTGCCACTGATTGCTCCAAATGGTCAAAAGCTTCCAGCACAGATGAAGAGTCGCTTTCTATAGAATTTTTCCCAAGTTCCTCAACCCTTTCGAGTAATTTTTGGGCTTCCGAAGCCTGAATTACTTCCGCTTCTTGAAAAGTTGAAACTTTTTCCTTCAAACCTTTAAGTTCATTCCCAATTTCAATCCGATTTCTATTAAAATCAATCACTCCTGAGATGGGAAAAAATCCGGATATCAATCCAAAGCATACAGAAAGAGTCAAAATCAAACTTTTTTTTATTCCAAATTTTAGGGAAGGTTCGGGAAATTTCAAATCCCCAAGTTTTTTTCCCCATTCATGGAAACCGGGTGTTTCATAAGAAATCACCATTCCACCTGAAGAGGTGTAACGGTCAAGAAACTCTAGTATTTCCCCGTCTTTGGGAAGGCATTTTTTGGAATAAATGAATGCCGGAAATATCAATAATGGGATCGAAAAGAGTAACTGCTGAAAAAAAACAAATTCAGAGAATTGAAAAAATCGCGCCAATATAATCAAAAATCCGGCAAAGAAACCCCAAAATGATAAAATCACCAAGAAATTTCTGACTGAAAGACAAAAGAATATCTGTTTTTTTAAGTTAGTTACGCTCTGAGTTATCTCACGGTCAGTCATTTCA
The DNA here is from genome assembly GCA_015233565.1 of Candidatus Rifleibacteriota bacterium. Taxonomy (GTDB): domain Bacteria; phylum Muiribacteriota; class Ozemobacteria; order Ozemobacterales; family Ozemobacteraceae; genus JADFXM01. The sequence goes on from JADFXM010000066.1 coordinate 26,279, forward strand.
CAGGATTAATTAAAACTTACTTTTTTTCGCTCTCAGGACCATCTTTGCTTGTAGAATCATTGTTTTCAAGCAAATCACCAATTTTGTTGTGTAAAGTCACCGCTTTTTCAAGATCACCTGCATCTATTGCAGCAGAGAATTCGGAAGCCAGCTTTTTGATGCTATCTAAATCCACTTCAGGAGTCAAAGCAGCATCGAATTCAATTAGCGGAATACCTCTAAATCCGGCTTTGACAAATTTTCGTATTTTTCCAGGTGTTTTCCCACCATCGATTGATTCATCCTGGATAATCAATATTGGCTCAGTATCAGTTATTGAAGTAAATGATTTGTAAATTTTTCCAGACCTTAAGGCAACATACAAGAACAATTTCCCATTTTTACCCACAGTCATTCCAGTAATTTTATCAATGGTTTCGTAGGGGACGAGAATCGAACCAGTACCTGTTTCAGGGGTAACCACCAATCCTTCGGGTTCACAAATCGATCCGCCTATAACATTTCCATCAATTTTTTTCCCAATGCCTAAATCGTAGGAGATGGGAACTTGAATTTGAGCGGAAACTACCCCGACAATGAGAAAAAATAGAGTCATCAAAGAAAAAGTTCTTTTGAACATCAAAATACTCCTTCATTTTTCAAAAAGAAATTCAAAATTTAGTGAAATATGTTAAACTACTTAGTTGAAAAGGGCAACATAATTTGCCAGCATAGAAAAAAATATGGACCTAAACCATTTTGAATTTAAAAATGTTATTTTTAAACACTCCAAGTATAATATCGAACAAACATTTCCAAAATGAAAAATACTATTTGAAATGAAACTTGGTATGGAAATTTTATTTTAAATCGCTTGAAAGGCTCGATTTAAACCTTTCAAACTTTCCGAAAAAATTGAAATGATTCACATTTGTTTTAAGAAAAATGGGGGGGCAAAAATGAAAAAAATTTTTTTGTTATTTGTTGCTTTTTTCGCCTTTTGTTCATTTTTTCAGGAAGCTTTTGCTGTGGAAAAAAAGCTGATCCAGTTCAATAATCCTGAATTACTTGGATTAATTTCCATTGGAGAAGAAGGCGCAGCCTGGATTACTGCCAGCGGAACCGAATGGCTGGTCACCCCAGGTTTCAGATTGGATACAAACCTTCGTGTAACTGCCGTAAAACCGGAGGGAGTAATCATTTACTCAGACCCTCCCGGGTCGTATATCAGCCTTGATGCTGATCCTTCCAAAGAATACGGAGACAAACACCACACTTCATTTATCTGGTGCCAACCAATTGAAGGTTGGAAAGTTGTTCGAATGCTTGCAATGGTTTATCGCAAGGATTTTATTGCCGGAACACAATTTGAAGAGCTTTTTTCCCCAAAAGGCCATTTTTTTAACATGGAAGAACTAAACAAAATTTGCTTCTCAAACAAAGCCCGGATCCAAGAAAAAAACAACATTTTCTTTGCTCTCCCTCAAAGTGAAAAAAAAGAATCTTTTTCCAAAAAAGAGTTTGGGAGCATTCTAAGAGACCCAATTTTAGAAAAATATCCCAAAGTCAGGAACAAATTTTCTTTAATTGCAAATGGAAAAGAGCTAAATAAAATTTTAAAGGAAATTTCCCGAAGAACAGGAATTCCGATCAATTTCGAATCCACGAAATCAATCAAAATATACTGTTCCTTAAAAGATAGGAGTTTTATCGAAATCATCGATTTTTTAACAACGTTTTTTAACTTCGACACTCAATTTTTAAACAGCGGACTTCGAATTTTTCAATAATGAACTTCTCAGATAGCAGACTTTCACGCAACACCTTTTTTTTGATATTGTTGCTTCTTTTTTTGACCAAGATAATCAATGGCATACCAAAAAAAAATGATTTTCCGATTTTTGATCAATGGACAGGAGTTCACAGCGAATATAAAGGAGACTCCAGTTTTCTTTTAATTAAAAATTTCCCTGAATTTGAAACATTCTGGAAAATGCACAAACCCTTTGAAATAATGCCTCAGATTGATTTTGAAAAATGTATGGTTTTCTTTTGGTCTCCAGGCCCTCAATTATTCGATTATGAACCCAGAAAAGTGGAAAATTTTTCGAAAAACGGAAAAACCAGTAACTTGGTCGTTTCACTCGAAAGAAAGCTCACAGGAGGTTATTACAAAACAACTTATTTGATGGCTCTCCTTCCAACGGTTTCAGGAGACATTTTTGTTTTCAGGAAGGGAAATCCTCTGAAGCAGGAGCCCAAATTGATGCCACTTCACATTTTTCACGACTGGGGCGGAAATTTTATTAAATTTGAGGAAATAGTTCTTAAACCTGAAGGCAAAAAAAAGAAAACCCAAAAACCAAAGGAGAAAGAAGAATCTGAATCATCTGGAATTGCAGTTGAAAAGCCGGAAAAACCAGCAAAAAATGCTTCAGGAACCGCATCTTCGACTAGTTTCACATCCGGAAACATTTTCCCTCCCACAAAACCAGAAGATACCTTAAAAGGCAAAGCAAAAAAACATCCTCCGGAAAAAATTAATGAACCCACCGAAAAGAAGAATTCAACCGCTTCTAATGATTTCGAATTTTAATAATCAGTGTATATTGAGGTTTTGTCATTTTGGGCCTTATATTGAAATTGATATTTTCAGATAAATCACTTTAATAATAATTAGGAAAGGATAAAAAATGGGAAAAACAGTAGTGGAAAAAATTTTGGCTTCACATTCTAAGGAACCTATCATTCCAGGATCAGTAGCTTGGATCGACCTTGACATTCGTTCGGCACGCGATTTTGGCGGTGCAAACGTTGTAAAAAATTTCAATGAGAATTTTACGAATCAACCGGTGGCGGACAAAAATAAAACGTGTTTTACTTTTGACTGCAACATTCCGGCGAATAACATCCCTTATGCAAATAACCAACATATTTGCAGAAAATTTGCAGAAAAACACGGCATCAAGGTTTACGACGTAAATTGCGGAATTGGATCTCACATAGCAATTGAAGAAGGACAGGCGCTTCCAGGAGCAACAATTGTCGGAACTGACAGCCACCTGAACATTCTTGGAGCAGTTGGAGCATTCGGACAAGGAATGGGCGACCAGGACATCGCTTTTGCCTTCGGAACCGGAAGAACCTGGTTTGAAATCCCACATTCAATGAAAATCATTGTTAAAGGCCATTATTCATATCCGACAACTGCAAAAGATTTAACTTTGAAAATCCTTGAAATCCTTGGATCCAATGGCGCACTAGGCCTCTCAATGGAATATGAAGGAGCCGTCATCAATGAGCTCGACCTCGCAGGCAGAATCACCCTCGCCAGTATGGCTACTGAAATGGGTGCAATTATTTCCTTCATTTCTCCAGATAAAAAAATTATTGATTTTCTTTCAACTCGCTCAGGAAAACAGATTAATAAAATAGAGGCAGACCCGGACGCCGTTTACAAAAAGACAATAGAAATTGATGTTGAAAAGCTTGAAGCTCTTGCAGCCTGTCCATATTCCCCGGAAAACGTTAAAAAAGTCAGAGAAATCGCTGGAAAAAGAATCGATTCTGTTTTTATCGGATCTTGTACCAATGGCCGTTTTGAAGATTTTGATATGGCCGCAAAAATTTTAAAAGGACGGAAAATAGCTTCACATGTTATGGCGAAAGTTGTCCCAGCCACACGCGAGGTTTATACCGAAATGCTAAAATCAGGGGTTCTTCAGACTTTATTTGATTCAGGTTTCATTATCACCAGCCCGGGTTGTGGCGGTTGCGCCTCAGGACAAGTCGGAATGACCGGAAAAGGCGAAGTCCAGGTTAGTACCAGTAATAGAAACTTCAAAGGGAAACAAGGGGACGGAGATACCTACATTACAAGTCCACTCACAGCGGCTGCATCCGCTCTCACAGGAAAAATAACTGATCCACGTGATATTTAATTGGTTTCCCATACATCATTTCAATCTCAACGAAACCCTCTTATTTTGAAAACAATAGAAAGGAAAAAAAATGATTAGCCAAAAACCAGTTGTTCTTTCTGGAAAAGCCTGGGTTATAAGCGCTTCAGATGGTAAATTGTTCGATAATATTGACACTGACATGATTTTTCACAACGCACATCTTGCAATAACAGATATCTCAAAAATGGGACCCCATGCATTCGGAAATCTTCAAGGATGGGAAGAGTTTCCCAAAAAGTCATCGCATGGTGATATTTTGATTTTAGGAAAAAACTTCGGAGCAGGAAGTTCCAGACAACAAGCCGTTGACTGCTTTACTGCTCTGGGTATTTCTTGTTTGCTTGCAGAATCTTTTGGGGCGATATATAAAAGGAATGCCATAAATTCAGGGATGCCGATTCTCAGCCAGGATGGTTTTCCTTTTAAAGACAGCAAATTAGCTTTTGCAAATGGGGACAGCCTTGAAGTTGACCTCTCAAAAAGCACTGTCAAAAACATTACGAAGAACTTCGTTATCCAAATGCAACCCTTCAGTAAGGTTCAGATGGATATCTACAACAGCGGAGGACTCTTCGCCTACGGCAAGACAGTCACCTTAAAGTAAATTTTACTTGCTTTAAGGCAAAAGTCCGCATAAATTCAAAAAAAAAATTCCTATTATATTAAATAATAGGAATTTTTTAATTTGTTAAATTTTAATAATGGAAGGAACTATCTCCAATAAATTCCCTAAGGATCGAAGTAGGAGGCACTTCCTTCGGGTTAAGAGGCTTAAATAGAGCAAGAAAGCGCAACAATCTTCTAGCTTCGCTATAAGACGGAATCTCAGGTTGAATATCCGCCAAAAAAGGTTCAATTGCAGATTTTAATACTGATAATTCGTAGGGCAATGCTGAGTTAAAAACCATGTCAGCGCCTTCCTGGAATGGAAAGATATTTTTTTCTTCCCCTCTTCTGACGGAAGGCCATCTTTGAATTGTATCTTCTGCACTATAGCCACGAAATTTTTGATCTCGTACTGTGCGTCGAATTAAACGCGTATCAGTCGTTGAAATACGGTTGTAATCATCGATAACCAACTGAGTCAAAGCGGAAATGTAGATTTTAAACTTAGATGAAGGCGGGACAGAATGGGTCAATTCATCATTTAATCCGTGAATCCCTTCTATAATAACAATCTGATCCTGGTTGATGCGAAGGGGAAGACCATCCGTACGCCTCTGGCCAGAAGAAAAATCAAATTTTGGAACTATTATTTCGCGCCCTTTTAACAATTCCATTAAATGACTGTTAAATAATTCCAAATCGAGCGCGTGGATATCTTCAAAATCATAGTTTCCATCTTCATCTCTAGGGGTGTGTTCCCGATTTAGGAAATAGTTGTCAAGAGAAAGTGCAACCGGTCGAAGCCCATTGACCCTTAGTTGAATGCAAAGACGTTTGCTGAACGTGGTTTTCCCCGAGCTGGATGGCCCGGCAATTAAAACGATTCTGACCGTTTTTCTTCGGCTTATTTCGTCAGCGATCAATGCTATCTTTTTTTCATGTAAAGCTTCGGCAGTTTTGATGAAATCCGAAACTGTTCCATCTTGGATAATCTGGTTGAAACGACCGACGTTGGTTACTTCTAGAATTTTTCCCCATTCTTTGCTTTCCCTGTAAACTGCAAATATTTTGGGTTGATCTTTGATTTCCGAAACAACTCTTGGATTTTTGGGATCCGGGAAAAGTAATACAAATCCTGAGCCATATTGCTTCAGCTCAAATACCTGCAAACACCCTGTGGATGGAACAACCGGCCCTAAGTTAATATCCAAATATTTCCAACACGAAATGACTTCAACTGTGTCGTTATTTAAATTCTGCACCAAACGGGCTTTTTCCGGATACCCCTCTTTCTTGAACAATGCGACAGCTTCAGCCCTTGTAAGTTGTCTTTTTTCAAATTTTTCATCCTTAGAAATAATAGTCCGCATCTTATCGGTAATATATCCCAAGATTGTGTCAGAAACCGGAACATCAGTATACAGGTCGTAGTAATAGCCATTCCCGATCGAATGCCCCACCACAAGACGTGCATTTCTATATAGTTCAAGAACCGCTCTGGCCAAAACAAACGTAATACTCTTTCGATAGCATTCCTGAGCAGCTTTTTGCCTGTAATCCAAAAATTCGACACAGCAATCCAATTCCGGCTTAAATTCAAGACTTCGAATGTCATTGTCAACTTTTGCAACCAAAAACGGGTGTTCTGGATCGTTTTTCGATTTTTTTACATCCAAAAGAGAAACGCCTCTTTGGATTTCCTGGGTCGTGCCATCAGAAAAAGTAATTTTTATCGAATCTTCCTGACTCATATTGTTCCCTCGCAATTTACTTAATTTAAGAACTAAAACGACCCCGCAGGATAGCGGGGTCGGAATTTACAAAAAGCCAACCCTTCTGAAAAATATTCAGCTTGCATTAATTATCATCCAATCTTAAACTTGTCAAGAACAAAGGTGTAAAGTCAATAAAAATGCTCCAATCCAATAAAATATGCAAGAATGATAAATCTGAGAGAAATAGTTGAAGAAATAAAGAAATTCGAATCCGAAGAAGGTCCGATTAATAAGCGGACCTCGTTTCTTTCATTAAAGGAGAAAATAATCGGTCTTAAACTTTCCGGAGAGGAATTATATAATAAACTTTCAATTTCTCTACCCCCGGAAGTTATTATTAAGTTATTTTTTTTACTCCCAGGTTCCTTTGGAGCAAGGGAGAAAGGTGCAATAAATTGCATCTCCAATTGTGATGAAAACAGGTTGGATAACCTATTAACCGGGATGGAGGATTGTCCTCATTCAGAACTCGGAAAATTACTGGATACTTTTCTGTCTTCTGAGCCCGAAACTTCTGAAAAAGTGGCTTACCTTATGGCAAAACTCTCTTTAAATATAGGACCAGAGAAGCTTTTTGACTTACTAGTGAATAAAAATTGGTCTGAAAATGGTTTAATAAATCTTTCCATTCTGCTTCCCAAATTATTCTGGGAAGAAATCGGCACAAAATGGCGACAAAATGCCATCGAACTTCCGGAAGAGGCACAAAAAAGAATTACAAGTTTTCTTTCTATTATTTCACAGGGAGGCTTTTCCCAACCCAACTTCCAAACGATAAGAGGGCTTCCCCAGAATTTGAAGAAAATCAAGTTCAAGCTTTAGATAAAACCCTTTCCAACCAAAATTCAAAAATAATCAAAACTTTTTTCGTAACCAATAGCAATTATCTAATTTTTCTTTTAGCAGGATTAGCTTTTTTACTTTTTGGGGTATTTAGGATTTCGGACTTTAACGAACATCCTGAGGCGATTTCCAAGAAATATCTTGTTAGTTCGGTTTCCAAGAAAATCCTCACAAATGAATTTTTAATGGCTGACCGGGAATATAGAACAGGAGAATTTTTTCGAAACCAGAAAAAATATAGTGATGCAATTTCATGTTATCAAGCCGCAGGGAAAATTTTTCCCGAACATTCATTGGCACTTGAAAAAATGGCTTATTGTTTAATAGAAGTAAAAGATTTTGCAGGGGCAGAAAAAATTGTTCAACGTGGCTTGCAAGTTTCCCAGAATTCAGCAGAGAAGCACTTCCTACTTGGAAAAATTTCCGCAGAAAAAAATGATTTTGAAAATGCTCAAAAAGAATATGAAGCAGCCCTCAATCTTGAAAAAAACAATCCGAACTATGGATACGACCTGGCTGTTTTTCTCCACAAAATAGGTAAACTAGACCAATCCAAAAAAATACTGGAAAAATTACTTGAAAATTATCCTGAAAACCCGATTTTCATGAATTATTTAAAAATTGTTTCGGAAGACTTAAAGCGATGATACGCGGCAAAATTAACATCGATCTCTTTGGTCACAAGGGATTTTCTTTATTGGAAACCCTGATTGCTATTTTTATTCTTGCCGTTTCGCTTGTTTCGATCATCGACCTATTTGGAACAAGTGGAAGATCAATTCAAAAAAGCCAGAATCTTGCAATTGCAGTGAGTCTGGCACACAAAATTTCTCAGCATTTAAAAGAGGTCCCCTATAGCTCTATTGTGGATGTCAATGACATCATGATTTCAAGTGGTGTTGACGACGGAATTTTCAATCCTTTCGAAAATTTTGGCAACTCTTCGGATACAGAACTGACCCTAACCTCTCCTGCTTTAAAAGAACTGAACGATTTTTTCCAAAAATTTGACTTCAGCTATTCTCTTCAGGTTAATTCTTACACATATTATAAAAGTATTTTGATTACAATAAAGTGGGTAGAAGGCTTTTCGAATGTTGCTTATCAGTGAGAAGTGTACATAACCGACAGATGAAAAAATTTAATAAATCCTTTAGGGGAATGACTTTAATAGAGCTGATTCTGGGAATCGCTATTTTGATATCAATCCTGGGAATCGTAGGGGACTGGTTTTTTACTCAAAGAAAACTTCAGGCGCGATTTCTGAAAATCAGTGAAATTCGTGAGAACACCCGAATGGCATATTCAAGAATGTTTGACGAGCTGCGCTTTGCGAGACAAATATTGTGGCCAAAAATTACTCCCGGAGATAGAATCAGAAGCGATTCTGTATTGATTTTCAAAAACCTTAAAAGCCAAATCATTTGTTATTATCATGTTCCGGAAACCCAGGAAATTGGAAGATGTGTCATATATTATGACGCCGGAGACCCCTTCATTGATCCAAATCCCATTGGAAAAGAAATTGCTTCGGCAACTTTTTCAGCAATTGGTAGTGAACAAAAACTTGTTTCGATACATCTCTCAACAGAAGGAGTTCATCAAATTGACGCCATCAGACTGGAAAACGACTAATGAGAATTTTTAAGCGGAAAGGCTTTGCACTGTATGTTATCATTGGCATTATTGGAGTATTTGCAATCCTTGTAGGTTTTTATCCAGCATTTCCAGTTCCCAGGTAAAGCAATCCCTTCATTTTCAAGCACATTCAGCAATAGAATCGACGGCCTGGTCAGCAATGGAATTGGGTATTGCCAAATTAATGGACAATGGGAGTGAAACATCTTTAATCAGTCAAATTGGAAATATTAACTATGGATTACTGATCAGCCCTCAAGGAGAAGGTTTTATCGGACAGAAAAATTTCATGATTTTCAGCCAGTCTTTATCAAAGGATTTTATTACATACACATTTATGGTTTCTTGTGAGCAATCCCCGAAAGATCCTTTGGCCCCTACTGACCCCAATGCAGTAATTACCCGTGAATTCTGGGGAACAAACGACAGAATCGATATTTCCAATGCTGCCCACCTTGGGGGAATGATGAACAGTCGGGGAGTTGATCTGTTAAAGTTCGACGAAAACCGAAAATTCGAACAAGAAAGGGATGATAACGAGTATAAAAGGTTCCTTTTTACAAAAGAGGATAGTCTCCCGATCCAATTGAAAAGCAGATGGAAATCCGCTTTCGTCCCGGAAATTGTGGATGGAAAATATGACAAAATTACAGGTCCATATGGTTATTAAAGCGACTTTCGACAAAATTTAGCCCGTTTTTTGAAAAACCAAGTCTACGCAGTTTTTTGCCAGGCAGATGAATTTAAATCATCGATACCTTCAAATGGAACAGATTTCACGATGTTCCACTGCCCGAGATTTTTTCGTTTTATTGTATTCATGGCTGATTCAGTGAGTAAAACTGATGTTCCAACGAGAGAATGATCTAAAATCAGCACTAGAAAATAAAAAGAAAGCGGTTTTTCAAAAAGTGCGTAGCCAGTATTTCATTAGAGTAAAAATCTCTGTTGAAGACTGTTTTAGAAGTTCCGTACCATTTTTTGAAATATCGCCCATTTTTGCCCTTTGGTTAACTTCAACACTGCACCAATTGAGGATACCACATGGAACATTCGTTAAAATGAGTTTCCCGGTGTTTTAAAATAAAACTTCTGATTTTCTGGTAAAATTTATATAGAAAAATGTGGAGGAAAATCATGAAAAGAAAATTTATGTTTTTAATTGTATTTTTCGGCTTGTTGATTTCTAATCAAAGTTCTTTTGCCAAAGCTAACAACTCTGATGATGATCGATCACAAAAACCAAAAGCAGAACCTCCTGCAAATCCACATCCTGCGCCACCCACTCCTACTCCAGCTGATTTATGGCCAAATAAGAATTTAAGTGAATACCAAAACGATTCCAAAGCATATTTAGATGCATTTAAAGCTTTTCTTACCGCAAGAAGAACTGGCGATAAAAGGGAAATGTTAAAAAAATTTAAAGAGTATACTAAAGCATATGGAAAATTTCTGACCCTCCTCGAACACGATTACCTCAACCCTGAAAACGCCAGCGAAACCTTTTATAGAGCCGATGCAAATTTGGAAAGAAGACCTGCTCAAAAACTGAAACAAAAATATGGTTTGAATAATAGTAACGTTAAGCCAGTAAGACCCAATGAGCAAACAACTGAACCATCCAATCAGCCCAAAAAAACCGAAAATTCTAAGTCAATTCCTCCAAAATC
>JADFXM010000067.1 GCA_015233565.1 Candidatus Rifleibacteriota bacterium
AGTTAAGCCCGGACGCGCTGATGGTACTGCATGGGCAGCTGTGTGGGAGAGTAGGTTGTTGCCAAGCTTATATAAGCCCTCGTGGACAAAATCCTCGAGGGCTTTCCCCTTTTTCTCCAATAAAAAATTAAGAATTACTCAAAGTTTCCTAAAGAAGCTTTCCTTTTTTCGATTTAACGCGGTTGTATGATGGACCTCTGTTTCAACATCCTGTTCGAGATTGTCGAAAAATCCCTTGATTTTCATTTTTCAATGTACCCGGCCAAATTTTCGCCTCGCATTCTCGCATCAACAGCGAGCCACTTTGTACAGAACAAAATATACCGAAATTTTCCGACACCTTTTAACGAGTCTGTCGAAAAATTCTATTTTTCTACTTTTATGCAAATATTCGAGTTTTTGCCTTGCTTTTTCGCATTAACAGGGCGCCACTCTGTACCGAGCAAAATTAATGAGATTTTTTGACAGCTTCTAACGGCTGTTCCAGGTGCGTGTTCTCAATTGGTTGCCAGTTGAAGGTAATCAAAGGGCAAGAATGAGCGAAATTAAAAAAATAGGACACGGAACTTCTGAAACACTCTTCCTAGAGATTTTTGCAATAATGAAATACTGGGTATGGGTTTTTTGAGAAACCACTTTTCTTTTATTTTTAGTGCTGATTTTAGATTATTCTCTCGTAGGAAAATCGGTTGTATCGGAAAGTTAATTGTTAGAATGATCCTTAATTTGAGACATCCCCATCTCGGGGATTTAAATTTGATACCATTTTTTCGATCGATTTTTCCCAAAAAAAAATAGTTACATTTGTAACTATGAAAATGATCGGAGAAAAGGAAGTGATTTTTCAAGATAAGCGCCAGAACTAGCCAAGAGTTAAGAATTTTCGACATAGTTATAATATTTCCGGGAAATTAGTGACAACAAACATCTATTTTCCTATTGAAGATTTCTTTTCACCGTCGGGATTACCAGATTTTCTGCGCTAGAAGTGTGCAGCCAACAACTTCTGTATTTATCAACAACAGAGAAAAGGTTTACGATGAACTTATTGGCGCATAAAAAAAATGAGGCCGTTGAATTACCAGACTTCGTGTGCGATAATTAGGCTGCAGAAAAATTCTGTATGTGACAACAAACAAAAAGAAGGTTCAATGTTACTTTGAGCGTGAGCACGATATTTTATGGAAGTTTGATCAAAATAAATTATGGCGAAAAGCAATAAAAACAAAAGCTAGCGACTAAAGGAAAAGCCTTTCAACAGAGGTGTGTGGATTTTGCCTACTCCCTTGAGGAATTTGATCAGATTCTGGATTTTTCCCATGAAATAATTTGGCTCCACTCATTAATTATTGCAGCAAAAAAGAGGAATGAGTTTAGAAGAAGCTTAAAAAAATTAGTATTATTATTAGGTACCCAAATTCAGGCCTTTTTTGGCTTTTAGGGAGAAAGCTTTTCGGATTTTTTTTTAATTTTAGGAAAGTCATACTACGGTTTGTAATAAGATAAATACCAATCTACAAACTTTTCCACTCCTACTTCTGGCGGAGTGGCTGGAATGAAATCTACGTCTCGCTTAAGATCTTCCACATCGGCAAATGTTGTGGGGACATCTCCTGGTTGAATGGGCAAAAATATTTTAATAGCTTTTTTTCCAAGTTTTTCCTCAATAATTTCGATAAACCTTGTCAAACCAATAGGAGATTGGTTCCCGATATTGTAGATTCTATAAGGGGCAAAACTTGTTGCGGGATCTGGATTCATTCCATCCCAATTGGGGTTAGGTTCTGGAATTTTATCAGTTACACGAACCAAACCTTCCACAATATCATCAATGTAGGTAAAATCTCGTTGCATTTTACCGTTATTATAGACTTCAATTGGTTTTCCCTCAAAAATTGCTTTCGTAAAAAGGAATAACGCCATATCTGGGCGCCCCCAAGGGCCGTATCCTGTAAAAAAACGCAATCCGGTTGTTGGTAGTTGGTAAAGATGTGAATATGTGTGTGCCATTAATTCGTTTGTTCTTTTTGTGGCCGCATATAAAGAAATTGGGTGGTCAACATTGTCGTGAATGGAAAAGGGGAATTTTGTGTTGGAACCGTAAACTGAGCTGGATGAGGCAAAGACTAAATGCGGAACTTTAGAATGTCTGCAGGCCTCCAAAATATTTATGAAACCTACTATATTACTATCAATATAAACGTATGGATTTGTTAAACTGTACCGAACTCCCGCCTGAGCAGCTAAATTGATTACTCGGTCAAAACTATTTTCGGAGAAAAGTTTTTCTATGGCATTGCGGTCAACCAAATCCCCTTTTACGAAAAAAAAACCTTTTCTTTGGGTTAGCTGATTAAGGCGAGCTTCCTTGAGTGTTACGTCATAATATGGATTTAAATTATCAAAGCCAAGAACAGAATCTCCTCGTTCCAATAATCGACAAGAGAGATGAAATCCAATGAAACCCGCTGCACCAGTGACAAGTATTTTCATGTATTAAAATTTTTATACAACCACCCATAATGGGAACATGTATTTTTGGATGAAGATTTTGTAAATAAACCTTTCGAATCTATCATTACAGGTTTTTCATTATCTCGGGAGCTCAAATTAGTTTGTTTTCTGATTGTTTTGCTGATTGGCATGGGAACAATTCCAAAAATAGACCGACGACTTTTCAGGAGGCCATGAAGTGAAGTGGAATTGATCGTTAAAAGTTGTCGAAAAATCTCGGTATATTTCGTCCGGTACAAAGTGGCTTGCTGTGGATAGGAGAAAGCGGGAAAAAAAAGTGGGTAGGTAAACAAAAAAGCGAATTTTAGAGAATTTTTCGACAGACTCTTTAATTCAGGTGAAGTGAAAGGGCAGATTTCTCCGGTAGGGAAAATATTTTCTTTAAGAATTTCAATTCTCTGCTGAGAGCAGTAATAGCCAATAACGCGAAATTTTTTGGAAAATGGGTGCACAAGAGAAAGTCTAATATAATTTAATTTTAAAAATTTAAATGCTTTTTTTTTATTTTTCAGGTCAACTGAAATAGAATTTAATTTATTCATTTTGCACTCTTTTGGGAATACTGGCCTGATAATAGCATATTATTTCAAAACATGTAAAAATTTCTCTTTAAATTTTGGATTAATTTCTTTTTCTCTCAAAATTTTGATTTTGGGTTCGTTGAAAATTGCATCTCGATCAGGGAAAAATTTAGGGACTATTTTTTTTAATGTGCTGAAAATCCCATTTGCATTTTCTCGATAAGCAAATTTTTCGAGTTCGCTTAAGTCTTCAAGAAATGCTTCTTCGTTGATTTCTTCTGGTGGCGCAATAAAGATCATTTTATTTATTGTGGCGGATATTCCTTCTTCTGCAGTAAGTAATTCCTCGTATAATTTTTCACCCGGCCTCAGCCCGTTGAATACAACTTCGATATCTTTTCCCACTTCGAGGCCTGCCAATCTGATAAGATCATAGGCTAGATCGACTATTTTGACTGGTTCTCCCATGTCAAGAACAAAAACCTCGCCGCCTTTTCCATAGGCCCCTGCTTGGATGACCAGTTTACTTGCTTCGGGAATAGTCATGAAGTAGCGAATCATGTTGGGATGTGTAATAGTGATCGGGCCACCCTTTTCTATCTGGCTCTTGAAAAGTGGAATTACGCTTCCCCTGCTTCCTAGGACATTTCCAAAGCGAACAGCCACAAATCTGGTGGCGCTTTTCTTGGCATAACACTTCAAAACCATTTCAGCAACTCTTTTTGTGGCTCCCATGACAGAAGTTGGATTAACTGCTTTGTCTGTGGAGATCATGACGTATCTTTCACATTTGTAAAGATGAGCGGCTTCAACCAGATTTTTTGAACCAAAAACATTATTTTTTACTGCTTCGGTGCAATTGGCTTCCATCAAAGGAACATGTTTGTGTGCAGCCGCATGAAAAACAATTTGCGGTGAAAAATTCTTAAAGATATGATCCACTTTGGTTTTGTCCTGAATGTCGGCGATCATGGGAACTAACTCAGTGTTATTTCTCTTTTTAAATAGTTCGTGGTAAATGTTGTAGATACTGTTTTCGCCGTGTCCCAAAAGAATCAGTTTGGATGGGCTGAAGCCTAAAATCTGCCGACAGATTTCACTCCCGATACTGCCTCCAGCGCCAGTCACGAGGACAATTTTATCGGTTACATATGCAGCTATTTCGGCCAGATTGATTTTAGCAGGGGGTCTTCTTAAAAGATCTTCGATTGCAATATCTTTCAATTGAAGACTAAATAACTTTCCATCAATAATACTTTGTAAACCAGGAAGAGTTTTAAATCGGATTTTTGTGTCTCTACAAACTTTCAATATTTCGCGAAGAACTTCGCCTGGTGCCGATGGGATGGCTATAATTATTTCTTCAATTCGTTTGTCACTAATAACTTGATTCAGTGTCTCTCTTCCGCCCAGAACGGGAATTCCGTGAATTATTTTGCCTTTCTTGCGAGGGTCATCATCGAGTATTCCGAGAATATCAAATGGTAAAAATTCATTTCTCCTTATTTCGCGCGCGACGCTTTCTCCTGCACGTCCTGCACCATAGATCAGGACTCTTTTTCCTTTGTTATTTTTTGGACCGTAAATGATAGTTCTAAAAGGTTCAGCTTCAACCATGTCAAGAAGGATCCTGAAAGAAAGGCGAGTGGAAGCAACAAAAGCCAGGTTGATTAACCAATCATTCAGAATTACGGTTCGGGAAAAATTTTTGGCTTGGAAAAAATAAATAATTGCAAGTTTCAATAAGGAAAAGATGGATACAGAATTAAAAACCGCTATTAAGTCCGGGATGGAGGCAAAACGCAAGGAACGGTTATATAATCCTGTGCTCCAGAAAACTATCAGCAAAACAGTTCCAAATGGCAAAAACAGAGAATTTAAAATATGAAAATGGTTATCTTCAATTCGCTCGAATCTTAACCAGATGGCAAGAATAAATGAGACGTAGAAACAGAAAAAATCAAGACAAATCAAAATTGTAGTTCTCAAAAATTTTATCATCGTTAATCCTCTTTAGTTTCTTACAAAATTAAATTTAAAAAGTTGAGATGCTAGGCTTTGATGACAATGGAATAAAGTATTTATTAGATCTTGATTTCAAGATCTCTTGACAAAAAACCTGTGATAAGCCTGGCAAAGCAATTTCCCAATTACCATGATTTTGCCTGTAATTCTTCTATTTTAATACTCTTTTTAATTTTTCTAATTAATTATAAAAATTAGAAAGGCTATTCTAGTCTTTTTTTTGAAATTTTGGAAGTGTTGTTTTTTTGTTGATAAACACTTTTGTTGATGTAAACAATTCTTATCTGGAAAAAAAGGTTCAAAAAATGGTGTTTGGTGTTCCCCTTGGGCGAATGGGAATTTCACCTACAAATGTTGGTGCAAATGGAATTTCAAGTTTGACAGAAAAATTTGTTTCAAAAAAATTAAATTCTCTCCAAAAAGCGGGAGGCTGGTCAATGTTTTCCCAACTCTTCGAGCATTGTTGCAACCCATTTATCCCCAAAAATAAAGCTTAATTCTTTCGAAAAAGCTGCCAATACTGGTTGAGAAGGTCTTTTGGGTTTGCAATGAGGTTGAATTGCAATATTGATGCTGATACTTGAATCATTATTTGAAATAATCAAAGGGAAAAGAGAGCACCAAATTGGTTTTAAATTCATAAAGAAAATGTTGCTTTCCAGGCAGTGGGCATGTAAAGAGCAGAGGATAATTCCGGACTCATTTTTGAACGACAAGGGACAAGGAAAATTTGGAGAAATCTCACGAATCACTAGTTTTCCTTTGTAAGTTTCGCTGATTCCGGTGGATAGGAAATTGCGAATTTTGGAAGACAGGAAATTCGCGAATTTGGGGAAATTAGCGCATATTTTTTCTTCTTCCTCCGGGAAAATAGGTGCCCCAAGGTCGCCAATACGACAACAATCTCCTTTGCAATTTTCCAGATCGCATTGAAAGTTAGTATCCCACACTTCGTCAGAAATCAGTACATTTTCTATTATATGCATGTTTTTCTTTAATTCTTTTATATTTATAATATAATACCAAAAATTATGTGGATAAAAACTATTAAATTTTTTCAAACCAAAATTGTTTTTGTAATACCCATCTTTATTCTGCTGATAATCCTGTTTTTTTACCTTTTCAAAAGATACAAGAGAAAAAGCCTCCTGAAAGCCCCTCAAGCGCCAACATTGGCAGAAGAGAAACGAGAAGTCGGAGAAACGATTCCTTCAAAGAAATCTGTCCGAATCGATATGGGTGGGGATATTCCATTGGAGCACATTAATAAAGGAATTTTGGATGTTTCACTCCCAATCGATGAGAGACTTTATTTAATTAAAGAGGCTGGAAGAAGGAAAGCCACCTCTGCTACACCATTGTTGATTGAGGCATTGAAAGATCCGAACCCAGAAGTTTCGATAGCTGCCTCCACTAGTTTGGCTGATATGGGACACTTAGAAGCAATTGAACCTTTGTTAGAAGCCATTGTAAAATTAGAAAAAGAGATTATTTCAGAGTTCGCCCTTTTTTATGAAAATTTTAAAAAAATTAATTCAATTCCATTATTGGATCATAAACCCATTTCTGAAGAAAATTCCGGAGAAAAAATTCCATTCGATTATGAAAAAAATGTAATTTTCTCATTTGAGAAACTTCCAAAAGACTTTTTTGGAGAAGACGGGCAACCGCTTCCTATTACAGAGATAATAAAAAAAGGTTTAAAGGATTCGCAAATTGAAATTAGAAGAATGTGTGCAAAAGCCGCTTCTGAAATTAAAGACAACGATATTACAAATTTTTTGATAGACTCGGTTTCAAACGATTCTGAAGATGAAGTTGTTAGATTTCTTGCATTGGAAGCATTAAGAAATCATATTTCTCCATTGGTCAAAGAAATTTTTGCAAAGTGTTTTCTTGATCCTAATTCAGCAATAAGATATTGCTGTGTTCATACTTTTGACCAGAATCCCGATCCCGACTTTGGTGAATGTTTAAAAAACTCTGCCTCAGATAAAAATGAAATTGTTCGAGCTACAGCAATTAGCGGCTTGGGGAAGCTAAAAGATCCGAAGTATATCGAAGTGTTTTTCCAGGCATTGAAGGATCCTGAAGAAATGGTCAGGTATTTTGCCAGCCTTTCTTTAAGTGTTTATACTGATGATCCAGCAGTGGAGAAAATTATTGACCTCTTGAATGAGGAGACCGGGTCAGAGAAAAATTCCCTGGTAGAAATACTTGGAAATATTCAAAATAAAAGGGCAATTATTAAGTTACGTGAATTGATTAAAAATTCTGACGATCAAGTTAGTTTTATTGCCTCAATGGCCTTAATAAAACATGAAGATTATGAGTCCCTCGATGAAATTATACAAGAGAACCGAAAAAAGGATGGACAAATATTTGGTTTTCAAAAAAACTTAGAAACTGAAAAGGAAGTAGACGAAAAATTAACCATGGGGGAATCCGAGAAGCTGGATAATATGGCTTTCGAATTATTGAACAAAGAAGGTGCTCTTGATTCCAAAGCCTCAGAAGAGATAATTTCCTCTGCGATGAAACATCCCAACCCAAAAGTTAGAGGAGCCGCTTTATTAGAACTGGGAAAGAGAAAATTTTCTGAAATCCCGGTTGTAATTTTTGAAAATTTAGGCGACAAAGATTCTTATGTAAGGTCATGTGCATTATCTGCCATTGGAAAATTAGCTGATTCAAGCGTAATTTCTAAAATTTCCCACCTTTCCGGAGATGAATCGGAAGAGGTACGATATTCTCTAGCAAAAGTTTTAGGAAAATTTGAAACCGAAGAGAGTTTTGCCATTTTGAAGAAAATGATTAACGGTGATTTTTCTGCTGAAGTGAGGCGAGCAGCAAAACTCTCTCTTAAAGAATAGATAAAAGCTATACCGCAACAACCTTAGCCGATATTGCTTTTTGCAACATTCCAGAAAACTTCGATACCAGCTTGAATTGTAGAATCAGGAGGAAGAAATTTGGGATGATGCAATCCAACTTCAGGTAAACCTGGAAGTCTGCATCCAAGCCAGAAAAGAACAGATGGATATCTTTTGGAAATAAATCCAAAATCTTCACCAGTATATTTCATTTCAGCTAAGTGGACTTTTTGGAATGATGAAAATTTCTCGAAAAGTGATTCACTAACGATGACTTCCGGATATCTGGAACCTGTTTTTTGAGTGTATTTCAACCCAATTTCGGAAGCGATTTGTTCACCCATTTTTTTTATTTTCTCCATTAATTGCTCTGTTTTTTCCCATTTTTCGGTACGTACTGTTCCATGGAGATTGCATTTATCTGCGACAGCGTTTCGTACTCTACCTCCTTCAATCATTCCAAATCTTGCCACGAAATCATTTTGCGGAATAGAATAAAGTTTGTCTATCAGCGACGTTGCGCCAACAATTGCATCTTTACCCTTGCTATAAAAGGCTATATGAGAAGATTTCCCAGTGAAGATGGAATCTATTTCAAAAGAAGATGCGAACAAAATTCCGGGTTTTGTTGCTACAGTTCCAAGTTCATATTCGTCTGTTACATGCAAAGCCCAGGCGGTCGCTATATCGAAATTTGAGAGATCTTTTAGAGCTAATTCGGCTCCACCACCACCTTCTTCAGCTGGTTGAAACAAAAAAAGGAAATTTTGTTTAAGGTTTTCATTTCGAATTTTTTCGATCAGCCCCAATAAAATTGTCATATGAACATCATGACCACAGGCATGCATTAATCCTGGGAAGGTAGAAGAATATTCGACTCCAGTTTCTTCGGGGATTGGAAGACCATCCATGTCAGCCCTGAAAAGGGTGAATTTCCTTTCGAATGAAGTTCCTCGCCAGATGGCTATCAAACCTGTTTCGGCCGTTTTAATGAAATCAACTCCAAGTTGGTTCAAATATTGCATTATTAATTTCTGGGTCTTTTTCTCTTCGTAAGCTATTTCTGGAATTTTGTGAAAGCTTTTTCTAATTTCCATTAAATTCATAATATTGTCCTTTTGTTACGTTTCAAACAGCTGGCTTCCGATTTTTTTTTAGATTACCACAGATAAATTCCGAAGAGAAATATAAAAATATGGTACACAATTTGCGAATTAATTTTTAGTAAAGAAACCTATAAAGTTTTACCGAAAACTGCCGATATATAGATTAGGGGAAAAATTTTTATTTTGGAGAAAAAGGACTGATGGAATATTACAGGAAAAGAAATACTTCAGGAGAAGTTGTCCTGAGGAATTATTTTCGAGACCTGAGGAGATGTCCACCTCTGGGTCGCAAAGAAGAAGAAACTCTCATTGCGAAGTTTAAAATGGGGGACATGAATGCCATCAGAAGACTTGTAATCTCAAACCTTCGCTTTGTGGTTTCGATTGCCAAGAGATACCAATTCATTAATGAAGTGCCTTTTGAGGATTTGATTGCAGTTGGAAATCTTGGTTTAATTCATGCTGCTCGGCAGTTTGATGAAACGCGAAAAGTAAGGTTTATCTCTTATGCGGTTTGGTGGATCAGGCAAGCAATCATCCAAACTATTTCGATGTATTCCCACAATATTCGTCTGCCTTTGAATAAGGTTCACCAGCAGCTAAAGATTAAAAAACTGGAAGAATCACTTACCAAAAAGTTGAATCGCAAACCGAATATTAATGAGTTGGCTCAGGAAGCTGGATTAAAGAGTGAGGCACTCAGAAAATTTTTCTCAGAAATTCCGAGCGTAATTTCATTGGATACCACACCCATCGATTTGGAAGAAGACCTTTATTTGAGAGATGTTATTCCAGATGTGGAATCTGATCCTGAAGTAATTACTGAAAAAATAAACTTGGAAGAAGAAATTCGTATGGCGATGGGTTCGCTTTCAGAAAGAGAAAAGATTGTGATTACACATCGTTTTGGTTTTTATCATACCCGTGAAAGAACCCTTGAAGAAATAGGAAAACTGCTTCACCTTACGAGAGAGAGAGTTCGGCAGATTGAAGCCCAGGCAATTCAAAAATTGAGGCACCCTGTAAGATCAGAGCGATTGAGAATTTTCCTAATCCACAAAAAATATTGATATTAAATTGAGGATTACAAACTCCGCTAAATAGTAAACTGAAAATCTTTTGAGAGACGAAAATTAGACCGACGTTGATATTAAGTAAACGTCGGTCTGATTGTTTTTAGTAGGTAAAAAATACCTTTTCCATTACTTATTTTTTTTTGTTAAAAAAAAATTAGCCTTTTTAGACTGTGTAAAGAAAACGGGCTTTTTTGCTACGAAAAATAGAACTTTTAGAGAAAGAAACTTCATAGAAGAAAAAAATGTGGCATTAGTACTACACTTGATTCAAGCTTTAGGCCCTGAAATTCATTTCTTTGTCAAATTTAATGATCGAATCGTTTTGAAGGTGCTACTCCCAAATGGAAAGATGGCATGACCCAGGTGGAAGTTCTTCATTAATTCTACCATTGCTGAGTTTCAAATTTTTTATTCCAGAAAATTCATTTAAGAGGTTTTCAAACTGTGAATGACAATTTCCGTTAAAATTTTCAAGATGAATACAGGCTTTTTGGGGCGAATTTAAATCGCGATTAAGCAGGACCATTATTTTTGTTTTATCATCAAACCGTAGATAGGCAAATACATCTGGATTTTCAGTTTCAAGAAGGAAAAAAGAAATCTTTTCACTTTGCTGCAAAATCGAAATATTTTCCTTGAAAATTCTCATTACCAGCCTTGTAAAGGGAAGCATTTTTGAGCTTTTGGTCCAGGGAAGAGCTGAAATGTCGAAAAGGGCTAGAGGGAAGGCTTTGAGTTTTTCTACTTCCTCAGGCTTGAAGTCTAACCCGGTGTTTATGGGAGCGGTATCGCCGAGTTCAAATCCGGAATGGATGAATGGAATTGATTTGGGGAGGAAAGAATTGAGCAGGAAAGAATACATAGCATATCTTTCTCCGCCATCACGCGCTGCTGCTCTTGGAGTATTATGGTTTTCAACAGCTCCAAAAAAGTGAAGAGGAACTCCACGAATTCCCATATTTTCCAGGAGGTCTTTTAAACCTTCTCTTTTGTATTCTACCCACCAGGCATATCCCACAACTGCATTATATCCAGCTTTCACACTACTTTCTTCAATAGAAAAATTTTCTGATAGGAAGGCGAAATCGGGATCATTTTGTTTGGCCGTTTCGACAATTTTTTTCATTAGATTGACAGGAACTGCGTGTCCCATGTCGACCATAACGCCATCAATTCCATATGTATTCTGATAATAAGGAACCAAGGCAATAATTTTCTCCCAAAGTGATGAATTTGCCAGGTTGTCGCGGGCCAATTCAGAGTCATACATTCGGATAGTATTATAAGCGATGTAATTGAATTTCGGGTTTTGTTGGTTTTCATCGACATACATTCTAAGGTAGGTCACATCACCCCAGGGAGGTTGAGTATCATCCGGAGGCCAATCCGCGAAAGCTCCTGGAATTCTGGTTTTGAGAGTTTCATGGGTTTCCGGGTCGATCGATTCGCCGATAAGCTGTCCTAAATTGTTCATTTTTATTTTTCCCTTTGCGGGGGGAAATTTGAAAAAATTTCTAAATTCCTTGGGAGGAGCGGGAAGCTCGTTGAAATCGTTTGAAGAGACTTTTTGATTAATAACTTTTAATTCTTCTTGTGAGAAGATTGGATTGCCATATTGCTTTTTTGCTTTCTCAATACTTTTTTCAGAAGGAAGCCGATCTTCAATTCGCGTGTCAATCCAATAGAACCAGTCGGGATGTTCTTTAATCCAATCAGCATCTTTACTTGCGGTTCGGAAAACAAATTCGCAGACAACTCTCATTCCAAGCAAATGGGAGGCTTCAATAAACGCCTTGAATTGATCTTCTACGCTGACTTGAATTAAGGGATCAGCTAAAGATGATTCAATTTCATATGGATTTTTAATGGCATAAGGAGAGCCAAGAGTGCCTTTGTTTCCGTCTCTGCCGATAGAGGTAACCGGCAATAAATGAATGGTTTTAGTCCCAAAACTTTTAATATGTCCGAGTAAGGCGATGGCTTTGAGGAATGTTCCGGTTTCCCTGACCCCATGAGAATTTAAGGTTGGTTCTTTTTGTCCGCCAATTTTTCCATCACCATCGTGATCGAAGGCGGTTCCCAGTCGGACGAAAAGATTGAAAATGGGTCCTAGAGAAACCCAACTTCCTCCTTTTCCATCTTGTAACTGTGAATTGAGGCTCTTCAAAGGGTTGATTTTTCCAAGTGAATTTTTTTCGATAGCTTCAATATGTTCAAGGAAGAATTTACCTGGATTTACGCGTTTTTTCCCAAAATTTTGTCCTGGTTGGGTTCCGATGGAGGTCCATAATGTGGGGACAAAGTAATCAAAATTCAGGTTTTTTTTGGAAAGTTCCAATAATTCTTTTTTAACTTCATTTAATGGAGAATAGCTGTTGGGCATTTCATGTACCTCCTAAAATTGATTAGAACAAATTCCCGTTATTCTAGCACAATTCTGAAAGTTCGCCAAAAGTAAAAGTTTACAAAAAAAACCATAAAGAAATTAAGAGAAAGTCAAAATATAACCCCGAGAAAAATCAATATTCATTGTTTTATTGAATTTCATTGATAGATAATTGCAGCGAAAAAGAGTAAAAATACATGCTTATAAAGCTGCACAAAAGCAAATGCAGAAAATTTGGAAAAAATAAAATTACGAATTATCTTTTTAATTGTATGGCTAATTGCCAATGTCAACATGAATTTACTCTTGGTTGCTGAGATAATTGAGAAATACTTGAATAAACTTTTTCAGATCGGCTATAATTTGAAGTTACTATGAATCTACTAATTGAAATTGGTTTTTGGGGTTTAAATCGTGGACATCTCAATCGGGAAATCAGAGAAATTACTGATTTTGTACAGGATTGTTTGGTAAAAGAAAGGCTAAATTCCTCCAGGATCAAGATTTGGCTTAGTTCCTTGAGACTTTCTCTTTTAATGGAAGGTTTGCCACCACAACAAGCAGATCTGGTAATGGAAGTAAAGGGCCCTAAAGCTGCTATAGCCTTTGACATTAACAGGAATCCTGCCCCGGCAGCTCGGGGTTTTGCAGCTTCCCAAAATTGCGATCCTTCCCAACTTTTTGTTAAAGAAGTTGATGGTGAAAAATTCCTCTTTGCAAAAAAACCAGAAAAGGGAAAGCCTGCTCAGGAAGCGCTATTAAAGATCCTTCCCAAAATTTTTTCCGGAATTCCATGGACCTCAGAACCGTGGGCCATAGGAATGAAACTCCCCCAACCTCCGCTTTATTTGTGTTCGCTTTTGGATGAATCAATTTTAGAATTTTCCATTGATGGAATAAAGAGTGGACGCGAAATTCTTCTTCGCGAGGGGGCTGCTTTTAGGAGGGTAGGGCTGAACTCTGCAAACGATTTTTTGGGTTTGATGAATGAACGAGAGGTGCTTCCAAACCCAGTTGACAGGCTGAAAATTTTTGAATCAAAAATGCAATCAATGGTGGATCAATCTTCTTCATTAAAAAAAGATTCCAAAAAGTTTGATTCAATTGGTTTTTATTTTGAACGCCCTTCTTTTTTTCCAATAAATTTGATAGATGCAGAAGGTTCTGGCTTCATTAGTTCCATGATATTTAGTTTTCTTGAGTTTCCCGCTATAGTAAATCTTGAGACAAACAAAGGTAAGCCAATAGCAAAAGCTATTTGTGTTGCTGAAGGACCTGGAATTTCCGGAAAAGAGATTGAAAAGAGAGTTTTGGTTTCTCGAAAAAAAGTGGAAGGATTCAAAAAAAGAATTGATTTTTTCCTTTCGCAACCCCCGGAATTTTATAAAGAAAGGTTTATTAATTCTCCATCGGCAATTGTTGAGGGATCATTGAATGATGAAAAGCTTCATCTGCTGAACATTTTTGAGAAGATTTTTGAAAAACTAGAATGGGAAAAGGAAAAGGAAAAAATTCCTGATATTGTAGAAAAATATTTTTTCCTTAAAGTTCTTCCCATATCTCCGGAATTGTTTAATAATGAGGATTCAAAAAAAATAATTCAGGAAAATTTTGAAAAATTTAGAGAAATCCCCAAAATTGTTTTTGATTGTGCAATTTTTGGTGAAACAAAACTTTCAATTGAAGATGATACAGAATTTTTGTTTTATTTTGGCTTTTTGATTCAAAAATTTCAATGTCAGAATAATGAAAAAATCAGGGAAAAAATCTTAGACATTCTTTGTGATTTACTTTTCAAGAGAAAGCTTCCAATTGATTTCCTTCCGATTTCAAAAAATGAATTGGAAATTGAAAAAGAAAGCGCAATTTGGGTAAAAAGTTTTCTTAGAAAACTTGAAAAGGAAGGAAAAAATTTTTTTAAGTGGGAAATGATCCAAAGTCAAAAGATAAAAAGACCCATGGGAATTATAGATTTTTTCCAGAGCAGGCCCGATTTTGGCGCTTCGGAGCTAAAATATTTTGCTGAACTGAAGCAAAGAATTGCAGTTCGATTGCCTGAAAATGCCGAAGTTAATTCTTTGCCTTCAATCTCCCAAGAAGATGAAGGTGGCGAATTTTTTGGACCATCAGAAAATAAAAGCCCAATTTGGGAAGAAAATTTCCTTCAAAAAATTAATTGTTTATTGGAAAACAAAGTCAAAATAGAATCTTTTTTAATGTCTCTTCCGCCAGTTTTAAGAATAGAAGAAAAAGAAGAACTAGAAAAGATTTCAATTTTAAAGCAAATTAAGGAAATGATTGAAAAAACCTGTCTAGTCGTGTAGAAAACCAGGGATTTTATACGCGGGAATTTAAACAAGTTTTGCCGAAGCGTTTATCCCGCTTTGCGTTAAAAAAATGTATTTTTTTTTAATGCTTTCAGTTTTAAACTTGCGCACATTTCCAAAATGAAAAATGCATTTTTAACAATCAACTTGGTTTTTATTTTTTTTTATTGATTAAAAATTATATCTATCCAATAAAATAATAACCTAACTATCTAGACGGCTTAAAGCGCCAGAGGCTTGATCAAACCTATAAATTTGCGTGATTACTTTTAATTATTGGTATTAATCGATTTTCCGTTGAACATTTTAGAAAAATTCCTGAGTAATTTCGTTGAAACCCTTGCCTCATTAATCATAGAGGCCCAAATTGGCTTTGTTCGTGGAAGCAAGAAAAGAAGCAAAAAAAAATTTTTACAGTCTATTTGAATAATAGGAATTTATTGAAAAAGAACAAAAAATTGGAATATTTCATAAATTTGTCTTGCCCCAGAAAGCCAAATCGTGGTAAATCCTTTTGTTGAATTATTGAACCGACAAGGATTTAAGGAGGGAAATACTTTTTCATGAACAGACCAGATGAAGGGGCTTATCAACCCCCAACCACACCGCCAGTTAGCGAATACAAAAACATGGTGCCTTTGTTACCGCTCAGAGACGTAGTAGTATTTCCCTTCATGGTTGTCCCTCTCTTCGTTGGAAGAAAGAAATCAATTCGGTCAATTGAAGAGGCCATGTTAAAAGATCGCAAAATAATCTTGTGTGCTCAAAAGCAAGCTAAGACTGATGATCCAAATGTTGAAGAATTATACAATACCGGAACAGTTGCTGAAATTTTGCAATTGTTAAAGTTGCCGGATGGAATTTTAAAAATTCTGG
This sequence comes from Candidatus Rifleibacteriota bacterium, assembly GCA_015233565.1. Taxonomy (GTDB): domain Bacteria; phylum Muiribacteriota; class Ozemobacteria; order Ozemobacterales; family Ozemobacteraceae; genus JADFXM01. The sequence goes on from JADFXM010000067.1 coordinate 15,705, forward strand.
TTGAGGGAACGACCCGTGTAAGGATAAAAAAGTTTGGAAAAACAGAGGATTTCTTTGAAGTAGAAGCAGAAGAAGTACTCGTTGTTGACGAAAAGAACATTGAAATGCAGGCTCTGATGCGGAATGTCATAGGGCTTTTTGAGCAATATGTCAAATTGAACAAGAAAATTCCCCTGGAAGTAATAATGGTAGCTAATAATGTTGAAGAGCCAGGACGGTTGGCAGATATAATTACTGCCCATCTTACGCTAAAGGTTGAAGAAAAACAGGAAATACTTGAAGCTTTTGAGCCAAAGATAAGATTAAATAAAATTGCCACCATTTTGAACCGTGAACTCGAAATTATGATGGTTGAAAAGAAAATTCGAGGACAAGTTCGAAAACAGATGGAGCAAATTCAGAAGGAATATTACCTTCGTGAGCAAATGAAGGCCATCCAAAAAGAGCTAGGAGAAGGTGAAGACAGGGGTGAGGAGCTCGAAGAATTAAAAGTGGCTATCGTGAAGGCAAAAATGCCTGAGGAAGCTCGTGAAAAAGCGGAAAAAGAACTTTCAAAATTAGGAAAAATGCCTCCTGGATCAGCAGAAGCAACTGTTTCCAGAAACTATATTGATTGGTTGATTTCGTTGCCATGGGCAAAGACATCCAAAGACAAAATTGAGATTGAAAAAGCTGAAGAAATTCTTGATGAAGACCATTATGGTTTAAAGAAGGTTAAAGAGCGAATTTTGGAATTTCTGGCAGTTTGTAAATTGAAAAAATCTCTGAAAGGTCCGATTTTGTGTTTGATAGGCCCTCCTGGAGTCGGAAAAACTTCTCTAGGTCGTTCTATCGCGCGTTCAATGAATCGGAAATTTTCACGCATTTCCCTTGGTGGAATGAGGGATGAAGCAGAAATCAGAGGACATCGGCGAACTTATATTGGAGCCTTACCTGGAAGAATCATCCAAGCTTTAAGAGATTGCGGAACAAAGAATCCTGTTATTTTGCTTGATGAAATCGACAAAATGGGCATGGATTTCAGGGGAGACCCAAGTTCTGCCCTCCTGGAAGTATTAGACCCTGAACAAAATTCCTCGTTTTCTGATCACTACATTGCTACACCTTTTGATTTGTCCAAAACACTTTTTTTGACCACTGCAAATGTTCCACACACAATTCCACCTGCTTTGAAAGATCGACTTGAGATTGTCTATCTTCCAGGTTATACCGAAGAAGAGAAATTGGAAATTGTTAAACGATATTTAGTTCCAAAACAAATGGAAGTAAATGGTATTGATAAGTATAATGTAGTTTTCGAAGAAGAAACCTTTAGACAGATAATCAGACAATACACTCGCGAGAGTGGTGTTAGAAGTCTTGAGCGTGAGATAGCCTCAATAAGCAGGAAGATTGCAAGGAAATTGATTTCCAAAGATACCCAGCAAGATGCAAAAACGGAAATCCGCGTAACTCCTGAAAGTTTAACTCATTACCTTGGAATACCAAAATTTCATTCAGACAAGAAGGAGGAAAACCACGAAATTGGTGTCGCTACTGGCTTGGCCTGGACCGAAGTGGGTGGAACAATCCTTCCTATTGAAGTAGCAGTAATGCCAGGAAGAGGAAAAATTTCCCTCACTGGAAGCCTTGGGAACGTTATGAAAGAATCGGCCTTGGCAGGCATTTCCTATTTAAGGAGTCATGCAGAAGACCTGAAAATGAGGCCGATAAATTACGAAAGAATTGACCTTCATATCCATTTCCCGGAAGGTGGAATTCCAAAAGATGGGCCTTCGGCTGGTATAACTATTGCAACAGCGATTTATTCGGCTTTGAACGAAGTTCCGGTGAGCAAGGATATTGCGATGACTGGTGAAATTACTCTTCGCGGGAAAGTCTTACCAGTTGGAGGAATTAAGGAAAAATTGCTGGCTGCTCACCGCCAAGGAATCACCCAGATCATTCTTTCTGAAGAAAACGAAAAAGATTTGGAAGAAATTCCCGAAGAAATAAGGAAAAATCTGACAATTCATAGAGTCAAGAATGCCTCGGATGTTTTAAAACTTGCTTTAGTCGGTGAACCAAAAAAAACTCCTTTGGAATTTAAGGACTATTTTGAAAAAAAAGGGAAAGGACGAAATCTGAATTCCATTATGATTCCAAAAAAAACTCGTTCCAAGGATTCGGAAAATGACGCTTAAAATTACTTCCGCGATTTTTGTTGCGTGTGCGGCTGGAAAAGACGGAATGCCCCCCCCAGGAAAGCCTATTATAGCGCTAGTCGGAAGATCCAACGTGGGAAAGTCATCACTGATAAACCTTATAACTGGTCGACGGGAATTAGCTAAAACCAGTGCTACTCCAGGAAAAACCCTTACGATTAACTATTATTTAATCAATGATGCTTTCTACATTGTTGATTTACCTGGATATGGATTTGCGAAAGTATCGAAAATTACCAAAGAAAAAGTCCAAAAGATGGTTGATGATTTTTTTGCAACTGCATCGCCGCTTTTAGGTATTATACAGATTTTGGATGTCCGACATCCACCCTCAACAATGGATTTACAGATCTTCAACTGGATTCAGGATTCCGGTTTTCGTTATGTTCCTGTAATTACAAAAATTGACAAACTAGGACAAAGCGAACTTAATAAGCAGATTAAAGTCATTTCGAAAAAGCTTGGGCTCCAATATTCGATTCAATTTTCTGCAAAAACCGGTAGCGGCAAAGAAGAACTTTTAGACGTTTTACATGCAATTCAAACTAACACCCCTGAAAATGCCCAATCTGGACCACCAAAAAGTTTTAAAATGAAGGGTCCTGAAAAATCCAAGGGTTCTGAGAAAGTTTCTGACAAGAGAAATCAAAATAAGGGAAAAAATCCTAACAAAAACCAAAATCAGGGGCAAGGCCAAAATCAAAATCCTTTGAAGCATCGCCCAAATGATCAAAAAAGGCGGAGAGGAAATGCTGGTTCCAACCCCAGGGTTGTTCATAATTCCACTATTACTCCCAATCCGGCTGTAAATGCTAGTGTTAATTTGAATAGTACCAATGTCACCAATGAAAATAATACTAGTAATGTAAATCCCAATGACAACCCCAATTCTAATCTAAGTAGCAATCCAAATTCCGGCTCAAATGCCAGTACAAGTAAAAACGCTGTTATAGGTCCCATTACAGGGCCTAATGTTACTTCTCCTTTCGGTTCTGTTTCTTCAGCTGGCAATTCGGATAAAAGTGGGAACAGTAAAATCTTGTCGAATAGAAACAATCAAAGAAGCGATCGACAGAATCGTCCAAAGGGACAAAACAAGCCCGTTTATAACAAAAAAAAGTCCTCAGAAAACTTTCAAAATAAAGTGAAAACTGAGAATTCACCGAAAACCACCTAAGGGATTAAAAGATGAGGAAATTCCTTGTAAAATTTTGTGTTTCTTCTTTTTTTATTGCAGCTTTATCCACTTCATTGGTTGAATCCGCCACTTCCCAAGAAAGCAAGATAATTAAATCAAATCTTGAAAAGGGGATTTTGAATTATCAGGATCACCCGGATGAGTCTTTGGCCATTTTAGGGTCAGCATTTAGCCAAGCTTTGAAATTGACTGCTCCTTCCAACCCAAAGGAGATCCGAGAGATTGGTTTTTATCTGGCGAGTCGATGTCTGCACCCTTCCTTGTTTCCTGAAATTGAGTCGGTGATAGAAGCTTATTTGAAGGAATTCCCCAAGGGAAAATATTTGGGACAAATATTAGTGAACAAAGGAATTCTTGACTATGAAAATGGAAGAAATTCCGAGGGACGTGAAGCTCTTTTAAAAGCGGAAAAACTATCTGGAAAAGTTGGAAAAAAACAATTACTTGCACTTGAGATAGATGGGCTTCTTATGGGTAAAAACTATAAATCGGCTGGAGTTTTGCTAGATAAGATCGCAAAAAAATCAGCTAAGCATAGTTTGTTCAAAGCAGATCAATATCGTTTTAAACAAGGTTGCAAAGAATTTGCAACTTTCAGAAAAGATTTTGACAAGTCTAACACGGACATAGAAACCAAGTATCGTCTATTGGAAAAACAGATCGACAAAAATTATTTCGCTCCAGATGCTCCTGAAGGATCATTGCAAATAGTAAAATTTGAAGATTCCAAACTGCCTGCTTATAATGGTGTTGAAATTCACTTATTTGATATGACGAGAGTTTCTTCCCACCATCTTTCCGCTGCAAAGAGAGTTGAAAAGCTTGAAAGTTTTTTGAATAATTTTCCTGAATCCGACGAGGAAATTACAGGAAGAGTGTTAATTCAACTCCATTTGATTTACTTGCTGGAAATGAATGATCCCGAAAAATCTGCGCTTTGTCTTGAAAAACTGCAGAAATTAAAATCCTTCCAGACAAGATTTTTAATGGAAGAGTCTCTCGCTGCGTTGGTAAATTCTGATCTGAAGTCTGCTAGGAGCTACGCTTCCCTTGAAAAGTTAATGGCGCTGAAAAGTCTTTTTCCTTTTGATGATGGAGCTTTTCCACGGCTGGAATATAAGGATGTTCAGCGATGGTTTCTTCTTTCAAGTTTGATAAAAGAGAGCAAATCAGGCTTAAAAGAAATCATTTTTAATCTGGAATTCAAGGCAGGAATTTACGAAATTCCACCAAAAATTCTTTTCTTCCTGGCAAATAATAATAAAGTTGAAGCATATGCTGAATATCAAACTTCAAGAAAAGATATCTCTGAAAAAAATGCCGCTTTTCTTGAAACGTTTTTTTTACCTTTGTACAATCCTCTTCCGGATGCGGAAAGAAGATTAATTGTAGCACTTTTATTAGCTGAAGACTTTCCCAAGATTTCAGTGGATTTACTAACATCTGTAATTCAAACGACTCCAGCAAAAAATAGCTTTCAGCATGCTTTGGCGATATTAGCTGAAATTTACCAAACCTGTGGAAACCATGACGAAGCTCAGGCTGTTTGGGCTTTATTGAGGAAATATTTCCCCAAAAGCTCGTGGTTGAAATAGGTTTTGTTCCAAATGGAGATTGCGAAATTTTGAGAGTTTTCTGTTTGTAGATACTGCTTTGCATCATCAAATTTTTTATTTTAGGTTTTCGTGCGGGATAGTAAAAAAAGTTTTCAATAAAATACGGGGGGAGAACATGAAATTAATAAAAAAATCTTGGGTTTTAGTTTTGGCAGCGGTTATTATTTTTTCCTCTCACCCAGGATTCTGCTCAAAAATATTGCAGACATATAACGGGATTTTTCCTAATGGCTCTGATCCCGAGACCCAGCAGACTTTTTTGCTTTTATTGGAAAAATCCTGTCGAGTAAAATTTAATGTCAAAGATAGTATTGGAAATTTTTTGCCACAGATCAATGTCCTGGAAGTCAATTTAACTTCCAAGACAGAAGTAAGTGATAAAAATCCGAGTGGAATAACGGAAGCAAACCTTCCCGAAGAGGGAATTTATGAGATTAAGGTAGGTTTTAATAAAGCTGAATCGGCTTCCAGCAAAGGAGACTTGAAGTTTTCCTTAGAGGTTGAAGAGATTGGCGCTTCCAGGGAAAGAGCCCTTCCAAAGTCTGAGGGGACTAAGAATAGGGCTGGTTCAAAAGATGTACCCCAGGAAGATAAAAATTTAGAACCGCCTTCGATTGACATAAAGAAGCCTGAAATTGTCTCTCACCCATCTCAGACTCCTTTGAATACTCCCAAAGAAAAGGGGGAATTGTCAGGTTCAACCTCAGAATTTCAGACTAGCGAAACCCAGAAAAATCCTATAGTTAGCGCACCTGGCTTGAGAGGATTGGCTTCAGCTACCTTGACAACTCAGCCTGTTTCAGATAGCAATGTTCCTTCTGCAAGTAAGCTTTCTACCGGAACCAATGCTTCAACTAACACTTCCGAATCATCACAAGTTTCAGTGTCACCAGGAACTCCGGCACCGATGACAACAAAGGTTTCAACATCAGGAGAAGCAACAGTTGCCACTCCGGGTATGCCAGGAAAAGCCCCCACCGTAAGCTCACCTGTATCCACATCTATTCAAACAATCTCCACCGCTCAAGTTTCCACACCAGCAGTTGATTCCTGGAAAGTTTCTGGTTTTTATCCTGAAAATGACTGTTTTATCGATCCTTATAAACCAGTGGAAATTGTTTTTAATAAGGATATTCCCGAAAATGTTTCATTGGATTCCCTTATTTCAGTTTCCTTAAAAAACGCACCAAATCTACTAAAAAAAGTCGATGGTCAGATTTACAAACCATCTGGAAACTCACTTGACTTTTTGACCAAAAGATTATTGTACGGTGTTAAGTATTATGTTAAAGTTTTTGACCCCGGCGATTTGACAAAGACAATTTGTGAGTTCAAATTCCAGACCTATCCTAAGGTTAAAATTGACTTAAAAAAAGGCCCCGATGGGTTGGAAACAGATTTGAACTGGCCGATCAACCAAGGGATTCTTTCAAACGAAGACAGTCAGGTTGTAAAATTAGACAAAACTGAAATCGTTATTTCTGCTAAGGAAGGTGAAGTTCTAAAGTTCAAGCCTGACTCATCAATTTCACCCTTTGGTTCTTTTGACAATTTTTCCTATCAGGGACGGCCCTTTGGTTTAACAATTTTTGTTCCCAAAGAAAAAATAGAATCTTTTTCGCCTCCCTTTGTATGTGAAATTTTTGTTCAGATGGTTGGGAGGAATAATCCACTTTTGGTAGCAAAAAGCCAATTGATTTATGATAAGGATGCCAAAGAAGCATCCGTTGTTACTAGTTCGTCGATTTTATCTAATATTCAAACGACTGGTATTTCAATTTCTTCGTTGACTTCAGTTGTTTCCCCAAAACTGGGGGGTTCAGAATCAGCTTCTCTTACTCCTCCATTAGTAGGGCCAATTTCATCAAATGGAATAACCGGTATTTCAAGCCCACAGACAACTGCAATTTCCACGGACAGTTCAACTGTTGTTGGTACAGCAGTTGCCAAGCCGGAGTTAACTACCGCTTTGACCCCAACCGTGAGTCCGGTCTCGACTTCTGCGGAAATTCCCGGGAAAAATCCAATTACAGAACCTATTACTACAACGGGTGCAACAGCCGTTCAAAACTCAACTATTGCTACTATTACAATGGCGATTCCAGAGTCAACCCCAAGTTCTGTGGTAGCAACAATTCCTGGCGATATCCCAGCTCCGACTTCATTAAATGCTTCCAATGCCATTTTCACTGGTTCTTTGGCCGCGACAGACAGCTCAACAATGGTTGCAACTTCAATTGTGGCTTCAGAAACAATAACTTCCGCCAAATCGACTGGTGCTTCGGGAACAACTTCAGGCGCTGGTTTACCTGTTACAACCAATTTGGTTGATGATGTAGATGACAAATTGGGGAACGAGGTTGCCGAAGAACCTGAAGCGGTTGTTCAGAAACCTTTTACTCCAGTTGCAAAAATGCCGTTAAATGCGAAAGTGTCTTTAGTAAACTCCTTTTCCCTTAAAGACTCTGACAAGGAAAATGTTTTGAGCTGGCCTCGAGATCTTGCATTCGGTAATGATGGGTCGCTCTGGCTTGTAGATAGTCAGAGTCGACGGATTTTCAGGTTTAACGACCAAGGAAAACTGATAAAGGCCTTTGGAAAAAAAGGGAAAAGCCAGGGTGGATTAGGTTTTCCGGTATATATTTCAGTGGATGACAAGAGCGTTTTTGTTTCTGATACCTCCTCTCATAATGTGCATGTTTTCGACCTCGAGGGGACTTTTTTACAAGATATCGGAACTTGGGGTACAAAACCTGGACAACTTGATTTACCCCATGGAATTGCCCTTAATGGAAATGAACTTTGGGTAGCAGACATGGGAAACAAGAGGGTAAATGTTTTTTCGACAAACGGTGAATTTAAAAATTATTTTGGGAAGCAGGGCGATTTAGCTGGTTTTATTACTACTCCGATCGCTATTTCATTTGTTCCCCAAGGAGTTTGGGTATTAGAAAATTTAAAAGGGAAACTCCAATTTTTCGCTGCAAATAATGGGAAATTGAAAAGTGCTTTTCTGATTGGAACTCGAGATGCGTTAAATTTAAAGTCTGACAAGTGGGGTGGGCTATGGGTGGTCGATTCTGAGGGAGGAAGTGTTCTTAGATTAAGCCAAGATGGAAAGCTTCTTACCCGAATTGCCACACCCCTCAAAGCTGGAAAGTGGATTCCTACTTCTGTTGCTGTTCGTTCGGACGGTTTGATTGCAATCGCCGATGGACAAATGAAGACGATTCACTTATTTAAAATGGAATAATTTTGGGCAATTGGAAAAATTTTCAGTTGATCTTGGTACAATAGACTTTTTTATATTCGGCGAACTTTGACTACGCTCATTCCCCAAAGGAAATTTTCCCCTTGCCGAGAAGTTGAAAAAAATAGCTTAAACCATAAAGTTGTTTAGGAAAATCTGTATAAATAGAGGTTTTTGTAAAATTAGGAAATTCAAATTTGCGACAAAAATCACAATACCATCAAGCCTGAGTTTCTTTTCGCCCTATGTGCAAAAATTATACAACATTGCGAGAAGCTCAACAGATCTAATTTTTTAGATCAAATATTTCGCAATTTCCGCAGAAGGTTTGAAATATTGCCTGAGAATGAAAGTGGAAAATATCACATTTTTTTTCCGGCAATGTTTTTGAGTGCTGTACTTTCACAAAGTACAATAGTTTCTCACAGCTCTGTGAACGGAGTTAAGGTTTTCTTTTAATAAATGTTTTCCTGTGGAATAAATGAATTTCCGAGGGGTTTCGAAACTTTTTTTTTCATGAAAATTTGTGGAAATCTTACTTAATTTTGGGGCAATATCGCATAAAATATGTTTTTTTCTAGGCTTCTAGCCGGACAGAGAAGTTTTTTTACCGAATGCTGGTTTAAAGGTTGGTTATTATGAATTTTTTCCGGAAAAACATCTTTTTTTGTTTTGTTTTTGTATTTTCTTTTCTTTATCCGAATTTTCTTTTTTCGCAAAAAAATGAGAACGATTCAGATCAATCCAGTTTGAAAATTGCGGGTTTTTCAGGTGAAGTTTTTTTTAAAATCAACGAAAATTTGGAAACAATTTCAAATTCGGGTATTTTTTTACCTGTAAAATCGACGATAAAAACAGGGGAAAATGGAAAAATTACCCTCTCTAATAACCGTGGGTTGGAAATCCGGGTAAAAGAGAATTCAGTATTTTCGACTCTTGATTGGAAAACTTTTAAACTTGAATCTGGATTGGCAGGGTTCAAATCAAGTTCAAACCCTCCGGACTTTGGGTATTCGATTGGTACAAAACACTTTTCAGCTGTTCTTAAACAGGGAATAATAACCATCAAAGCTAATGATCAACTTTCCAGGCTTGCAGTATTAAAAGGATGGTCGCTGATTTCATCCATTACCGGAAAATATTCCTTGGTTAATCCCAAAGAAGAGATTGCAGGAGGAGAATCTGAGTTATCTGAAAAATACTTGGTAACGGATGAGTTGTACTTTGCCCATTATTGGAATTGAGTGAGCATTGTTCAATTCTCAAGGCTAGTCCTTAATCACAGATGAACTTATAGTATCATTTTTCTCGAAGGCTCGCTGTTATTGATGACATATCATTTTGGATTCACTAAATTCAATTGTGACAGTGGACTAGTGACGTTTCCCAAATACCGTTGTTCGCAGTGAGTGCATAAATCTTAATTTCAGAATTCCAATTCCCGAGGATATAGTCTTGAGACCATTTTCCCAAAACCTGAAAACGTGAACTCGTATGGATGAGATTTCTGCCTTAACTTTTGGATTATTTGGTCTCAAAACAAAATTCGGGTTGAAAACTTTTTAATCTCTACGGAATCGGCTTTTGAAGCTGAGCAATCGAAGAAAATGAAGTTTACGACAACAGGAATTCTGAATTTAGTACGGATCGATTGTCAGGTTTGCAGATTTCAGTTTTGTTGCAAATCAGCCACTTTCGGAAGTTTTATTGCAATGTTATTTTGGAAACATTCTTCTACAGCAATTACCCATCGAACTAATTTTGAAGGAAACTGCTATTGGGCACTACTTTCATGAATCTGATCGGTACAGATTCAGACATCCCAATCTCGGGGATTTAGATTTGATACCATTTTTTCGATTGATGAATTGCCAACTTGCTTTGGAAGGAATCTTCTGATTTAGTTTTATGTAAGTTGGTCTCAGGATAAAATCCAACCGAAAAGTATTCCAAAATCAGAAAAATATCTTTTGAAGCCCTTTTCCGAGAAAACGCAAACTATCGATACCAGGAATTCTGAGATTATGTCCAAAAATTGAAAAATAAGCTTTGAGAAGTATGATGAATTCAAATCGGAACCTTCTTTGGATACACAAAAAATGCTTCGGATGCGAAATACTTTTCGGGTACACCTCAGCTGAACTTGATTCTAGACCGAATGTATAACTGGATAACTCCTGGTTTTTCTAGTTTTCAGGAAGAATTTTTATCCTTGTAACACTATTCACTGAAATCACTGTCTCCAAAAGTCTTATTGGGAAACGCATAGAAACTCTTTGATTGCGGAACATTGTTTTCGATTTTGATGGCTGAAAAAACGATATTATAGGTTCCCAATGTTGGAACGGAAATGTAATTGTGAGGTGAGGTTGTTTCTGGTGAGATTTGAATGAGAGTCCCCAATTCGGATTGGAGCTCAATTTGATATGAAGTGGCGGTTTGCACAGGTTCAGAATCGATGTACAACAATTTATGTTCGGAGTCCCATCGAATACTTGGTTTGGTAGTGAATTTTGGGACAAGCGCCCATGTTAGGTCTTTCGAGTATTCATTTGTTTGGTTATTTAAAATATATTTCAGATAATATTTTTGGGAAATCCAAGATCCTTCCCCCTTAAAAATTTCAATATCATAACCATTTCGAATGATTTGCCTTACAAGATCTGAGTTTGGCAATTTTTCCCCGGGATTGCCTTCTATCCAGCCTGGACCACCAGCGAAAGCATAAATCCCATCTTTCGTTTCTCCCCCAGATTGCTGAATTTTTATTGGAATAAGTAACAATTGTGCAGCTGCTGTAGAATCTGCATTACTGGTTCCTGCTGTTCCGGAGGTGTTGCATCCGGTTAACATTGTAAAATAAATCAAGACAAAAAAAATCAAGCCAAGAGCGCTATTTCGGTCAAAAAGCTTCATCATAAAAAATACCCCGTTGAAGTAACTTAAAAAATAATCTAGAATCTCGTAATTCTATCAGAAATTAGTTTATACCAGAAGGAAAATAACAAAGCAAGGTACCATATTCATAATTGGGTGAAAAAATGAGAATAATTCAGTCTCTCGAAGGAAAATCCTGGAGTGGTGGTCAACAGCAAGCTTTACTTTTAGCAAATGGTTTAAAAGAGAAGGGACATGAAGTTCTTTTGGTGTGCCATTTAGATGGTGAACTGGAAAAGCGGGCTGGCAAAATTGGAATTCAAGTGGTTCCACATAAATTTAGAGGGGAAATGAATCCGATTTCCATTCTAAAAATGAACAAAATCTTTCAGGAATTTCAACCAGAAATTGTAAATGTTCACAGAGCCTGGGCGCACACTCAATGGCTGATTGTTTCATTGTTTAATCGATTTAAGGGTTTAATCGTAACCAGAAGAGTTCTTTTCAGGCCGGAAAAAAATCCACTAAGTTTGGCAAAATACCGTTCTCCGGTTGTAAAAGGATTTATCGCAGTAAGTGAAGCTGTCTCACAAAGACTCCAAGAACAAGGTGTTTCAGGGAAAAAAATCAAGGTCGTCTTTTCCGCTACCGATACCGAAAGATTTGATCCAAGCCGTTGTGAAGGATTGACTTCCGAATTGCCGTTTTCGGAGGGAACCCCTTTTATCTTGTTTATTGGAAATTATCATCCTAACAAGGGCCATCATGTGGTTGTCAAAGCATTTGATTCAATAGCTGACAAATGGCCGGAGTTAAGGCTTGTCATAGCCGGAAATGGTTGTGAAAATGAAAAATTTGTAAGAGAAATTGATCAATCCAGGAATAGCCAAAGAATCAATAATTTAGGGTTTCGAACAGATATTCCTGCATTGATGAAAAGGGCAATTGCTTATACTAATGCTTCCTTTGAAGAAGGTTTTTCCGGAACTATCAGAGAATCGCTCAGCATGGGATTGCCTGTAATCGCTTCAGATATCCCGGCCAACCGGGAAATTGGAAAAATTTCTCCTATTTCATTCTTTAAATGTGGGTCAATAGAAGATTTAGGAATCAGATTTCTGGAAATGAAAAATAAAAGAGATGTTGAATTTTCCAAAACTTTGAGAGAGGGCGCGGTAAAATTTTTTGGAAAAGAAATGATGATCAACAACACTTTAGATGCATATCGGAGTTTTTTAAGAGTATGAATTCAATTTCTGTACCAGTATTGTATTACCATCGAATAGGTGGGGCAGACCCGCAACATCTGAGCATTCCCACAGATATTTTTGAAAAACAAATGGGATTTCTGAAACGAAGTGGGTATAAATCAATTTTTCTTCACGAGTTCCTGGACTTCCTTCAAGGTAAACAAAAAGAATCCCGAAAGCTAGTGATGATAACTTTTGACGATGGTTTTCGTGATAATTTTGAAAATGCACACAAAGTTTTGAAAAAATTCCAATTAAAAGCGACTATTTTTGGTTGTTCAGGTTTAATAAGACCAGAAGCCCAGAGACCTTCCGAAAAAGCATTATCAGTTAGTGAGGCGTTTTCATTGGCTTTTCGAGGTGATTTTTCTTCTTTTCTTTCCAAAAGCGAGATGGAGAAAATGTATGACAGTGGTGTTTGGGAGTTTCAATCCCATAGCCATTCTCATTCACAGGTTTTTTCTGGATCCAAAATAGAGTCCATTTTTCCTGAAGTAGATAATCACTGGGGAATACTTTCAGCATATAAAGACCCTTTGTTGCGAGGTTCATGGCCCGTTTTTCCAAGAAAATCAGGTTTGATTTCGCAAGCTTTTTTTCCCAAAATAATGGAAATTAGGAACAATTTTCCTGTCAATTCGCTTGAGAAAATGCGGGATTTTATTGGGAAAGAGTTAAATATTAGAGAATATTTTCAGAAGGAGGATGAGAAAGCATTTGAACTTAGGGTTTTGAAAGAGCTGGAAGAATCAAAACATTTTTTTTCTGGGTACCATAGAAAAAATGTTGACGGAATTTGCTGGCCATGGGGAAAATATTCCAGGGATCTCATTGAGCTAGCAAAAAAAGTGGGTTATAAAGCTGCTTTTACCACGCAATCAGGAGTGAATTCTTCTGGTACCTCCCCGTTTGAAATAAAAAGATTTCCAATAAAAAAGTTGTCACAATTTCGTTTTGTATTGGGAGTTTGGCTTAGGAGTCACGCTGTTCTAGCAAAAATTTACGGACGTTTGCGAGCGAAATTCTGATTTCGACTAAAAATGCCATGCAGATAATAAAAGATTTCCTTAAAGGAAAAAATGTATTTTTTACATCTGATCTTCCAGGGTTCGTACATAAATGAAAGGAGCGCCTAATAATGAAATGGAAGCAAAATGAGCATTTACTGTGCCAACCCCTTTGTAGGCAGGGATGGTTTGGAAAGTTGCTATAAGGCAACTTCTGTCGCATCCCTACTGCCTACGCTAAATATTTTGTTTCTGTTCTTAAACGCTGATTGGGAGATAAATACGGGGCGTTTTTTCTTAAGTTTTGAGGTGGAACTTCCGTTACATTAAGTCTGGAAACCTCATTTTCCTTGGGGATTTTTGGAAGAAAGGTTGAAGTTTAAAAATTAGCTCCCATTAGTTTTTTAATAAAAAGATTTGCCAAACTCCTATTCAGATTGGGGAAAAAAGAATTGATTTGATGCTTATTTTGAACTCAGTTATCGGGATTTTATGATTTTTTGGTAACACTGTTATAAAATGCAGTTTGCATGAACAATATTTTTTCAAAAGGGAGAAAATTCTAGGATGTTAAAAAAGTTCTGCTTGGTTTCGGTTTTTGGTTTGTTGCTCGGAGCTTGTTTGTCTGCTGAAGAAAACAAGCTTTCTACAGGGTCCCAATCGAGTGAGGTTAAAATGGAAAAAGTAAGTGAAAAGAAACAGTGGAAAAAACCACCTGAAATGCAGATTGATGCAGCAAAATCTTATCTTGCCACTATCAAAACCAATTTAGGAAGTATAAAAATTGAGTTATTCCCGAAAGAAGCTCCGAATACTGTGAACAATTTTGTGTTTCTTTCCCGGCAAAAGTTTTACGATAAGGTAATATTTCATCGAATAGTAAAAGATTTCATGATTCAAGGAGGGGATCCAACTGGTACTGGTGAAGGAGATGCTGGATACAGCTTCAATGACGAGCTTCCGGCTAAACATTCTTACGAACCTGGGATTATTGCGATGGCTAACGCCGGGCCTAATACCCAGGGATGTCAATTTTTTATTTGTAATGGTGACAAAGCAAAAAAATTGGATTCCAGGCCAAACTATACCCAATTTGGAAAAGTTGTTGAGGGAATGGATACAGTTTTGAAAATTTCTTCAGTCGAAGTGGTTGACAATGGAAATGGCGAAATCAGTAAACCCAAGCAGCCACCGGTTATTGAAACCGTGACCATTGAGGAAAAGTAAAAAAACAAAACAATTAGCTTCCAAGCAGGGTAGGAAGATTTTGTGAAAAACTTGTTGAAGCGGAAATTTTTTAGATCCGCGGAAATCCTCATACCTCATCGAAGACCGCATTCCTAGCTCTAATGCCAATCAAATGAAAACAGACTTTGTCACCAGTTTTGAAGGATTAGCAAAAAAATTTCCGGCCCTTGTGGGAGGGAATTCAGTAAGACCGTTTAGATTATTAAAAGAGTTTTTGAAGTTTACTGAAAAGGTTGAATTTGTTCGGTTCGAGAATACTTATAAAAGCGGTTTTTGGAGATTCGAAATAATTAAGTTTTTTTGAATTTCATGTTCTTCAGAAACTCTTTCTAATAATCTCAATTAATTTAGCGGGTACCTTTGCAGTCCCATTTAACCTCTTTAAAACGGCACATGATGTTAATTACAACACGATTCAAAAAATCACTTTGTAAGAGGAAGCAAATCACTATTAAATCAAGCTTTGAGCGACTTGGAAAGAAGTTTAAATGGAACGGTGGAGGTCCAGTTGGATGTTAGAAGCTGTCGAAAAATCTCGGTAAATTTTATTCGGTACAAAACGACCCGCTTCTGGTACGTAAAAGCGAGACGAAAAAATGTGTGGGTACATTAAAATATGAAAATCAGGGCATCTTTCGAAAGTCTCGTTAATGTATATTACAGATTTTGTGACCAGACTGATTGTTTTTGAGGTCACTTTGTCAGCGGGCTTCGTAAACTATTGTTCGACTTCGCTTTGGGGTGTGAAAAATTGAAGATTCGAAAATTTACTGGATCTAAAACCCGTGGTGGCAAATCATTTTGATTTTTTTCGCTTTCTTTTAATCCAATATTTCACATCTTCTTTGCGATGTCGAATGCCGGAGTTTTTCATGTTCGGTGCCATAATTTTGTCTTATGATGGTTAATTACCAACCTTCATTGGAATTGTTGCAAGACCGCGGTGGTGAACATTGTGAGCATTGATCTTCATGCTGGCCCCTGGGGGCGACATTAAAATTTTGTGGGTTTCGTATTTAATAAATTTTCAGAGATCTTGTAGGTCGAAATTGGATAAGCGTTTTTTTCTGATTTTCTTACTATTTATTTTTCCTTTTTCATCAGGAGCATTTGAAAAGGAAAACCAACCAATTTCCAAAAAAGTGCTTCGATTTGGCTCGGGGCGAAGTTTTCCACCTTATCAATTCATTGAAAATGGTAAACCGACTGGTTTTGATGTTGAAATTTGTGAATCGCTTGCTGAAGCTATTGGTTTTTTCCCTGAGACTGAGCCTGGGATTTTGAAAAATGTTCAAGACGATTTAAAAAATAAGAAAAAAGATGCCTTGGTGGGACTAGGAGTAACTTCAGAACGGAAAAAAGATTTTGAATTTACTGTTCCCACATGTTTCATTTCATATTGCATTTTTGTAAGAAAAGGCTCTCAAATTAACTCATTTACTGATTTGGCCAGTTGTACGGTGGTTGTCCAAAAAGGTAGCACTATGGATAATTATCTTTCAAATCGCATTCCTCCAAATAATGTTATCTATGTTGAAGATGATGCCGATTCCCTGATCCTGGTAAATTCGGGAAAATATGATGCAGCAGTAACTTCCAAAATGGTTGGCCTTTTTTTCATCAACCAACTTAATTTGGAAAACCTAGTTCCTCTTCAAAACGAGGTTGAAACTATCCCTCACGCCGTTGCTGTGGTTGGAGGAAACTTGGATCTTGTAATGAAATTGAATGAAGGGCTTAATATTCTAAAAAGCACTGGGAAATATCAGGAGATATATAATCATTGGTTTGGAATTTATGAACCACCGGTTTCCAAAACCTTAGTCAAGTGGTTTTTTATTGGCTTTGGAATTTTGGTGTTTTTGCTAACAACAACTCTGGGCATGCTCTATTTTTTAAGAAGATTGATTCATCAAAGAACCAAAGAGCTGATTCGGTCAGAGTTTCAATATATGTTGTTAGCTGATAATTTAGTGGATATGATTACTCGGCATTCTCCAGATTCCAGAATTTTATATGCTTCAAAAGCCTCTAAATTGATTCTTGGTTATGAACCCACCGAATTAGTTGGCCGTTCTCCAAATGAATTTATTCATCCTGACGACGAGCTTTCATTTTACGAAAATCTTCGGGCGATTAACATTTCTCCTAGGAGTTTGACAGCGTCTTTTAGGTGTAAAAGGAAAGATGAAAAATACATTTGGGTTGAAGTTAACTTTCTTAGTCAGGCGGCGTTTTCTGGTGGCCAGATTACAGAACTTCTCGCTGTAACGCGTGATATTTCAGATCGAGTTGCGGCTGAAAAAAAAATTCGTGAAAATGAATCCTTTCTTAGAACCATTTTTGAGAATATTCCCAGCATTATTTTTGTGAAGGACGCACAGAATTTTAGTTACGTTCGATTAAATAAGAGTTTTGAAGTTTTCTATGGAATGGAGCGAGAAAAAATTTATGGAAAAACTGTTTATGATTTTTTTCCAGCTTCAGTTGCAGATCTTGCTGATGAAACTGACCGGAAGGCAATAAATGAAAAATGTTTGGTTGAAATCCCTGAAGAAAGAATTAAGCTTTTAAATAAAGAAGAAAAAATTTTCAGCACGAAGAAGATTCCGATTTTGGAGGCTCCGGGAAATCCGCAATATTTATTAGGGATTTCAGAGGACATTACAGAACAAAGACAAGCTCAAAACAGATTGATAAAGGAGTTGGAAGTTGGAAAGCGACTGCTTAACCTCTACAATAAAGCCCCCGATTTGAGTGAGAAACAGCTTTATGATTTTGTACTGGAACAAGCTGTAGATCTGACTGACAGTAAAATAGGTTTTTTTCATTTAATTTCGGATGACCAAAAAAACATTGTAAAAACATCGTGGAACGGTGAGGTTTTAAAAAGGTGTACAGCAAAAATTGAGGGTTCTTATCCGATTGAGAAGAGTGGTTGTTGGGCCGAATCAGTAAAAACCAAGAAGCCAATTATATTCAATGATTTTTCATCTGATTTTGAGAAAAAATTACCTGATGGACATGTTCAAATAACCAGGTTTTTGAGCATCCCTTTAATTGAAGAAGAAAAAGTTGTCTACATTTTTGCTGTGGGAAACAAGTTAGAACCTTATGAGGACAATGATGTTGTCAAAATTCAACTGGTTGCCAACGAACTGAAAAAGATACTTAAACAACGCAAATCTGAAGAAGCCCTTCTTGTTAAGAATATGGCAATTGATTCGTCTATAAATGCGCATCTTTTATGTGATCTGGAAAACAAGATTACTTATGTAAATAAATCATTCTTAAAAATGTGGGGATATTCAGATGAAAGGGAGGTTTTTGGAAAATCTCTTCTACATTTATGGAATGATAATCAGATAGGTTTAGAGGTAATTTTAAACTTGCGAGATACAAATAAATGGATTGGGGAGATTATAACTAGAAAAGTGGATGGAAACGCTTTTATTGTGCAGGCTTCCATAAACGCTGTTTTAAACAATCAAAAAATTCCAATTTGTTCTCAAGCTTCTTTTATTGATATAACGAACCGAAAATTAATTGAAGAGGATTTACGGCTTGCAAAAGATGCTGCCGAAGGAGCTAATAGAGCCAAAAGCGCGTTTTTGGCGAATATGAGTCATGAGATTCGAACTCCGATGAATGCTGTCATGGGGTTTACTCAACTTGTACTTGAATCTGATTTACCAAAAGAACAGAAAAACCATCTCCAAGTAGTTATTTCGCGTGGAAACGATTTATTGACCTTGATAAATGATATTCTGGATATTTCAAAAATTGAAGCTGAAAAATTGGAGATTATTTCAGTAAAATTTGGAATTTCTCAAGTTATTAGGGAAGTGAAACAGATGTTTGCATTGAACGCAATCCAAAAAAAGCTAAAACTGAATGTTTCGTTAGCCGAAAATATCCCAGCAATTGTGGAGGGGGATCTTCCAAGATTGAGACAAATTTTAGTGAACATTCTTGGAAATTCCATTAAATTTACTGAAAAGGGAGAGATTCTAATAACTGTTTCCCTAGAGACTTCGCAAACAAAAAATGACCAAATAATTTGGGTTCATTTTTTTATTAGAGACACTGGAATTGGAATTCCTGAAGAAAAGAAAAAAATAATTTTTGATCCATTCACTCAAGTTGATGATTCCAATACGCGGAAATACGGGGGAACTGGTTTAGGATTGACTATTACAAAACGTTTGGTCGAATTAATGGGAGGGAAAATTTGGTTTGAAAGTCAGATTGATTTTGGGAGTACATTTCATTTTATTTTACCGTTCGGGCTAGAGGAAAAACAAGATAACTCCAACGAAAAAGCCAAAGTAGGTGCCAAACTTCCCAAAGGCTTAAAAATATTGGTTGCAGAAGATGATGAAGCTAGTGCATCTTTTTTATTATTAATTTTAAAAAAAGAAGGATTTTTTCCACGATTGGTTTCCAATGGTGAAGACGTTTTAAAAAATCTTGAAACCTATGATTTTGATTTTATTTTAATGGATCTGATGATGCCCATCTTGGATGGAATTGAAACCACTAAAAGAATTCGTAAGCGAGAGGTTAATTCCCGGAACTTTGGAATACCGATTATTTCGATTACTGCTAACGCCATGTTAGGAGACGAAAAACGGTGCCTCGATGCTGGAATGGATGCCTATCTATCAAAACCTGTAAAAGGAACGGATCTTTTGTTAGTTATGGAAAAACTATTAGCCTTCAAAGATGGCTCAAAAATCAGGTTTTGAAATTAGGTTTTGGGTGGGGAAGAAAATGAGCAGACAGGAAAAAGGTCATAACGGGGAATTTCAAATTTTACAGGTAGTATTAATATCTGGTTACCTGAAAAAGCAGTGTACCGGAAAAAAAGAA
>JADFXM010000068.1 GCA_015233565.1 Candidatus Rifleibacteriota bacterium
GCCATCAGGCTCGCGAAAGCGGGCTTTTTTTGTTTCATTTTCAAAGATCACTAAATGTTATAACAATTTCAACATCCTGGTAAAATAACGTGAGAAAATTTTGGGATCGCTACGCGAAAATCGACAAGTGGTTCCCAATTTTCTGAATTTTCCAAAGGAGTTCCACTTGTTTACGAATTAAATTATCTTCCCAGATGGGAATTCGAAACGACTAGTCCCGATTTCAAAAAATTAAAAACATTAAGAGAGAAAATCCGGGATTTGGAAAAACTGTGCATCGAGAACTCAAATTTTCTTATAGTTCCTTCTGTTCTAACTGCAAATACTCTGTTGAAAATGGGTGTCAGGAGCGAAAAACTGGTAGTTATTCAGAACTCAGCTTCTGAAGATTTTTTTAATCAAGAGAATGTTGGCGAGCAAAAAGAAGCAAATAAGACACAGTTTGGGTATTTTGGAAGTTGCCACCCCTGGGAGGGCACAGAAGTCTTATTAAGAGCATGGAGTCAAGTTGAGGCTGATTTTCCTGAAACGGAATTGATGCTGATTCATAGCCGTAATCCATTGCATTTAAGACGAATAAAACGTTTGATTTCCCAATTTTCCTTGGAAAATAGAACCAAATTAACTCTTATCCAAAATTCTCAACAGATTGCTCAATTGATGAAAAGTTTTCTTTTCACGTGCCTCCCTCTTTTGGAAACTCCAAGAAACGTTTTACAAGGGTGTTGTCCGGTAAAAATCATTCAATCCCTGGCTTGTGGAGTTCCCGTAATTTCCTCGGATTTGAGTGTTGTCAGAGAAATCATTAAAACCGGAGAAAATGGCATTCTTTCTGAACCTGGGGATGCAAGATCTCTTGCAATGGCAATAACAAAAATGATTTTTGATGAAGATCTCAGAAAAAAATTGTCCCTGAATGCCTTTCAAACTGCCAGAGATCATTTTACTCCTGAAAAGATGGGAGAAGCTTTCATGGAAATATTTCGTAAAAAAGGTTTAAAACCTTGAAGGGACCTCCTTGTCTCCTTCAAGGCCATAAACCATTATAAAGCTGGATAAGTTTTCGTTGTCGTTGACCAGGGCAACAAATGCCCGAGTCGCGAATTTAACCCCACCGGGATACAATTCCAAATAGTGGACCACTATAGTGAAGGTTTACATTATTTCCACTAGTGTTTCCATTGATATAAAAATTCCGGTACCCTACCCAACCATACCATTCAGTAGATTTATTATAGGGATTCAGTCTGTAAGAAACATTGAAATCCAGATCGGTTGAGTCGACACCACCATTTCCCGTTCGAATGTTCATATACTTCAAATGGCCATCCAACAAAATACGATCGGTAATGTAAGTTCCTCCACCCAATCCAAGGTATGGCAATGGGAAAACCCCTGTCCAGCGGTTGCTCGCTCCAGTAACTTTGGTTGCGTTAATATCGGTACTGATTATTTTCATTCCATAAAGGAAGTCAAACCAACCACTTCTGTCGCGTGTTATCTCTCTGGACCCCATCAGGTCAAACATCATGTTTGTAATATCCAGGTTTGAACCTGCCGCATAGGTTACTCCTTTAAAAGTGTAACCTGTGTTTACTGTTCCTGAATCATCCATGTAGTTAAATGTTAGGGATAAGTTGTTTGTTTTTGTAATGGGATATTGAAAACGTGCCCCAAATTTAAGATTAGTGCCTAAATTGACATTGTTTTCAAGATTCAGGTTTAAACCCTGGACGGACATATTCCCGTAAAGTTGGTTCGTCCAGCCGTACACTTCGAAGACCTTTGTGGGTCTATTGTCTGGGACAAGAAATCTTTCCCAGGCGAAGACAGATAATGATGAAAAGAACACAAGCAGCAAACCCGTCAGAATTATTTTTTTCACTTTTCATACTCCCTTTTTTCTCTTGAAGGATTTATTGCAGTAACAATTTTCCTTCAAGGAAAAGAAAGTATGAGAAAGAATTAAAAAAGCAAGGAGAATTTAAATATTTTTTTTTATTTCAATTTTATTCAGTAATAAAATGTCAGATTTCCTTGCCTAAGGATTTAATCTGATACCATTTTTCCGGTAATATCAATGTGAGTTTGCTCTGATCAGATTAATTTGAGCAATTTTTTCAAAAGTTGGTCTCAAGATGAACCCAATGACAAAAAGAATCGAACCCCTGTAAAAATGTCTTGTGAAGCTATTTTTAGCCAAAATTTCAGGTTTCCGATACCAGGAATTCTGAATGTAGGTGTTTAGAAGCTTTTTTTCTACAAATGACAATTGCAAGGTTGATTGAAAAACACCGCGACTCAGCTCAACGATGGTTTTTGGTTATTGAACTGAGTCAGAGATTAAGTTTAGAAATCCCAAATTATCTGTATTTTAGAATCGAAGAGGTTGAGAAGGAATTGTTATACCAAGTTGCGTTCAAGATGATACTTATTCGTGTTTTTCGAAACTTCAATTTTCACCGAAGGTACCGAAGTTATAATTGGTTAACAAAGATCAATTCTGAGTCAGTTTGAACGCAACTTGATATTCTTAAGCACTTTTGGTTTTCAATTCATCAATTCAGGAAGGGCCTCAGGAAGAATAGCAAGAACTCCCTTATTGACCTCTCGAATTTTTTCCTTACCCGAGAGTATCTCCACTAGTTTAAATGCAAACTCGAAAGTTGTTCCAGCTGCACGTGAGGTAATTATTCGGTCTTCAACGACTACTCGATGGGTTTGAAACAGACAACCTTGCATGTATTCCTGGGCGGAGGGGTGGCTGGTTGCTCGTTTTCCTTTAAGGATCCCAGCTTTTACTAATACTGTTGGACCTGCGCAGATTGCAGCTACATATTTTCCAGCCGAATAGAATTTCTTTACAGCCTCCAGGACTTGATCAGATTCTGCAAGCCGCTTGGTTCCTTCAATTCCACCGGGAAGTGCAACCAAATCACATTTGGAAAAATCCATCTCGCTTATTTTCAAATCCGGGGTTATAGGTATTCCTCTGGAGCCGATAATGGGAGAGGTTGAGTCGGTAATTGAAACAGCTTTTGCGTCTATTCCAGCTCTTCTCAATATGTCGATAGTGATAACCAGTTCCATTTCTTCAAAACCTTGGGCCATAAAAACATAAACCAATGACATAATTTCCTCCTGCTATACAAAAAAATTAAATTTTCTAAATTCTTTGAAATTTTCTTTTATTAACCATTTTACATCATCAAATTGCTTTCAGGGGGGTTCATTAGCATGCTAAAAACTAATTTCCCAAAATTGTCAGGTAAAAAAACGAGAATCCGCTAATAAAAATGTAATTCAGCCCTCCAGGAATTATCCATCAGGCTTGGGACCTAGATAAATAAATGCTTTCGAAAAATAATTTTCGCCAATCTTTTGAAGAACAAAGTTTTGTTAATGGACGTTTCAAAGAATTTTGATGGGTAATAGCTGTCAATCCTCAGAGGTTCTTTCACAATTTGCAAATTCAAATTTGCAAAAAATATCACAATGATCATCATGCCTGAACTTCTCTGTGTTCGATGTCAAATTTTATGCAACAGAGCAAGAAGCTCCTGAGTTAACTCAATAGTTTTTTAAACCGCATTTTCAGAGGGAAAATCAGGCTTCGCAACAGAATTTTCCAGGAGAGTTTGGAATCGCCCCAGGCACGTTCCTCGAAAAGTATTGGGGATTCGGCGATTTTTCTCTTTCGGCGCACTAAATCGAATAAGAGTTCGGTTACAATGGTCGGGCCAACAGATTCATATTTCGAAAAGTCAATCCCTGCCAAGGCTTTTTGGGTAAAGAGCCGATATCCGGAGGTGCAATCTTTGACTGAAGTTTTTAAAATGATGCTAAGATATTTGTTTGCAAATTTGGAGATAAGTTGTCTTGAGAAAGGGCGCCCGGTTTCTCCACCTCCGGGGGCGAATCTGGAGCCGATTACAACATCTGAATCGCACAGAGCAGCTACTAAACCGGGAATGAATCTTGGGTGATGGGAGAAATCGGCATCCATTTCAACCAGTTCATCATATTCAGGATGGTTCTGGAACCAGGTGAACCCATCGCGTCCGGCGAGGCCGCGGCCACGTGGAGCGGGGCGGGATACGAAGTGAACTCGTGGATCATGTTCGGCAATTTTCTCAACGATTTGTCCGGTTCCATCGGGGGATTGGTCATCTATTACCAGGACATCCGGTTTACATTCCAGTGAAAGTATTTCACCGATTATTTTTTCCATGTTTCCAGCTTCGTTGTAAGTGGGCATAAATACTATGATTCGTTTTTGGAATTTTGTCACCATCGATTATTGAGTCCTCTTTTTATTGCCTCAAAAACCCTTTCTACGGAAATTTTGCTCATGCATTCTTCTTTTGTTGGGCAGACTCTTTTATAACAAGGGGCGCAAGGAATATTTTCAACTAATGCTTCCCCTTTTCCGTAAAATTCAATCTCCCGTTCTGTTGTGGAGCCGAACAAAGTTACTTGCCAGACTCCGAGGGCAATACCAATATGCATGGCCAAGGTGTCGCCTGCCACCATTGCTTTTAACTTTGAAACAATCGCCATGAATTCACGTAGAGAGAATTCACAACCTGGGAAAAGCCCGGGAGCTTTTCCTTCATTTTTTAGTTTTTCGTATAGGTCTTTTTCTTTTGCGCCTCCGAGAAAAACCGGCACAAAACCTTCATTAGTTAATTGTTGAGCAAGTTTTACGAAGTTTTCCATCGGCCATTTTTTTCCGGCGAAAGCTTCTCCTGAGCCAACATTTAAACCAATATGAGGATGCTCCTTGGAATTTGGAATTATTGAATTTCCCCAATTTATCTCTTTTTCAGACAGGTTCAAAACATATGGGTTGGGTCCCCATTCTAAATCGCATGCTTCAGCGATCAAATGGGGATAAGTTTTTTTGTTTATTCTGAATTTTTCCTGGTCGTCGATTCCGAGTAAAAAAAGATATTCACTTGCTCTTGAAAGAGGGATTAATAAACCATGTTTGTTTCGTCCAAACCCATATCGGCGGGAAGCTCTTGCGCGGGAAGCCAATGTGGTTGGTCCTTCTTCTTTGTCAAGGGAAATTACGCGGTTCCATTGAACATTTTCCGCCCATAGAACTGAGTCCAGGTTCCAGGGGAGGACTTTGTAAACTCCGGAGTTTTCCAGGAGCGGAACTGCGGCAGGGGAGGTTAGCCAGACGATGCTTCCGTGCGGGTCGTTCTTTTTCAGAGCTGGCAACAAAGTGGTGGTTCTAAGGACATCGCCGAGTGCACCAAGTTTGATTATCAAAGTCATTTTTTCAATCGGTTCAAATGCTGGACAATCTTGATTTTGGAAGGGAAGGCACATTTTGTTTTGAGAAAACCGGCATGGTTTGTCGCCTTTGAAATGTCGACAATCAATGTTTTTTAAGTCCATTCTTCCTCGCAAAAAATAAATTTTTTTTATTATATCATAAATGCTTGCCTAAAAATGCATTTATTAGTAAGATAAAGCCTGTGGAACAGGAAAAAGCCTATCGTATTCCGGAAGCAGTAAACAGAGAGATCTCTCTTTTCTTTTCAGAGAGCGAAAAAATTATTGGTGCTATTCCTTCGGCCTCAGGGCCGATAGGCAAGATTGGCGAGCTCTGGATGATCCTCACTGATTTGAATTTGTTTTTTTACACCCGGGAATACGGAAATAATCCTGTTGTAGCCATGATGCCAAAAAAAGATGTAAAAATGATAGTCTATACTCCCTCCCCAGCCGGAGTTACATTGACTATTAACCACAAGACTCAACCATTGAGTGCAGTTCGAATCCCATTTCCAAAAAGCCAGACTGCCGGGGTGAATTCCTTTTGCGAAGAACTTGCAAAAGATATTCCCGTGGAGCTTGGCTCCAAAGAAGATCCAGGAAAAGATGCCCCAGAAAAAAAGGGCGAGTTTCCCCAGATTCCAAAATCTTTGAAGTCCAATGTTTTTTCACCATCACTTAATTTAGCAAATCAGGCCAATAAAGAAGAGCTGAAAGAGAA
Source organism: Candidatus Rifleibacteriota bacterium (assembly GCA_015233565.1). Lineage (GTDB taxonomy): Bacteria > Muiribacteriota > Ozemobacteria > Ozemobacterales > Ozemobacteraceae > JADFXM01. Next base: position 6,011 of record JADFXM010000068.1, read on the forward strand.
AACTTTCCCTGAACCGCGAATTTCACTTGAAATTAACCGTGCTCCGGAAATAGTAAAAATAAAACCTCCAGTAGTAGGAAATGATTTACCGAAAGTTAAGCCGGTTGTAACTTCTGAAAAAATAGTTACTGAGGCAGAAAGCCCCTTTTGGTTTTCTTTAGCAGCTATTTTTTTCTCAATAATAGTCGGGTTCCTTTGGTATAGCTTCTTTTGTGATTCGAATCGCAATGGAAAATAGAATTCACGTTCACTTCCCCAATAATTCGCCTCTGCGATTTTTTAATCTACCACCAGCCGAATCAATTGTACTTTCTTAGAATTTTGTTATGCCTCCAGTAAATTATTCAATTTTACTGCCCCTGCTTTCTGACATGCTTGGAATGATTCTGTCCGGAACTATCGTATATCAACTTAGGGTTTCTTCGTTTTTCATAGTGGACCCTTATATTGAAAACCCCCGCCAATATCTACTCCTTCTTACTACAGCATTGCTTTTGTGGAACCTTTTGCTGGCTGTTGGGGGAGCACTTCGTCCCAAGTTGTTGATTTTCAGGATCGATGAGCTTTTGCTCCACTTCAAAACCTCAATTGGGTTAATGGCACTTTTGATGTGTGCCAGCTTCCTTTATAAAGAATATGATTTTTCACGGTTGATTTTGTCTTTAAGTTGGTTGTTATTTGTCTTTCTTGGCGGAATTGGACGACAATTGACATCCCGTTTTCGGGAAAGACTTCATGAAAAAGGGTTTGACAGAACTAAAGCCATTATTATCGGCTTTGGTGAAAGAAAAGAATTATTCTCAAGGAGAATTCGGGAAAACCTGTCTTTGGGAATAGACCTGACTGATTGTATTGATGAAAATTCTTTAAGTCGACTTTTGGAAAGCGAGAGATTTGATGATTTGTTTTATTTTGGCGATGCAGTCAGTTACGAACAAATCTGGAGATTCAGAGAAATCTCTGAAAATCCTTCCATTAGAATTCATTTGGTTCCAAGTTTTGGGAATATTTACCTCAGAAATTTAAGCGGTGGTTTTTTTGATGGAATGGTAATGATAGATATCGATTCTCCCCTTTCCAGGCGTTTGACCATCGTTGGAAAGAGGATGATTGATATCGTTGTTTCATTCGTTTTCCTTTTGCTTTTTTTCCCACTTTTCATTTTAATATCAGTTTTGGTCAAGGTGGATTCAACCGGGCCGATTTTTTTCCGACAAATACGAATTGGAAAAGATGGAAAACCTTTTACCATCCTTAAATTCAGGACAATGTTTATCAACAGTGAAGCATATGCGCCCACTCCGGTAGACCGCAGAGATTCAAGAATTACCAGGGCTGGAAATCTGCTGAGATCAACCGGTCTGGATGAACTTCCACAATTATGGAATGTTTTGGTTGGGGAAATGAGTCTGGTTGGGCCACGCCCTGAAATGCCTTTCATTGTTAATACATACACTGAGCTTGAAAAAAAACGCCTCAAGGCGCAACCTGGAATCACCGGTCTCTGGCAGGTTTACGCAAGGACCTCTTTACTTCCGATTCACAGCCATATTGAATATGATTTGTATTATATAGAAAATTTTTCCATTTTGCTTGATTTCATGATTCTTTTGGATACTATTCCCACCTTGATTTTAAGAACTGGTATTTGAAATCTGTATTCCGGGATTGTCAAAACAAATCCTTAGTGTGCATTGTATATCAAAGACCCTTCGGAGTTGAAATCATGCCATTAGATGCTGTTGAAAAATCTCGGTACATTTTATTCGGTACAAGCGGCTCGCTGCTAATGCGAGAAAGCGAGGCGAAAAAATGTGTGGGTACATTAAAATATGAAAATCAGGACATTTTTTTTACAGTCTGGTTCAGTCTGTCGGAAAACCCCTAAAAATGGATAATTTCATGTGCCAACCCGTTTTTTCGCTCCGCTTTCGCGCATCAAATCAATGTCGTTTTGTACCGAATTTCTGAAAATTCTTTTAGCTTGATTACTCGCTTTAGAAATTTCATAGAATCTTGCTTGGGAACATCCATTACTAATCTTCCAAAATTTGATGTTCCATTATCTCATAGTTTTAATCGAGGTATCAGCGAGTACGCACGTTTTTTTGAAATTGGTAAAATATGGCAATGTAAATTGTTTGGAAAAAACACCCCGGCAATTTACCGGGGGGTTGTTTCATAAGCGATCCTATTGTCCAAGGACCGAATTTGGAGTTGGATTTGACGCTACAGAAGTTGGCTGAATATACTGCATTGCTGCGCTGGCAGTATTCACGGTTGTAATTGAGGTTGTGGGAGACATTTCAACTCCAACAATTTCTGGGGGAGGCGCCAGGAAAAACGGACTTGGCATGCCGCGTAATCCAAACATCATGAACGGGTTGGGAAAAACGATTTGTTGAAAAATCATTCGTCCAAAAGGATTGGGAGGAAATATCCAGGGAAACAAGTTTTGAACTACGAAAAAGACAGAGTTAATAATCATTCCTGCAGGCCCGGGAATACCACCCATCGGAGGAAACATCACAAAGCCTGGAGGTGGTCCGAAGGGGGGAAACCCCATAGGTCCTGGGGGGAGAAAACCTGAACCATCCGCCCCAGGAGGAATAGGGGGTGGGAAACCAAGGTTAGGAGGTTGAATCCCTTGAGTAGGGGGCTGAATACCTTGGCTAGGAGGCTGAAATCCCTGATTGGGAGGTGGGAATCCTTGGTTAGGAGGAACATTCCCGGAAGAATTTTGATTGCTCTGTTGATCGACATTGGCAAACGCGCTAGGAGTTACTTCATCAGCTTCCGCTTGATTTTTCCACATAACATAAAGATTGGAAACTCCGTTATTTTCGAGGGAAAATCGGTAGCAAATGACGTTGGGATCTGCTTGGATATTATCCGGAGTGTTACCATTCCAATATTTCATCAGGGAAAGCATTTTCCTGTATGCCCAAAAAGCGAGTTTTTTCTTTCCTTTCAGATTACTAGAATTTTTGAAAGAACAACATTAACTTAACTAGATAACCAAGTGGGGTTCAATGTTTTACAACTTTGAGCATAAATGTTTACTGTCCGAGGGTTTGAGGTGGGTTCTTAATATTTGTATCACAGGGTTTGGAAATAACAACTTTGATTAGACCGATATCGGGGACGCCTGACCCCAGTTCAAGCCCTGGGGGAAAGAAATTTCCTAATTGCGCTTGAAAAACTTCTGGTGGAATCGGCACGAATTTACTGTTTTTGTCTTTTACAATAGTTTTGCCCGTTGGATCTTTTTCAGTGGTGTATCCATTTTTATCAGCAAATTCTTGAACCCGTTTTTCAGTAATTACATTGATAGGAAGCATCTGAAGTGGAATTTGAACGAGTTTTCAGCTTGAATCTTTTAACTGAATTCTCCCAAGCTGATCATGGTCGACTGTTAATCCTTTCCCATTTGCGTATTGTTCAATTTTGTTTTCGGCATCTTTTACTATTGCCTTTTCAGCGTCTGTTAGCGGCGTATTATTGGGATGGGTACCGGAAGTCTGCAACACGTTATTCTGAGTTTTAAGCTCGGAATGGATCAAACATCCAAGCATTATGAGGCCAACGCAGCTGATTTTTGGGTTAATCATCTATTTCCTCCTGAGGGTTATGTTTTTACCTTTCAAAAATAAGGACGCAGAAAGTAAACAATTTTGTGACATATTTTTTTTCATTTTCTTCTCAATAATTTCAGATTTCCAAACCTCGGGGATTTAAATTTGATACCATTTTTTCGATTTTTGAATCACCAAGTTGCTTTGGAAGGCATCTTCTGATTTAATTTTATGAATGTTGGTCTCAGGGTAAAATCCAACCGAAAAGTATTCCAAAATCAGGAAAATACCTTTTGAAGCTATTTTCCGAGAAAATGCAAACTATCGATACCAGGAATTCTGAATTTGTGGTTTGTCTGAAATATTTCTGCAAAAAAATATATTAGAAATATTCCCACATTTTATTATGTAACTTCTGGAATATTGAAACAGGAATCGATAAATTGCAGCCGATACAAATCCGAAAAGAACTAATAGAATTTCAATTGAAGTCATCCCGTGTCTTTGAGTGAATTTTCCGGATTTCCTTCTCAAAAGCGGTTTCTTTCTCATTTCTCGATTTCCATGTCCCATTCATTAAAGCAATCAGCAATTGCAGCTACATAAAATTTCTCACGATTGTTCTGCGTGAAATCAAATACCGGGTCATAGGTTATAGTTCCACCTCGCTTCCATTGCTGAGGTTGGAGAGTTTTCACCGCGATTCCTCCAACGATTTTTAATCGGTCGTTCCTGTTTGAAAATACCGATCCTTCAAGTGCGATTAAATACGCTTGAATTTCATCGTTTATTCCGTCGATGGTAATGTTTCCAGACATAGAGACAATAGTAAGCGGCTGTTTTGGATCATTTTGAAAAATTTTACCTTTGATATGAATGTCTTTTTGGACTACAATTATTCCTGGGTTTACGACTTGCAGATTTGGAGGTAATTCCAGCACTCCATCCTTTATGAAGATAGATTTTCCTTTCAGATCTAATGAACTGCCTATCAAGAAACGTTTATTAAATTCATCTTGGTTTTCGAATGTTTCATCTATTCGATTGGTTAAAATATCTTTAGTTTCAAGAGTGTTTAAATTCAGTTTAAAAGCCACTGTTGCTTGAGGAACACTTAATTCAAAATTATTCCCTGGGAATTGAAAAGGGATTTGAACAGATTCTCCGGCAAAACTAAACTCTCTGAATTTTCCAACTGCCGGAAAATCAGTTTTTTCACTGGTCAAATTTTCGTAAGCTTTATTATAGGGTTCAAACATCAGTGTTGATGCATAATTCAAATAAGTGCCAGGAGTCACAAAAATATCTTTCAGAGTGAGTCTTGAATCAATTCCGTAAGTACTATTAGTTTTACGGGAATAAAAACTTGATGGGATTGAAATAAGATCCCATATACCTGTGGAGTTTGAAAGGATCTGCATTCCAACGGGTTGTTTCAAAAGACTCAAAAGTCCGTCCGGACGCCCATCATTATCGATGTCGATAGTTAGCCCGGAGAAGGCGGCGAATGCTTGGAATACCTTCCCAACAACGAGTGCAGGTGTGGGGTTAGTCATTGATCCGAACAAATGAAGACATGATGAATCCATGGTGCGGGGGGGATTTCGTTCAAAAAAGAGGCTGAGAGAGTTTTCGGTATTCATAGAATTCGGCGGAGTACAATTGTCTTGATCATAAAATCCAAAAAAAGTCTGTTGAAGGCCAAGTCTTCCCTGAATTGAACCACTTGCAAGAGAAACGGTCTTTTGAAAGGTGTTTGGCAACATTGTAACATCAAACAAGGGTGGTTCTCCGGTTAGTTTATTTATTGGGTAAAAATGAAAAGTTTCACCATTCGTAGTGTCGGCGCCGTTTGTTAGCTGCAAGTCGATTTTATTATCTCCTCCCAGAAAAATGTACCCGGCTTTTTTTAAGTCAATCATTTTTTTTTCAGGGCTGTTAAAAAGGATGAGTGGCGCCTCAACTTCTTTGTTTGGGTTTTTTGGTTGAAGAGAGGCGCCATTGATTGTATTCCGAAAGCAATTATAGCCTGCGCTGCTTTCATCTGAAGGCTCAGGGTTTTTAACAAATAATGTAAATTTTGAAACTATTGGTAATACGAGGCTGTGAATTTTTGCCAGCCGTGAAAATTTATATATCTTTTTCATTTTTCGTAACGAGCTTACATTAATTTCCAGATGAATTTGAACTGAAATGCAAAAAAATTTCTCCCAAGGATCTTTCCAGGAGTTATTTTCAAGAGCGGAAGCATCGGTGAACTGCGCTTGTATAGAGGAACTGAATTTGGGAAGGTCTTGTCGGTTCTGAAAATCAAAAGAACTTGGCCAAACTTGGGAAATCGATATTGGAAAATCCTCTTTTTTTGCTTTCAAAACTTTGAGAAATAAAGGACTGTCCGGGTTTCGCAGTTCCATTCCAATTGCTGAAAAAACCTGATTTGTGACTTCCATCGCCGCCATGTCAAGAAGGAGGGAATTTGAATGGCCATAAATGAACAACGATTTTTCACTCATGGAATAATTAAGAGAGATTGCTAGAATTCCCAAAACAAATAGTGTTCCGATCATAATGCTGAAAATCAAACTTCCATGGCGATGACCGGAAATGAAAAGCAATTTACTCATTGTCCAAGCACTTCTGTGGGGTTAGATCCTGTTGCCCCACTTGTTGGAAGTTCCGTATCATAGGGAATGGAGGAAACTTGAGGACGATCGGAAGAACTTAAAACTGAAGATGAGGTTAAAACAGGTGATGAAAAGGTCGAAGAAGCTTGTAGGGTAATAGCGCTCATTTCAGTTGCCGTATGTGAATGTTTTTGGAGGAAAGTTGAATCTGATGAAATGTTCTTGAACACATTACTGAAGTTTTTATTAAGCTCAGGCAATGAATAATCTGTAACTTTTTTTGTAGTCGGAAAAACTTTAATAGGAGCGTCTTTACTCACAAAGGCAGAATTTCCGGCTTTCAAAATTATTTTTTCGGCGTTCGTTTTCAGGGTGACAGTTCCTTGGATCAGATCGATAATAGTCGCGCTTGTGGAAGCTGCTACAAGAAATTCAGTGCCTATTACCGTGACTTCAACGCTAGGAGTCAAAACTTGAAAAGATTGTGTAGTAGGAGCAATTTTAAAAGAGGCGATTCCTTGAAAATCAACAGCTCGTTCAGAGAGTTTGAAGGTTGAATTTGGTAAAAAATGTATGGAAGCTGTGTCTGTAAGTTTTAGTTTAACTTCGTCAATCGCTGCCAACATAATATTTTTCGGTAATACCATTGTTTGCGAAAAAGAAGAACTCATCGCCAAATTCATAATATTCCCGGTTTGAAGGCGCCATGACGCTGACTCTGAATTGGTGCCCTACCCATTGCATCACTTATAGTGGCGGCCACTGCAGCGGGTAATGGAGGTCGTGACGCGTTTTGTTGCTGTTTTTGCATGATATTTGCGGCGACAAGATTCATAAGGGCTGCCTGAGCAAACGCCACGCTTTCAATTCCGAAGAAGAAACTCACCGAGACCATAATGACGAAAAATTTCCTATACATATTTTTCCTCCTGTTAGATCTTTGGTAATATTTCCACGATCTAAAAATAAGGACGGTAAGGCTTTAATTTTTGTGACAACATTTTTCTCAATTGAGAATAATATCACAAATTTCTGTATCAGCTGATGATCCGAGATAGGAATTTGCTTCTTCTCGCTTAAGGTCAGGCTTCCTTTAGAGTAAGCAATAATCTTTGGCTAAAAACAATTCCAGAAGGCGTTTTCGTTGAATATGAAAATGCATTGCGCTAGATTCTGTCTTGAGACCAATTTACATACACTTGTTCAATCTACAGAGGACATCACCCGAATGAAATATGTGTGGTTCCTGAGCTGCCAACCTTGGTTGCACTTGATGCAAATCTTCTGGCGGCAATTCATTTCTGCAATTTCCAGGTTCTAACCCAAGTAATGCTTCAAATTTCCGGGTTAAATTAGGAATACTTCCATCTTTTAGAATTGCCATATACTTCCAGTGATATTTCTCGCAAATTGAAAAAACAGGACCTTTGGCGTAAAGACCGTCAAAAATGAGCAGAATTTTTGTTTTTGGCAATCTTTCCTTCAATTGCTCTGCAAGCCTGTAAAAAGCTTTGGTTTCGCAATCTTGTTTTTCCACATCTTCATTTTCATTTAGCATTCATTTTTGCCAGACCCAACTCCTATTTACCCAGACCTGAAGCACGAAATAGGTCGGATGAACGAACTAATTGAAATTGGTATTATTCGACCGAATAGATGTGCCAGTAGTGTTTGAGCGTCTCTTCGAAGGGTTTTGGCCAAGGGGTTTTGGATGCGCGTTTGAGGTTTGGAACGTTTTTCGAAGCGGATCTCTCCCGTCTGTGGGTAATGTCAACCAGTCGCTGAACCTGAATCGCTATCACTCACAGGTAGCTTCGAGTGGTCTTCCAATGTCGGAGGCGTATAGCAGGCTTGATTTAGCTCGCGGATTGTGGTTTCATAAATGGATAACGGCTGCTCGAAATGAAATCGAGGTGGCCAGGTTTGATGAAATTTTTTTCCGGATGGATAGGGGCTTCAACAAGCCGATGATAGTTCCTCGCAGCGGAGTTTGTTTAAAAGAATGTTTTTTTTAGTTCTTTACTTCCTTTTCAGGCTGTCTTCGAGGAATTCATCCTTCGAATCAAAGGGAAGGCTCAGTTTGATGGCTCGATTGTTAGGGACATGGATCATCAAATCCCTGAAAAGTCAGTCAGGTAGTCCGATCATCGAAGAGGAAGTCACCACCTATATCTTGGACGGCACCAACCTCACGAAGGGAAAAACCAGAAAGACAAGAACCAGAAACAAAGACTATGTCGAGCAATAATTCATGAAAAATCGCCTAATATTACTGTTCCCGTTTCTGAAAACTTGGACACAGAAGTAATGAATATTCAACTAGAACTGATTAGTAACAGCCTTCCCGATGATGTTCATGCTTTACTTGTGTGGGACCAGGCTGGTTTTCAAAAATCGAACGATTTGAAGGTTCCATCCAACATCACGTAGCATCGCTTACAGCCATATTCACCTGAATTGAACCCGGTGGAAAGGCTATGGGAATGGATAAAAGAAAATTTCCTGGGTAAAAGTATTTTTATAGAGATCGAAAACATTTTTCAGGCTGGGGTTTCAAATTGGAACAATTTAACGGATGACCTGGTCAGATCGACCTGTCGCGTTAAATGGCTTCCACGAACGAATTAATTGGAGTTGGTATAACTTTTCGGTTGCATATTGATCATTTTTTGTCTGGAGGTGTTTGAATGAGATTAGATGAGCTTACATGGAAAGAGGTTGGAGAATATCTCAGGTCGAATCGGCAAATGATTGTGCCCATTGGGACATGTGAACAGCATGGGCCACATCTTCCGTTGAATACCGATACACTAGTCGTGGACAAACTGGCCGAGTATCTTTCCGAAGAGGCGGGCATGCTTGTGGGGCCTACGCTCAATTATGGGGTGAATTTGCCGTGTGACCGGGGGTATGCCGGAACATGTTCGACCACGAAGGAACTACTGAAAGGTTTTTTTGGATCACTCCTGAAATGGTGGAAAGAGCAGGGGTTTCGGCGATTCTTTGTGCTCTCTGCGCACGGGGATCCTCATCATATTGAAGCGCTTGAAGCCAGCGACCCAGAAACGGTAGTGGTATTAGAGTTGTATGACTTTGACATGACAGGTGTTTTGGAAAAGCAACACGGGGCGAAGCATGCCTGTGAAGCAGAAACTTCGGTGATGATGTATTTATTTCGGGAGAAAGTGAGAAGTGCTGAAATACAAGATTTTGAAACACCTTTTGAGGATTTTAAACCTTATCTGATTCATGAAAAGATAGAAGCGATTGAAGGGGCACCAGGAAACCAAGGGTACCCGTCTTGGGCAGACGCTGAGAAAGGGAAAATTCTCTTTTCTCGGATGAAAAAACATGCGCTTGAATGGCTTCTCAGGAATACAGAGAAGGAAAGGAGCAAAAAATGATGCTAGCCGAATGCAAAAGGCGACGGGGAAAAATTGATAATGGCCTCGGCCAGGGAAGGATGATGATTCCTCGATGATAACACAAACGGGTAGGAACCCCCATCAGTGATGGGAAATTTGGTACAAAAGAGGAAATCTTCAAAAAAAGAGGTTATAATAACAATAATAAAAAGAAATACAGAGTAAGTGATGTGGTTCGGTGAAGAGGCCTCAAGAAGATGGCCGATCAGTGTTTATGGCGAGTATTACCGAATGGGTTTATGAATTTAGAATCCTTGTCTATGTAACGAAATGCAATGGATTAGACATTTGTTAGAATTAGTACAAAACTGAAATCTGATTGAATAGGGAGGACAATTTCATGAGGTTATTGATTGTTTGTACCGTTTTTTTCCTTTCGCTTTCATCTTTTTCTTTGGTTCTCGAAGCTGGAGCATTAGAGCGAAGTGACATTCTGGTTGAAATAATCAGCGATACGAGAGGCGTTCTTCCTATTACGACGGCGTATGGTTTGTGTGATAGTTGCCGATCAACTTATTGCAGTGGCGTTGTGCGTGCCGGAAGAGGCGAACGGTATAAAATAATGATTACAAACAATTCACCGGAACGAATAGGATTGGTAATAGCTGTCGATGGAAGAAATATCATTTCCGGAGAGCGGTCGTCCGGGAGTTCGTCAGAATCCATGTATGTTCTTTTGCCCAGAGGGTCCGGCACTTTTTCAGGTTGGAGAGCGGGTATGAATTCAATAAACCGTTTCTATTTCACAGATGCTGAAGATTCATATGTTGGGCAGATTGGTGATACCTCTCAGATTGGGCAGATTTCGATTGCAGGGTTTGCCGAAAAAGAAAACTTGTACATTAGAAACCAACCTTTTTTTAATGAGAAAAAAGACTTTGGCGGAGTTCCCTCAGGGGCAAAAGGTTCCGAAAAAGCAAGAACCGATTCAAGCTGTTCCCCGAGTATGATTCATTCCTCAGTTCCAGGAACAGGTTATGGTGAAAGTGAGTATTCTCCGGTAAAAACAGTTGATTATGAGCCGGAAAACTATCCTTCAATCAGATATACGATAAGATATGAATGGGAAAGAACTCCCCAAAGGTTTTTTGAAGCTCCTGAAAAAGGGTTTGTTCCTAACCCTCATTCTTCAAATATGCGTTACGAAGACCAAAATCGACGAAAATGAAAGAACCCACGCGCCACGGGCTATATCTCTGTGTATTCCAGTGATCTGTTATACTTGCCGCGGTTTAACGAGTCTGTCGAAAAATACCCAAATTTGCATATTTTAATGTACCCACCCTATTTTTGCCCCGCTTTTACACATCAACAGCGAGCCACTTTGTACCGAACAGAATGTACCGAGATTTTTCGACAGCTTCTGACCCGAAGTTCCAAGTCTAAAAGGGCATAAAGCACAAGTAGGATGATTGTTTGAACCTATTTTTCCCCAAAAAACCGGTCCATGCAATGCCTTGAAGATCATGATCCCCGGAGAGCATCAGAAGGTTCACATGGACAGGGCCTTTTTTGATTCAACGTGAATTTCTCATTCTTGCACTGCTCCAATCAGAGTTCTATCAATGTACCGCGTTTGGAACTCCGGTTTAACTTGATGCCATTCATTGCAGGGTCAAAAAAACATTATTAATTGGATCCGGAAGTTCCGAAAAATTCAGGTTTTTCACTACATATACAAACCATGTTTACGATTGTTTCTACAGCTTTTCCGATGCTGTTTGCGGCTATCCACTCTTCACGACTGTGTTCATTGTGTGTACCAGTAAAAATATTCGCACACGGGAGTCCCATGAAAGAAAAATCGGCGCCATCAGTTCCACCACGGATAGGCATTTTTTTTGGAGTTACTTCGGCGCGTTTCATGCCCTCTTCTGCGCATGATAATACAAAAGGGAAGGAAGCTAAAATCGTTTTCATGTTTTTATAGGTGTCTTCAATAGCCACATCGATTTTCACTTGAGGAAAGGTTTTCTGGGTTTGTTTGACCAGATTCCGAATGAATTCCTTTTTGGTTTCAAGTTGTACCGATTCAAAATCACGAATCAGCATTTTTACTTCGACTTTCTCTGTGCCTCCGTTCAATTCATAAGGATACAGGAATCCCTGTCTTTCGTCTGAATTTTCGGGACGTTGTTCCAAAGGAATAATGTCAAGGAAGTGGGCTGCTGCAAAAAGGCAGTTGACCATTGCTCCTTTGGCAGAGCCGGGATGGCTGCTTTTTCCATGAAAAGAGACAATCGCAGAAGCGGCATTGAAGGTTTCATCATTGATCTCGCCATCCTCGCCCCCGTCAACGGTATAGGCAAAACTGGCGCAGAATCCTTTTAAATCAAAACCGGCAGGACCTTTGTCGACTTCCTCGTCAGGTGTGAAGGCAATTTTGACTGTCCCATGCGGAATTTTCGGATGCTTAATAAGGTATTCCATGGCGGTCATGATTTCAGCAACGCCGGACTTGTCATCAGCTCCCAGCAGTGAAGTTCCATCAGTGGTTATAATAGCTGATCCGATACAAGTTTTTAGGCATGGATTTTTAGCCGCTTCGATCTTTGAGCCTTCTTTTTCAGACAGAGTGATATCACCACCTTGATAATTCTCATGAACCTTAGGATGAATCTTCGTTTCCTCGACATCACTTGAAGTATCGATATGTGAAATAAAACCGATGGTGGGTATTTTTTCAGGATTCCTTACACCGTTGGCAGGGAGAACTGTATACACATATCCATGGCTATCCATGCGAACATCCGAGAGGCCTATTTCAATAGCTTCTTTTTTGAGGGTTTTCGCAAGCTCCATTTGCCCGGGAGTGCTTGGGATGCTTGCAACGTCATCTTTCGATTGAGTATCAATTGCTACGTAGCGCAAGAATCGATCGACTGCTGCTTTTTGATATTCAGAAAGTTCTTTTTTGGCAAACCCGGATTGTTCAAGATTTTCTTTTGATTGAGCACCTGAAACAGAGTGAATCAAAAAAAAGACGATTAGTAAAAAGTAAATTTTTCTCATAAACACTTGGTCTCCTTGAATTAGGTTATCCCTCTGTAAATTTTTTCCATTCCATCTCATTTATTTTTGATTATCACTATTTTACCAATAAATATAGTGGAAATTATAATACTTTCGATCGAAAATTGATATTGGGAAGTGGCAAAGTTATGTTAAGCCGACCGCAAGCCGCCCGCTTAACGTGGTCGTGAGCAGCAAGCCTGCTCACCAGCCCTGCCAGGCTGCCCTTACGCTCTGCCTAACGAGGCTTTCGAAAAATACTCTACTTTGGATATTTCAATTTGCCCACCCAAATTTTTGCCCCGCTTTTACGCATCAGAAGCGGGGAGTTTTGTGCCGAATAAAATGTGCCGAGATTTTTCCACCGCTTCTAACGAGACTGTCGGAAAAGCCCGGTACATTGAATTCGGTACAAAGTGACATTGATTTAATGCGCGAAAGCGGAGCGAAAAAAGGGATTGGTACATGAAATTATCCAATTTTTAGGGGTTTTCCGACAGTCTGAACAGGGCCGTTGAGCAGAATTCTACCTAATATTGGCATAAAAAGAAACCCAGATTAGGCGGAATTTGCTTACGACCGCGATGGAAGTTTCTGATTTTTGTTGAGAATCTTGTAATATGATTTGATCGGTTGATAGAAATTGTTCAATTTTCAGGAATCTCTTAATCGACTAGTTGCTCTAGAAAAATACCTATCTGTAATCCGCGTAATAACAGAAGTACTTCGCTGGAATGAGGCAGGTTTCCCTGGCTTTTTTTTATTTTGTCCCAGGCAACTTTTATGGCTGTAAAGTCAAGGTATTCTATTGCTGCGTTTGATTGGCTAATTCTGAAGATTTCGTCTTCCACCTCGTTGGGTTTTAAAAGTAGCCTTGGAACGATATCAACAGCCTGTTTGCCCCGTTTGGGATTCCATTGAATCTCCGGAGGCAGGATTCCCTCCATTCCTTGCCTGATAAGCATTCGATTTCCACCGCTGTAATTGAAAATTTTATTGGGAACAGCCAGGCAAAACTCAAGTAAATCCAGGTCTACAGTTGGATCCCATATTCCCATTTTGAAAAAAGCTCCGATTTTCTGGTGGATTGGTCCTCCGACAATGGCATTTGGCGTTATCGTCCGTTCCCTTTCTTCGTCGGGTGAAAGGAAACCATTCCTTTCAAATTTCGGAATTTTTTGGGGGAGATCCATTTTTCTTGAAAAAGCTGGATTTATAGCGGAAAATCCTTCCTCAGGATACTTTTTTTTGGAAAAAAAGGCTGTGAACCCATCGATCGAAGGCTTAAGAAGTGGGCGAAGAATATGAGCTTTGAATGCTCGGTACCAACCGATATTTTCGAATGAACAGGTTTTTTTCAGAGAACGTAATCCTTCTGTCCATTTTCCTTGATGGAACAGGCAAAAAATTCGATCCCGTCCGCCGTTCCATGAAATTCCACCATTCCCCTGTTGGCCGGTAAGCATATTTGCAATCCCAAGTTTTTGGGCAGTTAAATGAAGCGAATAGGCCCAATAGTAATTTCCTATGGCACTAAATGGGGTTTTGTGAATTTTTACGTTTTCACGTAGGGCTTTGATTGGGGAAATATCATCAGCTCGGATCGGGATATGTTCAATGTTTGGATATTTGTCTACTAGAGTGTGTGCAATTGCCCATTCATTGGCAATTGTACCAGGTGCAAGGTGGTCTGCCGGGAAAATAGGAACAGAAGTAAAAGCATAAATTTTTCTGCCTTGGGCGAGAGCTTGTTCAGCAGCCAATGCTGTTACAGCTGAAGAGTCCAGACCACTGCTGAGTTGTGTCCCAATAGGTTTTGAAGAACTCATACGACGATTTACAGCAGCTTTAAACAAGACTCTGAATCGTTCAAAATACTCATCCGGAGAATTCAGTTTCAATGATTCTACGGACTGAATGTCCCAATACTTGGTAGTCTTAAAGTCGCTGGAATCAGCTTGCAAAAAATGTGCGGGGAGAAGATAAAAAATATTTCTCCAGATCGTTTTTTCCGGGGAAGGCGAATGAAAGGAAAGATGCTTTGCCAGAACTTCTTCGTCAAGCTGGCACTTAAAGCCAGGCATCTCGGCAATCATTGCAAGGTCAGTTGAAAAAATAAAACACCCCTGCTGATAGGTGTAGAACAATCCTGTATTTCCAATTTGATCTCTTGCAAGAAAAAGCTTCTTTTGGCGATAGTCCCAATGTGCAAATGCCCAATCCCCGCGCAATTTTGCAGGGGTTTCTTTTCCCCATTTTTCGAAACTCAAAAAGAGCAGTTTTTCATCCGAAACGTGAAAACTTTCCGGAAAAGAAATTCCAAAAATTTTCAGAAGTTCAGCTCTATTATCCAAGCGGGCTGAGGCTGTCATTGCTTGGCCTGAATTCCTGTTTTCGAGAGGCATTTTCGCATATTTTGATTCGTAATCAAAAGATTGGCAAGCATATCCCAGAAAAAAGTCAATTCGTGAGAGAATTTCAATTCCTTGAGGGCCCCACATGGACATCTTTTCAGATAATATTCCAACAGTTTCTGCTGAAATTGGCTGGCCATTGAAATTTATCCTACCGAATATTGCGCTCATAAAATGCTCAATCCATGATTTTCAAAAGGTTTTTCGAATACAGTTTGTTTAAGCAAACGTATACATTTTCCAATAGTCGTTTCGGTTCCCCTCAACGAGACTGTCGAAAAAGTTCGGCACATTGAATTCGGTACAAAACGACATTGATTTGATGCGCGAAAGCGGAGCGAAAAAACGGGTTGGTACATGAAATTATCCATTTCTAGGGGTTTTCCGACAGTCTGAAGGACCGGGTTATATGTCTGCCGGTGACTGAGAAGATGTGAAATATTGCCTAACAATGGAAGTGAAAAATATTACAATTGTTTGTCGGTGACATTCTCATGGGTTGTACTTTTGCGAGTCAGTAAATTATTCACAACTTGTGAGCGGAGTCGAAACCACCGTTTGTTGAGAAGTGCTTCAAATGGCGATTTGCTTAAAAGTTCCCGTTTGTCCTGAGGAAAGGAATTCTCTTTGACAAACCAAATATTTCACAATTTATAAGCGAAGCCGAAGCGATCAGCTTCAACTCCGCTCAGACTAGGGAAAACCAACGATTTTTAGACTCCCTTATTAAGATTGTAGGTTGTTATACCAATATTAAAAGTAATCACGCGAATTGGTAGGCTCGATCTAGCCCCTGGGACCATAAACCGTAGGAGAAGTTACGTTATTATTTCGTGGGATTGGTATTATACTATTCGGAGGTGTAGTTCCTGTAATTGTTTTACTGTTGCGTCACAAGGAGCATTCATCAATAAGTCCTGGGCATTTTGGTTCATCGGGAAAGAAATGACCTCTCGAATGTTTGGTTCATTTGCGAGCAACATAACCATTCGATCTACTCCCGGCGCCAATCCCCCGTGTGGCGGAGCGCCAAATTTGAAAGCTCGGATCATTCCGCCGAATTTTCGGTCGACTTCTTCCTGGGAATAACCGGCGATTGCGAATGCTTTGTACATGATGTCCGGCCTGTGATTTCTGATTGCACCTGAACTGAGTTCGATGCCATTGCAAACGATATCATATTGGAAAGCTTTTATTACCAGTGGATCCTTGGTTTCGAGGGCTTCCATGCCGCCTTGGGGCATTGAAAACGGGTTATGGCTGAAAATTATTTCCCCTGTTTCTTTATCTCGTTCATACATTGGGAAATCTGTGATCCAGCAGAATTTGTAGGATTTCGGCTTTCTCAGTTCAAGTAGATCTGCGAGTTTAAGTCTGATTTTTCCCATTACTGAAGCTGCTAAAGATTTTTCGTCAGCTACAAAAAGGAGAGTATAGCCATTGCTTGCCTTGGCTTTTTCCTTGAGAGCATCTTTATCGGAAGCGCTCAGAGGTTTTGCAAGGGTCCCTTTGATTTCTCCGGATGATGTGAAGATTAGCGTTGCGAGTCCTTTTGCTCCTTGTTCTTTTGCAAAGGATTCCAGATCATCGAAATATTTTCGAGATTTGTCGGAAATGCCTTCAAGGGCGAGCATTCTAACTACTCCACCGTTTTCAACTATTCCTCTGAATGCTTTGAACTCTGATTTTGCGAATATGTCTGAAACATCCTCAATTTGAAGATCAAAGCGTAGATCCGGTTTGTCGCAACCATAATGAAGCATTGCGTCGTCAAAAGGGATCCTCGGGAAGGGTGGGGGAGTGACTTCCCAATCGGTGAATTCCTTGAACACGCCTTCCAGGACACCTTCTACTGCGTTAAAAACGTCGTCTTGTGTTACGAATGACATTTCGATGTCGAGTTGGTAAAATTCACCAGGTGATCGATCTGCCCTTGCATCTTCATCGCGAAAGCAGGGAGCGATCTGGAAATATCTATCAAATCCAGAAACCATTAATAATTGCTTAAACTGCTGGGGAGCCTGGGGAAGCGCGTAAAATTTTCCCGGATAAAGGCGGCTGGGAACAAGATAATCGCGTGCTCCTTCAGGGGAGGAACTTGTTAAAATAGGTGTCTGGAATTCATTGAATCCCTGAGCTATCATTCTTCTTCTGAGGCTCGAAATTACTTTCGATCTCAAAATGACGTTTTCCTGGAGCTTTTTTCTTCGCAAGTCGAGGAATCGGTAAGAGAGTCTTGTGTTTTCAGGGACGTTAGCTTCATCAGCCACGGGAAATGGGAGCACGTCTGCTGAACTTTGGACTTCTACCGTTTCAGCTTCTATTTCCACTTCGCCAGTTGGAGTTTTTTTATTCACGTTTTCATCAGGTCTTTTCAACACTTTTCCTGTGATGGTAATCACTGACTCAACGCGTACTTGGTCAACAATTGAGTGAGCAGGCGTTTGAGGATTTATTACTATTTGAGTGATTCCGGAAACATCGCGCAGATCAACAAACAATAGCCCGCCGAGGTCACGCTTGCGGTGGACCCATCCAGACAGGCGAACCTGTGTTCCAACATCGGAGATTCTCAGATCTCCGCATTTGTGGGTTCTGAAAACGTGCATGATCATTTATCCTTTTGTTGAAAATTGTCCCGAAAGGACCGTTGAAGTTTATCTTATGGGAAGGCATTTTGCAATACTTTAATGCATCTTCAGCAACAAAGAGAAAATTCATATTGACATTGGCAATTAATCATACAATTCCAAAAAAAAATGCGAAAAATTATTTTTCCAAATTTTCTTCGCTTGCGTTGGTGCAGGTTTATAAGTCAAGTATTATTTCTTTTTTTCGCTGTGCATCTTTAATTCAGTTGAGTTTCAGTAGGCTTTTGGACAGTTTTGGAAATTTGCTATTGGATAGTGTTTTGCATTCCCGAATATATCTGAGACATGCTTCAATTGAAAGTATCGATGGTAAAATGGGCTTGCTTTGTGCTAAACGACACTTAGTTGACGTTTTTGCGTCTATCGATGATACTTAAATCAATATATTGAGGCTCTTGCAAAATTAGCGAAATCTTGTTTGCGAAAATTTTCACAACAATTATTAACACTGAATTTCTTCAAAGCTAGTGTGCGAATTTTCCACAATATTGCAAGAAGCTCTAGTGATTGAAAAAATTGGGGTTTTACTGAAATTGGAAGGTGAAAAAATCATGGATTTTTTACAAATTTTCAGAATGTTTACACATTCCTCAATCAGAAATTCTATCCTGATCACTGTTGTACAACCTTTTACAAATCGATATCTGCTAATTTTGCGGGAAATTTTTATGCTGAGAAAATTGCAGATTTCTTTCCCTTTTATCTTTTTTCTTTTTCTCTTTTTGGGGTCTATTTCTTTATTTTCAGGGCCCTTTGATGACAACAATTTAAGTGGAAACCCCACAAATATCTCTGCCGAAAATGCGAATCCCTCCGGAGAGATTCCCACTGTTGAAAATTCTGTTATCTTGAAACCTGAGTCTCAAAGAATTACGGGAGGTTTTTTTCAGTTTTGGGGATCAGATAATGATAAAGATGAGTCTGATTGGCTAAAAGAATTGTCAGCAATGCGTGACATAGGCATGGATACCGTGATCATTCAGAGTAATCAAAGTAGTGGAACCAATTTTTCCAAAGCGACTGAAATACTCCTTGGTGTAGCTGATAAGATTGGCATGAAGGTTTTTATTGGTACCGCTTTGAATGAAGATGGCTGGTATTTGAATGGGTTCAATCCCTGGTACATTTCCAGTCAAGGCAATTGTGTAGCTGACTACACAAAAATCCTCGTAAAACAATTTTCACCTCACAAATCGTTTGTAGGACTCTATATTCCATATGAAGAAAACTCACTTGCATCTGCAGTTTTAATAGGGGAGTTCTATGGAAAAATTTCCCAGGCGGCAAAAAGTGTTAAACCCGACCTTAAGGTTTTGATATCCCCCTATACGGCTGTGGTTCCGAAGTTTCCTGTGTCCATGCCTTCCGGGCATCTCAAGAAGTTTTTTGAAACTCTCTTTGATCGTGCCGGAGTTGATATCTGTGCTTTGCAGGATGGTGTCGGTTGTTCCAGCGGAAGGTTGAATAAAATTTCCAGTGACTTAAAGGCTGTTTCCGAAGCTTGCCAGGATAAGGGTGTTGAATTCTGGGTTAATGTTGAAATTTTTGAAGCATACAAAGACAAGGAAACAAACTCATCAGGATTCAGGTCGGGAAATATCGAAAGAATTTCCAAACAAATTAGTTCCGAAGGGTCATTTGGGAAAAAAATAATCTGTTTTGATTTCAACCACTATCTGTCTCCTAACTCTGGTAACGAGCTTGCAATCAAATTATACGGAGACTATCAGAAATATTTGCAATCAAATTGATTGCATTCTGGCCAGAAGCATACTTCTTCCGAAGCCTCCATATTCCCGGATCATGGAAATTTGGAGGCTGCGTCAAAAGTTTAGGTGGCCTCAAAAAATGAGTGTCTGGATTGAGTGTGGCAAACTTGTGATTTTAGCTGCGTTAGGCCCGACACACAGGTAGTAAGTTACTTGTCGATCGCCGTCATTCAATACGATCACAGCAGTTTTACCATCTTCATTCAAGAAAGCCGTAGTTAATAACTTACTTCGGCTTGAAGCACTCAAAATTCGTTTTGCACCTGGCCGGACAAATTTGGAAAAATGCCCAATGTAATAATATGAATTAGTAAATATTAACTGGCCGGTTTTGGTGTCACCATGTACAGGAGCGAAACAGTAGTTCTTTACGTGATTTGGGCCTCCGATTTCATCCAGCAATATATTCCAATCGGTCCATCCAACGGTTCCATTATTAAAATCATGGATCATTGAGCGGGCATATGATTCCCCAAGTCCCCAATATTGATAACGCTTAGCATCGAAGCTTTCTGCACAGCCTTCAGTAAAAAGAAGGTTTTTATCCGGGTATGTATTATGAACAAGTGCGACGTTATCATACATTGGCTCACCGCCACTCCAGGGCTCATACCAATGGAATGCAATTCCCCAGGCATATTTTGAAGCCTCCGGATCATCGAAGATGACGCTTGCTCGTTGATAAATCAGATCACGATTGTGATCCCAGACTAGTATTTTTTTATTTCCGAACCCTGCTTTTTCAATCGTGGGTCCCAGGTAATTTTTTAGAAAATCACGTTCTTCATTAGCAGTATAAAGGCACGATTCCCATTTTTGGGTGGCCATTGGCTCGTTTTGAATGGTAAAACCCCAGACTGGAACGCCCTCGTTCTCGTATGCTTTGATAAACTTGGTGTAGTATTCAGCCCATGTTTGGTAATATTCGGGCTTCAATTTTCCGCCGTGCAGCATTTCATTGTTGTCCTTCATGTAGGCAGGGGGGCTCCATGGGCTGGCAAACAAGGTCAACCTGCCGCCGGCGGCAGCAATCGCCTTCTTTATTAGTGGAATGCGGAATTGTAAATCATGTTTAATGTTGAATGAATCAAGCTTCTTGTCTCCGTCTGTGACGTAAGTATAACTGTCACTTGAAAAGTCGCAACTGTTAATATTTGTCCGTGCCAGAGTATAACCAATTCCTTCTTTGGCATCATAATAAGCCTTCAAAAGCTCCTGTTGCTTCGCTTCGGGAAGCTTCGCAAAAGTTTCTGCCGCTGCATCAGTTATCGCTCCACCTATGCCCAGAAATGTCTGAAATGTTTTAGTAGGATCAGTAAAAATGCAAGTTTGTGTTTCCCTGGGCTGGATTTGTTCTTTGAATGGGACGGTCTCTGTAAGGGTCAGTTTGGAAGTTGTACTGGCCGCAGTGGTATACACGGTTACCTGTTTCCCTTCTACTTTGAAGGCTTCCGAAGGGAGTGCTGCCGCAATTAGCAGTTGTTGGTGGCTGCATGCAAGAAATAATAGAATAGCTAAGGAAAAAAGTGCGTGTCTCTTCATTTGAATACCGATTTAATCGGCCTCCTTGGTAAATTAAATTTTTTTTTGAAAAATTTTCTGACGGACAATTGAATGCGGACTTTTGAACTTATTTACTTTGATTTCTTCCTAACTGTCAAGGCAAGGTCGTGCAAAATTTACAAATCCATGTTTGCTGCGATTTTTAACTGATCTTCCAGGGTTCGTACATAAATGAAAGGAGCGCCTAATAATGAAATGGAAGCAAAATAAACATTTACTGTGCCAACCCCTTTGTAGGAAGGGATGGTTTGGAAAGTTGCTATTAGACAACTTCTGCCGCATCCCTACTGCTTACGCTAAATATTTTGTTTCTGCTCTTAAACGCTGATTGAGAGATAAATACGGTGGTTTTTTCTTAAGTTTTGACGTGGAACTTCCGTTTTAAGAAACAGGCGCGTCATGATGTTTTCGCATTTTTGATTAACTCATGCCATTGGGCGGTGGAATTTAGGTGCCACACAAAATAATTTTTTTCTTGACTTTTTCTGGGAGGGGGGGGGTAAAATTAAAAAAATACAAAATAATATTATTCTATAGGAATTTTCATTTTTTATGAGATTCTCCGAGGGATATAAGTTGTTATTTGTGGCTATCCATTATCTGTTGCGTAAGGCTTCCTAGACTTCGCCCGAAGGGCACTAATATAGTTTTTTCTTTTTTCTTGAAAGACGTTTTCCATGAGAGGAGAATTTCGATGAATTTGCGACGATTGGTGTTTCTTCTAGTTGTTTGCTTTTTTTACATTTTTTCATTTTCTGATAAACCCGTTTTTTGCCAGGAAACGCCTACTAAAACGCCGCTTTCATCATTCCCTCCAGGTTATCTTCCAGTTGATTCGATTCGCCCCGGTACTTTAGCCGGCTGGTTGGCCATGGATATGGGCTATGGAACCACGGTCTTGCGGACAGAAGTGGTTTCTCCATTTGACGGTTCAACAGCGATTATGCAGGAAAGGGTCAGTTACAGCTACATGGATGCTGGCTGGTCAGGCCTTTCCCGTAATTATCAACTTGGTTACACCTGTTCCCAAGGGGCAAAAATTGCTTTGTATGCAGTATTACACGCTCCCCCTTCCGGGGGGAACTCGGCAGCGCTGATTTCAATTACTTTCGAAAATCAGGTTTGCAATGGTGATAGTTACACCATTTTTGATGAAATCAGAATTCTTCCATTCAGCACCCCTGGTCAAACCCTTCAATTCAGCGAATCCCCTACCTACATTTTAATCGGCAAAGATGATCAAAGTAGCGGTATGGTTCTTCGTGCAAAGACATCAGATCCCGCAACCGTGACTTTTAAAGTCGGTGACCTAACTTTTGCACAAATTCCAACTGAAAACATAGATGGCAGCAACATTGCAAAATATACTTGGTGGGGTATGGCTTCAACTGGCCAATATCTACCGGATGGCTCCTACCCAATTTCAGCTTCGGCAGATGGAAAAACTGAAAATCTGACCTCTGTTATCAAGCATATTCCCACACTTAAAATAGGCTTCAGATTGCCCCCGAACGGCCTTTTCTCAAAAGACCCAACTGGGTCTGTCTACCCAGGTGAGCCACAATGCGTTGAATGTGTCACTTCTTTGGGTGATGATATGGCCAATTCGCAAAAAGGCTACGTTTCAGGTGTCCTGGTTGATGATCCGGTAAATATTGTCTCAGGAAACTATTCGCTCCCTCAAATCGATTTACGCCTCAGATCCAGAATTCCATTAATCTTATCGCGAATATATAACTCACTTGATATGAGTTCAGGGCCATTTGGACGTGGCTGGAGCAGCCCTTTTTTTGTGAATTTGAATATTGGTGTTTCAACTGCTTCCTTAAAACTCTCCGATGGTTCAAAAGTCCTATTTAAGAAACAGGGCAATGCATTTCTTTCTGATTCCGATTCCGGCCTGAAATTGACATTTTCATCTGATACTAACTTCTGGACTGTAACAAACCCTAAAGGTTCAGAATGGACATTTGATACATCAGGAAAAATTATTCGAATGGCTCATGCCTGTTGCGGCAAGGGTGCAGCAGATGCGACACTGATTGATTATGATTCCAAGGGATATTTGAGTAAAATCACAAACCCTGAAAGACAATGCCTCAACTTTACCATTAATACAAGCGGAAAAATCTCTTCTGTAAAAGATTCTGACGGAAGAACCATTACATATAAATACGATGATAAAGGCAACCTGATTTCTTTTACTGACCCGCATAACCGCGTAACAACCTATTCCTACGACGAAAGCGGTTTTTTGACAAGCTTAACGAAACCGGGTTCGAGAGTTACCACGATAACCTATGCCGATAATAGGGCCTCCTCAATTAAAAATCCCGATAACACTATTTCAACATTCGATTGGGCATCTGGTACTAACCGTTCGGTTACTCTCACTGATACAAAAGGTACCAAACACCTCTATAACTTTGATGATTCCTGGAATTTAGCCAGTTATAGCCTTCCGACCGGTGGTGTTGAAAAAGGGTTTACTGCTTCCGGGTCTTTTATCACATGTTATCGCGATTCCAATGGCGCAGAAACCCACTTTGAATATGATAACAACGGGTTAATGACATCGAAAACCGATTCATTGGGAAATACTTGGCATTACGAGTATCATCCGGCGTTTCGCAAACTGACAAAGAAAACAGATCCCTTGGGCCAAAGTTGTGTTTATTCCTGGTGCCCTAAAGGTAATTTGCTTTCCGAAACTGACCCCTTGGGAAAAAAAATCTCCTATACCTATGACCAGTGGAATAATCGAATTGCCAGAACAGATCCGCTTGGCCGAACTTTAAAATACGAATTTGACCCCAATGGAAACAAGCTTTTACGCATTATTGACCCACTGGGTGGAGTTGCCAGTTTTTCATATGACAAACGTGGCAATCTCATTTCAGCGTCAGATCAACTTAACCGAATACTATGCTTCGAATATGACAAGCTCGATCGGCTAACAAAAACCACTTTCCCAGATAAACGTTATATCAGCATTGAATATAATCCTGAAGGGAAAATGGCTGCGCGAACCGATAATCTCGGTCGCAGAGCAGAATATACCTATGACCCCCAAGGTCGCCTTTTATCGACAAAAAGGCCCGATGGATCGATCATTTCCAGTGAATATGATAGCGCTGGTCGTTTGATCTCTACAATAGATCCTCTTGGAAATAAAACAAAATTCGACTACAACGATTTCGACTGCCTGGTTTCGGTCGACTATTCGGATTCTAACACCAGAACTTATGAATACGATGGTGATAAGAGGTTAGTATCCGAAAAAACCGAACTTGGTGCTCAGACAAAATTCGAATACGATTCAGAAGGAAGACTTACCGCCAAAATTGACCCAGCCGGTAACCGCTGGGAATCAACTTATGATGCTGTAGGCCGAATTGTAACAGAGAAAAACCCATTGAATCATTCAACGTCCTTTTTCTATGATAACCTCAATCGCTTGATAAAAGTGGAAAGAGCCGATGGAACGAAGATTACAAATGTATACGATATCGTGGGGAACCTTGTAAAAACGACAGATGCGGCAGGTGCAACCTGGACATGGCAATATGACGCATTAGACCGACAAATACGGGCGATTCGACCCGATGGAGCGAGTTCCACGATTTGTTATGACGCTGTAGGTCAGGTTATTTCCGTTATTAACCCGCTCGGAAGAGAAACAAAGAGCGTTTATGATTTCGGTGGAAGACCGATAAAAAGAATCTTGCCAACAGGCGCAGTTTTCCAATATAGCTACGACCAGGCTGGAAGATTAATTGCACTAACAGACCCATTAGGTGCTGTTGCCACAATGGGTTATGACGTCATGGGAAGAGTTTTAATCTAGAACGATCCGGTTGGAAACCAGGAAAAGTTTGAATATGACATGGCTGGACGCCTTATTGCAACGATTGACCCTCTGGGTAAAAGGAGTATCTTTTCTTACGATAATCGAAACCGTGTTATCGGAATCTCAGATCCGGAAGGAAGAGTTGTTTCATACGGTTATGATCCGGCAGGAAGACGAGTAAGTCTTTCAGATGGTGTCACCAGATGCTGGCGTTGGGAATATGACGTTCTTGACCAAGTAATCGCGCAGATTGATCCTAATGGTGATATAGACAAATTCTCGTATGACCCGCTTGGAAATTGTATCACTAAGCTAAACGCGAGAGGCCAAAGCCTGCCATACGAATATGACGTGATGAACAGACTTAAAACCGTTCGTTATCCTGATGTTACTGCTGCAACGTTTTCCTATGACCTCAGCGGTCGGGAAACTTTTCGATCGTGCAAAACAGGTTGGATAAAAAGAACGTGGAACCCCTTGGGGGAACTGCTTTCTCAGAGCTTTGGCCCCTACGAAAAAACCTGGAAATACCAATATGACTTGGCAGGAAACCGTAACAAAGCGATATCGCCTGAGAACGGCACATTCCAATATGAATACGACCGTGGAAATCACTTAACAAAGCCCTCTCCCCCCGGAACATTGGGTGATATTACATATTCTTACGATTTAGCTGATCATTTAATCAACGTTACAAGACCGGGTGTTGTTTCAAAATTTTCTTATGATAAAGCAGGAAAACTAATCGAGTTGCGCCATGAGCGACAGACCGACAAGAACAAGCTTCTGGCACTGCGAAAATATACATATAATGCTGCTGATAACCCAATCTCGATTCTTGATGAAGATAATGGTACAACTTCCTACGAATACGATAATTCCAGTTGGCTCACCGGTGTTACCTATCCTGACAAACAAAAGTGCACATTTGCTTATAACGGTGCTGGCGACAGAATCAGGGAAACAATCGGAAAGTCGGTTGTTGATTATGCATATGACCCAGCAGGACGCATGTTATCACGTGGCAAAGACACTTATAAATATGATGCAGACGGCAATTTAACGGAATCTGTCGAGGATGGCCTTGAAACGGATTACACATGGTCACCTGAGAACCAACTTTTGAAAGTTGCAAGAGAAGTTCCCTGCAAAAAACACTTTTTGTTTCATTGCTCTAAATGCCCAAAAACAGTAGATATAACCGAGGAAAATTCTTATTACCCGGAAGATTGGCGATTAATGATCAGAAAATCTGCCGGCCAAGCTTTCTTTTCAGCTTATGATGATGCTGACGAAAGCCACGAATACGTAATCACCCCACAGCCTTTAGCTAAGGACTGGCATTTTGGACCACTTTGTTGGAAAGCCAAACAACCGCCGTTGCTTCCTTTCCGTGAATTTATTTCCAGCCCTGGCACAGATGACATTGAGATGACACGATATCATAGCCGCAATTTCTCGATGTTGAAAGATGGTTTAGGTTCAACTATTGCACTTGTAAATCGCGGTGGAAATATTATTTCGAAGATAAATTACGACGTCTGGGGTAATTTTCGCTGGCCTGATAAGAAGGGTTATGGTGTTCCACCGTGCAAAGAAGATGACTTGTGTGATGTTCATGACCGCCTTGAAGGCCGTTTTACTTTCGGCGATGCCGATCATGATTACTGGCATTACGGAAAATATTTTGGAAAAACGCTAACTCCATATCTTTACGCTGGAAGACGCATAAATCCAGTAACGGCATTTTATTTCAATCGAAACCGATTTTACAGTTCATCAATCGGTAGATTCATCTCCAAAGATCCGATTGGGTTCGGTGGTGGCGCGAATCTTTGGGCGTATGCCAGGAACAACCCGGTAGCTTATTCTGATCCAAATGGTTTTGATCTGATGAGTAATCTTAGTGCTTTCAATAAAGCTACAAGCATAAATATCAATGCATTAAATAACGCAACAACAATTAATTTCGGCGCATTAAACAAAACCACTACAATTAATACTGGCGCCTTTAATACTGCTGTTAAAATGAATGTTGGTGCTTTTAATCTAACCACAGACATGGATGTGGACGCGTTCAACAGAACTATGGCTGTCTACAAAGGTGCAGGCCAATATCCATTTCACGATGTGATGTATGCGGGGAGCCCATTTTTTGAAGGTATGGGTGGCTCAATCCAGAGCCTTTTCGATACTCTTGATTCATCTCCTGACCCAACATCCCCACTTCAATCATATTTTTCTGGTTGCCCAATCGATCCTTCCACAATGTATGTACAGGCTAGCGAAATGGATGTTATTATTACTAGTTCAACGGAAGTGGCCGCTTGTAACCCTTATTTATTGCTGTTATTAGGCATAGTGATGAGTTCCAAAGATTATATAGCAGAGACTTCTTCGGATTTTGGCCAAAAATATGATACTTATATGTCTATAATAGAAGCATTAGCAGGGGGTTCTTCCTCACCCAACCCTGAGGATCCTGATAAAAATAAAGACCAAGGGGGAAAAGATCCCAGGTAGAAAAAATGATTGATGAAATTGCTTCAAACCACAAATTTTCTAAATCTGGAAGAGAATATTTTTCTGAAAATATTTATTAAGTTTACAAGAAATATGGTCCCCCGGCAGGCGGGAATGCAAATCCAGAAATGCTAACTAAAGCAATTCAAACCATTACAGCTGTGGCGGGTCAGATTAAATGAGGAATCAACAATGAAAGCTTCATCCGAAATTCTGAAAATTATCAAGCAAGCAGAAGATTTGCGTGGCAAAGTAAGCTCAAAGCAGATAGTTTTATTATTTGAGGAATCTTTAATAAAATTTCCAGATTCTGCCCATCTTTATTTAAATCTTCATTTTGCCTACTATGAAGCTGGCTTAGATGCTCTTGAAATGGCTATTAAGCTGGATCCTAATATAAAAGAAAACACCGAAATTTATGCAAAAAAGTCAATTTCTCTTGAAGAAAAAAAAGATTTAGCTCAACTGTTAGGAAATTTACTGAAAGAAAAGAAAATTTAAATAGAAAATTAAGACCAAGGGGGAGATGTAGACCCCAACAAACTCAATCACATTTTCAGTAAGACCGACCAATATTTAAGGGATCTGTTGAATCAATTTGGAGGAAGTCAGAAAGCTGCTTACAATGCTGTATTAAGCGCTACGAAGAGTGAAATTCAAAGACTAGGGATTACTGCTGGCCAATATGAGTTTGATTTGACGGTTGCGGGTGTAAAACTTGGAGTAAGGGGAGTGGTTGTTGACGGTGTTGTAAAAATAGGAACATTTTTGCGACCTAAGTTCAGACATCCCAATCTCGGGGATTTAGATTTGATACCATTTTTTCGATTGATGAATTGCCAACTTGCTTTGGAAGGAATCTTCTGATTTAGTTTTATGTAAGTTGGTCTCAGGATAAAATCCAACC
>JADFXM010000069.1 GCA_015233565.1 Candidatus Rifleibacteriota bacterium
AAATACAAAAGGATGTTCTTTTAAAGAAATATGGATAGTTCCAAAGGGAATCTCATTCAAACAAGTTCACGTTTTCAGGTTTTGGGAAAATGGTTTCAAGACTATATCCTCGGGAATTGGAATTCTAAAATTATGATCAATTCATATATACTCAGAGATCTGAAAAAAAAATTTCAAATTCCCTTTATCGTATGGAAAATATTTCGCGAATACTCAAATTCCAAAATGAGAAATGGCACCAAAGCCAAATTTTTCCCACCGCGTTCAACAGACCGTTTAATAAGAGTAGTGCAACTATAAAAGTTTCCGGTAATCAAGCGACAAAAAAAGTGTAAATTATTTCCAGGTCAAGGGACGATGTTTTCCCCTACGGTAGCCCCTCTGAAGCTTATTTTTGACCGCACAGAGGCAATTAACTCAGAATCAACCCCTGGGAACTTCACTTTTTCTTGCTTTTCACTTTTTTTTCTATCGATTTGCTTGATTTCCTTGATTCGAAAAATTGGTCTGCTGGTTCCCTCGAACGACTTTTCATCGCCATATCTAAGCACGAGCCAATTTGCCGGTATTCTTCCAAAAACGTTATTTACTGTGCAAAACGGAAACCATTTCCCATCAACGTAAGCTTCATTCCAAACATGGGTTTTATCAACCGTTCCGTTTCGGAGCAATACCCCTCCAACGATTCGGGAAGGCACACCCAGGGCCTGTAACACTGTGTTCGCCAAATGGGCTTTTCCACTGCAATCACCACTTCCTCTTTTTAGCAAATCTTCGCCCGACATGGTACCAGGAAAAGTTTCATATGGAATTTTTACTCCAATTTCGATCATTAGTTTTTCAAGCAGCTTCTTAGCGGTTAATTTCGGAGGAATTTTTGCTAAAAAACGAGCTTCTTCGATCCCCAAATTTGGCTTTTCCATCCACTTTTCCGGCCGATTCCATTCTTCATTTGGGCCGGAGTTAAATGCCGGAAAAATTGTAACTTCAGTTGAAACCATGACAATGTTCAACCCGTCCTTAAATTCAACTTTTGTTCGTGGAGTAGCTTTCTCATTGTTTTTTTCCATGCTTTTGGAGAAGAAGGTTTTCCAACCAATACTGGTTTGGCGTGGGAAAAAATTCAAATCCGGCAGTCCAATTCCCTTTAATTCGTTTTTTCCACCTAAAATCACATCTATGGAATATCTCCGCGGTTCGTCCGGATTCATTTTCAAAGCTCCGGCAGCTCCGTCTCTTCTGTAATCTCCGGCAGCATTCAAGGTGCCGCTGGCATTGTAAACCCCTGAAACCAGCCCAAAATAATCAATTCCAGCCGGCCTTATTTTGATACTCTTAAACTCTTTTGAAATTCTCTCTTTAAATTCATCTATCTTTGGGAACCACTCCATAAAAATTGTCTTGTACTGGCCAGCAAAGAACCGTGGGTGATGAATAGCTTCCATGATTCCTTCGTGGCCAAAAAGGATTGAAGAGATTATTTCAGAAGTGTTAACAATGATTTTATCGCTACCACCACCCCCGATTGCTAAAACAGGCTTTCCTTCCTTCATAACTATTATTGGAGACTTAGCTGTAACCGGGCCAAACTTTGAAGGATAATTATCAGGGTAAATGGCACTAAACCCATTTTTGAAATGCTTCATCTGGCTGTTATAGAAAAAACCTAATGGGCAGTAATCTCTTGTTCCAAAATGCAAGCCAAGTGTAAGAGTCATTGAAACCACCATTCCATTTTTATCCCATACAACTAAATGGGTAGTGTTATAGCTTTCTTGTACCTCCTGATTTTCATCATGAGGAGATTTTTCATCTAAGCATTTTGGCTCAGTTTTATTCTTTTTAAAATAAGCCAAAGGATCTTTTGCGGCTTCAAAATATAGATCAGGCTTTTCAACGAAACTGGCCAGGTAATAATATTTTAAGAATAGATGATTTCTCATAATCTCGATAAATTGAAAGGTATCTTTATCTGAGTAAGGGTCAAACTTTTTTTC
The DNA here is from genome assembly GCA_015233565.1 of Candidatus Rifleibacteriota bacterium. GTDB lineage: Bacteria > Muiribacteriota > Ozemobacteria > Ozemobacterales > Ozemobacteraceae > JADFXM01. Next base: position 1,998 of record JADFXM010000069.1, read on the forward strand.
GGACAACTGTTTTGTCAAACCCATGGTTACAATTGAAGCCGACGGTGGCGGATTTCCAACTAGTTGGAAGGGTGGAACATCCAAAGTAACGGGAGGAGACTTTTTTGGCCTGTAAAATGCAAAATCTTGCAGACTATAGGTTGAACCACGCTTTTCGAGATCAGAAACTATTTTCTTTGCTGATTCACCATGGTAAAAGGATTTTCCTTCATCAAGAGCCATTTCTTCCAATGTTTCGGCCAGGGAAAGTTGAACAAGCTTTTCACCCGATTGGAGGGGCCGCCCATGCTTTGAAAATAACTTAATCGCTGATCCATCCTTGAATTTGGTCAATCCTTTCGCAAGAATTCCCGACAGATACGGGGAAATATTAAAACCATAACGAGCAAGCTTAATCGCCGGTGTTAGCAATTCAACAGAAGATCGTGATCCATAATTTTTTCTCAGTTCAAACAACAATTCAGGAATCGTGGGAAGCCCGATATCCGACGCCTGGGATTTGGAAGTGCTGGGTTTTACAATCGAAGCATTCCAGGAGTCTATTTTCCCATTTGGTTTGCAAACCAGCGCGTAGGCGTCTCCACCAAGGCCTGAATTCGAAAAATCAACCACTCCGAGGACAAATGCAGCTGAAATTGCCGCATCTACGGCATTTCCACCTTTCTCCAAAATTTTTCTTGCCGCACTCACTGCCAATGGATGACCCGCTGAAACTGCTCCAAATTTTCCAGAATCCAGAAAAACCCTTTGGGAATAGGATGCCGAAGAGGAGGTAATCATGAAAACGATGGCAAAAACTAAAATAATCTTTATTTTCTTATTCATGTGAAAAAAACCTTTCCAAAAAAACAAATTTTTCTCTGAAACTTTATCAGCTAATTTTTGCAAAAAACTATCCTAAAGACAACAAATTTGTCTCAGATATAAATTTTTTTTTTTGGACTTTTCATCAAGAACCCCTTATCATTGTTAAAATTCATGTATTATTTTGAGTTAAAATGTGGAGTTTTCATTTTCTTCATTGAAAATTTTTGGAGATTTGCTCGAAAGAAATTCGAAGGTGCGAAATGACGTCCGAATGCTAATTTCCCAAAATATGCCAAAGTCAACTTACCAGGCAATCGAAAAAATCAGATTGCTCTCAACAAAGGAGTAAAGGGATGTACATTATCGGAGTATCCGGCCTTTCCGGGTCAGGAAAAAGCAGCGTTTCCAAAGCGCTTAAAGAGCGCTTCCCAGGAGAAGTAACCGTTCTTGAGCATGATATGTATTATCACGCAAAAAAAAACCACCCGGAAATTGCTAACTATGATCATCCCGATGCCCTCGAAACTGATCTGATGATCCAACATATAAATGATTTGCAAAATTCTAAAACAATTCAACGGCCTATTTATAATTTCAAAATCTCTGATCGCTCAGAAGAAACATTTGAAATTGGTCCTCACCCAATTTTGTTGATTGAAGGTCTATTAATCTTCTGTATTCCTGAATTAATGCCGCTTTTTGACTTGCGAATTTATATTGATGTCCCTCTTGATTTAGCTTTTATACGAAGATTGAAACGGGACCACATTGAAAGAGGACGAACCGTAAAAAGCATCGTCGAACAATATGAAAGAACTGTCCGTGATGCAGCAATCAACCTTGTACAACCGTCACGTTACCTCGCTGACGTAATTATTCCCCAGGGTATCTCAAATGTAGTTGGCCTAGAAGTATTGTTCGGAAAAATCAACGATTTATTAAGAGGCCATCCCGATGGGCTCATTCGAAAAAAATAAGCACTGTAGCAATTTTTTCCACTCTTTTTCAAATATCTGTGACTTTTAAGCTGATTAGTCCCCAGACTCCATTACAAAAAACCGAATATTTAGTTAGGAAAAAGACACTTCGAAATCTATCTAAATAAAAAGTTAGGACAAGGAATTCATGCAAAATACTTTACAGGAAGCAGATCAAAGAAGCCGTCTGGCATTTTCAAATCAAATGGAAATGCTAGTTTTTTCACTTGTTGACAATCAATTATATGGAATTAACGTTTTCAAAATTATTGAAGTGATTGAAACACCAAAAACCATTTGTAAAGTCCCTCTTTCTCACCCTACAACAAAAGGAACAATTGATTTCCGAGGAAAGGGGGTAACCGTCGTAGATTTAGGTGAAGCCTTAGGTTTGCCTCCAATTGATTACAAAAACACTCTTAGCTACATAATTATTTGTGATTATAATAATTCTACCCATGGTTTTCTTATTTGTAATCCTGATCGACTTTTGACAAGGTCGTGGGATGAAATCCGAAGCCCAACGAAGTTTTTCTCCTCTTTTTCATTTCTTACCGCCGTGGCATACACCGATTCCGGAGAAACGATTCAACTTTTGGATATTGAAAAAGTCCTCGCTGACATATTAGGATTGGATACAGAATTGTCAAGGGGATTTCTTAAGGAATCCGAGAAAATTAAAAAAGCCGATTTCAAAGTTCTTGTGGTTGATGACTCAAAAACAGCAAGGATGGTAATTCAGGATTTATTGAAAAGCCTTTCCATAGAATACGAATCCATGGAATCCGCTGTTGAAGCTTACGATCATCTAATGGAAATCGCCAAAAAAGGAAATGCAGAAATCGAAAAGTACAAGATTGTTTTATCTGACATTGAAATGCCAGGAATGGATGGCTTCACCTTTACACGTAAAATTCGTGACACTCCAGAACTTTCAAAACTTTATGTCATGCTTCACACTTCAATGAGCAATCAATCGAATCGAGCAAAAGCAGAATTGGTTGGTGCTAATGATTTTGTTGCAAAATTTCAACCCAATGAGCTGGCAAAAAAAATCCTCTCTATTTTTGGGGGGAAGCCCCAAATTCCAGAAAAAACGATCTGACAGTGTCAAATTTATAAATAAAAAACCTTCCAGCTGAAACTGGAAGGTTTTTGCAATTAGCTACCTAATCTGAATTTTTCCAACGCTCGATGTTCTTTAGCATTTCTCCCATCAGTTCATTCGCCCGTTTTTGGGATCCTGCTTCAACTGTTACTTCCACATAAGGCTTGTCGGGATCAGGTAAAACAAGAACCCACTCCTCTTTTCCAAGGGATACTTTGACTCCATCAATCAACCAGGTTTCACGGTCTTTTGCAAATTCCATTGAATGTCGCATTACTCTGCCCTTGTTTTCCCAGGGGCATGGAATTTTTCTATGCTCAACAAAGAATTTCGGAAGTTCACTGAAAACTTGGGATAGAGGTTTTTTATTCTTGGCAAGCAATTCGAGCAACTTTGCCCCAGAGAAAATTCCATCAAAGACCGGTTGAAAATCTGGAAATATGGTTCCCCCAAATGCATCACCACATAAAGCTGGTTTTTCATTCAACGCGGCTGTCATTAAAGCTCGGCCACTGGTTTTTGTCCGGACTATTGTTCCACCAGATTGTTTTGCCAACTGTTCAAGGATATGAGTTGAAGAAACGGGAACTGCAATTCTGGCATTTGGATTTACTTCCAGAGTCAATGCAACCCAAGTTGCCAGGCTTTCTTCGTTAAGAATGCACCTTCCCTGGTCATCGACAAAGAAAAGCCGCTCGCCAACCGGATCAAGCATAAAACCAACATCTGCCCCAAGCGATTTTACAACATGTGCAATATTTTCCATCGATCTTTTGAATTCGGTCGGGGGATGATAATCGCTGGATTCGCTATGAAAGGCATTCAAAGAAATTACTCCGCAATTCAGACGCCCCAGAATGTTCGAAAAAATATTGCTGGCACCACTATTTGCATAGTCAACAACCACCTTCAATCCTTTTTGTTGAATGGATGCCACATCAAGCCTGGCAATCAGTTCTTCCTGGTAATGCTCTGTCACTCGTGCCGGAAATGTGATATCACCTGTTTCTGCAAGAGAAACCCTTCTAAAATCTTCGCGATTGAAAAGTCTTTCAATAGGTTTTTGTTGGGCGGGCGATAAATCACGTCCTTCGTTATCGAACACTCTTATTTCAATCTGATTGGGATCAGCTGGGCTAATATTTACATGGATCCCTCCCACCCTGCTAAAGGCGCCAAGCTTGAAACGTGCCACTGCAGCCGGCATTACACGTAAATCAGAAACATGTATGCCTGCTGAAGCAATCCCTGAAATTAGGGCACGATTGATCACCCGGCTGAAACGATGACCATCACGGGATGTGCATATACTCGACCCTTTGGGAAGAGTAGCTCCAAAAGCCGCCCCAACTTTACATGCCATGTCAGGAGTGATCTCAAGATTTGCCAAACCTGAAATCCCATTCGCTACAAAAAGATTCTTCGTCCAACGGTCTCCCCAAACTAAGCTGGAATAAACTGTTGAGCCGTCATCCACTACTTTTCGAGGCCAAATTTTTACATTACTTCGAATTACCGCATTTTCACCTATTTTGCACTCTTCACTTATTACAACACCCTTTTCAATAACAGCACCATCCTTGATTTGACAACTATTTGAGATGATGGCTTCTTCCATTCTCACCCGCTGCCCAACGTAAATTCCTTCCCATAGGATGGAGTCAACAATTCGCGTTCCAGCTTTAATAATGCAACCATCGCCAAGGATGCAGTTTTGGAGCTCAACACCGTCCTCGATGTCGCAATTAGCCCCAACGATTACACCACCCTTGAACTTGGCCTTACTTCCAACTTTGGAATTCGCTCCAAGCCAGACGTCTCGTCCTATGGTGTTCAATCTTCCTCCGGGGATGCTTATCTCAACCGTCCCCTCCAGAACCGATTGATGGGCAAGGCGATATTCATTTAAGTCACCGATGTCTTTCCAATATCCATCCGCAATAAATCCGTAAAGTGGCAATTTTTCCTTGAGCATCAACGGAAACAGATTTTTACTGAAATCAAATTCAACTTGAGGCGGAATGTATTTGAATATCTCAGGTTCTAAAATGTAAATGCCTGTGTTGATTGTGTCTGAAAAAACTTCTCCCCAGCTGGGTTTTTCAAGAAATCGGATAATCTGTCCATCAGATTGAGTAATTACAACTCCAAATTCTAATGGATTTGTCACTCTGGTTAATACCATTGTTGCCATGGCTTTCTTTTCGCGATGGAATCTAATGGCCTCGGACAAATCAAAATCGGTCAGAACATCACCTGAAATAATGATGAAAGAATCATCTTTCAAGTGTTCTTCTGAATTTTTTACACTCCCAGCCGTTCCAAAATCCGCTGTAGCCATCACATAGCTCATCTCAATTCCAAAATCTGAACCATCTCCGAAATATTTCGTGATTATTTCAGGTTGAAAATAGAGAATTGAAACAATTTTCTTAAGATCGTACTTTTTCAACAAGGTCACTATATGTTCCATCATGGGAACATTTGCAACCGGAACCATGGGTTTTGGGATATTACATGTAATGGGTCTGAGTCTAGTGCCGAATCCACCGGCCATTATTACAGCCTTCATAATCACACTCCTTCAAATTCCTTTACCTTATGATATTATTTTTATCTTTTATCTTTCAATCACTTTTATTAAAAAAAAGAAAGTCCAGTCTAACAATCATTCTCCAGCGAAAAAGAGTTAAAATACTTGACCTATAAACCTGCACCAACGCAAGTGCAGAAAATTTGGAAAAAAAAATAATTTTTCGCGAATTTTTTTTTGATTTGTAGGGTTAATTGCCAACATCAATATGATTTTGCTCTTGTTCTGATCATTCTCCACAAAAAAACCTTTTTCCAGTTTCAATTACTTTTTTTGGATTGCGCTCTGAACACATCTCGCGTCTGAAAGATGACGCAAACCTATTCCCCCTCAAATAAGCAAAAAGATGAACCCTGAAAAGAGCCACTCCCTTTGGACCATGTTCTATCAAACTTTCCAACAGATGTTCACGAAAAACTTCTAATTTTTTTTCTGGAGGAAAATATTTTTTCCCAAAACAAAGTTCTTTTTCAATCGCATTTTTCACTTCAGAGTTTTCTTCTTTGGCCAATCTCATTTCACCACAAGGTTCGGTGACCATGGCAGGATCTGCTGTATCGATATTCAAGAGGGGGGCAATTTGTTCCGCAAAAACTCCGAGGTTATCTTCAACTTTCGATATATCAATTGAATCGCAAGAATTATTTGATAATCTGATTAATTCAAAAATCCATGGATTTCCGATAGCGCCTCGCCCAATCATAAACCCTTGTGCACCAGAAATTTCATGTATTTTTTTAATGTCTTCAAAAGATTTAATATCTCCGTTAGCAATGAAAGGGACTTTTCCACACAAATCCTGCATATTTTTCAGTTTTCCCCAGTCGGCAATTCCTGAATATCCAGCTTCCCGGGTTCGTGCATGAACCGTAACCGCTTCAGCTCCACTGTCAACGACCATTTTCACAAAATCCCTGACGTTGATTTGAGATTCCGTCCATCCAATTCGGCATTTAACCGTAACCGGAAGCTTTACTGCCTTTTTTACTGTCTTGATTATTTCACTCGCTAATTCCGGAGTTTTCATCAAAGAAGCACCTGCTCCAATTTTTACAACCTTAGAAACAGGACATCCCATGTTGATGTCAATCAGTTCGCACACTTCCATTTCTTCTACTTTTTTGGCTGCCCTGGCCATCTCTTCAGCATTACTTCCAAATATCTGTACTGAAAACGGGCGCGGCTGCTCCGAAAATCGAAGCATCCTTATCGTGGTCTTATTTCCCAAAAGAAGAGCTTTGGAGCTTGCCAGCTCAGATACAGTAAGCCCAGCGCCAAACCCGGAACAAAAGAGTCGAAAAGGACCATCCGTAACTCCCGCCATTGGAGCCAAAATAAGATTATTCCTTAACTGAACGCCGCTTATATTAAGCGGTCGAATAAGATTCCCAATATCAGACAAACATCAACCTTCTTCCGAAAGAGAATCGTTAAAACTGGTTGAACAGTTTCTTCCATGCTTTTTGCAACTATAGAGCGCCATATCGGCCTTTTTTATTAACAAAGCTCTGTTGCTCGCGTGATCCGGGAAGGTGGAAATACCCAACGAGATCGTGACTTTTAGTGGTTTCCCTTGTCCCGGGAAGTCAAAGGCTTCAACGGTCCTTCTTAATCTCTCGGCTACCAAAAGGGCACCCGCCGTATCAGTTTCAGGAAGAATTACCGTGAATTCTTCGCCACCGTATCTTGATGGGATATCTATCGTATCTCGAAGCGTTTGTTTTACCAGTTTCGCCACTTCCACTAAAACCATATCGCCCTGTTGATGACCATAGGTATCATTGAATATTTTGAAGTGGTCGATGTCAAAAAGAATTAGTGAAACCGTAGTGTGATAGCGTTTTGCTCTGAGGATTTCTTCTTCAAGTCTTGCCTGGAAATAGCGATGAATGAATAATTTCGTGAGTCCATCTGTAATCGCCAATTCATATAGTCTCGCGTGCTCCACTGCCATTGCCGCTTGCTGAGCCAAAGCCTCAAGAAGGCGCTGATCATCAGAATTAAAGCCCTGAGGATCCAGCTTATTTGTGATATTTATTACCCCAGTCACTCGTTCTTTTATTTTCAAAGGAACTGAAATTAAGTTCCTGATCAGATGCTCAAAATAAGAGGTCGTTTCAAAGCTTTTAAACAATGGATCATTCGCGCCCTCATTCACAACAATCGATGAGCCTGATTTAAAAACTGTTCCGGCGACCCCTTCCCCAGCTTTAATTTTTGTGACTACGGGAGGAGAATGAAAATCTCCCTGAATTCCATAAACAATTTTAGTAGCAATTTCATCTTTACCATCAGTAGGTATCATAATCGAAGCTTTTTCAGCTTTTAAAGCTCTACAAGCCATTTCCAAAATGTGTTTTATTAACTTTTCTGTGTCATTCTGAAAATTCATTGCCTGACTGGCTTTAAACATAGTTTCAATTTCAAAAATTTTTCTGTCCAAAGCTTTTTGATTTGATTCAAGTGCAATGATCATATCGTTAAAACGGCCGGCTAGCATCCCAATTTCATCTTGCCCCTGTATCTCAAGACGGTAAGATAAATCGCCTGAAGAAACAATCAACGTCCCTTTCATAAGCGAGTCAAGACTGCGCGTGACAAATTTGGCAAGGCCTACCGATAATATAACCCCAATTAATAACCCTATTAACCCAATGATAGAGATTTCTCGCCGACTAATTGATCTTGCCTTTTCAATAGGGTCTCGTCCATATCGGATGATAACTGTACCATAGGGAGAGGACCCGATTCTGATTGGGGCGGCATATTCAACCAAGCCGCCATCAGTCACCGGCATTCGGCAAGGATTTTCCAGTGCAGAGTATTTTTGAAATTCTTCCGGAGGTAAAGTTCTGCCTAGTTTGGTGGGAGTTTCATTTCGATTTCTAAATGCCAAATACTTACCATCTTGATCGAGTACAGAAATTTCTGTCACGTTTTCCCCTGTTGACATTATTCTTTCAACATATGGGATCAAATCATCGTACGTTTGCCTAATAATTGGATCTTGACAAGCTAAAGCTAAAGTGGAAGAGAGAAGTAGTCCTGATTGATCAATTCCTTCATTGATCAGATCATCCTCACGGCGCAGAGTTGTTGAAAGGGTTAAGGCCAGAAGGATACCTATCAATATCAAAATCCCTAAGATAAATTTGAATTTTAGGGATAAATAAAATGGAATCTTTTCTTCCACTACTTTTTTCTCTCAAAAAAAAATTGAATAGCGGTCATTTTGATAAAAGCCGATAGACTTTCCTAACATATTCGTAATCAGCATCATTTGCGGGCACAAAGCCCTGTACATCCGTGCAGGGCTGAAGAATTGCCTTGTGCAATGGGTTATTTATCGATAACTTCAAAAAAGCATCCTTTATCATTGCCGTTAAATCATCAGGGAGATCCGCACGACAAACCAACGGCTCATTAGAAATATCCTGGGTAGTACCCAAAATCGTCAATTCCCTGGCCTTTTCCTGGTCTTTTAAAGTTTTTCTGGCATCGTCATAACATGCTCCGGCATCGTATTTTCCTAATAATACATTTAGTACAACAGCGTCATGTTTGGTTAAAAAAGCTGCTTCTGAAAAATCTTTATCAGGATTAATTCCTGCTTCAATCAAAATGGCTTTTGGAAAAATATATCCTGAGGCTGATTCCTTTTCGACCCAGGCAAATTTTTTTCCTTTAAGATCGGATAATCTTTTGATTCCACTATCACCACGAGCGATAATAATTCCACGATAAGAGGTTGTTCCAAATCTTACCGGCTTAACCAAAGGTTTTAGTTTGAATTTCTCTTTTCCTTCAACGTATGCCTGTGTACCTAACCATCCAATGTCAATTTCGCCACGGTCAAGCTTTTGAAGAATTCCGTCATAATTACTCGCAGTAACCAGTCTGGCTTCTTTTACTCCAAGAGTGTCTTTGAGATATTTCATCAGTCCTTCATGCTGCCTGACTAAATCACTTGAATTTGAGAAAGGAATCCTTCCCACCTTAATTACAACATCTTTGAATTTAGAAGCGGATGAATCCAGTGTTTTGCCATCTACCTGAGTGTTGGTTTTTCCAGTCTTGTCAGATTTCGAATCTCCTGCCCCCCCCCCGCAGCCTGAAAAAATTGCCATGGAAAATATAATAGTTACCAAAAGAAGAGGTTTTCTAATTTGATTCAATATTTGAAACATTCTTACCCTCTTTTTGAAGATTTTTTCTGATTTTATACCATATTCATTTGATCAAAGCCAAACAAAATTGTTATAGCTCTTTAATTCTTAAAATGTACCACCAACAGTAAAAACGAGATATAGCTTCTACACAATAAATCTGATAAATCAGGATCTCAACAAGTTTTTACCCAAATTTCCAAATTTGTAGATTGTGGAGATTTCTTTTATTTAAAAGGAATTTCAACAATCAATTCAACTGCTTGGTCAACAACCCTTGTTTGCAAAGTTGAAACTCCAAAATTCTCTGCATTATCCATGTTGGGAATCGGAGGAATGCCTTTATTTGCAAGAAGCGGCGATTGGAGGATTTCCTGAAGCTGGGCGTTTAAAAGAGGAATCGCAAATCTATAATATCGCTGAACACCTTCAGGAATCTTGAAAGCATCCTTTTTCCCAGAAAGAATATTCTTGACTCTTTCTATTTCTGAAACCAAAACATCTCTCCCAGTGGCGATATATAAAAGATTATCCTCTAAGGCAACACAAATTCTCAAGGTTGGAAGCAGGAAAAAACTGAGCCTGGCTGTTAAAACCCCCTTATAATCTTCAGTTGAAACGAAAAATCCGCATTTTGTCGCAAAGTCTTTCAGCTTGGGAAGTAATTCCAATAGTGCTGAGGGAGTAGCAACTTTCGCAATAATTCTTGCATCCGGAAAACCTCCTTCCCCTTTTGGAGAAAGATTCATGGAAAAAACTGTCTCCTGTGTTGCAGTTGGAAGAATATCCTTTTCAAGATCCAGTCCTGAGGATGCCAACATGTTCTTAACAATTTCCGTTTGAGGAATTTGAGACAACTGTTCCATGGCCTCAGCAGGGGGAAGTGAATTCTGGATTTGAGCTGCACTGAAAAGAGCTTCAGAGTCTATAAACTTTGAAAAAGTAAAATTTCCGACGGTTTTTAACATTTCCAATAATTTCTGGGTTTCCTCGGAGGTCAAAAATTCAAGTTGAAAGGTAATTCCTTTTTCCGAAAAACTTCCGGCCAAAACCGCTCTCTTTGCAATTGACAATAAAGGAAGAAGTCTATCACGGATTTTAGATAATTGAGCTGGCTTGATTTTGAGCTTTTGTGGAGGATTGGCAATCAAGTCTTCAATTAACTTGGAAAGTTTAATGGGATCAACAATTCCCTTGAAATAATATCCAACTTGCGGAATTGAAACTTTGGTTGCAATTTTTTCCAGAATATCTTTGTTGGAATCCATTAGTTCATTAACCCGCTGTTTTTGGGAATCAGTCCATTTTTCTATGGGAACAAAAGGATTTGAGGACGTTTTATCCATGTCGAGGGTGGTTATAAATGCTGCATAAGCAATTAAATCTTTTCCCGAAAGATCGGAAACCTCTGAAATTGCTTTCCCAATTTTCTTTAACACCCCGTTCGCTTCCTTTTCAGGGTCAGAAAGAAATTGTCCTTGCCTTGTCAGATAGAAGGCAAGTTGAGGACCAATATTTTCCAGATTTGTGGGCTCACTCGCCGTAATTTCAGGGCTTACCCCACCAAAAGAGATAGAAGAAAGTGACAGGAAAAGTAAAACCATCATCAATGCAGAAGTTAATCTTGAAATTTTTTTCATTGGGCTCCTCCATGCTTTTTTTTGAATTATACTTTCTTAAGTCCAGAATTTAAAGAGGTTTTTATTTACATTCCTAAAAAATGATGATATCTAGGAAACTCCCTTTCCCGATTAAATCATCCTTGTGAAACTTCATCTATAAGTGTGTAATTTTTGCTCAGTATGAAATAAAAAATTCTGCATTAAGCCATATTGAGTATATTTTCAAAAAAAAATGTTGCATATTTTGCATGATTTTTTTTTGTTTGATTTTTTTACACTTCGAATTGTGGAATTGTTCAAAACTCTATAGTATCTTTGTATTATCTCAATAATTAGTGGACTTTCTCACTCTATGCCAGTTAAATTCAGAAGAAAAAATGGATTTGTTTTATTGATTGTTATGACAATTTTTATCTCCCTGGGAATTCTGGCTTTTGCACTTTCTTTTCTGAAAACCGGAACAATTGAACAACTTGGAAAAAATGTTGACCAGAATCGGCTCGCAGTAATTGCCCAGGCCGCAAACAATGAAGCATTAGCATTTTATAAAACTTCCGTTAATTCTCCCGGAACCAGAATTTTTAATTCCTGGCAAAACATATTTGAGACCCCCGACATAGGAAGTCTTCCTCAATGCAGGGGCACTTTCACTTGGGATGAAAATGACCCCCTCCCATATAGCAAACAAATTTGTGATTCGGTTCCAGGATATGGGATTAAATTGAGAACACGCGTAAGCATGATAGTCACTTCCAAAGTAAATACTCTTAGAGCTCCGGCGTATATTGGGCACTTAGAACTTCTTTCTCAAGCATCTGATCGCAAAGGAAATATCTTCGAAATTAAGGAACGAAGAGATTTGAAGTTGGTTGATTTGCGGGATTTCTTTGACAAATACGTGTTTTACGTAAAAAATTACTCTTTCGATTATAACCAACCTCAAAGACATTTGATTTTAACAGGATTCCCTCAATCCAGAGTAGATTGGGCTAATGGGGCCTTTTCCAGAGCATTTATCGGAAACCGCTTTTTCCCGAAAACTGAAGAGGAAAACCTCATCGGAGGGCCCGACAAACTTCCAATCTTATTGGATATCGATCACACCAGACCTGATTGTTTTCTTTTTTTGAACGAGCTGCTGGGAGTAAATCCCGGTGAAAAGTCTTTTGATCCAACTGATTTCAAAGCCAAGACCATAGCCCAAAACTCTACTTTTTGGGTAAAGGATCCCCCCATTTCTTTTAATACAATAACAGGAATCTCCCGAAACGAACTTTATGAATACTCACATATTAAAGATCATTACATGAAAATCGTTAAAGCAGCGCAAAACGCTGCTTCAGGAATAGACTCGGAGATTAAAGCACAGTCTGTTGCGGGAGTAATTCTTGACGATTACCAAAAAGCCGCGGGTGGAGATTACAGCAACTGCCAAGTTTTTCAGGGAATTGTACAAACTTTCATCGACAACTGGAAATATTTTTACGGTTATACCTCAGCATCCTGCCTCTGGAACCTTGATGACCCGGGTCTTCCACCCAAAGATTTTGCAAAATTCACCCATTTTTCGGGTTTGACTAACTACGGGCCCGAGTTGACAAGTGGAACCCCCCCCTTTAACGTCGAAAAATTCCGCATAGGGAGAATGCCCTATATTTATGGAAGAACAGGCGAAAATGCCATTCTTTTTGAGGGAAATCTGTTTCTGCGATTTTTTAAAATGGCCTTTTTTGATGAATTTACCACTAAACTTTCCGCTATAATACCGGGAGCGCTTCAGAGTAAAAGTTCTCCCCAAGAGCTGCAAGTGGATTTCTTTGTTTCTGCAATCTCTTTAGATTTCGTTACTCCGAAATCTACTGTCCCGGCCGCTGAATTTCTGAGAAAAATCCGGCCGGTCGACAATACTTCCTGGGCCCCAAGCGTTAAACCTAGATTAGATAGCACAGACCAACTTGAGGGTCCCTTGATGAGCAGAGCAATTGACAACATTCCTGTCAATCGCCTTTTGCCGACAAAACCCGCCAGATCTGTTCCTGGAGCGCCAGCTGGAGTTTTTCCATTTCCTGAACAAAAATTAATTGGGGGGAAATATGCTGACGGAAGCCGTTTTTTTCCACATTTCGACCTTTTGGCTCTTTCTTTCTTCTATAAGACTTCCCAGGATTTTTTAAATGAAAGAGTTACTGTTGAAAACGGCCAGAAAGTTTTAAATTTAGACGGAAAAATTTTTATCGAAATGGGAGATTTAAAACTCGATGACGTAAAATTCTTCCGCGGCCAGGGAACGGTAATTCTTGGCACTGGAAATTGCTCCACAAGCGGAATAAAAAGATTACCTGCTTCTACAGCACCTGCAACCATGCGAATATTTCTCTCCGCAGGCGATTTCGTGATTACCGGAAGCGAAAATCCGGTTTATATTGAAGCTTCCCTCATAGCTCTTTTCCAAGCCCCCCCTGATCCAACAAAGACTTCTTATCAGGGAAAATTGATGCCAAATAATCACAATGTTAAAATCAAGGGAAACCTGATTGTTGATTTCTTCTTTACTGAGTCCGGTGGAAACGGTCTTCCCATTAATGGGGAAATCGAAATTGAACACGATGAGGAAATTTTTTCCCCTCAGGTTCCTGGCCGGATAACCGTTGGCACTGCAAAGACTTTTTTCAGCATGAACGCCGCTGGAGGATCATTCTAGGTGGATTTTAAACGCAAGTATTTTGCTTTTCTAGTGATGATTGGGGTATGCTTATCGTTGAGCCACTTAAAAAATGTTAAAAACACCCAAGTTGAAATAGTGGAAATCGAAGAGTCTTTCCCCTCAATTCTCCCAGATAAAGCTCCCTGGATTCCAGAGGAAATTCTTAAGCATTCCACACCAACTGAACAAGGAAAACTTTTAAAGCCACCACCCGATTTTTTATTCGAAGTTGAAACTGAAGAAGCAATGCGCATGAATCAAAAAAAAATAAAGGAATATTGTGAATCGCAGACTGCTTCTAATGGGGTGCCCATTGAAAAGAAATAAAGGCCTTTTTTTAAAATATTGCAAGAGCCCCACAGTTGAAAATTTCCTGCTTGAGCCGGTCTCAAGCTCCAAAAGGCAGGCAATTTTGCTCCCAGAAGTCAATTTCGAAAAAAAACTTTCCCAAAAAATGCCGCTTCCCTTAAAAACACTTCAGCTTAAAGAAAAATCAGGCTTTAGTTTTATTGAGTTAATTGCAGCGGCTTTAATATTAGGAGTTTGTTCAGTTCCAATACTTTGGCTAACCACTTCTACTCGAACTGAAACCAGCAAAGGTATAAACTATTTGCGAGGAATTGAATTAGCCCAGGAAGCATTGGATTGGGCACAGGTAATTCCTTTCGAAGATTTGAATGGCAATGATTTGAACAGGCTATGTAACGCCTATAGTGAATCTTTGTTTGGAAATCGAATTTTCAGAACTGGTTCAAACGCACAATGGTTACAAGTTCCACTCGCAAATGATCTGAGTTACTCCGAGCAATACGACACCGCATATTTTTTCCGCCAAATCAAAGCAGAAGACCTTCCTGAACCAAAATACAAAAATTTATTAAAAAAAATAACGGTCTGTGTAAGCTGGAATGAAGGAGTTGTTCCGGCTAATCCTTCCTCAAGTCCACCGGATAGAATGAAAAAAATAGTCATGTCAACATTAGTCTACAACGATAAGAAAGTCGACTTCTAGGAATCATGACTAAGATCAGATTCTGGTTTTTCAACAACATAATGCTTCGAAGAGAAAATCAAATACGAAATAGAGCTTTTACTCTGGTTGAAATACTAATGAGCGTGTTTCTAGCAGCTTTTCTCTTGTTTTCAGTCTACAAACTCTGGGGATGGGTGCGCTTCAATTTCATGTATGGAACGGTCAATCTCCAAAACCTACATAGTGCCCAAATGATTATTAACAATCTAAGGCGCGATTTTTCGTCGTCCTGCCCAAAAATTTCTTCACGGGACAACTATTTTACCAGGGAAACGATCCGAAGAAAGATTTTTAATGTTGTTGCTCCCCCTGCAAATAGCAAAGCAATTGACATTGATCCGAGCGGAAAAAGATTATTTTTCCATAGATTTGTCTTTGACGGGGATTCCCTGAATTCCATGCCCAAAATTGAGACCATCGAATACGTTTTTGACCCAGTCAAACGCATTCTGAGAAGGACTTCCGCCAATAAAACCACTGAATTTGATGGCCTCGATGATGTTTTCTTCAAAGTCTATGTCCATGAACTGAACCCAAATGTTCCGATTCTTTGGGTCAAATTTATGGTCAACGAAGGAAAAGGAATTCATTATGCGGGTGGCAGTGAAATTGGAAAGCCCCTGGAAATAACCACTAGCATTACAAGTTCTTTCATTGATTCAAATATCAGTAATCTCTCCTGGCATTTCGAGTCCGTCCACGAATAACCAATTCGACCACTAGATCTTCATTTTTCACTATTGAGGTTCTTGCAAAATTAGCAAATTCAAGTTTGCGAAAAATATCACGATACAATGGCCATCAAACCCGAATTTTTATTGTCCGATGTGCAACTTTTATACAATATTGCAAGAAACTCTATTAACAACAGACTTCCTGATTTAGAAGGAACTCATTTGGCACAATTTTGAGGAATTTTCAGCATAAATAAACACTTTTTTCCGTGAAAAGTGCCAGGTGGATTTCCGGTTGGAAACTCTGAATTTCTGATCAATTCAAATACGCATCAGGATATCTGAACAATGTAAATATTCGACTTTTGTAAATTCGTTAATTTTGGAATTATGCAAAAGCTCAAATACTGACATCATCGAAGCTTATCAATGATTACAATATTTGAGCTTTTGTTAAAGACCACGTTGCCTATCGCATTCGTTACAGCCATCAAGATAATAATAATGCATCGCCATCAAACGGATAAACTGACACCCCCCAAGGAGCTGTTTATCCTTGCATCGGGTTTATTTCAAATTATTGCGGGTTTGAAGGAGTAGTTGGAGGAGTTACGATACTTGAAGAATTCTGTGTGGAAGAAACATTTACTGGAACCGCACCAGTTACAGTCGGTTTATTTTGGGTTACAACGTTTTGGGCGTTCGTATTAACTTGAACAGCAGTCGCTGCACCTTGATTATAATTGTTTTTTGTAGTTCCAAAAGCCTGATTTGCAGCATTAGTGAAAGCTTGGTCAACATTTGCGGCAGTTGAGCCAACTTGATCCATGGTCGTCCCGACTGCAGCGATGCCGGCTCCAACAGCGTATAGCGCTTGTCCGGCGCTAATCATTGCAGCTCCGGCTGCAGCCCCGAATACCGTCGCGGAAAGAGCTTTACCAATAGCAGCAATTGCCAATCCAACAACTTCAATCATGGATCCAATGCCCTGGAGCATTCGTCCCACGGTGATGCTTGATTTTTGAGTGCTAGCCTGTTGTGTTGCAAGAGAATTCAGGCTATTGGCAGCACCTGCAACTGGAGCCACCACCGAATTAACAGTATTTGCAGCTCCCTGAATGGCATTCGTAACTTGCCCCTGTGCATTGGTTATTTGCCCCTGGGCGTTCTGGACTTGAGCTTGTGAAGATTGAATCTGATTTATGGTACTCTTTCCGGCATCAGCATTTTGGGCTGCCTGGAGTGCTGAATTAAGACTGGCTTGAGATTGAGTAACCTGTCCCTGGGTAGTGTTCAGCGCATTACTTCCATTGGTCAAAGCTCCTTGTGCATTGGTGGTTGCTGGAGTCTCGGCCATCAAAATTCCCTCTACTCCAAGATGGGAAAAGAAAAATAAAACGACCATCAACCCACATAAAAAACTTCTTCTCTTTTTCATATCTAACCTCCTAGTTTTTTTCCAAAGTTTCCTGAAAGACTCGATTAATGTTTTGTCAACTCTCTTGCAGATGAAATACTAAGGTGGTCTCCCTTGTTTTTGCCAAAAGCAAAGCAATGAAAAAACCTTTCTCCGTCACCCTTAAGCACAAATTCCTGAGTAAAACTGACTTCTCTTAGTTTGATCGCTTCGATCAGCTCCGCACAAGTGTTTCTTCGAACTCTCCTTCTTATAATGACTATAATGCCTTCTTTTTAAACACGCTTAATATTAAGATTTTTTTACATCTCTCTTATATTCTACTACGAATCTAAAGACATTTACGTTCAAAAAACATCAATCATTCCTGGAAAAAACCTGTCGTAGATCATTTCGGGCCTTGAAAAGGCGCGATTTGGCAGTCCCAGCTGGAATTTCAAGTAATTTGGCAGTTTCTTCCAAGGAAGTATCCATAATATATCTTATTATCAATATTTCTCTTGAATCTTCCGGGATCTCTTGCAATGCCAAATGTACTTCATTAGAAATCTCTTTCATTTCAGCTATTATTTCCGGGTTATTTGGGTTTTTTTCCGGAAGAAATGAAAAAAAAGCGGGTTCAAGTGGAGTGGGTTTACATTTTCGGTTGGATGAAATTGCAACATTTCTGGCAATCGAAATCAACCAAGTTAAAATAGGTTTGGCCGAATCATGAAGATGAATCTTTCTGAAAAACAGAATAAAAGTTTCTTGGGCTAAATCTTCTGCATTTGACTGATTTCCGGTAAAGTGCAGCAAATAACGAAATATTCTTGTTTGAAAATGAATTACTAATTTTTCAAAAGCATCTAAATTTCCATTTTTTGCTTCGAAAATTAATTCTTTCTCAAAATCAGGTATTTTTTTTTCTGTTTCCAAAATCATTAAGTTTTCTTCAATTTACGGATTCTTCATAGAAACCGGATACGAAGGGGGATTCACAATTTCTGGGGAAGTGGCATTAATAATCATATTTGCTTCAAATCCGGTTTCATTTTTTTCTTGGCTTGGAATTACTAGGCTATTTTCATTTGTTGCTATTTCCGGTTTTTCAATTTTTTCTTTGCTGGCCGGCAAACAAATTACATGATTTGAGGTGGAAACAGATTCTTTTTTTTGATCAGACAATCCAATATTTTGATTTACATGCATATAAACAAATATTGAAAAAACCAAGGAGAGGGAAAGTGATACCAAAATTAGCTTAAAATTTGCAGGCACCGAAGATTTAACCAATTTAGATGGCTGAGGATATTTAATTCGATTAATTACCTTGCTCGAAAAACCTGATGGGAGAGAATCATATCTCCTTATAGCAGCAAGTCCAGCTAAAATTTTGCGGTCTTTTTCGCATAGCGCCTGGCACGATCGACATGAGCTAATATGTCTCTCATCTTCATTGTTGGGGATATATTCATCGTTTTCAGCGAGGTTTTTTTTTATTTTTTCACAGTTCATTTTTTTCCCTCCTGAAAATATAGACGCATCACACAAAGAATTGGTTTGAAATATTTTTCACGTCATCTCAATATACGATGACACGCTATATTCAAACAAGATCATTTTTTTGTGGTTGGTAAATTTCAATCAGTTTGCCTAAAACTCCGCTCACACCACGTGTATTCAAGTATTCGATCCGAACCTCGAATTTCTGGGAAAGTTTTACCAGTTCCCTCAGTAAAGAATGTGAAATTTGTTTTAAAATTACCAAAATTAATTCAATTTCCCCAAGGCCATTTTTCAGCCCTCCCAAACTTCGAAAACCACTGATCCACTCGGTAAATAGATTATGTTTTAAAAAAATTTCACGGTATTTGGCTCCAACTTCATCTCCACCCGCAATTAATATTTTCTTTCCGGAAAAGTCAAAAACCTGTTTCTCCTGGAAAATTTCAGATCTTTCCTCTTCATCGAAACAAAAATCACAAATCTCGTCTTTCCCTGGTATCCTTGAAAACGGAATACTGTTTAGTTTGTCAGCACATGAAGCTCTTGAACAAACTTTTGCAACTCGCAAATGTTGCCAGATCCTTGCAAACACCTTTTCCGGATGCTCAAAAATAAACTTTCCGGAAACAAACTTGTAATCAACCGCTAATTCTTCCAGGGTTTTCCTGAAAGCTTCTTCATTCAATCGATGGAGATTTAATCTTCGTTTTAAAGCATCCAAGGAAAACGTATTCTGCTGAAAAAAATTCTTTGATCCAGATTCAAGTGCTTTTAGGTAATAAATTCCGGCCTCTCTATCAGCAAATTTTGGAAGAAAAATTCCCGAAAATATATTTTCCAAGGGTTTGTCTTCTATGGAACACATGATTGGAAAACTGCCTGAATCAATTGACTCCAAAAAATGGTCTTCCCCAATTTTCCTGTGAATTCCAAGGATTTCTACCTTTGTCTTTGATTCAATTGGGATGATTTGATCCTGATAAACTGCTACCCATTCAGATTCCATCAATTTTTCCGGGAAATCAGTCAAATTCTTCGTAAAACTTTCGTAGTCACCTTCAATTTTTTTAATCAGAATTTGCCAGGATTTACCATTTTTCAACTTGGCAATTAAAAATATTCTCCCTATTTTCAATTTTTTAGATTCAAATAAGTTTTTTTCAAAATCAGCCATTCTTTCCTGCAAACGTTTGTTTTTTTCAACTTCATGCTTATATTGATCTTGAGTTATTTTATTTTGTTGACTTTCATGAATCTTTTTTTGTATAATCATGTTTTTTTTATTAACTATTTCCGACTGTTCCTCCACTTTTTTTTCTAATCTACAAATTTCTTCTTTAT
This sequence comes from Candidatus Rifleibacteriota bacterium, assembly GCA_015233565.1. Taxonomy (GTDB): domain Bacteria; phylum Muiribacteriota; class Ozemobacteria; order Ozemobacterales; family Ozemobacteraceae; genus JADFXM01. The sequence goes on from JADFXM010000069.1 coordinate 21,928, forward strand.
ATTTCTGGTTTTCTATTTTTTCCCTGGATATTGCTCTCTGTTCGGTCTCTAACGATTTTTCCTCAAATACTCTTTCCGAAAGAATTTGTTTTTGTTTTTTTTCAAAGTGAACATTTTTATCTTCAAGTTCAAGTATCTTTTTTTCAAGCTCTTTGATTTTAAAATTCCTTACTTCTAATTGTCTATTTTGCTCATTTCTTTCGTGCCCAATCTGTTTCAATTCCTTCTTTAAAGCATTGTTGTCTTCACGGATTTTTTTTATTTCAATTTTCAAACTATCTGAGTTTTCATTTTTTTTATTGGACTCGAGAGGCTTTTGAATATGATTCTCAGGCAGTTTCAAATGGTTTGGTGATTTTTCATCCGACTTGAATTTCGTGAATACCAGAAGGTATTTCTCCTTTGCGGTTTCCCTGGGGTCAATCATAGCCAATATTTCGATCTTCTTTTCATTCCCAAATTCCAATCCAAGCAGACGATCCAATGAGTTTTCATCAAATGGAAGTGTTGGGAATTCCATCGTTTTTGGATTTTCCTGGACCCATGAATAAACTATTAAACTTCGTAAATCCTGATTAGATCTTGCTTCATCGAAAATAAATCTAATAGCGGCACTTCGGTTTTTCAATTTGCCTGAAAAAACAAAAGGAGATATTTTTTTGAATAAATTTGGGTTGGGCTTTGCAAATCCAAGCAGAACAAAATCAGGAAGATCCTGTAAAAGCAGCTCAATCAGAGTGTCAATTTTTGCAGCTTTCTCAAAAGCAATTTTCCAGAAATCGTTATTCATTTGCCATTGATTTTAACCTGGAAAGCAGATTTAAAGCCTGCAATGGAGTGGTTTCATCAAGATTTGTGCCTAGGATGATGTCAATTATTTCTTCGTTCGGAGAAAATAAGGACAATTGTAAAGGAACAGGTTTCGAATTTTTGGCTGGAAGTCGGGTGGCTCTACTGATTTCATTTTCTTCACGCTTTTCAATATCAAAAAGGATTTCTCGCGCCCGATCAATTACTTTCCGTGGGACTCCGGCTAGCCTTGCCACATCAATTCCATAGGATTTATTGGCTGCACCTTCCTGTATTTTGTGTAAAAAAACAAGAGTTTCATTTTTTTCATCGTGAGCAACTGCGACATTTAAGTTGAACATGGTCTTGTGTATATTGGACAGATCAGTTAATTCATGGTAATGCGTTGCAAAAAGAAGGCGAGCCTTAAACTTGGAAGAAATATACTCAAGTATCGCCCATGCTAGTGCCAAGCCATCGAATGTAGAAGTTCCCCGACCAATTTCATCCAGAATCAAAAAACTTTTTTCCGTGGAATTCTTTAAGATTATGGCGGTTTCCATCATTTCAACCATGAATGTTGATTGCCCACGAATTAGGTTATCTGAAGCTCCTACCCGCGTAAAAATCCTGTCCACAATTCCGATTTTTGCTGATTCTGCAGGAACAAAAGAACCTATTTGTGCCAGAAGAATAATCAGAGCGTTTTGGCGAAGAAAAGTTGATTTCCCAGCCATATTCGGTCCTGTAATTATCGCCTGCTTTCTATTAGAATCAAGAATCAAGTCATTTGGAATGAATTGTCCGGGACCCAAAAATGCCTCCACAACAGGATGACGCCCACCCTTGATTTCAAGTGTCACCTCTGAAACAATCTCAGGTTTAATATATCTTCTTTCCATGGCCGTTTGCCCTAATGAACAAAGGGTGTCCAACTCAGCGATTTTTGTGGCTGCCAGCTGAATACTACGAATGTTCTCCCGAATTTTTTCGGCTAACTTTTCAAATATTTCTTTTTCCAGCAAAATTGATCGCTCAATCGCTGAAAAAGCTCTTGTTTCATAATCCTTTAATTCTGCAGTAATAAACCTTTCACCGGTAGTGAGAGTTTGTTTTCTGGTGTAATCAGAAGGGGCACGATCAGCCACTCCCTTGGATATTTCTATAAAATATCCAAAAACATTGTTTTTCCTTACCTTCAGGGTCTTTATTCCGGTTCTTTCTCTCTCTTTCTCTTCATAATTCTTTAGCCAGGAATCGCCATCGGTCATCATTCTTCTAAGATCGTCAAGATCAGAACTGATGCCACTCGCTATGACTCCTCCATCGGAAATATTTACCGGAGGATTTTCATTGAGAGTTCTCAATAATTCCTTCCAGAGTTCCTCAGGAACATTTAACCCATTCATTAGATCAGAAAAGGTTGTCTGATTCAATAGATCGCGAAGTCCTGGCAATTTTGAAAGTCCCTGCCCCATCGCAAGAAAATCTCTGGGGTTCCTTCCTCCCAGGACAATTTTGGAAAGGATTCTTTCAATATCCGGCATTCGATCAAGGACATTTCTTATTTCAGCCAATAAGAGAGAGTTTTCAAAAAGAAATCTCACTCTGGATTGTCTTTCAAGAATTGCATCGATTTTTATCAAAGGTTTTGTTAACCAGCGTTTCAGCAGTCTGGCCCCCATTGAGGTTTTAGTGCGATTAAGGTTGTCAAAAAGGGTTCCGCCTAGCCCGCTCTGCCTTCCCTCCGGGAGCAATTCAAGGTTTTTTAAAGTCGCTTCATCCAAAACCATTCCGTCACCCAGTTTATAGGGAGCTGGTAATCTGAGGTGATTCAGCGAACATTTCTGAGTTTCAATTAAAAAATCTCCAAGTATTCCCAGGGTTTTCAACTCAATAGGAGACATGGCCAGGAACCGTGCTTTATGCTCGCCCGGAAAGATTTCACATAAAGTGGAGATTGCATCTGACTCGCTGATTTTTCGATAATGCTTTTCAATCTTCAAGTGACTCCATGGAGGAGGTTCGGTAAGCTCACTTTCACATCCTTCGAAAACCAGCATTTCTCTTGGATTCAAGCGAGTGAATTCATCCGGAAGGAGCCTGATTTCATCAGAATCTCCTGCTGTAGTTAACAATTCGCCAGTCGATAGTTCAACAGCAGCCAAAAAATATTTTCCTGATTTAAATGAAATGGAAACTAAATAGTTATTGGCATTTTCATCGAGAAATTGTGGATCAGAAAGAGTTCCTGGAGTAATTATTTTGACGACATCTCTTTTTACGATTCCCTTAGATTGTTTCGGATCTTCGAGTTGCTCACAGATTGCAACTGTAAAACCTTTATTAATAAGCTTTGCAATGTAAGTTGAAATACTGTGGTGAGGAACCCCTGCAAGCGGTATTGGGTCACCCTTATGCCTCCCTCGAGCAGTTAACGTGATAGAAAGCTCTTTTGAGGCTACAATAGCGTCTTCGAAAAAAGTTTCGTAAAAATCTCCACAACGAAAAAGAAGAATAGCACCTGGATGGCGTGATTTAATTTCAAAAAATTGCTGCATAAGGGGCGTAAGCCCCTTATCATTTGTTGGAAGCTCTGACTCATTTCGAGAATCAGTGTAAATTACTTCAGATTTTTCAGTCGAGTTCGACTCGTTCATAAGTTTTTTTCCCAAGTCCAATTTTTTCGCCATATTCAAGTTGAATCTTTGTATCAATTTTTTCATGGACATGGGGAAATTTTTCTTGTCCCGGGTCGAATCCATCTTTTAAGGACGAATTTTTCAAACCAGGTTGCTGATTTACCCAATCGACCGAAGCGGAATCAAGCGCAACCGGATCAAGTGATGCAGCATACCCGATATTGGGAACGATTGGAGCATCCGTAAAACCATAGCAATCGCATACTGGGACAATATCTACGAGTAAATTAAAATAAAAAGAGCTCCCAACTTTATTTTTTACAACCCCTAAGGCGTGTTCAACCATTTTTTCAGTTACGCCACCTGCATCACCACTCCAGTTTATTCTAATAGCGTTAGCTCTGCATGCGGTTAAACATTCTCCACAACCCTGACATTTTTTCTGATCAATTTTTGCCGGAGAACCTTTTTCTTGAAAAATGGCATTAACCGAACACCAGCTAATACAAGCCCCGCATTTAACACACTTGTCTTCCAGAACTGAAGGCCTGATGGATGTATGCATAGCTAATTTCGCAGTCCTTGAACAACACCCCATTCCCAAATTTTTTATTGTTCCACCGAAACCTGAAACTTCATGGCCTTTAAAATGAGAAACAACGACTAGTGCATCAGCCTCGAAAATTCCACTCGCAACAGAAACTTCCGGAAAATGCTTCCCATCGATCTTTACCAATTGCCCGCTCCTTCCGGTTAACCCATCGCAGATGAAAACAGGGGCACCAGTAACCTCTAAACCAAAACCGTGCAATAACGCGGTTTCAATGTGATCAGGAGCGTTACTCCGACTTCCAGTATAAAGAGTCGAAGTTTCGGCAAGAAAGGGTTTTCCCCCTTTGGCTTTAATTAAATCAACGATCGGTCTAATCAAGGTGGGCCTTGGAAAAGCGGAATTTCCGCGCTCTCCAAAATGGGTTTTAATTGCGACAAGCTTGTTCTTCCAATCGAATTTTTTCATTCCGATTGCTTCTGCCAGCTTCTCTATTTTCTTTTGGTGGCTATCTGAAGGACGTTTGGCTTTCAATCCAACTGTATAAACCTTGTTGGAAACCTTTTCGGCATTATTTGTTTTGCTCATCTTTGTTCACCTTTTTTCAAATTTGGAGCCTGAGTGGTAATCAGACTCAGACTCAGGTTCAGGTTCAGGTTCAGGTTCATTTTCAAGCTCAAGTTCAGGCCCAAGCTCGGGTTCAAATTCAGGTTCAGGTTCCGATTGAATTTTATTCTTTCTAATTTCATCAATATGTTTTCTCGCACTCACAGTATGTTTTATTATACTTGAATATTTTTGTCCAGCGTTTGGTTCAGTAATCATTTTTTCAACATCATCCGAAGAGTTTTTCGTTTTCTTCAAAAATGAAAAAATTCTATCCAGGCTGTTGGAAGAATTTTCCTGACTTTTCATTCTAAGCGCATCAACGGTCGTTTTTTCAGTTATTTCACACAGGAAATTAATTTGATGGTCAGTTACTCCAAGAACCATCATTTTTCCAAGAATGTCAACTATATAAATGAATCTTTTGTGATCAAGAGGAATAACTCCAATTGTTTTTCCGTAAATCGAAGATTTGAAGCCACCTTTTTTTTGAAGATACCAAGAAATAAAAAACAGAATTGCCAAAATCATCGCAAAAGAAATAAACAGATTTACAGATATTGACAATGGGTCATTTTCAGGGATTTTTTGAATCTGACGAACTGAAGAGGTTGAAACTTCGGTATCCAGAAAACTGCTTTCAGAAGCACTACTTGCTGGGAGTGGACCATTGGAATAAAAAATAAAAATTATGCAAAGAATAAAAAACCCCAATTTTTTTAAAAAGTTGGGGCGGTTGATATTCCCTCTGATGACGGCTGCGAATGCCCTATCTAAGGGCTTTTTGAACCGCTTCAAGAACACGATTTGGTTGAAAAGGCTTAACAACAAAGTCACGGGCACCTGCTTGAATAGCATCAATAACCATTGCCTGCTGGCCCATGGCGCTACACATTATTATTTTAGCTCCCGGATCCAGACTTTTTATAGCCCGAACTGCATCAATGCCATTCATTTCAGGCATGGTAATGTCCATGGTGACAAGGTCAGGTTTCAACTTTTTATAAAGTTCAACCGCCTCTTTTCCAGTTTGTGCCTCGCCAAGAATCTCGTAGCCATTTTTTGACAGGATATCCCGGATCATCATTCTCATGAAGGCTGCATCATCAACTATTAAAACTGTTTTCCCCATTGGCCTGGGTATCCTCCTATTCAGATGGCTTGGAGTCGATCTTGCGGATTCACAATGCTTGTGATTCTAACGGCAAAGTTCTCATCAATAACCACAACTTCACCTTTTGCAATCAATTTATTGTTCACCAAAATTTCTACTGCTTCTCCAGCTAATTTGTTCAACTCTACAACAGAACCTATACCTAATTCAAGTACATCTTTTATTAACATTTTTGTGCGTCCCAATTCAACTGTAATTTGAAGAGGAACATCAAGAAGTAAGTCAATATTAGATTGGAGGCCAACTCCCATAGGCATTTGGAACATTCCAAATTCCGCAGGGCCAGCTTGAGGCATCGGCATTCCGCCCATGCCAGGCATTCCACCCATGCCGGGCATTCCGCCCATACCGGGCATTCCGCCCATGCCGGGCATTCCACCCATGCCGGGCATTCCGCCCATGCCGGGCATTCCACCCATGCCGGGCATTCCACCCATGCCGGGCATTCCACCCATGCCGGGCATTCCACCCATGCCGGGCATTCCACCCATGCCGGGCATTCCACCCATGCCGGGCATCTGGGGTGGCATTCCGCCCATGCCGGGTGCTTGTTGTTGTTGAACTTGAGGTGCCGCCTGAGCTTGAGGAGGAGGGGCTTTTTTAGGAACTGTTTTTGTCGGTTGCGCCAGATCGTCTGCCATGTTCTTAGCAAACTCCAGCGGGAGAAGCTGGACCATCTCGGTTTGGATAACATCCCCAACCTTTAAATTGTAACCGATTCTAAGGAATTGAGCCCCACTTTTGAAGTCATCCATTTGTGGGGGGGATGACTGAAAATTAATTAATTCCACCTGGGGAGGGTTAATGTCAACACGCTTTTTAAAAATCTCAGATAGGGTGGTAGTGGTCTTCCCCATCATTTGATTCATCATTTCCCCGACCGCGGATTTATGCATTTCCTCAAATTCTGGATTGGCTCCTTCATTCCCCATCATCAAATCGCCGATAATGGCAGAAACTTGCTTTTCCAATAAAAGGTAGGAATTACCAGCAAAACCTTCAACATACGAAATTTTTGCAATTATTAAATCAGTTGATTGATATTCTGAAACCAGATTTTCAAAAGTCAATACTCTCATTTGGGCAAGAGAGAGATCAGTTGGCTTATTGAGAAGCATCTGGAGAACAGAAGCTGATGCCCCTAATGATAACTTGGCAACTTCGGTAAGCTTTTCTCTTTGATCGGGAGAAAGTGCTGTATCAACATCAGCTCCTGAAGAAGATCCTCGCGGTGTCGAAGAAGTTGAGCTACTTGAAGCTCCCTTGGGGGGCGTTTTAGGAGGTTCTTTTGGAGGAGGGGGAGCAGAAGGCGGTGGCACATTTTCCTCTCCACCTCCCATGCTTCCGCCACTTCTTAGAAGGGCATCAATTTCTTCTTGGGACAGTAAATCCGTCACGGCAACTCCTCCTCGGGATTTTCAATAACCTGCGTAATTCCCAATGCCATTTTTTTCCCTAATATTCCGGGGCGACCTCTGAACTTGACCAGATTTCCGACTCTCACATCCAAATCCTGTTTTACCAGACGGTCAGTAACTATTATATCACCTCGCTGGAGATTCAAAATATCTTGGAGAGAGAGGGTAGCGGTTCCCAGTTCTACAATAAATGGTAAATCCACTTTTCTAACCTGATGAGTAATCGCTTTAATATTCGTGGATAACGGTTCTTTACGAATAGCCGCAAACCACGAGGCTGCATTCAATTTTGATGCGACTGATTCAATGGTATTGTAGGGAACACAAAGATTCATCAATCCAGTCACATCATGAATTTTAATCTCAGAAACAACTGCAAGAACCATGTCTCCTGGAGGGACAATTTGAGCAAACTGAGGATTGGAATCAATAAATTCGATACTTGGAGTAAGGTCAACCACATTGATCCAGGCTTCTCTTAGGAGGGCCAGGATCCGGGTCATTATTCTTTGCATAATTTGATTCTCAACCTCAGTTAGTTGTCTGAGGGTTCCAAGGGGGGTTCCGTTTCCCCCCAGGAGGCGGTCGAGAATAGTGAAAATAACGTTCAGATTTATATCAATCAGCGCTTTTCCATCAAGTTTTTCTGATCGGAATCCGGTAATGAAGGTTGGTGAATAAATTGACCTCAATAATTCTTCAAAAGTAAGTTGGTCGACTGAAACAATATTCGCTTGAGCATAAGCCCGAAGTTCAGTTGAAAGGTAAGTTCCCACCAAGCGAGCGAATGTTTCATGAATAAGTTGAATAGTTCCCATTTGCTCTTTTGAAAACTTGGTCTGCCGCTTAAAGTCGTAGAGCTTTCCCTTCTTTTGAACCTTTTCAGGTTCACCTCGGCTTCCGCCACCGCCTCCCCCTCCGGAGGGGGCAGAAAATCCGCCGCCCGATGGAGCGCTTTCAGATGGGCCACCACCGCCACCTGCATTTAAGGCAGAAAGTAGAGCATCAATTTCACTTTGTGATAAAGTTTCAACCATTTTTTCTAATCATTCCAACCGATATTAGATCTCAATTTTTTTTTCAATGCCGTTCGGAAAAATCTTTGTCAACACTTTCGTCGGCGAAGTGCCATTTAAATAAATCTTGCAGGATAAATCTTCCTCTATCTTTTAAGATGATACCTACAACCAAGACATTTGGAAAGTTTTTATAAGGATATATCGGATTGGAGAAAGAATTAATTTACTAGAAAGGAAGGGATGAAAATTTTCAGGATCCTTTTTTTATTACCGGTCAACCCAAGAATTTCATTAAGTTTGTTCAGTATTTCCTGGTGCAAAAATCGATCAATATAGTCTTCCTTGGCACGTTGAATCGTTAACTTCATAATTATGGTTGTCACGGAATCACGAAGTTCATTTTTTCTTTCGGTTAACTCTTTTTCAAGATCACCGGTAAATTCAAGCTCAACTTCAATTTTTATATAGTGAACTTCTTCGTCTCTTGCAGGGGCAGTGAATTCCCCGAGCTGAAATCGGCCAACATCCCCTGGTTTCTTTTCGCCACTTCCATGCCCACTTGAACCTTCCGAATGTGCGGGAGGGGGGCTTCCATGTTCAGAAGCCTGTTCGGGAGGATGCTCAGTAGCATGTTCGCCCTCATGTTCTGTGGGTTCTTTTTTTTCTTCCGGAGGTTTTGTTGCAGTTTTATCTTCGGTGTTGGTCGCAGAACCATGCCCTTCTTCAGGTTTATCGGTTTTCTTCTCTTCGCCTGAATGGCCTTCAGTAGTCTCGGTTCCCGTGGCAGTTTCGGTTTTAACTTCACTCGTTCCTCCGGAACGCCCCTTTTTACTTGCTTTGAAAACAAGTCCAACAACGATTAAAATAACTACTATAACAGCAATTACGGCTAAAAGAGTTCTTATTTTGGTTGACATGGACGAATCTTAGCATGGCCTCCAAATTGAGTCAATCCACTAAATCAGGAAAAATTTCAATATAAAATGCGTAACAATAATTGTATAATTTTTGCACATCCAGAAAGTTTCAGCAACGCCATTCCATGATTTTAGAGATTGAGCTTCACCAATTATCTGAAATTAGCATTCAAACTATTTTTCACATACTAATACTTTCTAAAAAAGAGAAAGTTCGCAAGTCAACAAATTGAGGACATGCGCTTTTTTTATTTTTTTTATTCCATTATAGGGCTAGCGGTTTCCCTTGGTAATCAGTATAATTTTTATATTGAAATATTTGTAAAAAAAAGGAAAAAATAATGCGAAATAGGAAATTTGCTTTTTTTCTTTTCTTATTTTTCTTCGTGCAATTAAATTTGGTTAGTGCATTTGAAGGCTTTGACGCAACCCACCTTTTTGATAAAGAAGCAAAAGCACTTGCTCTAAAAGAAAAGAAAGAAACAAAGGCAGAATATGAATTGCGAACAAAAGGATTCGTTCAAAACGCTGATGTTCGACCTAAACAAGTTGGAGACATTGAAAGTTTCAATTGTTTTAACCTTGTTTCAATGCAATCTGAAAAAATCCCTGCAGTTTTGAAAAAAATTGGAAAATACTGTTATGTCTATCTGGAACAAGGAAAAACCCTTGATGACGCGGTATTGAGCAAGATTGTTTTTCAATTTGACAATTATATTTATCCAACCACAACCTCCTACTTTGGAACCGAATGGAACCCAGGAATAGATGGCGACCCAAAAATCACTCTTTTTTTTCTTGATATTCGCGATGGCTTTGACCCATCTACTTCACATTTCAATTTTACAGCTGGTTATTTTTACCCTGGAGACGAATACTCCAAGGATAAAAACCCCAATAGCAATGAAAGAGAAATGTTATATCTCGATATCTACCCGTCCAATCCTTCCAGAAAAGATTATATGAGTGTTGTCGCCCACGAGTTCCAGCATATGATCCATTGGCACCATGATGCCTTAGAGAATACCTGGCTCAACGAGGGAATGTCTCAACTTTCATCCTATCTAAACGGATTCGGACACCCGAAACAAGTGTTGGCTTATTGGCGTTATTCCGATAACAATCTAATGGCTTGGCAAGATCCAACCATGATTGCAAACTATGGCCAGGTTTATTTGTTTGGTTTATATTTATATTCCCAACTTGGAAAAGACCTCCCTTCGAAAAAAACGATATTAAAATCCATAGTTGCTGATGAACTTACTGGCTCTGCCGGAATAGAACACGCCTTCAAAAAGAACAATATTGGAATTTCATTTCAAGGCCTTTTTTCAAACTTCTGCGTGGCCAACTATTTAAATGATCCTAATTTTGCCAACGGTTTATACAGTTATAAAAAATTTCTTGAAAAGATGAAATTTTCCTCAATGTGCTTTTTCCAAAAACCGCCTTTCTCTGGGCGTGGCACTGTCAAACCTTGGTCAGCAAGAGCAATCCGATTTAATTTGTCGGGAATGACGGGCCCGATTATGGTCTCATTCCAAGGTTCACACGAAGAAGCTGATGACGACACAAAAAGTCCGAACAGTTATGCAGTTGCTGCCGTGCTTCTTGATTCAAATAATTCGAAACCCCCAATCCTGGAATGGCTGAATTTAAAACAACACAAAGCGGAGCAGATTTTAAAAACACAAGCCGGCGCATATGATACTCTTCAATTAATCGTTACACATAGAGGCCCAATTGGTCAGTCGGAAATGCCTTTCGCCTGTTCGGCTCCCTCTGCTTCCTTCGCA
>JADFXM010000006.1 GCA_015233565.1 Candidatus Rifleibacteriota bacterium
GATCCAGTTCGATTGTTTTTTTCTAAAGGCCGCTTCTCGAAAGAGCAATCATATTTATTGGTACAAATTTAAAAATTATTTTTGGGGTATAATTTAGAAGATTCCTAAGCCTGTGAAAATCGGTGTTTAACAATCTATACGTTTTTTCAAAATTTTCTTTCGCGCGAAAGAGCTATTCCAGCTCCAATACTAATGAGTTCATTTGAAGGAATTGAAACTCCACTGTAGGTTACTACTGCCGCGCCAGGAGAATAGCTTCGGCAGCGATAATTATTCAACCACGCCTTTTCAGAACCTGAAGCAACCGAGCTTACGAACGGAGAATACAAGCTAAGGTTGGTACTAAATAAATCGCTTGAAAATGTTTCAATAGACAATCGAATTTTTCTGGTAACAACTGGGTTCACATTAATCAAATAATTTCTCCGATCGAGTAATTCGATGGAAAAACTTGCTATGATGTCGCTCATGAATCTTTCCGTATTTTGCCCATCATTTCTCAAAATCGAGAATGATGGACTGGTCGATCCATCTTTCTTTTGTTGAGTTTTTCCAGTATTTTCTCTGGAATAAACAATCTTTACTGGAATAGGAAGCCCATTAACGTCAACAGTTAGTACTTTATAAAAAGAGAAACTTACAGTTCCCATGGTATCATTCACAACCTCAGGAGGAGGATAATCACCAATAATGAGCGTCCTGAGATCATGTTTTACATAAGACATCAATTTAGACTGCTCCTGTAAAATTGTTAGAGTATCAACTCCCTTTTTAGTCCCTTTAAAGGTGCGGAAAAGAAGAAAGGTAAGGGTTCCAAGGATTATTGAAAACAGCAAAGTCACCACAAGAATCTCAATTAAAGTTGAGCCGAATTTCCGAAATTTCATTTTGAAATTGACCAGACAAGGTACTTTAAGCATTTCTACCTTGTAATCCTCATTTTCAGTTTAAAACCTTTTTCACTAATCTCATAATAACAGCTTTGTAAACAGTTTTGTGGCATCCAACCAAGTTTAATGAAAAAATTGCCAAGTGAAAAATTAAAAAAAATTAGATTTCCTCTGTAAGCCATGAGTGAAAATGCTATCAGACATGATACCAAAGAATCTATTGGGTGGTACATTTAATGTAAATCATGGGCTTTGATTTTTAGCAAAGATTTTCAAGTTAATCTTCAATATTCTCTTGAAATATTTACGAATCATAAGTTGCCTTTTGCCGAAACCAAATGTAACTCAGCTTTTCTACCTTGGGAATTCCACTCAACCCAAGCTTCAATTCTTATCATCATTCCGGCTGAAGCAGTCTGGTCTTTCACTGCCTTTGAGAAAGAGTTATTAACCTGACTATCCACTGAAAAGGGTCCAATACTTATGAATCTTTTGAATCCTGCCGGAGGAGATGCCAGGCAAACCGGAAATCCATTATCCGAAGCCTTTTGGAAGGTATTCGCTGATACTTCTTCTTGAATTGGTGCTGGAATTAGCGAAAAAGGGAGAGATTGGACTGCTTCAATTAGTTCGGAAGCCAGATTGGAAGCAATAACCTCTTCAAGGGTTGATCGTGTATCGCCGTGAGATGATGTAAGCAATGACAAAATCGGAAAAAAAGCTGCACCCATAATTACTAGTACAATAAGAATCTCAAGGAGGGAAAATCCAAAAGTAATCTTGGTTATTTTAATAGTTCTCACAATTTTCAACCTGGATTAGTTTTCCAAAATGCAATTGACGGGCCGAGATGGTAACGATTCCCTTTTTTTTGATTTGAAGAGTTGAATGCATCAAAAATAGGATTCCAAACAACTGTCGATCTATCATTTGAAGCAGCAGGATGTCCTTGAAAGAATGATTCTGAGTCTAATTCTGAGAAATCAAAATATTTTACAGTCAATCCCCCGCGAATGGAAACTCCTGCTCCACCTCGTCGTTTGACCGTTCCAGACGAGATAAAATAGGCATGGAAAGGCCCGGGACAGGCAAAAATAATATTTTTTCCATCTTTTGCAGTCGCAAAAGTTAATGGGCTATCCTCATAATTCGCATCGGGAGTGATCCGGGATTCGAGAATCAAATTTCCGTCAGATACAATTAGCATTCCTCCATTTCGAAAAATATAACCACCGGGTTCTTTAAGCGTGACATCCCCACCAAGAACAGTCACAATTCCGTCTTTCAAGTCGATAATGCTACAGTTTCCCTCTTTTTTCACAAAACTTGAAAAAAAATCCGCTGGAGACGAAGCAACATGAGTGCTTTTCTGGCGAAAATCGTATTGGGAAAAAATCAACGGCTGCCCTGGAAGCAGGTTCTGAGTCGAAAAGGGCCAAAGTGCGCCAAGATAACCAACTGCAAGTCGACGACCATTTTTTTCCTTTAAGCAAAAGCGATTCCCGCATTCTCCACGGCCCATTTGTCCATAGAAAAAGCCATTAATGTCATCAGAGGTATCTCTTCCCTGGTCATCAACGGGTTGAATCGTCTCCGGGAGATTTGTGAGAGTTCGATTGGGAGAAACAAACCCTGCCGGGTTAGAGATGCTTCTCATGTTATTCTGAGTAATTAAATCAAACGCCTCAATTGTATGCATTACAAGTGGCTTGCACATGGTCAAATTTACGTAATTAACTGTTGGCGGAGTAATTCCGCCCCCAAGAACATCAGATATAATATTCCAATTTATTGCTGCCCAATCCCGCATGGGAAAAGCACCAAGGTTTCCCACTCCTTTTTCAGCAACAGAAGCCCAACCGACCCCACTATAGGTATTCCAGCCAATAAGATCTTTGGAAGTTTCTATTGATGAATATTTTATCGGAAAAAAAGGTATCCATGCCAGTTTTGGCTTTTTTGTTTCATCCATTTGACTTGTATAAGCATCGAGAATATCTGTTCCATTGCTAATAGCATTGTTCATTGCACCATTTATTTGTACTATGTTTCCGGATTGCAGAAAACGGACACCGGTAGGGCCAAGAACAATACTGGGAGACCTTTGATCAGCTACTGTATTAGGTGATTCAGGGAACAAACTCCCAAAAGGAAAAATCAGAGACCCGTGCGTTGATTCATCCTGCTTGGCAGGATCTTGATAATAACTTCGAAAAAGTTGCCCACCTCCCAAAGCATCCATGGCTTGTTGAGTACCAGAAAAATAGCCATATCTTTTCATATAGATCAACCACCCGATAAAAGGATGTCCAGGGTCACCATCTGAAAAGGGCGATGTATTAAGATCTGCCGCAGGAACTTTGGGGTTCAAAGTTTGAATCAGCGGCATTTTTGTGTGATAAATCAATGTCGAATGATTGGAGAGCATAAAATTCCCACCAAAAAAACGAAATCTCTCAGTTTTTTGTGAAGCAAGCTGCAAATCGCCTTGAAAGGGATGGAACATCCATGCCTGGAAAGGGCCTGCTGTTATCGTTGAACCAAAAAACAACCATCCCCTTTTTGTTACGTCAAGTATTCCCCCTTGCCAATCAGGAGCAACTCTGGAAAGTCCAGGCATTGGCGCAGTCCTTAAATCATCAGGATGATTCACAACGGTCAGAGGATTCCCTAGTCGATTGGATGGGTCATTGTCGGCAAAACCATCCATTGCCCAAGCAAATGTTCTACATGTTGCAGATTTCAAATGGTTTAAATCACCGTCTATACCAGGGTTTTTATCTTTTACGAACAGTGTAAACTGGCCAAATATTCCCGGAAGAATATTAACAGTTTTTATTTCACGAACAACCTCGTATTTTCGTCTTAATTTTTTAAAAGAGGCTACAACTTCGACTTTAAGTAAAGAAAATCGCTCGCCCGGATCAGGGTAAAGAACTGCTTGCGAAACGGACGAAAAGCCAGCTGGAAGAGAAGGTTGAGTGGTTTCTTGGCCAGTGGGGAAGAAAAAATTTTGGACATTAGTCGCAGATAGAGTGCAACTTTCTATTATCGGGCCATCAAGTGCAAGCGGAAATTTGAGCTTCCCTAAAATATCAATCTTTTTTTCATGACCACTTGAAATATTGTTTTGATCGATCAGGAAAGCTAATATTTCATTGACAGAAGGATCGGGATTTGCCATGAACCAGGCAAAAGCCTCTTGGGCTGTTCCTTCGGCAACCTTAGTAACAAGATCATTCCAATATAAACGATGAATTCGTAAGGCTTCTTCTCGAACAAAGCCATTGTAGGAAAATACTAAAAGTAAGATAATTGGAATAATCGCCACTGCGACGAAAAAGACAAAACCTCTCTTTTTATTTGCCCTTGGAATATTTTGAAAAACCCGCTTTTGAAAACGGTTTAGCACCCACGAATTTCTTTGGGATAATGAAGTCTCGAAGAAATCCCAAAAGCTTTCAAATTCACATTTTTTGAGATCAGTATTTTTTAAAACAGTTATTAATCCAAATTTACTCACTGGTTGAACCTATGTTTTTCGATGGTACTTGTAAAAATGGTGAGAATTCATTGCCCTTCTGGGCTACAAAAGTTATTTGAGCAATCATAATTTCTATAAAGGAGAATCTTTTTTTGTTTAAACTTAAACATTATCCTTGCGTCTTTCTAAAAAATCTCCTAAATTCAGTATAGCAAAGTTTCAAATTTTTACCAAACTAAACTGCAGAAGAAGTTTATTAAAACTACGATGAAGACTTGGTTTCTTTATATTCTTAAGTGTGCCGACGGGACTTTATACACTGGAATAACCAACGATCTGGAAAAAAGATTTTTGATGCATACCAAAGGGAAAGCCTCAAAATATACCCGCGGTCGAAGGCCACTTAAGATCGTTTTCACTGAAGAAGTTCAGGACGTTTCTTCAGCACTGAAACGCGAAATACAGATGAAAAAACTATCAAAACGAAGCAAGGAAGAGCTGATAAATGAGTTTCAAAAACGCTTCAGATAAAGTTTTCAACTTGCTCATTTGCCAAAATTCAGCTCACACCTTTTTTTCGAGGTTTTTGCGGGGAATAGACTTTAAGAATTATTAAAAGTAGGATAATAAAAATAGGAGGCAACTTGCGTTGCCCCCCATTACCAATTTACCAAAGTTTATCTATCGTAAGGTCTTGGGTTACGAGGTCGTGAATCTCTTGATTGAGAATCACGTGGTCCCCTGGAATCTCGGTCGCGGAAATCTCTTGAGTCCCTTGAATCTTGAGAATCTCTATTAAAGCGAGGTTCCCCTGATGGAGCACTCGATTGTGGAGGTTCAGGAAGCACAGCCTTTCTTGAAAGGTTGATGCGCCCCTGACTGTCTATTTCCATGACTTTAACTGACACTTCGTCGTTGATATTCACCACATCTTCAACTCGGTTAACTCTTGCGTGATCCAGTTGGCTGATATGTACCATTCCTTCAATGCCCGGAAGAATTTCAACAAATGCACCGAATTTCATGATTCGTTTGACTTTTCCAGTGTATGTCTTTCCGACCTCAGCATCTTCGGTCAACTGTCTGATAAGGAAAATAGCTTTTTCAATTGCAGCTGCATCTGGGCTGACAATGTTGATCTTACCATCGTCTTCAGTTTCAATGGTAACTTTTGCTTCTTCCTGTAGTCTTCGGATAGTTTTGCCACCCGGCCCGATGATGTTTCTGATCTTATCAGGATCAATTTCGATAGTACAAATTCGGGGAGCAAAGCGAGACAATTCTTCTCTTGGTTTTTCAATGGTTTGAGTCATTTTGTCCAGGATGTGGAATCGTCCTTCTTTTGCTTGATTCAGGGCAGTTTTCATTATTTCAATAGTAACTCCCTCAATTTTTATATCCATTTGAAGAGCAGTTACACCATTCTTAGTACCAGCAACCTTGAAATCCATATCTCCGAAGTGGTCTTCATCACCGAGGATATCTGAAAGAACTTTGAAGTTGTCGTTTTCTTTGATTAACCCCATTGCTATTCCCGCAACATGAGATTTCATCGGAACTCCGGCATCCATCAAAGCGAGGCTTCCAGAACAAACTGAAGCCATGGACGAAGAACCGTTTGAAGAGAGAATCTCGCTGACCACGCGAATGGTATATGGAAATACTTCTTTTCCGGGAACAACATTGGAAAGTGCCCGTTCCGCAAGGGCGCCATGACCTATTTCACGTCTTCCAGGGCCCCTGATGGGTTTTGTTTCTCCAGTGGCAAATGGCGGAAAATTGTAATGAAGAATAAAATGCTTTTTGTACTCTTCATCGAGCCCGTCAATTATTTGAGAATCTGCTTCTGCACCTAGAGTTACGATTCCAAGGGATTGGGTCTGGCCACGAGTGAATAGGGCTGACCCATGAGTTCTTGGAAGAAAGCCAACAGCAGAAGATATGGGTCTGATATTGGTTAAGCCACGTCCGTCGATTCTTTTGCTTTCCTGAAGAACCATTCTTCGCATTTCATTGCTAATCATCGACTCAACGATCGGTTTTGAAGAAGAAAGCTTAAGTTCCCCTTCTTCCTGGCCGAATTTAGCAATTATTGTTTCGTGGAGTTTTCCCTCGGCTTTTACAAATTTTTCCTTTCGGGCTGTTTTCTCGGAAGTATTCAATGCAGCCTGAATATCAGAAAAAATACTTTCCTTTACTAAATTAACTAGTTCCGGGTCTGGGGAAATTTGAGGAATTTGAATTTTCGGTTTTCCAACTTTTGCGGCAAGCTCCTTCTGTGAAGCAACCAATTTCTTAATATTGGAATGCGCAAACGCAAGGGCCTCAAGTAATTCCTCTTCACTCGCCTCTTTGGCTCCAGCTTCAACCATGGTTATCGCATCTTCAGTTCCAGCTACGATCATATCCATGGAGGTTTCTTCGAGCTGAGTTGGGTTAGGATTAAGTGTCAGAACTCCCTTGATTTTTCCAACCCGAACAGCTCCAACAGCCTTTGTGAAAGGAATGTCCGAAATCAGAAGTGCGCATGAAGCCGCATTCATTGCCATGATGTCAACCTGATTGGTCAGGTCATATGACAAAACGTAGGCAACAATTTGAACTTCATTATAGAATCCGTCGGGGAATAGAGGGCGCAATGGACGGTCAATCAAGCGGCATGTTAGAATTTCCTTGCCGGTTGGTCTTCCTTCACGTTTAAAAAAACCTCCTGGGATACGCCCCGCAGCATAAGTTTTCTCAAAATAATCTACAGTAAGTGGGAAAAAATCTGTTCCTTCTCTGGGTTCAGGAGCAACCACCGCTGTTGAAATTACAACACTATCACCCATGCGGGCAACAACTGCCCCCGACGCTTGTCCGGCTAAAAGACCGGTTTCAAAAGTAATATCACCCTGCTCTAGTTTACACGCAACAATTGATATGGAATTTTCGATACCCGTTTCAGTCATCTTTTACCGCCTGATTCCAAGTCGTTTGATCAGGGTTTGATATCGCTCAAAATCTACATCCTTAAGATAATTCAAATGCCGTTTTCTGGCACCGATCATTTTCAAAAGACCACGTCTTGAATGATGATCTTTGGGATTTTTCTCAAAATGAGCTGCCAGATTATTTATTCTGGTAGTCAAAATTGCAACCTGGACGTCCGGGGATCCGGTGTCTTTTTCTGATCGTCTGAAATCCTGGATAACTTTTACCTTTTGTTCTTTCTCAATCGACATTTCGATTCTCCTTATAAAAAATCGTAAATCCAAGAATCATCCACTTGGGAACGACCCTAGAGATACTCCATCATTATATCATTATTAAAGCCATTTTCATAGTTTTTTTTCAGTATCTTTTTTGCTCCTTAGTTACACACTGAGCAAGTTACTTTCAGAAAAACTTGACAAAAATATTTTCAGAGGTATTATGAAAGGACTCAACTTCTTCAAATTTTCAAGGATGAAAGAATTTTTTGGGAAATTCTTTTTTTTCGTTATTTTGGCATTATGCCTCTAGAAGAGTGGATCAACAAATTTGTTTCTTTGATTTTTTGTTATCTTTTTATTAATAAGGATTAGCCAATGGAAAACATAGTTATTGATCGAATGACATACGGAATTGACGCCCTGGGACGATTAAACGGTAAAGTTGTTTTTGTCCCCTACGCTGCCCCGGGTGATGAACTCTCTGTTGAAATCACTGAAGAGAAAACTGATTATTCACGTGCAAAAATTGTTGAAATCCTAAAACCTTCCAAATCTCGGCAAAAATCAAATTGTCCTAATTTCCCTGAATGTGGAGGTTGTCATTGGCTACATCTTTATGACGAAGTACAAAGACGTGAAAAAGATGGCTATTTGACTTTTCTTTTAAAACCCCTCTCACCTGGAGACGTCTACCCCATCGAACCACTTTCCTCTGAAAAATATAGAAACAAAATGGAGCTCAAAATTGCCAAAACTGCGGATGGTAAAATTTTATTGGGAAACTATAAATTTCACTCGCATGAAGTTGTAAGCCTTAAAGGGTGTAGAGTTCAGCTCCCACAAAACATGCAAATGTATGACGCTCTGGTAGAATTTGTTAATTCTACCCTCATGCTTCCTTTTGCAAACAACATAACGGAAATTTCACTTCGAACTCTTGGTGAACAGCAACATTGCTTGTTCCTGTTAAAAACTCAACCTCCTGAAGAAATTCTTAATACATTCAGAGATTTTTTCAATTCAAGAGCAACCCTATCTAAGCTTGAAGTCCAATCGGAATCAGAGATCTTTTTAACTCTCATGCGTGATAAACCTCCTTTTTCCTTTATGAACCGGACATGGACGGTATCACCTAATTCGTTTTTTCAAAACAATCTTGAAGGAGCTGAAGCCATTTTTTACACCCTTCAGTCTATTTATGAAAGCATTCCTCAAAAGGGGAAATTCATTGATTTTTATTGCGGAGTAGGAATTCAGACCATGTTATTAGAGAAAATGTTCGAGGAAGTAGTGGCAGTCGAAGCAAACGAAAATTCTTATCACGATGCAATTAAAAATCAAAAAGGGCGCAGACCTCAGCAACTTAGATTTTTGTGCCGGAAAGCTGAGAGCATTTTTAATACCCCATTTACAAAAGGAACAATCGCCGCTTTGCATGTTAATCCACCTAGAAGCGGAATTTCACAGAAAGTGATGAGAGGATTAATGGGGATCAGGCCAAAGTTGATCACGTATCTTTCCTGCAATCCAATAACTTTTAGAAGAGATGCGCAAGGGATTATTCAACTTGGTTATAAACTTGACCAAGTCTACGCTTTCGACCTTTTTCCCGGAACTTTTCACCTTGAGATACTCGCTTCTTTTTCAAGGTAAAATTTTTTTTCTTTTGGGGTGTCAATAAGTGAATAAGAGAAATGAATGGACTTTTGATAATCATTTTCATTCTCCGCCTTCCAAAATATTGATAATTGAGGATGATTTAGATACAAGCGCTCTTTTATTCCACACTTTGACAGAAGAAGGATACACGGCTGATCAAGTCTTTGATGGGGAGAAGGGCCTAGAGGCCATCCAGGAAAAAAAATATGATTTGATCCTTCTCGATTTGATGATGCCCTTAATCGATGGTTTCGACCTTTGTCAAAAAGTTAAATCCAACGAAAAAATGAAATCTGTGCCAATATTGATTTTAACGGCAAAAGATGACTACAACGCTAAAATACGGGGTTTTCAAGTTGGGGCGGATGATTATATTACAAAACCTTTTGTAATAGGAGAATTGCTTGCCCGCATCAGGGCTCATCTTCGAATTCAAGAACTTAAACATGATTTAACTGTTTCTGAGAATCGCTACAGACAGATTATTGACCATTCACCTGATGCTATTCTTGTTTTATCAAACAACAAAGAAGTTCTCTTCTCCAATAAGAGACTTATCGAAATAATCGAAGAAACCAGCGAAGAAAGTATAGCCGGAAAAAACATAGCAGAGTTAACTTCAATTTCTCCGATTTTTCAAGAAGTTTTTGATAGTATCAATCGCGTCGAAAGCCAAAAAACACATATCCAGAACGAAATCTGCCTAAACTCCTCTTCAATTGGAGAGACCACACAAAAAACTTTTTTTGAACTTTTTTGTCTTCCAATTACTAATGAATATTCTCAAATTGAAACTTTTCAGGTGATAATAAGGGATGTAACACAAAGAAAAAAAGTTGAAGACGCCTTTATTCAAGCCGAAAAAATTCACTCCCTCGGAATACTCACCGCTGGAATTGCACACGAAATCAATAACCCATTGACCGGCATTTCCAATGCAATACAAATTATTAAAAAGTGTGAACTCCCCAGCGAGCGACAAGCGGAAATTTGTGAGCACGTTTTGTCTAATATTAATCGGATCGCTAAAATTGTTAAAGAACTGACAACATTTTCAAGACCTTACGGCGGAATATCAGAAGTATTCAATATCATTGAAGCAATTTCTGATACTCTCACCCTTTCCCGTTACCAATCGGGCTCAGAAAAAATTAAGTTTTGTTGGTCTCCACCATCCACACCGATTTACCTTTCCGGAAATCGAAACAAATTTCAACAGGTTATAATAAATTTGCTGGTAAACGCAGTACAGGCTACTGCTCCAAATGGAGTAATAACTGTTGAAGCTTCCGAAGAGGCAAAAGTGTTAACAGTTTCAATTGCCGATACTGGGTGCGGAATTCCACCAAATCAATTAAAGAAAATTTTTGACCCCTTTTTTACTACAAAACGCGACTGGAAAGGGACTGGCCTAGGCCTTGCAGTCTCCTACCGGATTATCCAATTATTTAACGGGACAATCAACGTTGAAAGTACTCTGGGAAAAGGATCAAAATTTACTATCAAAATACCAGCATATCATCTGACCACAAAAAATGAATAAAAGCGAAATCAGAAAACAGTGCCCCGTATGCAAGCATATAAATGACGCAGCTGAAGTTATTTGCGCAATCTGTCTGGCTGACATTTCAAGTGTTTGCCCAAGAACGGAAACGAAACCCCCTTCTGAAAAATCGATTCACGCTAATACAACGCTTTCCAAAAAACCAAGCATAAATTCAAGACCATCATTAAATTCCAGTATCAAACCATTACTACCAAGCTTGCCCAACTCTGGAGAAAGTAAGATTACCACCGTTTTTTCAGAGAAAAAACTACGATTAAAGATCGAAGAAGTGGAACTTGAGCTCGAAGATGGTGATATTCTTGGGAGAGAAGCGACCGGAAAAACTCTTCTTAAATCATTTTCGGGAGTTTCAAGAAACCACGCGCTTTTTACTTACAACGGGAAAAATTGGGAAATAGAAGATTTGCACAGCACAAACGGCACTTTTATTAACGGCGAAAAGATTTCCTCTGAGAAAAAATATCCCATCAAAATTGGCGATCGACTGGGAATTTCCAAAAAAGTTGCATTTATTATAATTGATTAGTTATTTTCATAAACATTTATCGAACTCTTCCGATAATTGAGGATGACCATAATCAGGTCAAGTTGAGTTATTAATTACTCAAGGGGAGGTTCGAAAGTGAAATTTTGTGATTTGGACGACATTCGGAAAGCTTTTTTCCGGGCTGGTACGTTCTGGGGATTTTTTTTACTTTGCTTTTTTCTGAGCTTCCAATTATCTGGATGTGGAGGATCAGGTGGTGGAGATAGCACTTCCAGTGATGTTATGGGACTTACCGGAGCCCAATTGAAAGAAATCACTCCCCTTTTAACCATCACTCTCACAGGAAAAAAAGTTGCTCCAAGCGAATCTTTATCCATTACCGTAAAAGTTTTAAATAATAAAGGGCTTCCCGCAGAAGGAAGCACGGTATATTTTTCCTCTCTCTTGGGAGGAACTTTTGATCCATCTTCAGGAGATACTAAAGCTGGTTTTTTTACTACAAAATACACAGCTCCAGTCAACACCGGAACCGATGCCATCACGGCAAGTTCCTTGGGAGCCAGCGGAACCGAACTGATATTAATTACATCCAAACCTCAGATCCCGACCCAGGTTGATTTAGTTCTTGGCAATCCAACTCTTAAACCTAAGACACAAACAACAGTTTCTGTTCATGTCACTCAAAATGGCTTACCTGTTGAAGTAAACGTCGCACTGTCCAGTACAATCGGAGGAGATTTCGCTAACAATAACGGAACTTCGCAGAAGGGATGGTTTACTACGACCTATACGGCTCCCGATCTAATTGCCAGCGGAACCATAAGCGCTGTTGCTCTTGATGGAGCAAGCTCCCAACCGATTTCAACCACCAATGATTTTTCCCCCAGCCCTGACGTTAAATTGACCTTGGCAACCAAGACTTTGCCTCCCAATGGAACAACCTCTCTGACAGTTCAAGCTCAGGTAAATGGAAAACCAGTGATCGGTTCAGTCATTTTAACCTCAACCGCAGGAACATTGGGAAACAGTGGCACAGGAACATTAACAAACGGTTTTTACACTACCACCTACACAGCTCCATCGAATGCAATCGGGCTTGCAACCATTACAGCAACAGTTGAGGGAGCATCAAGCAGTGCTCAGGTTTTTATTATTAATCCTAGCGCGGAGGACGTTAACTTTAAATTATCCCTAGGATCACCAAGCCTTTATACTGGCCAAACAAGCGCTATTAGGGTTTCACTGTTTGACAACTTTGGCTCTCCGCTGGATGGGGCAATAGTTTTTGATTCAAGTTTAGTGGGAAACTTCAATCCCCCGGAGGGAAAACTCGACAGCGGCATTTTTTATAGTGTATTCACAGCGGGAAAAGAAACCGGAACCTGTACAATTTATGCTTTTTGGAAAAACCTCGTTGCAACCGGTCAACTGTTGATTGCAACGCAGACGACAAGGATTTCCATTTTCCCATCTCAAACCGTAGTTCAGATAAACACTTCCGATTTATCAGTACAAAAAGTGCCCATTTCCATTTTAGTTGCTGACCAATCCGGAAGTCCTTTCTCTAATGAAAAAGTCACAGTTTCAACTACTGCGCCTTGCAGAATGGAACCGACCGATATAACAACTGACGCAAACGGGTATTGCACAACTTCATTTATTGCAAGCAGTACTGCATTTCCTGGTGGTGTTTTGATACAAGCTTTCTCTCGAGAAGCAAGCGCCTCCACTCAGATTTATGTGGTTCAATAAAGGAAGGTAGAAAATTCCTATGAATAAATCAGCACAAACACTGTTTTTCATCTCAGCTTTTTTAATGGCATTAATTGGGATTTATGGTTGCGGAAGCACTGATAATGGGATCACAACAGATCTGCCAAGTGGAAGCGGTTATAAAATAAAAATGACCTCTTCGGAAAGCTCTGTAAGGCCTGGAGGCGGAGTATTAATCAGAGCCATAGTATTTGGCCCCGACGGCAAGCCTATTCCGGACAATGAATTAGTCCGTTTTACATGCGACACCGTCGGCACTTTTGAAGGGCTCTCTGATGGACAGGCAAAAACCGTTTCCGGAATTGCAACCGTGAATTTTATAGGTCCCGACACAACGGATAAACTTCCTGTTTCGCAGCCAGCAAGAGTTTATGCGGCTTATAACGGTGCAATAAGTTCAATTGAACTAGTGTTGGTTTCCAAATCGTTTTAAACGAGGCAGGAGAGATAAAATGAAAAGAAGAGTTTTCGGATTTCTGGTCCTAATAATTTTAGTAATAATTTCAAGCATGAACGGTTTGGCTGATGCCTCATCTAAAAAGAAAAAGAACCATTCTTCTTCCTTAGATAGCACAAGTAGCAGCACCAACTCAAGCACTGGTACAAACACTGATTCAAGCACAGGTTCAAATACAAAATCAAATACCGAGGCAAACACAAATTCTGGTACCAGCTCCGGAACAAGTTCGAACACTGACACGAGCACAAATTCGGGAACAAGTTCCGGAACAGATACAAGCACTGAAACTAATACCAATTCTTCCACTGACACTAGTACCGGTTCACAGGCGAATTCAACGACCGGAACTGCCCTAGAAGTTCCCGCAAAAATGGATGCCTCTGCCACTCAAAATAGTGCAGGAACTGGAGTTGCAACCCCGGGATTCGAAATACCTGCAAATCTGGGAATGGCAATCTCGTCTATCAGTTTTGACTATAAAGAAGAAAACGTAGTTTCAACCAAGTGTTTCACTAGTAAAGACGGGACGTGTACCACCTGGTTTTTGATGTATTCCCGAAGTGAAGATATTGTGAAAGCGATTACCTCAGTTTTTGAGGCAGACATTAATTCGGGTGAGGTCAAAATTGCCGAAAGTCCCACTACCAATGCTATAATTATAAGATCAAAAGACCCAGGCAGTCCGATTGTAAAAAATATGCTGGAAGTCATTTCCAGCCTCGATTTTAGACCTGGGCAGGTTTTAATCGATGTTCTGGTAGTTGAATTAACCGTAACAGATACCGATTTGTTTGATTTTGAATTAAAAACTCTTGTGGATCAACCCCTTGGATTAAATAACACACTAAATACAACAACCATAGATAATGGTACAATTGAGAATGCTAATCCGAATTCGACAACAAGTGGTTTTAAATCTTTTATTACCTCTCAGAATAAAATGAAACTGTTTTTGAATGCTTCTCAGAAAAAAGAACGAGCGAATATTGTTTCCTCACCGCACATTGTAGCCGCAAACCACAAAAAGGCCACTTTTAAAATCGGAAGCAAAATCCCATTGATCACTGGAGTTCGACCGTCTGACGCAGGACCAATCAAAACATTCGAAATTAAGGACGTGGGAATTGAACTAAATGTTACCCCTCACATCAATCGAAGCAATCAAATTGACTTAGACGTCAGCCAGATAATTAATGGTATTGTGAGCTATGACCCAAAAGAAGGAACAGCTCAAATGTCAAACAGGGAAGTTACCACAAATGTAACTTTAAATGACAATAATACTCTGATTTTGGGAGGTTTCATTGAAAGTAAACAAAACAATACCACGAATAAAGTTCCAGGTTTAAGTGATATTCCATTTCTTGGAAAACTTTTCAAACAAAAACAAAAAACTGATAACAAAACGGAACTTTTAATTTTTATTACCCCACGAATCATCGATTCCAGAGAAGATGAAGAAAAGCTTATGGCTTTCCATACATCCAAGCTAACTTTCAAGGATAAAGTAGAAAAGCTTCTTAAGGATAATGATATTAAGAATTTTGAAATGGAGAGAAACCAGGAAGTTTTAATTGGTCGCGCTTCAAGAGATTGGAAATACGACCTTAATACCCGACAAGCCGATGTTCTGGTTTGGCAAATTCCACCTGAACTTGATTTCGACAAAGTCCAGCCATCCAAAAAAGGTGCGTGTCCATTTGCCTATGGTCCTTCCAAGCGCCTAAGACCACCTTTCATCAGAACATTACTTGAACCTAATGATGGAGTATTATTCAGAAAAGACTTTCAAGTCGAGAATCCAGGGAATTTTAAATCTCTTTCTCTTAGGGTTGCCAGTAATAACGCCGCTGCGGTATATTTGAATGGAAAGCTAATCGACGAAGACCCCGCAATGAAACTTAAAGATGGGCATGACTACGAATACTGGAATCGTGATCCAAGCAACATTCCCGCGAATCTTCTTACTTCAGGGAACAATACTGTTGTTGTCCTTCTTGGAAGTGACAAATCGGCTCATAGCGGGTATTTTGATATGATGCTTTTAGGAAATAAAAACTGAGCTGCGAGGCAAAAATGAAGGACAAATTCAATTTTCTGGCTGTGATCTCCCTGTTTTTTTTCTGGCCTATTATATTATTTTCCCAGAACACCCCGGGAATTTCTGAAGAAAGCATTATAAGAGATGTCAAAATAGCCGGGAAAAATGGTGAAGAGTCCTTCATTCTATTTAAAAGTGCTTTAAATCCTCTTCAATGGTTTTGTGCATTAATGAATCCTAAAGTTTCCACTACTAAAACACCTGATGGAAAATTATGGGATGACCTACTGTTGTTTAAATACCAGCAAAAAAGTAAGAAGGATCCCAATAAATTAATCGAAGGGGGAATTCTCAATTTTTCGCTGGATATCGCTCCTTCAGATGAAACCATCAAAAAATTGAAATACAAGATTCCAGAAAAAAATCTCGATTCAATAACCTTATCTCCAATTCCATTACAAGGCCTGGAACTTTCCGTTGTCCCTTCGACATCCAAATCGATGATAGCTTCAGGAACGATGTCTCCCGGTGTTGCATCTAAATTTGCAGTAAGGAAAGCTAAATTCAATGTTCCTTTGGATAAATTGTCCACCGACCTATTGGAGGACTTGTTGAAAGCTGGAACAGGGCTCAAGTTTACCATGAAATATAATTTTCAACTTCTCGACGACCCGAAAACTCTTCGAGCAACAGTTGACTGGGATCGAATCAAAAAAGATTCCAATTTTGGAAAAAGAAAAGAAGACATTGGAAAATACCTCCAAATTCAAGGAGCAACAGAAGTTAATTTTAATCCGGGATTTACTGATTTTTTGAAAAAAAGATCCAAAGAAATTGAATCCCGCCCAGTGAAAAGAACTGCCACAGAAAGGCGTGACTCTCTAAAAACAGGCCTTTACACCATAGACCTGGAAGCCGAAGAAAAGAAAAATGAAGAAACCGCAATTGAAACTATCAGCCTTCAAAGAAGAATCAGAACTGGGGTATCGATACTTGCAGAAGGATTCATTAGTCTTTCAACCGCCTCCGGAACAGTCTATGATAATCAGGGAATTGTCTGTGAAAACCACATAATTTATGAAACCGATTCGGCAGGTTGGAGAAAAGCCTATTTGATGCTTCCTTCCATAGGGCAAATCTCTGATTGTCCAATAAACAAAGTCTCTTTAAATATATTCCTTCAATACAAAAACAAGGATTATTCTTCTCAAATCGTCACCTGGACTCCTGAAAAAGGTTGGCGGGATCGTTTTGATGCTCCACTACTATATGTAAAATTTCTTCTTGACGGACTTCTTGGACTTTATCCCAATGCACTACCAGATTGCCGTTTTCGAATTGAAAAAGAAATTACCAGCAACGGAACCGATATCTTGAAAGGAACTGATTTTATGGATGCCACAGCCGGAGAAGTTCCTATTTCGACTCCATTGGAATTCGCAGATGTTGTAACTCTTGATTTTTCCATGTTGAGCTGGCCAAAAAAACCCGATGAAGGAAAGAGTAACCCTCTTGGAATTTCTTATCTGGATATAAGACTTCAGGAAGGAAAAAGGGAATTAAAGAAGGTTATCAAGACTGAATTCAAAAACGGGGTTCCAGTCATTCCTGAAACTCTATATTGGCTTGTTGAAAAAGCCTATCCAGGAAAGAAAACCGAGAAAATTATTCCTACAGTTCAGCTATCCAGACAAAACGGGAGTAAGAGCAATTGGTCCATGACCGGCCGGGACATCAGAGAGCAATTCCAAACTATGTCGATTACCTTCTACAGTGAGGATTTCCAATAAAGCAAGGACCATATGGATAATATAGAGAATGAACAAAAACGCACAAGAGTGCTAATTGTCGACGATGCCGAGATTCTAAGAAAGATTCTGCGTGATCTTCTCGAAAAGAGCGGATATGAAGTCTTCGAAGCTGTTAATGGCAAAGAAGCTGTGATGAATTATCCGAAGATCAAACCCGATATTATAACCATGGATGTGACCATGCCGGAAATGGACGGGCTAACCGCAGTTAAAGCCATTAGGAAACTCGACTCCAAAGTAAAGATAATTATGATTACAGCGCTTGGCACTGCAAACACTGTAAAAGATGCGATCATCGCCGGGGCAAATAACTTCATCGTAAAACCGTACAAGGCAAACAAAGTCCTAACAATTATTAAAAAAGTCCTGGAAAGCAAATAATAGTTTTTTCCTAAAATGCGACTAATAAAGCCCGCGCCATGGAAAAATCTTGTCCTGCCAATAATTATTTATCTGGTGGGAGTTATTATTTTTACTTTTCTTCACAATCGCAAAACCCAACAAACCATTCTTGATGATATCGACAAAAGGCTTTTACAAGCCGCTCAGAGCATAAAATACATTCTTCCCAGCGACTTTCATGACCGAGCAATAGAAAAAAACTCCATTTCGGAAATAGAAGACATCAACAATATTATGGCCATGACACAATATGCAAAACTTGTTGATGTGACATACCTTTCCACAGCGCTCTTTTCTGAAAATGACGCTTTTTTTACATCTCACAGTACTACAGATAAAGATATTGCTGATAATGCCATTCTATTTTATGGAAATAACTTTCCAAAATCCAAGTTGATGAAACTAAAAAGTGAAATAAAGCCACAAGAGCCAACTTTTTTCTTTCAAGAGTCAAATTCAGGAATGCTAAGAAGTGTTTTCCTAGAAGAGGTTTCCCCATCAGGAAATCACTATATGGCGATTGCAGGAATTAAGATGGAAATTATTGACGAAATCTTATATGGATTGATTCCTTCTTCCATTTTTCAATGCGTATTTTTCATGCTCCTTGCAATTCCATTGATAATTGTTTTCACAAAGACACAGATTAAAAATTTTGTTGAGCTTGAGAATGCAAAAATCAGTGCAGAGAAAGCTCAACTTGAAATGTTGCGTTATCAGCTTAATCCTCACTTTCTTTTTAATACCCTTAACTCGATTAACACTTTAGTTCTGAAAAACTCAAATCTGGCAAGTAGTATGCTTTTAATGCTCGCTGACTTCTGTAGGGCAAGCCTTTATCGTAGAGGGGAGGAGTTAACATTTTTGGAAAACGAGATTGAGCTTATGAAAAACTTCCTTGAGATTGAGAAAATCAGATGGGGAGATTCGCTCAAGCCAATTGTAGAATGTCAACCAGGATTGGAAAAGTTTAAAATTCCGCCCTTCACCTTCCAACCTTTGGTTGAGAATGCTATTAAATATGGACAGCTGTCCGAAAGCGATCCGTTAAAAATAATTGTTTCTGCATCAACAAATAATGGGAAAGTAATTCTGGAAGTGAAAAATAGCGGAAAATGGTTTGAGCCTGATTCCCCTATGGTTCCAGTATCCACAAAAGTTGGGCTGGAAAATTTGAAAAAAAGACTTGAAAAATATTTTAAGAATGATTACAAAATGGAAATCAGCACCGTTGAAAACATGGTTTCAGTAAAAATTATTTTAGAATACCAATGAGAGGTTTGTGAGATGGAAAAAACCACCGTTGTGCTTGTCGATGATGAGCCACTTGCCAGAGAGGGTTTAAGAACACTTTTGTTATCGCATCCCGAACTTCAGGTTGTTGCTGAATGTTCAAAATTCGATGAAATCAGAAGGTATCTTGAAACAAACAACCCCGAGATTGTCTTCCTTGATATTCAGCTTTTCGGGCGAAATGCCTTTGATCTGCTTCCCTATATTCCAGATGGGACTCAGGTGATTTTCACAACGGCATTTGATTCTTATGCCGTTAGGGCATTTGAAATTAACGCGCTAGACTATTTACTAAAACCAATCAAGCCTGAAAGGTTTGCAATTGCAGTTAAAAGGATCCTTGAAAAGCGCCGGGAAGAGAAAAAGGAACTTCCAAATACTTCTCTTGAGAACGAAGATGGCATTGTTTTAACAATTTCCGGAAGACAAAAACTTGTAAAGGTGGGTATGATAATTGCAATTACTGCAAATGGCGAATATTCAGAGGTTCACCTGAAAGAAAGTGAATCAGGGCTGATAAGAAAAGCCTTAAAAAGTTGGGAAGAAAACCTCCCTCGGGGAAAATTCAATAGAATTCACCGAAATGCTATTATCAATCTGGATTACATACAGAAAATCCAAAAACTTGAAGATGGAAGATTTAAAATATTCCTCACGGGTTTTTCTCAAACCTTTGAGACAAGCAGGAGAATGACTGCAGAGTTTGAGAAAGCTCGGGAAAATTTTGAGATTGCCTGAACACAGGAGTTATCGAAAAAAAAATGGTTTTGTGATAAAATAAAAGGCCCTAAAGGAAAATGTTTTTTTTGAAAAAATTCGAAAGGGAAATTTTTTAAGGGAGCAAATGTAATGAAAGTTCCACTGCTTGATCTCAAGCCGCAATTTGCGCAAATTAAGGAAAAATTAGTTCCTAAATTGATTGAATTAATGGAGCAACAAACGTTTATTCTTGGGCCAGCCGTTGAGAAGATGGAAAAGGAATTGGCAGAGTACATTGGGACGAAATATTCCGTCGGAGTATCATCTGGAACGGATGCCTTGTTGATTTCCTTAATGGGCTTAGGTATCGGCGAAGGGGACGAGGTAATTACCACTCCCTATTCTTTCTTCGCAACTGCCGGATGTATTCAAAGGGTAGGTGCAAAACCGATATTTGTAGACATTGAACCTGACACATATAATATTGATGTCTCCAAAATTGAAGCCGCAATAACTGCTAGAACCAAAGCAATTTTGCCAGTTCATCTATACGGACAAGCTGTTGATATGAATGAAATTAACGCAATTGCCAAAAAACATAAATTGGATGTCATCGAGGATGCCTGCCAGGCAATTAGCGCAAGATATAATGAAAAAATGGTAGGGAATCTTGGAACAGCAGCCTGTTTCAGTTTTTTTCCCAGCAAGAATCTGGGTTGTTTTGGTGATGGCGGATTGATAACAACCAATAATGAAGAATTGTATAAAAAAATGAAGTCCCTTAGAGTGCATGGTATGGAATCCCAGTATTTCCATAAATCCGTTGGGATAAATGGGCGATTAGATGCTATGCAAGCAGTTGTTGTTTCAACCAAGTTGCCTTTGCTTGAGTCCTGGAGTGATGGACGCCGAAGAAATGCGGAAAAGTATAGCTCTCTCCTTTCAAAAAACAAAAAAATTGGTCTCCCGGTTCAAAGAGCAGATCGTAAGCACATTTTTAATCAATTTATTCTCAAGCTCAAGGATCGCGATGCCTTGAAAAACTACCTTTCTGAAAAAAATATCGGTTGTGCGATTTATTATCCTCTTCCGCTCCATTTGCAGGAATGTTTTTCGTATCTTGGAAAGAAGACAGGAGATTTCCCAATTTCTGAGGAAGCTGCAAGAACAACTTTGGCAATTCCAATTTACCCCGAACTTACTGATGAAGCAATTAAGTATGTTTCTGATACAATCAATTCTTTCTCCACCCAAAACTCAGAAAAACAAATGTCAGCGAGTTAAATAAAAAGAGTAACAAAGGCCGGCAATCAACCGGCCTTTTTTTTTCGAAACTGTTTTTTAAATTTCAACCACTTCGGAAGAACAAAACAAATTCACCAATGCTATTGCGATGAATTTCCCACTTATGAACATGACAAAAACAAATTTATCAAGTTATTGTTTTTTCAAAATAATCTTTTTTATTAAGAAATGTAAATTATAGAAACAAAATGGCCTCAGAAAAATAGGCCTAACAAAGGCAGAATCTGAATTTTTTATGTGTTTGCCCTGTCTCGAAGGCAGCTTTCTTGACATCCTAATGCTTAACCGTTATATTGCCGATTAATCTTTAGACCCCTGCCAAACCCAAAGGAAGTATATGAAAAATAAAAAATCGCTTTTTTTATGTTTGTTCATTTGTTTGATTCTCTGTCAACCTTTATTAGCCGCTGAGAG
The DNA here is from genome assembly GCA_015233565.1 of Candidatus Rifleibacteriota bacterium. GTDB lineage: Bacteria > Muiribacteriota > Ozemobacteria > Ozemobacterales > Ozemobacteraceae > JADFXM01. The sequence goes on from JADFXM010000006.1 coordinate 21,480, forward strand.
CGGCATCATTAAGGAATTCAAAGTTGAGGGCAATCGTCTAATTTCAGAAGAAGTAATTCTGCTGAATGTAAAAATGAAAACCGGTGATTCAGCAGACAAAGACAAAATACAACAGGAAATCGCCAGAATAGGTGAAATGGGATATTTCTCCTTTGTTGGAGTTGAAGTCCGGGATGCCCCTCAGGGAAAGATCGTGGTATTCAAAGTTGAAGAAAACGCGGTAATTGGTGAAATCGAACTCAAAGGATCAACAAAAGTTGCAACAAAAAAGTTAGTCGACGCGATGGAAAGCAAAACCGGAACAGTATTCAACACGAAGCTTCTCACGCAAGATGTTCAGCATGTTAACGATACCCTGGCTCATGAGGGTTATCCATTTTCAAAAGTCACTGATGCCCAGGTAAAAGATAAGGGAAGTAAAATATTTATTGAGGTAACTGAGGCCAAGCTAGGCGATATAAAAATAGAAGGACTTCAAAAAACCAAAGAGAAAGTGGTCAGAAGAGAACTTACAGTCAAGAAAGGTGAAATTTATGACAACAACAAGATTGTTCGTGATCTTCAGCGAATTTACAATTTAGGTTTCTTTGAGGAAGTGAAAAGAGACCATCTTCCAGGTAAAACCCCGGATGAAGTCACTCTGGTCATTCAAGTAAAGGAACAAAAAACCGGGCGGGCAGGAGTTGGTGGCGGTTATAGCTCACTCAACGGTTTAGTGGGATTCGCAAACCTTTCCCAGAACAATTTTAAGGGAGAGGGCAAGCGAATTTATTTAAAAACTGAATTCGGTGGAATAAAAACTTACGAAACGGGATATTTTGATCCCTATTTTGGTGGAAAACCTCGGAGTTTCGGATTTGATCTCTACAATACAAAATATAGAAGAAATCTTTATTATGGTGGTGATACTCTAACACAATACGACGAAGAGAGAAAAGGTGGAGTAATCACTTTAGGAAAGAGAATTCGACGTGATGTTGATCTGTCTTTCCGATTCAGAGATGAAGATGTATTTATTACTCAAGTAAATGCAACCCAACCCCTTCCACTAGGGATTGTAAATGGAAGACAACAAACTATCGGCGGATTGATTGACAAGGATACCCGTGACAATCGATTTCGACCTACCAAGGGAGCTCATGACACCCTTTCAATAGATACTACTGGTGGTTTCTTGCAAGGTGCAAATCAATATACAAAATTTGTTTTGGCTCTCCGGCGCTACATTCCAATAAGTAAAGGTGGAAAGACGATTCTCGCCCTCCAGGGAGTAACCGGACAAGCCTCGGTCGGAAAAGGAGTAGTTCCTTTGTATGATATGTATGCAGTCGGCGGCAGCGATTCTGTAAGAGGGTATAAAGAAAGGGAATTCCTGGGAACAAAACTCCTTTATGGCAACTTTGAGCTTCGCCAGAGGCTGGCTAAGAATTTTGATGTAGTAGGTTTTTATGATATGGGTGACACCTGGGGCGTGAACTATGACCAAACCAAAGAAAGTTACAGCTTGAAGAAAGGTTATGGATTTGGTATTCGTTTGCAAACTCCTCTTGGGCCAGTGGCAATTGACTATGGTAAGTCCCCTGATCGTGGTGCTGGTCGAACATATTTTAACTTTGGTGGTTCTTTTTAAAATTATATAAATTCAATACATAAGGAGCTCTTCTAATGGTAAGAAGACTTTTTTACTCAGCTTTTATCGTGTTATTCATGGCTTGTCCAACAGCATCGTTTTGTTTTAGTTTTGGTTACATTGATGCGGCAAAAGTGTTCGCAAAATATTCCGAAACTCAGAAAACCAAAAGTTACCTGGAATCTGAAAAATCCAAACTTCAGGAAGTTCTTGATTCCAAAAAAAAAGCAGTGGCCGATCTTGACGCAAAATATCTGGAAACCGCAAAAAAACTTCAAGCTTTGAGAGACGCGAAGAAGGATAAAGAGGTGGAAGCCCTCGAGCCTACTTTGAAAACTCAAAGAGAAGAACTTGCAAACGCCAATGCTGAATTACAAAAATTCTTTGAGGAATCCCAGAAAAAATTATATGAAGTTGAAGAGGAAAAAATGGGTTCCCTTTCCAAATTTCTGGATGAAAAAATGGATCCTATAATTCAACAAATTGCTCAAGCCAAAAGCCTTGAAGCTGTTTTCGAAAAACGTTTTTGTTATTTTGGTGGTGTAGATATCACAGAGGAGGTTCTAGCCACTTTGAATACCTTGAAACCAGTCAAGGGTGCCGCTACTGCAGCACCAGCCACCACAAAAAAAGGAACCAAAGGCGCCACAGCTAAACCCGCAGAAAATGCAAAATCTTCAGAAGGCGAGTAAGAAAAAAGTTTTAGAGTAATTGAAATCAAAAGGGACAGGTAAAAAAACCTGTCCTTTTATAAGATTGGAATAAAGAATGAATTATCCGCTTGATAAATTAGCCAAAGTCCTAAACGGTCAATTGAATGATAAAGGGAAAAATCCCGAGATTTCTGGAATTGCCCCGTTGCTTGAAGCAAAACCTGGAGAAATTTCGTTTTTTTCAGACGGTGTTGGAAAACAAAAGCATCTTGAAGAACTCAAACAAACCAAGGCTTCAGCGCTTATTGCTTCTGAAAAAGCCGTGGACTTACCTCTACCAACAATATGTTTTAAAAACGCCTATGTTGGATTAGCACGTGCCCTTGAGCTATTCAGGCCCGAATACAGACCAAAGCCCGGAATCCATCCCACAGCATTTGTTGATGAATCAGCCGAGGTTCATCCCACAGCAATTATAGGTGCACATGCTGTCGTGGAAGCTGGTTCAATAATTTCCGAGGAAGCACGCATCGACTCCGGAGCAGTAGTTGAACGGGGAGCTTCAGTTGGAAAAAGATCGAGACTGTGTTCAAATGTTACTTTAAGATTTGGATGCACCATCGGCGAAGACAGCATCATTCACAGTGGAACGGTCATTGGAAGCGATGGGTTTGGTTTCACCCCGACTTCTGAGGGGCATTTAAAGATACCTCAGACCGGTAATGTGGAAATAGGAAACAAAGTTGAAATCGGCGCGAATGTAACTATTGACCGAGCAACCATGGGTAAAACAATAGTAAATGACGGTACAAAGGTTGACAATCTAGTACATCTCGCGCATAATGTTTCCATTGGAAAAAACTGCCTAATAATTGCTCAGGTTGGCATTTCGGGAAGTACAACCATTGAAGATAATGTCACCCTTGCAGGACAAGCCGGAACTGTTGGACACATTACAATCGGCAAGGATTCAATTGTTGCAGCTAGAGGAGTAGCAACTGAAGATCTCCCGCCTGGAAGCATCGTTTCAGGATTTCCTTGTAAACCGCATTCTGAAGAAAAGAAAATTATGATTGCTTTACGCCGCCTTCCTGAGCTAATTAAAAAAGTGAGAGAGTTGGAAAATAAGATCGATCAAAAGGTTGAAAAGTGAAAAAAAATTCTCAGCGTTATGCCTTTTTAAAGAAATTTGTTTTGTTCACTTTTTTTGTTATTTTTTCCAATAGCCTTTTGGCCCAACATACGAGATTCACTTACATGGGAAGCTCTTTATGCACAATGCCCACCGGCTATTGCTCAAACGGAATTGATTACATCTATGACCATGACCAATCGATGACCCTCTTACAGGTTGCTCCATTAGGAAAATATTTGGAAATTTCAGATTTTAAAACTTTGATGGGTTCATTTACTGATAAAAATATTTTTAACTTTAAACTCAATATCCTTGAGGAAGACGACTATATTCCAAACGTAGTCTGGGGAATATCCGACTTCCGAGAATCCCTGGGACCAAAAATTACCTTTTTCGCTGCTTCAAAAAAATTCAAATCCCTTGGGCTATTGGTTAACGGAGGAATGGTAAAAGATCCGGTATTAAACGAACAAAAATATTACTATGGTGCTGAAAAAACCTTATATTCTTCGTTCAGCATTGCAGGTGAGCACACTGATGATAAAACAATTGTAGGTCTAAAAATGAAATATAATGGATTAACTGCCGAGTATGCACGCTATCTTAATGAAGGTAGTGACAATCCATCAATCATTAAGCTTTCTTATAATAAATCTTTCCAATAATATTTTCAACTTTACTTTCGAACGGATAATTGTTTCCCATGAAAAAAATTAAGCAAAAATCCATTAAAAAGTCAGTCGAATTGTCGGGAATTGGCCTTCACACGGGCAATCCCGCCAAGATTCAATTTTCTCCAGCTCCAATCGGAGCTGGAATATTTTTCAGACGTACAGATCTGCCGGGTTCTCCAACAATCAGAGCTGATATTGATGAAGTAAGCGAAGTATTTCGTGGAACAACAATAGGAAAGGGCGCTAATGTTGTAAATACTGTTGAACACGTCATGTCAGCAGTTTACGGGCTTGAAATTTCCAATCTCGAAATTGGAATCTCCGGTGGAGAACCTCCTGCATGTGACGGATCCGCAAGACCTTTCGTTAGCTTATTGATTGAAGCAGGAATTGAAGAACAGAATGACTATACAGAAGAAATAGGTCTAAACACGCCATTTTCGGTTAAAGAGGGCGAAAAAACCCTCGAATATCAGCCTTCAGAAAATTTAGAAATCACTTTCACCATGGATTATTCCGAACAGGAGTTAAAGCAAAAAAAACATTTTGTTTTTTCTTCTGAAAAATATATAGATGAGATTTCTTTTGCACGAACTTTTGGATTTGTTCATGAATTTGAAATGCTTAAAGCAAAGCAAATCGCTTTAGGGGGTAGCTTAGAAAACGCCGTTGTGGTAAATTTAGATAGTTCGATTCTCAATCCTGAAGGTTTAAGAGACCCGGAAGAGTTTGTAAAACACAAAATACTTGATTTATTTGGTGATTTAGCGTTAATTGGAAAACGATTTCGTGGTCATATCATTGCAAATAAAACCGGACATGCAACAAACATTAAGTTCGCCCGAAAATTTCGGGAAATATTAAATCACGAAAAAGAAAGGAAAAAGAAAATATGATGGACATTGAAGCGATCAGGGAAATCCTTCCCCATCGCTATCCCTTTCTTTTGGTGGATCGAATTTTATCCATCGATCCAGGGAAAACCGCTACGGGAATAAAAAATGTCACTGCAAACGAAGAGTTTTTTAATGGGCATTTTCCTCAAAGACGTGTTATGCCAGGAGTTTTGATTGTTGAGGCAATGGCTCAATTAGCCGGAGTGTTATTTTTATCACAACCCCAACACAAGGGAAAACTCCCTTATTTCGTAGGAATTGATCGACTCAGATTCAGAAAACCTGTTGTTCCAGGTGATAGACTTGAAATGACAGTTACCACCCTAAAAGTCCGGGGAAACACCGGAAAGGTAGATGCCGTCGCAAAAGTAGATGGTGAAGAAGCTGCGGGCGGTGAATTCATGTTTACAATCCTTTAGGGCAGCCATTAGAAAGGGGCTTGAATATGGCAATACACCCAACTGCAGTTGTTGACCCAAAAGCTCAGATTCATCCATCTGTGGAAATCGGTCCTTTTTCCATTATTGGACCGAACGTTTCAATAGGTGAAAACACCGTCATCGGGCCACATTGTTTTTTTGACGGTAATACAACTGTTGGCAAAAATAACCGTTTTTCGCCTTTTGTTTCAATAGGTTGCCCTCCGCAAGATCTGAAATTTTCTGGAGAAAAAACCAACGTTAAAATAGGAAACAACAACAATTTTCGGGAATATGTCACGGTTCACCTCGCCGAAGGGGAAGGCAATTCCACTATTGTGGAAGATGACAATCTCTTGATGGCATATGTCCATATTGCGCACAACTGTCGTGTCGGAAGCTTCAATGTTTTTGCCAATGCCGCCACACTTGGTGGGCACGTTCATATCGGAGACCGAGCTGTAATTGGTGGATTCACAGGAATACATCAATTCTGTCATGTTGGAAAAATGGTGATGATTGGCGGGAAAAGCAAAATAGTCAAAGACGTTCCACCATTTATTAAAATAGACGGAAATCCTGCAAGAGTCATAGGATTGAATTCTGTTGGCTTAAGAAGAAACGGTGTTCCAAGAGATCAGATTGAAAAGCTTAGAACACTTTTCAAACTTTTCTTCAGATCGGAATACAATGTTTCTCAAGCTCTCGAAAAATTCCGGCAAGATGGGCTCGATGAAAGTTCTTATGTAAAAGACTTCCTGGATTTTTTGAGCACTAGCACCAGGGGAGTCTATAAAAGGATTCGAGTAGATTCAGAGAAAGAGTAAGCTGAAAAACCCCTTTCTTTCATTAAAATTTTTATTTGAAGAATTCATTTCGGTTTTTATTCCGTTTTCCTGTCACTTGTGTGGAATAAAAACCGAAAGATGTGACATTCTTTGTCCAGATTGCCTTAAAGACCTCTCTCAAAAAATATTTCCAGTATTCCAAATCAAGGATGTTTCAAGCGAGATATCTATCTGGGCTACTTCCGAATATAAAGGGTCTTTGGCTCATGCTATCAGAATCCTCAAATATAGGCCATCACGAAGAATCTGGGAGAAAATTTCTCCTTTTTTGGAAACTGCTTTGCAAAGTAAGAAAATCAAAGCCGATGTTGTTATACCCGTCCCCCTATTTCCCGAACGAGAAAAAAAACGAGGTTTCAATCAAGCTGCTTTGATTGCCGAGAAAGTGGCTTTTTGCTTAAATTCCAATTTCAGTCCCGTTCTCGAACGCACTATTCATACTGCTCCTCAGGCAAGCCTTTCCGAAGAAGATCGACAACGAAATTTAAAAAACGCTTTCAGAATTTCTCCAAAAGTTATCCCGGAAGCTTTTCTTGGAAAAAAACTTTTGCTGATTGATGATGTAGCCACAACCGGCAGCACAATTTCAGAGTGCGCAAGAGTTCTTCGTTCACTCAAGCCACTTACAATAGAAGCATTGGTTCTTTCTCATTCATTCAGAAAGTTCCCTATCAAAGAAAATAACGGATAAATTGTTGAACTTTAGACATTAGTAGACTTTTCCACTTTTTTTAATCAATACTTTTTGCTATACTAGAAGGACGCATTTCAATTATTAGGTGTACAAATGATTCAAAAAATTTATAGACTAGGTGATGACGTTTTACGGAAATCTTCTGAGCCGGTGACCCAAATCGATGATTCAATTCGGCAACTGGCGAAGGACATGTTCGAAACAATGTACAAAGCTAACGGTGTTGGGCTTGCAGCCCCACAAATCGGCCGGAACATAAGATTGGTAACCATTGATGTGGAAAGTAATCCGATTATTTTGATCAATCCCGAAATAAAAAAAAGTGTCGGAAAAGATACTGCTGAAGAGGGATGTTTATCTGTCCCCGGGTTACGAGAAAAAGTGCAGCGCGCAAATAAAGTAATTGCATTTGCGATCGACCTTGAAGGAAATACAATTGAAATTACCGCGGAAGGTTTAATGGCAAGGGCCATTCAACATGAAATTGATCACCTTGAAGGGATATTGTTTATCGATCGAATTTCTAAAGCACGAAAAATTCAAATAAAACGTGAATTAGAAATGATTCAGGCAGGAGAGAACATTCAACGAAGTGACGATGAAGAGGAGTGATTTTCCCCTAAAGGTCGTCTTCATGGGAAGTCCGCGGTTTGCGGTTCTTTCCCTTGAAAAACTTTTAACCAATAGTGATTTCGAAGTAAGAGCAGTCTATTGCATGCCAGACAAGCCCCAGGGACGCGGCAAAAAAATGGAAATGACCCCTGTGAAACAGTTATCCCTGGAACGCGGAATACCGGTTAACACACCAACGTCTTTTTTAAGAGTTCCCGAGGAAATAAATAAGCTAAAAGCATACGATCCCGATTTGCTTGTGGTCGTGGCCTATGGTCTGATTCTGCCTCAGTCAGCACTTAAAATTCCCAAATTGAGTTCAATAAATCTGCATGGATCAATTCTTCCCCGATACCGTGGTCCATCTCCAATTCATGCTGCTCTTATGAACGGAGATTCCGAGACAGGGAACACTGTCATGCTCATGAACGAAAAAATGGACGAAGGGGATATTCTTGCTGTAGAAAAATATGCTATCCCCAACGAATTTTCCTTCAATCAACTACATGATTTGATGAGTGCTTCAGGAGCGGAACTTCTGTCCAGGACTCTTCTTGACTTTGCTTCAGGCAATATTGTACCAACCCCTCAAGATCACTCAAGAGCAAGCTACACATCCAAAGTTACAACAGAAACAGCAAAAATAGACTTTCAGAATTCAGCTAATGCAATCGAAAGGCTTATCAGAGCAATGAACCCATCGCCGGGAGCCTGGTTTCTTTGCGGAGGTGAAAGAATCAAAATCGGAAAAGCAAGAACCGCTACTCTAAATGGCAATTTTCCACCAACCACCGTTATAAACGCCGATCCGTTAAAAGGCCTGAGCATAGTTTGCGGAAACAAGACAATCCTTGAGCCATTAGCTTTGCAACGTCCAGGAAAGCAAATGATCCCAGTTGCAGATTTTCTTCGAGGATTTTCTTTTCAGGGGAAATTAATTAGTTAGTTTTTCAGTCGGAAGCCCATAAGCAAATTCCCAAAAATGCGCTATTTTCAACTTTCAGAAAAGGGAAAAATATTCACTTTCCCAAAAAGTTTTTTAACTGATATAATTTTGTACTATGAAAAGATTTTTTTGCTTCCTTATTTTTTCTTTTGTTTTTTTTCTTATTTTTGTTTCAGGTTGTACTTTTTTTGAACAAAGTTTTGAAAAAGGGCGATTTATATTTGAAAATGACCCACCAATTTATTTCGGAGTTTTTCCTTTCTTGGAGAAAGAAATACTTTCCGAAGGCTTTAATCCATTATTAAAATATTTGTCGCACCATCTGCATAAAAAAGTTCAAATTAAATTCGCAGAAAATTATTCTTCACTTGAAGAATTAGCCTTAAAAAAGAAAATTCACTTTATGTGGTTCAATACCAGGAAAAGAAGTAAATCGGAAAAATTAATCCTGGAACCTCTCTGTCGGCCGATTTCAGAAGAAGGCTCTTATTATAGAGGAATCATTATCGCAAAAAAAGCCTCGGGGCTTTCAAAAATAAGTGATTTGGCCGGCAAAACATTTGCTTACATCGACCCAATTTCCAACAGCGGTTTTGTTTATCCAAATGAACTTTTCAAAAAAATGAATATCGAACCTACTTCTTTTTTCGGAGAAATTAAATTCACTGGAAATCACGATAAATGCCTAAATGGAGTATTAAACGGAGATTATGATGCCGGAGTCGTGACTGACATGTTTTTTAAAAATACTGGAAGATTTCAAAATCCCAGCAATTCGGAATTGGAAATCATCGCAAGCACTTCAAAAATTTTACTGGACCCATTCGTTTCAATCGTAGGATTAGAAAGGGGATTAAAAACAAAAATTATTGAACTTCTTACTGATCCTGAGAAGTATGATGAAAGTGGTCCAGCTTTTGCTAAATTATTTACTGCATTTGGCATCAAAGGATTTGAAAAATTGACTTCGTTGGATGAGGTTGATAAATGATTAAGCTTCCTTCCAAACCTTTTCTGGTTTGTTACGATCCCATTGAATTTGTAGGATTGAAGGGAAATCTTGCGAATGCTTCTGACTTTCAAATCCCCGGGATGAAATTCCCAATTACCAAAGGAAATTTTTCTTCGACGGAAATAGGATTAGCGCGACTCCCATTCGGAAATTGCATCAATGAACTACGCCAAAATCTTTCACTTCTTTGCGAAGCCGAAAAGCCCGATCTGATTCTTTCCATAGGAAGTGCAATGGCGATTGACGAAAGCTTAAAAATTGGCGATATCTGCTTAATTTTCTGCGCAACAAATGACGGCCGAAATATTAATTTTCCGCAAGAAATCATTTACGGAATAAGGAATTCTTCAACTCTTCCTGAGAAAATTTTATCGCTAAAATCGTATACCTCCTCGAGTTTTATTCAAGCCAGGGAAGATTTAGCAAAAATAAATGACCAGTTGAATGGTGCAAAAATTCTTGAGATGGAAGACTTTCATTTAGCAGAAATCACCCAAAGTTTTGGAATTTCCTGTGCTTCAATTCGCGCAATATCTGATTATGGCAATTTTAAGGATCATAAAAATAATCTTCCTAAAATATTACCTCAAATGATTGAATTGGTCAGAAATTATTTCAAAACTAACCAAATTGGCGGGTTAATGAAAAAAGTTGTAAACACAGCTTTATCGGATATGCCTTTCAAAATAATCGTCAGAAACTCCGAAGAGAGGCTTTCCATCCCTGAGTCGTTTAAAGTGGTTAAAAAAGTGATTCGAGAACTAGGACTTGGAAATCTGCTTAACGAGAATGCATTGATCGAAATAAATTTTCCTGGTGACCCTGGATTGAAAACAGTTTGCTCGAATGGAAACATCGAGGTTTTGGCACTATCGAATGTTTCTTTTTGCGATCTTTTTTTCGATCCAAACGGTAATTTTGCAAGAGTAAACATTCATAAAAGCTTTCTGGAAAATATCCCAAAACAAATTACATCGCAGGATTTACAAGAATCTGGGCGAAGGGAGAAAATTTCGCTTTTCTCATTGACATCTAAAAAATCCTATCATTTTGAAAAAACCGCCCATATTCAAGGTTTGAACTCTATTTCTGCTGAAGCTGTTGAAGGTCTACTTGCAGCGGCAACAATCGAAGAGTTTAAAAATGATGATTTTATAATCAAAACCTCCGACCAAGCAGATCTATGGATATACAGAACCGCTAGTGCTGCACAAAAGTCCTACTTTACGCCTGACTATAACACTCCATTGCGCAAACCAGGTCCTGTTTCCCCCAATAATTTTCTTATTGTATCAGGTCTTGGCCCGGCAATTGATCCTGAAGCACCAGGTGGAACTGAAGCCGATTTACTGATGCTTGGCGATGAACAATGTGGAAGATTGACAAGTTACTTAAAACATTTTTTTTCTCCGAATTTCAAACCTTCTGATTTGTTTCTCTATGAAGGAATCATCCAAAAATTGGATGACACTACAACGATTTTTAATAGAATTGATCTTCGATACATATTAACCGAAAAGGGGTTAAATTCTCTCTGTTTTACCCCAGAATCGCTTCGATTAGTTTATTCTACTGACTATGACACTTTTCTGAAAAAGTATTTTGAGCTTGAGAACCGTGAATCGGATTCAAAAGCGTCACGCCTTTTCTTTACCAGCCGAGGTTGTGGACGAAGATGCAGCATTTGCTGCTCAGGCGGCTATCAACCCTACACTCCTTTGAACCCTGAAAAAATATTGTCTGTTTTGAAAAGTTTTAAAGAATTCCACAAACTAAACAAGTGTGAATTTCTGGATGTTTTTCTTCTGGATAGTAATCTTAATCAATATCCTGGACGAATCAATGAAATCGCCAACTTGCTGGAACGCGAAGAACTTATCTCCTTTTTTCGTTTTCATGTCCGCCACAATGAGCTAAAAGCTTTTATTAAAGGAAAAAATCAGGTGAATTGCGAATTAATTAAGGCTTATTCAAGATTAGGAATAAGGGAAATAGTGATAGGAATCGACTCATACACTGAGGAATCCATTAAAATCCTGAAAACTGATTTCCAACAAATTTTGAAAAATGGCGAGCAGATTGAACCTCTGTATACTTTCGAGCAGATAGATCTTGTAATAGATGCAATTGAGAAGGAAGGCTTAAAAGCTAGAGGTTTTCTGCTTTTTAACAATCCTTTCAGTGGCCCTCAAGATAGGATTGGCACATATTACAATCTCCTTAGACTTGCCCTTAAACACCCATATTTCGAAATTGACCTTAATTCCTCTCCGAATGTAAATGAAATTAAACCATTCCCAGGAGCTCCACTTACTGAAGTGGCGCAGGAAGCCGGTCTTATTGTCAACGGGGTTTTTACGTCTGATAAACTCACTCGTTATTTAGAAAAGTTTCTCAACCTCGAACTGTTTAATTCAAGACGCCCAACGTTAGAACTCCAAAAAGAATTCATCAACCAACTTCAGGAAGTTCGAATGACTCTTGCAAAGGCAATTTTAAGAAAGCTTGGGTGTTTTGATGATTCTGGTTCAGATCTAGATTCAGGTTCCGATTTAATCTTAGCTTCAACTGCAGGTTCGGATTCAAACTCTACTAATGGCTTACCTCCAGACACTAATTTTGCTTTAGCCCTCCAAGTCGCGAAAAAATTTCTCTATGAAGACGACAAATTAGAATCAGAATTCCCCGAGATAATAGAAATAGCAAAGAATGTGAAGAAAGCTATAAAAAAAATTATCACCAAGCCAGATATTCCGCCAAAATTTCCTTTTCCCTCTCGCGAAGAAATTTTTTTTAAACTTACCGCTACATGGAATAAAAACCATCCAGCTTATAAGGCAGAAAAAGAAAACCTCGAAGACAATTTTTTTATTTTTAAAAACTAAAGCTCCTAGTTTTTCTTTATCTTCATCTGCTTTCGAGGTATTCTATCAGAGTGAGCTTTCGACGTTTTTTGAAGAATGCCACTTTTAAGACAAACTTTTGAATGCGGAGTATTGACAAATGCGCAGAAAAATGCCTTTATCAAGGCTCATTTCCACATTATTTTCTGTTTTTGTTTTTCTTTTTTCCTCGACTCTTTTTGGCCAGGATGATTTCTCTTTTCAGAAATTAGTAAACAAGTTTCCTCCCTTAGTTGAAATGGCAAAAATGGCCTCAGAAGAAAAAGTGAAATTTGGAATTTACGGTGGAACAGTAAGGGACCTGTATTTGGACCACCCTTTTACTGCCATTTCTGATTGCGATATTATCTTCGACAGTTCTGAAAAGAACTTTCCTCATTTCCGCGACAGGATTTTGGAATATTCCAGAAAAATAAACGGAGATTTTCCGCATCCGGATTTTCATCTCGATCTCGCTGTTATGCAAAATGAAAACAAGAGGCAAAAGCTCTTTCATGATGAGGGAATTACCGCCACAAAAGTCGGAGTACTAATGGATGGAACAATAATAGACCCTACTCATCGCGGGGTCGCTGACCTTCGAAAGAAGATTTTTTCTTATTATCCTCCCGACCGAAAAAGCATTGAGTTGCACAATCTTGGAAGATTTACCCGCGACCTTGTCAGGTTTCATTCATTTGAAAGAGATCCCGGAACAATCGATTTACTATCAGCATCTTTCAAACAACTTCTTGACTCCAGTTCCCCGGAAGGAAGCAAAACATATGAGTCAGCCGTCAACTGCAAGAAGATTCTTGCGAGTGGCAGCAGGGTGCTTTTCCATCAAATAGTGACCCCGATTTGGAACGATACTCGATATCTCCATAACGACACAAATGAGAAAATAACAAAGTTCTTCCCCTTCGATATGTTTTTTGCGGATATTCTAAGATGCATTACACAAGCCGATGACATGAAATCAATGCGCGAAGTCTTTAGCCTCGTGGGAGTGCCAGCATTTCTTGAAAAGATGGGATTTTCGGAAGAATCAGCTCTGATAATGAATCCATTACTCTCCCGGGAAGATTTGTTTAGGGAATTTGAATATCCCGGCTTTAAAAAGAGCAATCTTGAAGGGAAGGAAAATTTCTTGAAGCTCTGGGAGAAAACTCTTAGAAAGTACAACTATAGGACTTTGTTTGACATGCTTGCCAGCGAATTTCCAAAAGATTCTCCAGAAGCCAATTATCTTGGACTTCGCAAAAAGGACTTTCTAAATGAAAAATCATGGGAAACACTTAACCCTGGCGATGACTATGAAGAAATGATTTTAGGATTTCTTGACACCGATTTCAACGTCAAAGTTCTGCCCAGAAAGAAAATTTCAAACAGTCTACATTGGTTTTTAGAGAACTATTTGCCCCTTGGAAATATTACTCTCGAAAGCGCTGAGCCGAAGGAATTTGAACTCGCACATCCTGATTCCAAATGTTTGTTCAGAGGTTTTTCCCCGGAAGTTCTTTCGATCGACCGTTCAGCGAAACATTCATTCGCCAACCTGAGAGAATACCTTGATCTTCAAACTGGCCCTGAGATTCGCCCTCTGTATTTTGACCCGGGAACTACATACGCATTCTTCATGAGCGATTTTGGAGAAGCCGCAAAGCTTGCTTATCAACTTGGTTTTAAGAGCATCTGGAAAGTCAATGCCTGTGGTTTCTCCAGGCGATTACGCACTCTTTTGGCTTTTAACGAAGCAAGTAACCGAATTTTGTTTGTGGAATATGGATTCTCTTCCGAAGAACAGTTAATCAATCAGCAAGCACGTTTTTACTTTTTATGTAAAGATTCCTTGAAAAAAGGTGATGAAAGCGTTTTTGTTTATAGAAAGGATTATGATTGGTTCCCTGACAAGACCAAATTTCTTGATTTCATTTCGCATCAAAAAGAACCAATTTCAGTCTTCTTCGCTGGGTTTACTACATCTCTTAACCGAATGCTCATGGATTCACAAAAAATTCAGATTGGAGATCTTTCATTGGTTCTTGGAAGACTTCCGTCATGGTCATCAAAACATGGTCCAATGGTACTTGGCCTTTCAGGATTTGGTGCAAGTTATGGTTCACTTCCAGCAAAGATTGCAAAAATATTATTTGATAAAGGTTTGAAAACCCTGGTATTTGTTGGAACCGGTGGTGGGCTAAAATATTCAGGAGAGCGTTTTGAATGGAGCATCCCCGGAAATGTCTGCTATGCTGGAAACTTCATTGACAGGAATTCACCTCCGATCGAGTTTTCCAATAGAGCTAAAGATCTGGAAATTCCCTCCCAATATCGCAGCTCGATTCATGCAACTGTTCGGACTCCACTTTGCGAAACCTGTTCCTGGGTCGATATGATGAAGGAATCGGGCATTGTAAGCGTGGACTGCGAATTGTACTATCTCGTTCAAACGTTTTTAAAATTCTGCAAAGTGGGAGATTCAATCTACGCACTAATCAACATTACGGATATTCCAGGAACAAATTCCGAAAGATTCGGCAAAAAGGGCGGGATTAATATTGAAAATAACCCAAGACAATATGAAATTGTTGAAAAAGCACTCCGACTTATTTTAAGAGATATTATCGGCAAGGAAAATGCCACCCGAGCCAAGAACGGAAAACCAAACGAAATCTTACCAAGACCGTTGAAATAGTTCGCAAAAAATTATTGAGATGGCGCATTCCGTTGATATCGTCTTTATAAATCCTCCACTAATCTGGGGGCAGGAAAACCGATTGGACATCAAGCCCCCATTGAATCTTATTTACCTGGCATCTTATGTTAATTCAAAAGGTTTCTGCGGACGGGTAATTGACGTAATATCAGAAGGCATTGGAATTCAGGAAGTTTTGAACCGGATTGCCGAAATAAATCCGAAATTTATCGGGGTTCCATTTTATCAAGGGACCAGAGATACAGCTCTTGAGCTTTGCCAAAAGGTCAAAAAGCTCAAGCATGGGATTATCGTAATCGCCGGCGGTCCCTTAGTTACAACATTATCTGATGAAATTGTTCGGGAAGACTCCATCGACTTATGCGTCATCGGTGAGGGTGAGCTAACAGTTGAGGAGATTCTTCGGTCAAAGAGTGAAAATTGGATGAATATTCAAAGTTTAGCATTTAAGGAAAATGGAAAAGTATATAGCACAGCAGCTCGTGAACCTATTTTCGACCTGGACTCTCTGCCTTTTTTAGATTTTTCATTGATCAATTCAAAAGTATATTACGATTTTCAAAAATCTCTCAATATGCCAATCTGGCTATTTTTCTCAACTTCCAGAGGTTGTCCATTTAAATGTGTGTTTTGTGCAACTCCAGTGCTGTGGCCTGGCAAGACAAGAAGAAATTCAGTAAAAAGGGTAATTGAAGAGATTAAATATCAGCTCTCCAAGGAACCTGAAGTAAATATTGGGTTTATGGATGACTCCTTCTTTTCGGATAAAAAATGGTTAAACGATTTCTTCACAGAAATTGAAAAACTGAAAATAAAATATTGCTGCATTGGGCGAGCCGACCAGCTCTCAGAAGCTGAAATCAAACTTTTAGCTAAAACCGGATGTCACTACGTTGGGCTCGGCGTAGAAACAGGAAATTCTTTAAGGCAAAAGAAATTAAAAAAATTTCTGAACCTAGAGAAATTGAAATTCAGTGTTGATAATCTGGCGCGGAATGGTATTTTGGTTAAATGTTTCTTTATGCTTGGCTTTCCGGATGAAAAACCTGAAGAAATGCTTGAAACAATCAATCTTGCCGTAGATTTGAAAAAACTTGGTATGAGTGAATGCAACTTTTTTTCGGTTTCAATCTATCCTGGAACGGAATTAGCGAAGAACTTTAATTTTAGCAACTTCTCTTCCAAAATTTACGAGAAGTATGACCCCGAGAACCGCTCGATCAGTGTATTGAAAAATATCGGGGAGGACATCGGCGAAAAAAGGTTATCAATCTATGGAAACATTTCTGGAATTGACATTAATCCGCATTATTCCAGGGAGAAAATTCTGGACGTGGTCAAACTGTCTTATAATAAAGTTGAAAAAGGTGAATATGCCAGCTTACAAGAAATGAATGAATTGTGCAGGTAAAGGAAAATATGGAAGATATTCAGTGTCAAAAAGATGAAAGAAATATTTCGATTGATCGAGTAGGAGTGAAAGGTCTTTCTTATCCAGTTTCTCTCCTGGATCGATCAAGCGGAACCCAGAACAGCATTGGCCAAATCGAGATGTATGTTGATCTCCCCCGGGATTTCAGGGCAACCCACATGAGCCGATTTATCGAAGTCATGCATGATTATCGCGATGAAATCACCTTTCCCCACATGAAAGGTTTATTGAAAACGATAAAAAGAAAGCTTGCGGCAGAACGGGCTGAAATGAAGGTAGATTTTCCCTACTTTGTTGAAAAGTGCGCCCCGGTTTCCAAGGTAAGAAGCTTGATGCGTTATGATTGTTCATTTCATGGAATTCTGGATACCGTCATGGATTTTATTATTTCCGTCAAAGTACCGGTTACATCGCTTTGCCCTTGCAGTAAAGCAATCAGCAAGTATTCAGCGCACAATCAGCGCAGTATTATTTCTATTAGTGTTCGGTTCAAGAAGTTCATCTGGCTGGAAGAACTAATAGAAATTGCTGAGCAATCTTCAAGTTCAGATATTTTCACACTTTTAAAAAGGCCTGATGAGAAATTCCTGACGGAAAAAGCTTATGAGAGGCCAAGATTTGCAGAAGACCTGGTTAGGGAAGCGGCTTTAAGACTTGACAAGCACAAAGAGATTTTGTGGTACACAGTATCTTCGGAAAACATTGAAAGCATTCATGCCCACAGTGCCTACGCTTTTTTGAAGAAGGACAAGCGAGTTATAAAAAATCCCAATCTCTCAGAATAGTTGAAATACGCTTTTAAACCAATTATTATTAATCCGTAGGTATGCTTTAATCCTCCAAAAAAAGATTTTCCATTAAATCATTGGAAAGCGTTAGACGCTTTTCTGAATATTCAATTTTTTTCGAATAAGGTTGCTTCATCGCCTTTGGCTCCCAACGTTGTCGGAAAATTTCTTCAGCAGCCAAGAAGATTGAAACCCACGAACTAATTATGAATGGTATTACTTCTGCAATTATACGCTTTTTGATCCAACTGATGGTTTTGGGACAAACCCTTGAAGATAGATCATTGCTTTTCGGGCAAGCTTCTTTTCCTCTTCTGAAGAGGTTTTAATGAAATCTCTGAGTATGCTGATATAAACCGGGTCTTTTTGGAAAGTCATTCCCATTAATACTTCCTGTCTAACTTTATCAGAAGGATCTTTCAAAAGCTTTACAAGGAGTTCAGTCACAGCTTTTCCCTTCATTCTGGAAAGAAGAAATACACTGGAAACTTTGGTTTTTTCATCGGAAATTTCTGAAAGTTTAGAGAATACCTGGAGTATTTTTGTAGGACCAAAGCTGTAGAGAGCAAATTTAGCGGCATCAGCAAGTTCTTTGTCCTCTGATTTAAGAAACGGGCAGATATGAAAGATTCCTGTGGGATCTCCATTGGTTTGGAGTCCACCCATGGCTGCGAAAATAATTCCTTTCGTTTCGTGATGCAATAATCCAGCCAAAATGCCTGTTATTTCAGGATTATGATAATTTCCCAACCCGGCTGCAATTAACGCAAGTCGTTTTGGGTCAGGTCGAGTTGAAATATATTCGAGCAAAGCCGGAAGATTGTCAATATTTTTGGCATCAAGCAGCTTAACAAGCTCTTCATCTGAAATTGTTAGCATTTTTAATTTAGCAACTAAGTCATCCTCAAGGTTTTCCTCTGACAAGTCGATAGAAACAGTTTCATTTCCATACTTTGAGGACAACTTTCCCTCCGAAAATGCTTCCAGGTCTTTACAAAAAGACTCCGTTCGCGCAAAAAAAGGAATAGGCTTTGAAGAAGCCTTTTCAAGCAACCCAAGCCATTTTTTTTCAAGCGTTTCAGCGTTTGGAAGTTCCAACTTTTGAAATCCCGCTGATGAAGGGAGTTCCTCTGATTTAGGGGAAGCGGAAAATTGAAAATCAGCTTTGGTGATGGCAAAAGAAAAAATGGTGTGATGACCACCATTTTTCAAGGCAATTTCCATTTCCTCATATCGTTTGTCAAGTCGTGTGCTGACGGGAAAAGACTCAAAAACAATTTTCCCGGGAAGATTGGGGGGCACTTTTGGTTGACTTTGAGAAACTCTTGGTTCCACCGAACTTTTTGAAAATGGGGGAATTTGAACAGAACTACTGATCTTTTCCTCAGGGGTGACTTTTTCCAAGGGCTTTTCAGGTGGTTTTCCAGCAATTTTTGGAACTGTTTTTTCGGGAATTGTTGGGATAGGTAGTTGGGGGAATTGCTGTTGAGATTGCTGTTGAAATTGCTGAGGAGGTTGTTGAGCCAGCGACTGAGGGGGTTGCCCGGATGGGTCCTGAACCAGCGGCTGAGGATGTTGTCGGGACGGGTCCTGAACCAGCGACTGAGGAGGTTGTCGGGACGGGTCCTGAACCAGCGACTGAGGAGGTTGCCGGGATGGGTCCTGAACCAGCGGCTGAGGAGGTTGTCTAGGTGGTTCCTGAACTAATGGTTGGGAGGATTGCCGAATTGGCGGCACAGGACGTTGTGGGGAAGATTCCTGAGTAGGCTGTTGAGCAGATTTCTGGAGAGGTTTTTCATTTAGTTTTGAGAGAGCCTCTGGAGGTAGAATTTTTTCAACTTCAGTGTTTTCTTTTGAAACCAGTGATTTTGCAAGAAGAGGCAGCTGATCTTCGTTTATTTTCTCAATGGAAAAAGTTTCCTCTTTGTTAAGAATCGAAAGCTTATTAGCTTCAAATGTTGGTTTGGAAGTTTCATTTTCTGATTTTAAAATCGATTCAGAATTTTTCTCAGGTGGCGAGGAAGATTGAACCGGCTCACTTTTCTCAATCGAATTGTCCGATTGAGTCGTTAGAATATCGATCGCTTCATCAAGTCGAGAGACAACCGTTATCTTGTTTTTAGATCTTTCCCTAAGTTTTATAACGACAATTACAATCAGTGCAATTCCACCAAGGGCAGCAGTCCAAAATTTTCGAATGAAAATTTTCCAGTATAAATTTGAAGCTCCAGGGGGAGGACTCTTCGACGATTTGGCTTCACTTGCTAGACTTAAAGCACGTGAAAGGTCGATTTTTTTGGTTCCTTCAGAGTAATATCTTGCCAATGCAAAATTTGCCCATGGATTTTCCTTTTCAGCATCTTTCAGAAGATCCGCCTGAGTCTTTACAGCTACCCATGCTGGAGTAGGTTGTATCAACCAAGCTTGAAGGTAAATTTCCCGAAGTTTGGTAGATGAAGCAAGAGACTCGGTCTGCTGGTCGATCAGCTCAAGAACTTTTTCCGGTTTTCCAGCTCTAAGCTCACCCTCAGCGTTCATTATCAAATCCTCAATGTTAATTTTTGTATCTGTCTGAGTTTGGGTCTGATTCTGAGTCTGAGGATTCGAAGGACTATCCGAAGCTATTGAAGGGCTTGGCGGGGTTTCAACTGGAACTGAAGCGTTGTCAAACGTTTGAGCGAATGACTGAATCGAAATAAAAACCAGTAAAAACAGAAAAAATCGATTAATCAGATTGAAGATTTTACGTGTCATCTCAATAGTTAAAGGATTGCATGGTAAATAAACTTGCACGAAGGATTAAGCAATCCAATTTTTTTCTAATTCGTAGGAAAATTGAGTTAACAAAGTTCAACAAGAATGCCTTGGAAAAAAAAACCTCGCAAAAAAAGTCTTCTTCGAAATGAGGTGATGCAATTCTATTTTTTATGGATGTCTGGTTCTGGGACAAAGTTCTTGGAGTCCTTTCTTTTCACCCTTGAAAGCATTTAAAGCTTGATCAATAAGTGCTGATTCATTGACTAATTTTCCCTGAAAGATAACTAGTTCAGATGGAAGATCTTTTATTTTATTTTGACGCATAAAAATAGGAGTTTCCACTGAGCTTTCAGATTGATCGGGATTCTTTTGATCCTGAATTTGTTGTTCACGCGCATATAATCTTGTTGATTGCGCATTTTCTGTTTTAAAACATCCAAAAAACGAAAAAACAAAAAACAAAACCAAAATAAGCAAAAAGAAATTTTTCCATTTTTTGCTTAAAAAAAGAAATTGGTTGTCCAAATTTTTCATTTAACATGAATAATCGGAATTTTTTGAGTTTTTTATGAAAAAAATGTTTTTAAAATTGTCAGGCTAAAGTTTCTAACCTCTTGGGAGTGATTTTTAATTCTGGTTTGGCAATTAGTACTCTTGAATTTGGAGGAACAGATTCTGTAAGCCAGACATTACCACCTATTACAGACCCTTTTCCAATGATTGTATTTCCGCCAAGAATGGTGGCCCCTGCGTAAATTACGACATCATCCTCTATAGTGGGATGTCTTTTCGCTCCTCGAATAATATTACCGGAGGAATCTCTTGGAAAATTCAAAGCTCCAATAGTAACACCCTGGTAAATTGTAACGTTATCTCCAATAATAGTTGTTTCCCCGATTACCACACCCGTGCCATGATCAATAAAGAACGACTTTCCAATTCTGGCTCCAGGGTGAATATCAATACCGGTTTTGAAATGCGCCCATTCAGTCATCATTCTTGGGAGCAAAACCAAGCCGCGTTGGCTTAGAACATTTGCCATTCTATAGATGGCTACAGCCTCAAGTCCCGGGTAACTGAAAATTATTTCATCAAAACATGAAGCAGCGGGGTCATTCTTAAAAGCCGCTTTAACATCCAATTCCAATGCTTGTCGAATTTCAAGAATTTTCTCAAGAAAAGATACTACAATTGACTCCGCGTAATCCTTGCAATTTTTGCAGCTTCTCCAATCAAGTTTGCATGAATGTTTAATTTCGCTGCAAACCTGATTGGTTAGGCACTCAAAAACAGATGCAACCTTATTGCTCATCTGAAGTTCAAGAGTTTCAAAAGAAAGTCCGGAATTCCAAAAATAACCAGGAAAAAGAAGTGAGAACATTTCCTTTATAATTTTCTCAACCTCAGTTTTGTCAGGCAAAGGGCTGTTGTCAAAATGTTGAACTTCGCTTTTATCGTCTCTGAAGCTCTCAAATATTTTTGCGGCAATAAGTTTGAGATTTTTCGGCATACATTTTCCTCCACAAAAAAAAATGGCGGGAATTACCCGCCTTACTTTTAATTGCTTTTATTCAACTGTTTATTTTGTTTCAATTTTTCCATTCAGATTATTGTAAACCAAATCATTGTTGAAAATCAAAATACTTTGTTCAAAACCATTGGCTTCTTGAATACTTAAACGCCAGTAAACATTATTTCCCTGCGGAGAATTGGTTCTGAAGGCTTCGGCGAAAAACGGCTTGTCAGCCATTTCTGGAGCACAGTTTGCTCTCCAAAGATCAAAAACTTTTTGAGGAGTGTTTTGCGTTGAAACCATTTCAACTTCAATAGTTCCTTCTTCAACAATGTAAAGAAGCTCTTCCAATACAGATTGTATATTTTTGAACTGACCGGTTGGATCGCCATTGACGAAAGTAAAAATCCTCATAGCTCTTCTTTCAAGGTAAATATCCTGAATAAAGGTTTCAACAACTTTGTCATCGCTCTGAACTGATCTGAATCTGTAAAAATCTGTTTTTGAATCAGGATTTTTTGCATCCAAAGCCATTCGATATCTGGAAATTGAAATTTGTGCACAATCAGGGTTTTGCTTTTTCCAGGAATTAAAAACGTATTTAGGAACCTCTGAAACACCTATCAAGGCCACTTGAATTCTTCCATGAGAAGTACAATCAAATAGACTATCAATTGTATTCACAAGACCAGCTTGATGAGATACAGAGTGATGGGCAGTTCGAGTTTCATCAATAAAAGTTTTTTCCAAATCAGCCAATCTCCCGGCAAAAGCAGAAAGTGAAATTCCGAGTCCAAAAATTGTGCAAAGAATTAATTTCTTCATTATCTAAATCTCTCCTCGCTATAAAAACTTCCTCCAAGAGTCCAAAAAACTCGTGAAGGAGAGGTATCATATCACAAGAACCAAACCATGTCAACAACAAAAAAACAAAAGCATATATTATTTTTTTTTCTGGCAAAATGCTGATGAGGGTCATCTTTTTTGAGAATGATACTTCGAGCGAATTCAAGCTGAATTCGCTCAGAGACTACAAATCAAATGAATTCCATAGTCCCACTTTTTCAAGCAGAACCCGGAACAAAAAAACTCCATTTCCAATAAAATAGCGCTTCCAGAGTCTTCCTGGTTCTTGATAAAACCGAAAAAGCCATTCCATTCCGATTTCACGAACCCAAAGAGGAGCTCGTTGAATTCGTCCGGAGTAAAAATCGAAGAGTCCACCCACTCCCATTCCTAATTTGGCCTTTGTTTCATTAAAATGCTGATAAAGCCATTTTTCCTGAAATGGGGCCCCTTTTGCAAGGAACAGAACATCAGTTTTTTTCTTAGCGATTTCCCTAATTATTTCATTTTCCTCATCAGGAGTATGATAGCCATTTTCAACTCCATCGATTCGAATTCCAGGGTAGGTGGCTTTAATCCAAGTTTCAACCGCCTCAGGAACTCCTGGGCGCCCTCCAAATAAGAAAATTCCAGCATTTCTAGCTGCAAGCTTTTCCAGTATTCTGGGAAATAAATCTGTACCATTAACGTTCTGTTTGATTTGCCTTGAAAGTATCTTTCCGGCAAGTTTTAGGCCAATTCCATCCGCAAACACGAAATCGGAAGTTGCCAAAGCCCGGAAATATTCATCATCTCGTGCGGAAATATTCGCGCAATCGGCATTCAAAAAACTAATTCTCGCAGGCTCACTTGATTTTACATAAGAAATGATTTTATCAACTGCTTCGGTCATAGTAAGATTGTCAATAGGAATTCCAAGGATTTTCACTTTCTCAGGAGCTTCACAAACTGCTTCTCCATAGAAAACAGCCGGAACTGCCCTGAGAGCAATTCCTATGTCGGTGAGCAAACCTGATTTTTCAACATATTCAGCATCTGATTCATGTTCCTTCTCAAAATTAATGTTCGCTCGCGATCTTATCCACCATAGACAGATTAATCCTGGTTTGACATCGAAACGACGCCGATTTCGAAATTCCGTCGGAGTCAGCTCCTCAGGTAAGATAGCCCTAGGACCTACTAAAGACATATCCCCATTGAGAATATTCAGCAATACTGGAATTCGATTCAAACTCAATTTCCGCATCAAACTTCCAAGAAAAGTAGCAGGAACAAAAAAAGAAAACTCGTTGAAAGGTTCGCAAAATCGTCCTAATCGGTTAGTTCGACTGATGACAGGATACCCGGCTCCTTTCAGATAACAGAGGATAATTAAAATTACCGGAACAAGCAGAAGAATAAAAAAAAGAGCAAACAAAAGATCAGTCGTCCATTTCAGAAATTCTGCACCTGGAACCAGAAAAAGCCAGATGGTTTTACCCAAAAATCCACGCAATCGAGCCCTTAAAATGCCATACCACGAAAATCGCCCGTATAAATCATTCACCAAACGATCTTTTTCAGATTGCATATTTTTTCCAATTCAAGTAAAAAATCTGTGTGAAGCAAAATATTTGCTGAAGCGTAGCTTTTATCGAATTTGAAAAAAAGATTTCCAAATTATTGGGATGATAGTATTTGCTTACGGAAAGTTTGTCAACGCAATCGAAAATGAATCGAAGATTTTCCAAATAATCTGACTGGCATTATTGCACACTTTCGCACATCTTGGAAAATCAGCATTTTAAAGCCATTTCGCATGCCCGATTTTCTTTTTAAGATAACCTTGAACTTCTTTTTCCGAAGAATTTGGGCTTTTTCATTAGTCTCTCTCAAGCAAATTTCCAAAAACCGTGAGATTTAAAAGCCGCAAACCCCTAGTCATTTAATCACTTCGCAAAACTAGTAGTAGCCTCAATAAATATTTCTAATGTCTTTTCGGCTGCCCTCTTCCAGGTCATGGGTCTTGTCCGTTCAACTCCCTTCCTAAGTAATTCCTCCTTTAATCTTGAATTATTGAGAATTTCATTAATTGATACTGCAATGTCCTTAGGATCGAACGGATCAAAAAGTTCAGCCGCCCCTCCGGCAACTTCCGGAAGAGACGAAACATTAGAACATGCGATAGGCGTCCCACACGCCATAGCTTCAAGAATAGGCATGCCAAAACCTTCGTAAAGGGATGGAAATACGAAAACATCTGCTGCTCTGTAGAAATCGGGAAGATCCCCCAGTGAAATATGTCCAGTGAAAATTATTTCATCCTTGAAAGGGCTAAGGGAAGCAGCCTGGTGAACTTCAGCAGCCCTATCCCAATCGTTACCGGCCAAAACAAGTAAATGCTCCATTTTATGTTCACGCTTCAAAACTTCAAAAGCTCTAATCAGCTTGTAATGGTTTTTTCCTGGATGCTCAATTCGGGAAATATAAAAAAGGAAAGGCTTTTTAATATTAAATTTTTGAGAAATCCTTTCAAATGAAGCTTTTTTATTTCCAAAGCAAAACTTTTTTTGATCGACCCCATGATGTATTACAGCAACTTTTTCTGAATCCACTCCAGCATATTCCACAATATCCCGTTTACTTGATTCGCTTACTGTAATTACTCTTGTAAGGCGCTTGATCAAAAAAGGGAGGATCTTCTTGATATAAAACATTCGGGCCTGATCATATTTCTGAGGAACATGCAGTGATGAAAAATCATGAACAGTACCAACAGTTGCACAAGGCGACTTAAACACCAATCTCCGGTTTCCGGCAGGAAGGAAAAGAAGATCGTATTTCCTTTTTGCAGCAATGAGGGGAGGACCAATTTGATGCCAGAAATTATTTATCAACGGATTTTTAATCGATTCGGGAAAAGTAAGCGCTTTGATACCGGAACCTTTGGGGACAAAAATATCTTTTTCAGTTTCATAAACCAATACTTCAAAACAATGTTTCCCGGAAATTTGCGCGAATTCGGCTATTAACTCAATTGCATAACGCCCAATTCCTGATTTTCCACTATCACAACCGAAGGTAGTTACTCCAATTTTCACGAGAAATCTTCCTTTATGCAAAGTTTGGCTAATAAACCATTGATTCGGATAAAAAATTGTCCGAAAACTAATTTCCAAAAATGTGCGAAAGTCAACTTGGATTCCTTTTAATTTTTTGGCTCTACATAGAATATTCGAACAAACTATTACGGAATCCTTTGCTTCATATTTAACGCAACTCGGCAGGAAACATCAAAAAGAATTGCTTCAATCCTGGAAATATATTTTTCAAATGAAAATTTTTCTGAAAGGATCTTTCGGCCATTAAGTCCCATTTGTCTTCTCAGATCAGGATTTTTTATGAGTTTTTTCAATGCCAACGCAAACAATTCAGGGTTTGCCGGAGGAACCAAAATTCCATTTTTTTCATTTTCCAACCAATCAGGAATTCCTCCAACCGAAAAAGCCACAACCGGCTTTTGATACCTCATTGATTCAAGTCCAACCATTCCGAATGGTTCCGGCCAGCGTGAAGGTACCACCACAATATCCGCACTGTCGTAGAAATTTCTCAATTGCTCATGGTCAACCCAACCTGAAAAGGAAATACGACCCTGTAAACCAAGCCTTCTGACCTGTTTTTCAAGAGAAGCTCTGGCATTTCCATCACCAACAATTGAAGTTCTCCAAGTGCAATTAAGCCGGGAAAGCGCGTCTAAAAAAATATCCACCCCCTTTCCTCTGATCAATTGCCCGACATACAGAATGGTTGCTTCCGAAGAATCGCGTAAGGAAAAATCACTACCCTCGCCAAGATCATTACTCTTTAATGGCGATGGAACAGCGTTATTTTCAGGTTGGTCTTTCAAACCAGCAACATTTTTGCAAGAAAATTGGTTATCTGAATCTTGCTGACAGCTTTTTTCGCAATGAGAAGAGGCTTCTACAGAAACTGGAGGTCCGATATCTACAATAGGGTGGACTATTCGAATTTTCTCAGCCTTAAACCCATTTTGAGCCAGCTCATCAGCCATCCAATTGCTTCCTGCAATTAAAGTCGAAATTCGCTGATTGCGCCTCATTTCAGCAAAATGCCTTTTTAAGGATTTGAAACAAATTCCACGCGGGCCCTTTTCAATGAAGGCAAGATCGAAAAAGCATCTCAAACCAGCTTTGTTTTCACAGATTTTCCCATTGTGAAAATAGTATTTATGCTTTCTCGGACAACACAAATCATGGTCATGAATCATTCTCACAAGCGGAAAATAGCGTGAAAGAGCAATAAAATTCCGGATCGTTTGGATTTTATGTAGATAGATTACATCAGGCTTTTTTTCCATCACCCAAGAAAAAAAATTATCGTTCTTACTCAAATTTGTTTTTTCGAAAACTTCAGGAAACGCAAAAAGCGAATCAAAAACCGATTTAAAAGTTAATTCATCCCGCCCAGAAAGAGAGGAAAAAACCAGAAAAGTTTGATGTCCACGTTTTTTCAAAGCTCTGGCACAATCGAAAACGTTCTGCTCTACTCCTCCGAAAAAGCCACATTTTTCATTTACGAAAAGGATTTTCATTTATCACATCCTCGTAAAGTCTTACCAATCTTCGGGTTATGTTTTCCCAAGAATAAAATTCAGCCTTTTTTCGACCATTGTCTCCAAACCTGTAGGCTTCGTCCAGAAGTTGTGAATTCTTTTGAATTTTCGTAAAACAATCCATAAATGAAGCACCATTATTAGCTTCGAAAAGTAGGCCATCGAGGCCGTTTTCCAGAAAATATGGAATTCCACCAACTTTGGAGGCAAGTACAGGCTTCCCTGCTGCCCAAGCTTCTAAAATTACGATTCCGAATGGCTCATGAATTGAGGGAAGAACAAATACATCTGCAGAATGATAAACATCCACCATATCTACGCTTTCAGAAGGAAGGCCTGGAATTATTTTAACTTTTCCTCCTATTCCGAGCGTCTGGATTCGTTCATTTATCTGTTTATAATATGTTTCATTTGTAATAGGTCCAACAAGCAGAAGAATAGCTTTAGGGCAAATTTTTATTATTTCCGGAAAAGAGTTTATCAAGAAAAGACAGTTTTTTTGAGGGTCAATTCTCGAAACAGTGAGAATCAAAAAAGCATCAGCGGGTATTCCGGTTTTTTGTCGAAACTTAGTTCCATTGCCCTTTAAAAATCTTTCGTAATCAACTCCATTTGGAAGATATTCAACTCTTTTTTGTGGAAAAAGCTTTGAAGCCTCGATTTGTTCAGACTTTCCAACACAAATCAGTGCGGATGAATCATCTATTACTCTACGCGACCCAACTAGCCAACCAAGGGCTTTTCCCCACTCCCAAGCCGTTTTTCCTGATTCAATATTACTTTCTAATTCTGACTTGGGAACATCGAAAATTCCACCATGCAAGGAAATTACGTAAGGAATATGCCGCCATCGAGCTACCCATCGACCTATTCCACCCAGTCTTTTCCCGGTGTGGAGGTGAATCAAATCCAAATCAGGTTCGTTCAAAAGTCCTTTTAAAAGAGTGAAGGAGAAAAGATTTCCCCCCTTTTTGTCCATTTGCTTGATTGATGTTTCAGATAACCCCAAAAAAGGGTAAAAATGTCTAAATCTCCTTATTTCCAACCCATTAATCAATTCATTTTTCTTTTTTGAAAGTGCCTGTGAAGTAAAAATTTTTGTCTCGACTCCAAATTTGGTCAAAAACCTGGATGTCTGAAAAACAACCGTTTCGGTTCCGCCCCACTCTTCCCAGGCAAATCTTCTTGGGATTTGAAGTACTTTCACTTATTTTGTTACGCTCCTGAAAAATAATACTAACTTTTTTTGAGAGCTTCTTGCAATAATGCAAAAAACTTCCAAGCGAAAAAGAGTAAAAATACTTGCCTTATAAACCTGCACCAACGCAAGTGCAGAAAATTTGGAAAGAATTACTTTTCGCGATTTTTTTTTGAATTGTATGGCTAATTGCCAATGTCAATATGAATTTACTCTTTGTTGCTGAAAACTTCCTCAAAAAAGTGTGTGTTTAGTTCCACATCGTCGAATATTGTGAACTTTATCAAAAAGAAGGGCTCGCTAATTTTGCATGAATCCCATGAGTCCTTACTTTTTCGCAAATGAATTTTTCAAGATCTGCGGAATATCTCTTTAGGGAAAAATCTTTTTCCACAGTCTCTCTGGCCGTTAATATCACCGAATTTCTTAAATCTTTATTGGAAGATAATTCCAGGATTTTTTCAGATAGTTGAGCCGAATTTCCTTTTTCGAAAATTAAACAATTTTCACGGTCTTTAAGGAATTCACCGTGGCCACCATCATTAGTACTAATAACCGGGATCCCGGAAGCAATTGCTTCAAGATGAGTCAACCCAAAGGGTTCTTTCCAAAGGGAAGGGAACACAAAGATGTCACTTTCCCGGTACAACTGTGGAAGTTCTGAGTGTGGAATCCGTCCAAGAAAGATTACTCTTCCATCAATTTCTTTTGCCAATTCAGCCAATCTGTTTTTATATTCTTCTGGGCCCTCTCCCGCGATTTTAATTTCAATCTGATGCGCATTTTTTCGAGCAAATCTTGCTGCTCCCTCTAGAAAAATGTGAACTCCTTTATATTCGTGCAATTGTCCGACATAAAGAAGCCGCAGGGGCGAATGAAGAGATCCCGGGTCATCCTTTTGTGGAAATAGTTCAACTGGAATTCCTTGAAAAATAACTCTCGAATCGGAAATTTGCAACCCCCGTGCTAAAAGGTTATCCTTCAACGTTTGACTTATACAAGTTGTATTTTCAAATTTTAACCCGGTAGTGGTAATTTCCTCGAAAATCAGGCGATCTCGTAGATATTTGGCAATACCCAAGGGGGTTGGGCAAAACCGAGCTGGAAGGTATCCTGCCAAATGATCGTCATTGAACGTAAAAAAAACAGGCAATCCTGATTTTTCTGCTGCCCTTGCAGGGCCGAGAGAAAGCCGTAATTGGCTCCATACAAATATTGCGTCAAAATTATCTGAGGAAATAATATTCTCGGTTTTTTTTTGGTTCAGGCGACTTTGCGAAAATCTTCGAAAGCGGCTTATATCAGGAGGTTTCCCGAAAGGTGGATAAACACTTAACAGGCGATGAATACCAGGAATGGAATCTTGAGTTTGGAGCCCGTGGTTGCTGGTTAATACAATAGTTTCATGACCAAGTAGCTGCATTTCCTTTATTACCTGCGAACAAAGTATTTCATAACCACCAAGATAGTGCGGTGGATATAAATTTGAAATGAACAAAATCTTCAATGAAGTCTCCTAACCCAAAAAAATATTGAATTGCTACTAAAATTTAGAAAATCAGGATATATTCGGAATGATTTTGAGTCAATCTGGAAATATTTACTTTTGTTTTGAATATTTAGTTAATTACTATTATATTATTGCAATCGATACAAACAACTTATCACCTAAAGAGGTAATCTAAATGAAGAAAAGGAATTTAGTTTTACCGATTTTAATTTCGGCATATTTTGCAATCATATTTTTCCCTGTTGTTTTGAAAGCTCAATTTATAGGAAAAGCCGCAGGAAATTCCAAAAACCAATCCGGTAGCGATCAAATTGATAACACAAATCCTTCAGAGAATACCGAAGACAAATCCGAAGAAGCTTCTGACAAGAAAAACTCAGAAACAACCACTAGTGATTGGAAAACCAACAAGAAAGCTGATGAAAGCGAAAAAGATTTAGATAAAGAGAAGGATAAAGAAAATACCGAGGAAAAACCAGTAGGCAGGGAACCTAAAAAACCTGTAGAGGACGCTGCTGCCAAAGAGAAAGAAGAAAAAACAATAAAAGAAGTTCTTTCCAAATGTGAAAATGGTTGGGAAACAGTCATAGAACCAGATGGTGAAATTTTTCCATCAATGGTACTGGCAATGGCGAGTGTAAAAATTCCTGAAGATAAAAGAGTTCCAAAAACCGGAGAGGTGATCGGGCAGGATGATGGTCCAATTGGAATAAGAGTTTTGAACCCAACAAAAGGCAGCAAAATTAAAGTCAATGTCAAGGCAGAAACCATCATGGAGGAAAGTTCTGTTGAAGGGGAGATGAAAAATGAGGGGAGCATATATTCCGTTTTTCCCAAAATCGCTTGGAAATTCGACAATTTTTATTCAATAAATCAGACGGTCCCAGTCAATTTAACTTTTGAAGTTACCATGAACGATAAACCTTTAGGGAAAAAGGTGGTAACGGCCCGAATCAGGGGAGTCAATGATTGTCCTTATTTTTTATACAACGGCGAAAACTCCTCTGATTCAGTTGATTTGAGTTGGATGTATGCCGCCTATGTAAACGAAGACCACCCCTGGGTTGATCACCTTTTGAAGGAAGCTCTTTTATCGAAAATAGTCGACTCTTTCGCTGGATACCAATACGAGAACGAAGAAGAAGTGTACCGGCAGGTATTCGCAATTTGGTATGCTCTTCGGAAGAAAGGGATTAAATACAGCTCGATTACAACAACCGCAGCAACTTCAGAAAAAGTGTGTAGTCAACATGTGCGTTTTCTTGAACAATGCGTAGGGAATATTCAAGCTAATTGTGTTGACGGAAGTGTTTTGTTTGCCTCAGTCCTCAGAAAAATAGGGATTGATCCATTTCTTATCGGTATTCCAGGCCACATGTTCCTTGGATTTTACCTTGACCCCAACCACAAGCGAAGTGCTTTTCTGGAAACAACTCTTATTGGAGCCAAAGATTTTGACGAGGTTGATAACCTGAAAAAACTTGCTGCGCTTCTTCCCAAAAGTGTTCTTAAAGGAGAAATGTGGCTTTCTTTTAAAAACGCCATTAAATCGGGCAGGGATGAATATAAAGAAAGTAAACCCAAGATTGATGAAGGCGATCCGGAATACCAGGTAACCGACATAGCAGCAGTACGAACGATGGGAATAATGCCCATTGCCTATAAAAAGCAACCCAAATAAGATTACTTCCAAAAAGAAATTACAAAGAGACAAATTTTGAATTCAACATCTAAAATACTTTTCGTAACCGACCGTCTTAAATCCGCGGAAATTCTTAACACTCCATATAATCTTCCTCCGGAAAATTTTGCCAAAACAGGTTTTCAATATTTTGGCTATATGGGGCTTGAAAAATCAGGGTTCATCGCCATAGTACTTGATCTCCCGGATGAAACCCCGCTGATAAAAATTTCCTTGGGTATAAAGGACAATATCTTTCTCGAAACACTCTGGAAGATATTAAATTCCAGCTATCCAAGAGTATTTGCTCTTACCGAAAATGCTAGAAGGTCTTCTAAGGTTGAAATGCTCCTGGGAATAGAACCACTGCAACCCAGGGCTTGTATTGACTTACTTGAGTCGAGCATTTTGCGTAATTCTACCATTGAGAAACCAGTTGATTTCAACGCAGTTCTTACTGCTGAAAATATTCATGAAGCGGCAATTTCCGGAAAGAAAATAGTATATGCTCCCGAAACGCTTATTACACCTTGGGCTCGTGAAACGGCTGAAGCTCTGAATATTCAAATACTGAATATATTGCCTTCCTATCAAATTGTTTCATATAGTTTCAAAAGTTTGGGAGAGCTTAATTCTGGCATTCAGCAAATGAACGAACTTTCAAATGCCAATTCTAACCTCTTGTTTTCTATTTCCAGCTTATTTTGGGAAACAATCCGGAAAAGGTTTCCTTCCCTTCTTAAAAAAATCATCGCTCCATCTGTATTCCCCGCAGAGAAGGGAGCTTATACAGGCGAATTGTCAATCTCAATGATTAAGGATTTTGGCTTGAGGGGGGCAATTCTTCCCTCCAATCAAGCTTACAATTCACCTAAATTGCAGTCATGGCTCATTGAAGAAGCTGAAAAAGCAGGATTGTTAATTTTTTCGTTTTTTCCACTTGAAACAGAAAGTAAGTGTGATATAATGGCGGGGCAAATAGATTCCAGGAGGTACAGACTACCACTAGTTTTAGGTGATTTCTCTCAAATGAGAATCAACAGTCAGCCTAAAAAAGACGTGTCAATTCTTTACACTCCGGAAGAATATAAACGAGCTATAAGGGAAAGGAGTTAATTTGATGATCGACGAAAACCGTGTCAAGATTATTGTCGGGGAAGTCCTGAAACATATTGACCTTCAGGAGCGGCTTCGCCCTGGAATGGTTCCGGTAGGGGTGAGCAATCGCCACCTGCACGTTTCTCAGGCTGATCTTGAAAAGTTATTTGGCAAAGGGTATCAGCTCAAAGTAATGAAGAACCTTTCCCAACCCGGGCAATATGCAGCTGAGGAAACCGTTCTTCTTGCGGGTCCAAAGGGAATATTGGAAAAAGTAAGAATTCTCGGCCCTGTTCGCCCTTCAACTCAAATTGAAATAGCTTGGACCGATTCTTTTTCCCTCGGGGTCAAGCCTATAGTAAGAGATTCAGGAAGCACCAAAGATACTCCCGGGTGCGTTGTTATAGGTCCCAAAGGAAGCGTAACCTTGGATGAAGGCGTAATAGTTGCTTCAAGGCATATCCATATGCATACCAAAGACGCTGAAAAATTTGGACTTAAAGATATGGATCGGGTTTCCGTAAAAACACCCGGGCCACGTTCAGTAATTTACAACAATGTTTTGATTCGAGTCAGCGAAAAGTTCGCGCTTGACTTCCACCTGGATACAGACGAAGCGAACAGCGCAGGACTGAAAAACGGAGAAACTGTTGAAATTATTAGTTGAATTAAAGAAACTCCATATTTTTTCAATAATTTGAGTTTTAGCAACAAGCCGTGTTCTGAGAAAAGTTGCAGTTAATCAGTTGGATATCGTGGTTATTGAAACTATGGATTTTTTTTGAACAAAGAAGGGATTTTTTTCAAGATTTTTTTGAAGATACTAATTTTATTTAATGGAAAATCAGGAGGTTAAAATGCAAGAAGCTCTGGGCATGATTGAAACAAAAGGATTGACTGCTTTAATTGAAGCAACCGACGCGATGGTGAAAGCTGCGAATGTGCGGCTGGTTGGCTGGGAAAAAATCGGTTCTGGCTATGTAACAGCTTTTGTTCGCGGTGATGTGGCAGCAGTAAAAGCTGCAACCGATGCAGGTGCAGCTGCAGCAAAAAAAATTGGCGAGTTGGTTTGCGTACATGTCATTCCACGCCCTCATGGCAATCTCGATGAGATAATGCCGATCAGAGACACCTCTGTTACGAAAGCGTAATAGATATGAATCTTGGGAAGGTTTGCGGAACTGTAGTTTGTACTCGTAAAGACGACCGGCTGAAAGGGATGAAGCTGCTTATCGTCGAAGAACTTACTATCAACCAAAAACCTACCGGGCATCATGTCGTTGCTGCTGACGCAGTTGGTGCTGGAGCCGCAGAACTTATTCTTCTGGTGAACGGCTCCAGTGCTCGGCTTACCGAAAAAACATTGAATTGTCCAGTTGATGCTGCAATTGTTGGAATCGTTGACCAAGTTGTCATGGATGACCAAAGAGGAAAAACCTCAAAATAGCTTAAAATTGTGCGTTTCAGCAAGTAAAGATTAGCGCATTTTAAGCTGATTCCTTAAATTGTTGGTGTTGTTGAGGAAGGGTGAAAAAATGGCGATTTCAAGGGAAGAAATAAATCTTATCATTCAGGAAGTTGTAAAAACTCTGAAAGGAAGCGAGTTGCAAGATCAGCTTCCGACCAGATCAACGGGGGTTTTGCCCAAAGGAATTTTTAATGGGATCGAAGAGGCTATTTCAGCCGCAAAGGACGCCCAAAAAAAGCTTGTAGCACTCCCTTTGTCTACCCGTAAAGCCATGATTGAAAACATGCGCAGAAGATGTCTCGATCATGTTGAAGATTTAGCGAGATTGGCCCATGAAGAAACTGGCTATGGCCGCTTTGAGGACAAAATCCAGAAAAATAAGCTTGCTATTACCAAAACTCCCGGACTTGAAGACCTTCAACCTGTTTCTTATTCCGGTGATCATGGGTTAACAGTAGTTGAACAAGCTCCTTATGGAGTGATAGCAGCAATAACCCCTTCCACTAATCCTTCTGAAACTGTTATCTGCAACTCAATTGGAATGATATCAGCCGGAAATTCGGTGGTGTTCGCTCCGCACCCAGCCGCTGCGAAGGTCAGCCAACTTGCAGTATCAATTATGAATGAAGCCGTCGTTGAAGCCGGGGGTCCGCTGAATTTAATGACATGTGTTTTAAAACCGTCAATTGAAACTGGCCAAGCTTTAATGGTTTCTCCGGAAATTCGGCTCCTTGTCGTTACCGGTGGACCAGCAGTTGTAGCTGCAGCAGCGAAATCAGGCAAGAGATTTGTCGCTGCGGGCCCTGGAAATCCCCCTGCAGTCGTCGATGAAACAGCCAATTTAAGAA
Organism: Candidatus Rifleibacteriota bacterium; assembly: GCA_015233565.1. Lineage (GTDB taxonomy): Bacteria > Muiribacteriota > Ozemobacteria > Ozemobacterales > Ozemobacteraceae > JADFXM01. The sequence goes on from JADFXM010000006.1 coordinate 56,354, forward strand.
AAGCAGCGCATGATATTGTTTCCGGAGCCTCTCTGGATAACAATGTTCTTTGCATAGCTGAAAAAGAAATCATAGTTGTGGAATCAGTTGCAGACGAATTGAAAAAATTCCTGGTTGAAGCAGGTTCTTATGAAGCTTCACCAAGAGAAATCGCCCAACTTGAAAAACTTGTGATCGATCCAAAAACACATGGGCCAAATAGAAAATATATAGGAAAAAATGCATCTGTAATACTTGATGCAATTGGAGTCAAAGTTCCAGATTCCATTCGAATGATTCTTTGCGAAACGACTCCAGACCACCCCTTCGTTCTAGAAGAACTCTTAATGCCAGTGGTTCCACTGGTTCGAGTTCGGGACATTCACACCGCAGTCGACCTCGCTGTTAAAGTGGAGCGTGGATGCCATCACACAGCCGTAATGCACAGCAAGAACCTGGACAACCTTCATTTAATGGCCAGTCGCTGTAATTGTTCGATTTTCGTGAAGAACGGCCCTTCTTACGCCGGATTGGGCTTGGGGGGGGAAGGTTTCACCACATTTACTATTGCATCACCCACCGGCGAAGGTCTCACTTCGGCACGGACTTTCACCAGACAGCGCCGTTGTGTCCTGGTCGACTATTTCAGAATTGTCTGAAGATGTTTTACCTAAATTTCCAGGATAATAACTATGGAACTTTCTGAACTTGGCATTGTAGGTTGTGGAGGAGCAGGTTTTCCCACACACGTAAAGCTTTCTGCAAAGAACATTGATTCCTTAATTGTTAATGGCGCTGAATGCGAACCTCTTTTGCATAAAGACAAGGAAATCCTTTTTCATTTCACCAATCAGATCCTTTCCGGAATTAAATTTACACTTGAGATGACCGGCGCGAAAAAGGCTTATCTCGCTGTAAAGAAGAAATACTCCTCACTTTTGTCCCATCTCGAAGCTTCGTGTAATGTTCCATGGATTCAGGTCCTTCCGTTAGGCGATTTTTACCCTTCCGGCGATGAATACGAACTTGTTTATGAAGCCACCGGCAAGCTGATACCTTTCGGCGGTATTCCTCTGGATATAGGTTGTGTGGTTTCTAATGTCGAAACCCTGTTGAATATTTCACGCCAAAAGCCATTTATAACCAAATTTTTAACTATCAACGGAGCTGTTCCAAACCCAATTACTATCGAAGTCCCCATTGGAGCTAAAATTGGGGAAATATTATCCTTGACAGGAACAACAGATTGGAATGGAATGACCATTATTGACGGCGGCCCAATGATGGGACGGATTATTGAATCTCCAGATGAAGTGGTGACTAAAACCTGTGGGGGACTTCTTGTTATTCCAAGTGAGCATCCTTTTATTAAAAAAATAACCCGAACAAGTGAAAATAATCGTTTTATTGCACGTTCAAGTTGCGACCAATGCACTGATTGCTCCGAACTTTGTCCACGGCATCTTCTCGGATATCCGATAAATCCACATAAAGCAATGCGAACAGCGCAAATGTCCCAGTTCGAGTCAAGTAATTATTCTCTGGATTCCATATTCTGTTGTGAATGCGGTCTGTGCTCACTTTTTGCTTGCCCCGAAGATCTCCCCCCCAGGGAAATAGCAAAAATGGCAAAAAGCCACCACCTCGCTTCAGGCGCCAAACTTAAAGATTGGCCCGGAAATCCCATGATTCATCCAATGCGCTCCTTCAGGCGAGTTTCCATTTCCCAACTTGTTAAAAGAATTGGATTGACAGAGTTTGACCATCCTGCCCCTTACTCCAATCGAATTCCACTGGTTTCTAAAGTCCGACTTCCATTAAAAATGCACATTGGAGCACCATCTGTCCCAATTGTAAAAGTCGGAGAAAAAGTGATCGCCGGACAAATTATTGGAAAGATTCCAAACGGCAAACTTGGAGCAACTCTTCATTCCTCAATTGCGGGTAAGGTTGAACTGATCGACTCAAATTCCATTACTATCAGCGGGTAAAAGAAATGAATAGCGACAATTTTTCCAGAAATTCAGTAGGGTTAATCGAACTTTCGAGCATTGCCATGGGATACCAGACGATCGATGCGATGCTAAAAGCCGCCAATGTCGAATTGGTAATATCAAGAACAATCTGCCCAGGTAAATACATTGGATTGGTGTGGGGAGACGTTGCCGCTGTAGAGGCAAGCGTTCAGGCAGGTTTGGAATCTGCTCAGGGATTCATTGTGAATAGTTTAGTTATCCCAAACCTACATTCTCAGATTTTTCCAGCTTTAACAGCAACCAACCGAATCCCTGATAAAGAAAGTCTGGGGGTAGTTGAAACTTTTGATGTTGTCTCATCAATTCTGGCAGCTGACGCGTCGGTAAAAGCAGCCAACGTAACACTTTGCGAACTTAGAATTGCAATGGCCATTGGGGGGAAAGGTTTTTACACAATTACAGGAGATGTAGCCGCTGTTGAAGCCGCCGTTGAGGCAGGGAAGCAATTTCTTGACGGCAGAGGACAAATCGTCTACAGTGTTGTAATTCCAAATCCTTCCCCGGAACTTTTCAGGGAGTATGTTTGATGCCAAAGGTATATATCGGCGCTGACCATGGTGGATTCCCCCTTAAAGAGGAATTGAAAAAACATCTGTCAGAAAAAGGTTTTGTTGTAGAAGATTTTGGAGCACATTCAACCGATCCGGTTGATTATCCAGATATTGCCTATCTGGTTGGAATGGCAGTCACCGAGAACGCTCAAAGTCTCGGAATCATCATTGATGGTGCTGGGATAGGTTCCTGCATGGTAGCAAACAAAATCCCCGGAATCAGAGCTGCATGTTGTAATGACCTTTACACTGCCCGCAATAGCCGCGAACACAATCACGCTAATGTTTTAACCCTTGGAAGCATGGTAATTGGAACTGGTCTGATGAAGCAAATAGTTGATTTGTGGCTAAACACCGAACCCGCACCTGGAAGACACGCCGGAAGGGTTGCAAAGATTATTCAGATTCAAGACCGCTTCCAAAGCTTACATAATAGATAGTTATTGTAGTAATTAAAGACTAACAGCACTATTCAATTTTTTTCGATCACTTCTAGTTAGATTAGCACACTGTTTTGACTTCGGTCAGAAATAATATTTCAGCAGAAAATACCATTCAGTTATGCTACTATTCCCCAATATTCACTTACCTCTTTTTTAGCGCTGTACCGTTCAGCCGTTTCAAAACATCAGATGCTAAGATTCGAAAGGTTTTGAAGTTTGTGAACTTTGATTCAAACAACCCGATCGAGATTCCAATTAACGGCGAATTAGATCTCCACACTTTTCAACCGAGGGAGATAAAAAACCTCGTAGTGGACTATTTAAATGAATGTCTTAAAAAAGAAATTTATCAAATTCGAATAATCCACGGCAAAGGGATCGGAAATCTTCGCAGGACTGTCCATTCGCTTCTTACAAAAATTGATTTTGTAGAATCGTTTAATCTGGCTCCGGAAAACGCTGGAAGCTGGGGAGCTACTATTGTAAAACTTCGAAAGAAAAATTAGTTGGGGATGTTAGAATGAAAAACAAAGTCAGTCATCTGTTGACACATTTTTTCTGGGGAATATCTATTATTTTTATTCTGGCTTTCGGATTCTATGTCGCAAACCTTCGCCAAAAGAACCTTGATTCAGAAATGCGCCAAGAATTGGAACAGAAAGCTATAGGGCTGGCGGATACAATTGCCCCCGAAGCAATAAAAGAGCTCTCTTTTACCCTGGCGGATCGAAATAATAAATTTTTTTCAAGAATCAGACAACAAATGATTTCTTATGGACATTTTATTCGTCAACGAAGCATATATAGTATGACAATTCGTAATGGAGGAATCGTTTTTGGCCCGGAAAATCTTGCTGAAAATGACCCGATGGCCTCACCTCCTGGTACAAAATACGAAAATCCACCTCCTATGGCGTGGGAAGTTTTCAAAAACAAACAATCCGGAACCGTTGGACCTTACACAGACGAGTATGGAACTTTCATATCAGCATTCGCTCCTGTTATTTCTCCCGGCACAGGAGAAGTTCTTTTAGTTATTGGGTTTGACATTTTAGTTAATGATTGGAAGGAGAAAGTTGCAAATGCAGGCATTCTTCCGATTCGTTTAACACTTTCCTTAATTTTAATAATTATTCTAGGTGCACTTGGAATCAGATGGCGGAATGGACTGCCTGTTGAAAAACAGGCGCGTTATCAGAATATTGAGACTATTTTGACAGCCCTCTTTGGGTTACTTTTTTCTTTTGCAGCAACCAATCAGACTATTGAAAACCATGTTCTGGATCAAAGAGATACATTTGAACAGCAGGTAAAACTGCCTTTAAATATAATCCAGGATGAATTTTCGCGTCAAAATCAGGATCTCACAGCCATTGCTGATTTCATCGAATTTAATCAATCAGGAGATTATCGCCAAATAAAGAATTTTATTTTGTCCAGGGTACATTCCAAAATCGGTCAAACTCTTGGGTGGGTCCCTTTTATTAAAGAGGCAGAAAAAGCTAAATTTGAAATTGAACGAAATCAAGATGGATTTTCAAATTTTTCACTATTTGAAAAAGAGGGATATGGTAAAAAAAAGCCCGTAAAAAAGCGTGAAACCTATTTTCCCTTTTTCTTTGAAGAAACATCTTCCTCCAGTCTTCTATTGCAAGGATTTGATCTTGGTTCTGTTGCCTCATTAAAAGAAACTATTGAAGCGGCAAGCAACACAGGCCTAATCTCAGCTGTCGGCGTTGACAATTCGGGGCAAAACTTTAAATCTAATCATGTGAGCTTCCGAAGTATTATAGTTTTTCAACCCACACTAAAAAATGATGTACAGGGACCACACGAAAAAGCACTTGAAGCCGGAGATTCAGGGGTTACAATATCTGAAATCTTTCCGCAAATTCTTTTAAAGAATTTATTACCCAGGTGCTTTGACAAAAATATTGGAATCAATTTAGCTCTATTGGATATTTCCTCAGAGAAACCAGTAGTTCAAGCAGTTTTTCCCCCGGAGTGCTCTTCTGAATTTGAAAACTGGTCTCTTGATAAGGAAAATAGTCTTTTCAGAATTTTTCCGTTATTCTTTTTCGGAAATACATATGCAGTTGTTGCACATACCAATTTCAACTTTTTCCTTTTGCATCCCCTATGGACAGCTTGGTTGACTGCCTTTGCCGGAATTTTTGTCACAACGATTTTAACACTTTTTGTTGGATTCCTTCGCAGTAAGGAATCCAACCTTGAATTGCAGATAAATAAACGAACGGCTGAATTGCAACAGAAGGATGAATTATGGCTGCAAACCTTCTTGGCCTTCAGCCAAAAAGGTTCTGCCAGTAAAAGTGAAATCTCGGATTTCGCTTTAAAGCAAAGCGTAATTTTAACTGAAAGTGAAATTGGGTACCTTACTTTTTTGAATAAGGATGAATTAACAGAAACAGTCATTTTTTGGAAAAAAAGTTCTGATTCCAAATCTCCCGAAAATGAGCAATCAATAGTTTTTGGAAGTGAAAATGCCGGTCCTTGGCGTGAAATCATTCGCCAAAGAAGAGCACTTATCATAAATGATTCCTCCTCGAACATTAAGGATGGTTCATTTCCTGAACAGTTCAATATGCTTCGACATATGAATATTCCTATTTTCGATGGCGAAAAAATAGTTGCTATTGCTGGGGTGGGGAACAAACTTGAGCTATATTCTCAAAACGATGTCAGAAAATTTATCATTCTCATGGACAGTATGTGGAGAGTGTTTAAAAACATTGAATTTGAGGAAAACCTAAAAAAATCACATGATGATCTTGAGCAACGTGTTTCCCAGAGGACAAATGAACTTCAGGAAGCAAATGTTAAATTAGAAAATGCTCTATTAAGTGCGTATGAACTGACAGTTAAAGCTGAAAGCGCAAATGTGGCAAAAAGTGAATTTTTGGCAAATATGAGCCATGAAATCCGAACTCCGATGAACGGAGTAATCGGAATGATCGGAATACTCCTGGACATGCCTTTAACGTTGGAACAGCGCCGGTATGCAGAAATTGTCCGTTCCAGTGGTGAAACTTTATTAGCATTGATCAATGATATTTTGGATTTTTCCAAAATTGAAGCGAGAAAACTTGATTTGGAAATGCTCGACTTCGATCTTCGAAGCGCGCTTGAAGATTCGGCGGAGCTACTTTCAATAAAAGCCAGTGAAAAAGGACTTGAATTGATCTGCATTGTTGACCCCGAAATTCCCTCATTGATTAGAGGTGACCCCGGACGGTTGCGGCAGATTATCCTCAACCTCACCGGCAATGCGATCAAATTTACCCCTCAAGGGGAGGTTGTAATTCGCCTCACCCTTTTGGAAGAAGACAAAAAACAGGTAAAGATTAACTTTTCCATAACCGACACCGGAATTGGAATTCCCCAAAATCGAATAAATGCTCTTTTTAAACCGTTCACTCAGGTAGATGCAACTACCACCCGCAAATATGGCGGCACTGGGTTAGGTCTGGCAATCTCCAAACAGTTGGTTGAGTTGATGAAAGGGGAAATAGGAGTAGAGAGCCGAGAAAATCAGGGTTCCAAATTCTGGTTTACCGCTGTCTTTGAAAAACAGGACGAGTCGCAATTCGACACCTATGAAAAGTTGGAGGATGTTAGAGGAGCTAAAGTTTTAGTGGTTGACGACAATAGCACAAATCGCCTGTTACTGAAGTTATTGTTAAAAAACTGGGGATGCCGTTTTGAAGAAGCCCCCGAAGCTGCTTCAGCTTTAGAGTTGCTTGATCAAGCCGTAGAGGCCGAAGATCCATTTCAGATCGCCATACTTGACATGCAAATGCCTAACATGGACGGAATGGAACTTGGAAAACGAATCAAAGGAAATACCAAAATTGCATCTACAGCTTTAATAATGATGACTTCTCTTGGCATGCGCGGAGAAGTTGGAATTCTCGAAGAGATCGGTTTTGCTGGATATTTTTCCAAACCGGTACGACAAGCTCAACTCAGGGATTGCATGAAAATTGTCCTGGGTCGTGGGAAACAGCAAGACAAGGCTACCGAAAGTCATATCATTACGAGACACACAATTACTGAGTCAATTAAAAGAGGCGTTAAAATCCTGATTGCGGAAGACAATGCAGTAAATCAGCAAGTTGCCATAGCAATTCTGAAAAAACTCGGTTATCGCGCAGATGCTGTTTCGAACGGGAAAGAAGCTATTAAGGCACTGGAAAACATTCCTTATGATATCGTATTCATGGATTGTCAAATGCCTGAAATGGACGGTTTCGAAGCAACATTGTTCATCCGTGCAAAAGATTCAAAAGTAATAAATCAACATGTTCCAGTAATTGCAATGACAGCAAATGCTATGAAGGGTGACAAAGAAAAGTGCCTAGAAGCCGGGATGGATGATTATCTGTCAAAACCGGTTCGCCCGAATGAAATTTCTTCAATCCTTGAAAAATGGTTAGCCAATTTGAAAGAGGATCACACTCGAAAGCCTATTGCTAAATTAGGCCCTGAATTGAAAGTATTCAATCGCGAGGCATTGCTGGAAAGAATGATGGGCGACGAAAGTCTATTGCTTGAAATCGTAGCTGAATATTCCAAGGGGCTTCCGATAAGATTGAACACCTTGAAAAAAGCGGTGGAATTAGGAAACAATGAATTGACCGAGCGGGAAGCACACTCTTTGAAAGGTTCCAGTGCAAATGTTGGAGCAGAATTAATACAGGTTGTCGCCTTCGGAATGGAGCAACTGGCTATGCTTGAAAAGATCGAGGAAATTCCACCACTGTTTTCAGAACTTGAGAAACAAATCAATAATTTTAAGAAAACCGTAAGCTTCTAGGGACGTCTACTACCACCCAAAAAAAGTTTTTAAGAGAAACAATTGCTATTTCTTTCCTTCTTGGGTGGCTTCAACAGCCTGTTTTGCAAGGAAATCAATGTATTCACGAATATAAGCTTCCTGTTGGAATCCCAAAAGGGCTTCAATGATCTCGCCTTCCCCGAAAAAAATCAGTTCGGGTAAAGTCTTAACGTTGTATCGATCGCATAATGCATCTGCTTTATCTGCATCAACCGAAATAAATCTAATTTTTTCTGAATATTCAGAGCTCAATTTTTCAACTATCGAAAACTGTCTTTCAGAAGGCCTACACCAGCCAGCATAAAAAAAAGATAGGACTATTTTGTGTTCCTTGATATTCCGTGTAAAATCATCGATTGTTTCAATTGCTTCCATTTTTCACCCAGCTTAATAATTTAGATTTGCAAGGTATCATCTCGATAATTGGTTATTAACAACAAGACTGCATCGACCGGCTCAACACGAGTTTTCCGACAAAAAAAACGAGTTTTGAAAACTTCATCCGAACCTTTAAGCCGTATTTGACCTGTGGTTCGATAACATCAATGGATGATATTATTTTTTCAATGATTTTTCCACCCAAGTTTCAGGAATTTTCGCTCAATATAGAAATTGTTTTGATAATTGTTTTGTAGAGGCATTTTCGAAAATCTAAATTCAATTTTACTCCACTTAATTTTATTGTTGCCGTGCAAATTTGCTAGCAAATTCAACTATAATTCCTGCACAAATTTTTTCCACTTGACAGTAGCTAATATTTTTATGATCATAGCTCACTTCAATTTTCCGATAGAATGGAGTTTAATTATGAACTCTGATTTCAGAAATTTTTCAGAAAAAAACATAGTTGTATTTGATGGCGCAATGGGAACGATGCTCTATGCCAACGGCGTATACATTAACAAATGCTATGAAGAACTGAATCTTTCAAACCCTACTCTGGTTAAAGACATTCATCAATCCTTTATTTCTCATGGGGCAATGGTGATTGAAACCAATACCTTTGGAGCAAATAAATACAAGCTATTCCAGTTTGGAATTGCCGATAAGGTAGAAGAAATCAATCGCATGGGCGTACGAATAGCAAAGGAAATAGCCCAGGGAAAAGCATTTGTGGCAGGATCAATCGGACCCTTGGGAATCAGGCTCGAACCCTGGGGAAAAACATCCGTCCAGGAAGCAGAAGAAGCTTTTTTACAACAGGCAAAAACACTTATTGACGAAGGGGTCGATTTGATAATTCTTGAAACCTTTTATGATCTTAATGAAATTCATCAAGCAATAAAAGCTGTTAAGAAGTTAACCAATAAACCTGTTATAGCTTCAATGACAATAAATGAAGATGGGAACGCTCTTTACGGAACAACTCCCGACGTTTTTACAGCAAAGATAGATGAATGGGAAGCAGATATAATCGGACTCAATTGTTCAGTGGGTCCAAAGACAATGTATGATGCCGTGGAAAGGATGCGTGGGGTTTCAAAAAAGAAATTTATTGTCCAACCAAATGCAGGACTTCCCCGAATTGTTGATGGACGAACTATATATCTTTGTAATCCTGAGTATTTTGGAGAGTATGCAAAAAGATTTATTCAACTTGGAATAAGGATGATTGGAGGTTGCTGTGGAACGACTCCCGAACACATAAAATGGGTAAAAAATGCTGCACGAGCCTTTGACCCTGGCATTTCCAAAGTTGAAGAAATAACTTTGGATGAATCAAGAACTGAAATCCATGCTCCACCAAACGTAAAAGTAATTGAGAAAGAAAGTAAATCCGTTTTTGCGAGAAGGTTGTTCGCAGAAAAAGCTTTCGTAGTAAGTTGTGAATTAACCCCACCTAAGGGTTGTGATCCAAGCAAAATTATCGAAACTGCCAGGGAACTAAAAGGTGCTGGTATCGATGCCATCAATATTCCCGATGGGCCACGAGCTTCGGCAAGGATGAGCCCAATGGCACTTGCCATTCTCATTGAAAACCAGGTTAGAATTGAAACCGTTTTGCATTATTGCTGTCGGGATCGAAATATTCTTGGAATTCAATCGGATTTGCTTGGCGCCTACGCTGTAGGTTTACGCAACATTCTTTGTATTACTGGAGATCCCCCCAAAGTGGGGAATTATCCTGAAGCAACCGCAGTTTTTGACATCGATTCAATAGGTTTAACCAATGTAGTCAAGCGCTTAAATCATGGCTTAGACCTCGGTGGAAATCCGATTGGAAAACCCACTGGATTATGCATAGGCGTTGGAGCAAATCCAGGTGCAATAGATCTTGATCTTGAAATCCGACGTTTTGAATGGAAAGTCAAAGCCGGGGCTGAATTTGCGATTACTCAACCGGTTTTCGACGGAGCCCTACTGGAAAAATTCCTTCAGAAAATAGCACATATTCGAATACCGATCCTTGCTGGAATTTGGCCTCTTACAAGCCTTAAAAATGCTGAATTTATGAACAACGAAGTTCCTGGAGCAAGCGTTCCTGCAGAAATAATGCAGCGAATGCGATCTCAAACTTCCATAGAAGGACAACAAAAAGAGGGAATAGCAATTGCCCGGGAAGCGCTTAAAAGCATCAAACCAATGGTTGAAGGAATTCAATTGAGCGTTCCATTCGGACGAGCGGAAACTGTCTTAAAAGTCCTGGAAGCATTATAATATGATGCAGGTCCTGCAAGAATTTCTTACTGGAGTAAAAACATGTCTTCTGTAAAAAATTTTATTAACGATATCTCTGAGAAAATCCTTGTTTTCGACGGATCAATGGGAGTTACACTTCAAGCCCAGGGTTTGTCCTCTGATGATTTTGGCGGAAAAGATGGTTGCAATGAAGCACTCAATCTTTTTTCTCCACAGGCTGTAAGAAAAGTGCACTATGACTTTTTAAGAGCAGGTTGCAGGGCAGTTGAAACAAATACTTTCAGCGCTACCAGGATTGTCCTTGCCGAGTATGGGCTTGAGGAAAAAGTTGGGGAAATCAACAGAAAAGCAGTTCAAATTGCCCGGGAGGCCATCGAACAAGTCGGTGGTAAAGGTCCCTACTACATTACCGGATCCCTCGGACCCACCTCAAAACTCCCTACGCTTGGTCAAATCAGCTTCGATGATATGTCGAAAGCATACGAAGAACAGGTGGAAGCCCTCTTGAAAGCAGAAGCAGATATTTTGCTGGTGGAAACCTGCCAGGATATACTTCAAACTAAGGCCGCGCTATATGCAATTTCCAGAGTTTTCAAAAAAATGGGAATTCTGAAACCGGTTATGGTTTCAGTCACGGTCGAACCAACCGGGACCATGCTACTTGGCACCGATATTGGCGCAGTGGCAACAATAATTGAACCTTTCGATTTTGTCCTCTCGCTTGGAATCAATTGTGCCACCGGCCCCCTTGAGATGATCAGGCACGTGAACGACCTTTCTCGTTTCTGGCCGCGGTTCATTTCGGTAATGCCAAATGCCGGCCTTCCTGAAAACGTTAACGGCAAAGCCTTTTACAAGCTTACTCCAGGTGAACTTGCTGAATTTCAAAAGAAATTTGTCACTGAGGCGGGAGTAAACATTGTCGGCGGCTGCTGCGGAACCACTCCCGCCCATCTGGAAGCAGTTGCAAATGCTGTGAAAAATATTCGACCTCTCACTCGAAATCCCGAAAGTAGAAAATGTGCTGCAAGTCTTTATCAGGCGGTATCGCTAACCCAAGAACCACCTCCATGCCTGATCGGTGAAAGAACTAATGCCAATGGTTCAAGACAATTCAGAGACCTTCTATTGAAAGATGATTGGGATGGTATGGTGGCAATCGCCCGTGAACAAGCAAAAGGCGGAGCACACTTATTGGACGTATGTACAGCATTTGTGGGTCGGGATGAAAACCGGGACATGGAAAAGCTCATCCCGATGTTAACAACGCAAGTCAAGATTCCTCTGGTCATTGATTCAACTGAACCTTCGGTTATCGAAACTATTTTAAAACGTTATCCGGGGCTATGCATAATTAACTCAGTCAATCTCGAAGATGGTGGGAAAAAAGCCCGACAAGTGGCAAAACTGATAAAGGACTTCGGAGCCCTTCTGATCTGCTTGTCAATAGATGAATCCGGAATGGCAAAAACATTGGAAAGAAAACTCTCGATTGCGCAAAGGCTGTTCGATTTGTTAACCAAAGAGTGCGGCCTTCGGGCAAAGGATCTAATTTTTGACCCCCTGACCTTCACTCTTGCCAGTGGAGAAGCTGAGCTCCGATCATCAACAATTGAAACGCTCAATGCAATTGAAGCACTTAGGAAAAATTTTCCAGAAAGTTCAGTAATACTAGGCTTAAGCAATGTTTCCTTTGGACTAAAACCTGAAGCTAGAGAAGTTTTAAACAGCATTTTCCTGGGAGAAGCCGTCAAAAAAGGTCTAACACTCGCAATTGTGAACCCTTCAGGAATACTTCCCATCTTTAAAATCCCTCCCGAGAAAAGAAATCTCGCATTGAATTTAATTTATAATGAGACTAATTCAGAGCTTAAGTTATCTGAATTCATGAAAGGATTCTCGGACAACATAATCAGCTCCCGAATAGATATCAGTAAGCTTTCCCCTGAAGAAACTCTCGAAAGAAAAATAATTGATGGAGATCGAAGTGAGCTTCCAAGCCTAGTTGAAAGAATAAGAGAGAACAGGTCTCCAATTGCAATTGTTAATGAAATTCTCATTCCAGCAATGAAAAAAGTTGGAGAACTATTCGGAAAAGGTGAAATCCAACTCCCATTTGTGCTTCAATCAGCGGAAGTAATGAAAGCAGCTGTTGGAATACTTGAACCCTACATGGAAAAACACTCCGCCTCCAGTGATAAAAAAATCATTTTAGCCACAGTTCAAGGTGATGTCCATGATATAGGTAAAAATCTTGTTTCCATACTCCTGACGAACAATGGATTCGAAGTAATCGACCTTGGAATTAAAATTGATATTGATACAATGATCCGAGCGTGTCGTGAAAACAACTGTGATGTAATTGGAATGAGCGGCCTTTTGGTACGTTCAACGCAAATTATGAAAGAAAATCTCGAGGAATTAAACCGGAGAGGTTTGAAACCCACAGTCATTCTTGGTGGAGCTGCTCTTACCAAGCCTTTTGTAGAAAACGACCTGGCAGCAATATATAAAGGAAAAGTTTTTTATGCTCCGGATGCTTTTTCCGGACTTCAAATTCTTAGTGAATTTAAAGAAAACCCCAAGAATTCATCTTCCAGTCCGGCATCATCACTGGAATGCTGTGGTTTAAACTCTAAAACAAATGAAAAGGAAGAGATCCTCGATTGCCAAGATATTCCGAATCCACCATATTTTGGAAGTAGGACTTTTGAAATCGACTCCAAGGAATTATTCTCGCTAATTGACCGGGAAACTCTATTTAAATTCCGCTGGCAATACAGAAAAGGGAAGCTCGACGAAAAATCCTGGAACAAATTAATTTCAGAAGAAGTCGAACCCTGCTTGCAACGTTTACTTAAGGAAACTGATGAAAAAAGGATTTTTCAACCTAAAATATCAGTTGGCTATTTTAAATGCCGCTCTGAAAGCGACAAAATTTGCCTGAACCCAAGTCAAGGTTCGAAAATCGAATGGACATTTCCAAGAGGGAAAAAAGCTCCAAAACTTTGTATCAGTGATTTCTTCTCAAGCAAAAAAGATGACATGATCGCCATCTGGTCGGGGACTATCGGAAAACATGCGCTCGATGAGGCCAAAAAGTTATATAATTTGGGAAAATATCGGGAATACCTACATTTATACGGACTTTCAATGGAATTTTCTGAAGCGTGCGCTGAATGGGCAGAACAGAAAATAGCTGATGACCTTGGTTTTCGAAAAATCAATGGAAAGCGACGGGGGATAAGATTTTCTTTTGGCTACCCCTCATGCCCTGATCTCTCACAGCAAAAATCCCTTCTTGAATTATTAAATGGTACAAAAACAGGGATTTCCCTGACCGAAATTTGGGAAATGGTTCCTGAAGCTTCAGTTACGGGTATTTTCATTCACCATCCACAAGCCAAATATTTTGTTCCATAATAATTTTAAAGTCCCACTTAACCTCTTTAAAACTTCACAGGTTGCTAATTACGACACGATTTGAAGAGAATCACTTTGAGGAGAGGCAAAAGTTTTATTCCAAAAAGTTTTTTATATCAAAAAGCTTGGTAATCCTTTTTCCGGAAAAACCAGAAGAAAGATCTCCCGGGTCAAATAAGACTGCATCCATCCCAACATTATGTGCACCGGCAATATCGACATTTTCAAAATCCCCAATGAATAAAGCCTGCTTTGAAGACAAACCTGATTTTTCAAAAGCAAGTTCGAATATCTTATTTCCAGGCTTTTCACATCCCACAATATGAGAATCAAGAATAAAATCGAAAAACTTTATCCAACCGGCCTGTTCTATCTGCTCTTTAACTCGGCCATCACTGTTTGAGATTATCCCTAAAATGTAATTTTCACTTTTTAATTCTCCCAATAGTTCATCTGCAAACTCAGTCTTAAAAGACCAAAGATTTTCTTTTTGGTGGAAATCAGCCAATTGTTGGCAAAATTTCTCACAAAGCTTCTGTTCCGGCTTTATCGGTAAATTCAGACGGGAAATTATTTCAGAAAAATATACGGTCCACCACCCTTGAGGTAGAGTGCCATTAGTTTTGATTAATTTGTCAACTTTGTCGGTTGTCTCATAGATTGAACGCATCCATTCATCCAATTTAGGCACTGAAGAAAAAATTGTTTGAAAAATTTCCCCCATTTTTATCGGATTTGGATAAAGAAGGGTTCCCCCTAAGTCGAAAAATACTCCAGAGTAATTTTTTTTATAGATTTTGGAAGATTTCAAATATAACTCCTTTCAAAATATTACTGAGTTCAATTTTACATCAGGAGATCAAAGTGAGACGAGAAAAAAATTTAGTTCTTATGCTTGCAATATTAATAGCATTTGCCGGCATTGGTTGCAGTCCAACTACTAAAACGGCCCAACCGGACGACACATCTTTTGCAGGTGGAGACAATGCTATTTTTAGAGCTTTGATATCTCCTGATTGTGGAAAGCCACCGCTATTAAAAGCGAGTGAACAATTTTTCGCAAATAATCCGATTCTTTGGTTGCAAAGCACAGGTTCTGTTATGAAGTCAAAACGAGGCGATCTGATTTCATCAAGTTCTTTACCTTTAATCTGGAATGGGTGGCAATGGGACGGAGAATGGTATACAAACAACACCGCTGATGGACTATTTCAAATCAGCGCGCAATTTTTGGATATTCATAACGAACAGATATCGCCTTTTTCAGGGCAAGAAGCCACGACAATCCATTTCTGTGTTTCTGGCCAATCAGCACTTTTTAAATCTGATGAGGACAACTTTACAACTAAATTTTCGATGGGAAACAGAATCACCCCAATAAGCGCAGAAAAAGACTTTCAGCCCATAGAGGGATTCAAACTAAATGGTTCATCTACTTTCACAATTGGTGAAAATTCCGTAATTTCGGGAATTCCCATCACTCAGGCTTTAACTTTTTCGATTATTTATGGTGGCTCTGCTTATTCCGACTATTTTTTTCGACCCTCCGATTCCGCTCTGCTTGGGAATGGTTTAATCTCAATTCAAATGGCTCAAAATACCTCATCCGTGAGGGTCGATTTTCGCTTTACCACGGATAATAAAATATCCATTTCAACACAGGGGTTCAGTAATTGGGGTTCCCAAGATTACCAAGGAATTGTAGACTATAACCAATTTTCCCAAACTGCATCATCCTCCTCAGCAGTTGCAAGAACGATATTCCTTCCTGAAAATGGAGAAGTTTCAGCTTTATTAAAAGCCATGTTCAAAATGGGACCTGTAAATCTACTGGTTGACCGTTTGCAGCAAAGTTCCCAAAAAATTTGGAGTGACTGGAAATTAAGAGATGATGGATGGTTTTATACTTCAACAAACAGTTTCGAGCAATTCGCAGCCGGCAATCTTTTACTTTTTGCACAATTTGCCGTGGAAAATGCGACCCAATCAACTCCTGACGCAATGGCACAAACAAAAAGGGGGAAAGTTAAACTTTTTGCAGAATTTTCAGGAAAGATTGGAAGCGGCACAAATTTCGGGAATTTTGGACTTCAAATCGGAACAAAAGAAGAACCTTGTCAAATCCAACTCCAAGCTACAGGAGCCTATTTGATAGGAAAAACAACTGTTCTTTGCCCAGGAAACAATTTTGGAATCAACCTGGCAAACGTTAATTTCGTATTTTCGTATTTGGGAAATGATATAACGGGTCCAGAAAAAGGATTCTATTTCCCTTTTACCACTGGAGACAGTGGATTAGGAAAAACAGCTTGCCGGTTGTTTCACAATTCAATTGAAACACTCTTAATCATTTATGATTTTACCGGAGCAAATATAGGGTTTAGCTTTAAGCCCTACACACCGATTTCAGCACCAAAATTTTTGCCTCAAAAGAGTTTATGGGCAAAACTTATGGGGTAAAATGCAATTCAAAGTTATCCAATAATTGGGAGTAATTGGAGTTTTGACCTGGGTCATTGAAGTCGTATTTTCAAGGAGTGAAGAATTCACTTTTACAACCATTCCCTTCACTTTGGTTTATTGCTGAGTTTAGAAGCCGAACAATACAGGTTTAGTAAAATTGAAATGACCTTGCCTAAATTAATTACCAGCAGGAATTCCAACTCTCACTTGTGAAAAGTGATCAATCTTCAGATTCTTCAAAGAACCATTAGACAAAATTGAAAAATACATTTCATTCCCATCACCGGAATAATACCAATCCCACGAAATAATAACGTAACTTTTTCGACGGTTTATAGCCCCAGGGGCTTGATAGAACCTCTCAATTTGCGCGCTTACTTTTACTAATTGTTATAACCAAATTTATTGCAATGGGAAATGCTGTTCCTGTTTGCTTAGATCAACTACACAACGGAAACCAACCGTAGTACTTCTATAAAAAGGTGATCTATGAACATCCCTAGCACTAACTCGGCAGCCCCTTGATTCGTCATCCCATGACCCACCTTTTATTATTGGTTCGCCAAAATGTCCGGAAAAATTTTTGCTCTCAGCAGGGTCTTTTTCATAGGCGGTTGATGTCCATTCAGCAACGTTCCCAGCCATATCAAACGCTCCACAATCTGCAATTCCCTGGGGGAAGATTCCTACTTGGACAGGGCAACCTCCAACATTGGCCTTCTCTTCAGAAAAAGTGCTTCCCCAGGGATAATCTTTGCCTTCTCCATTTCCTGCCGCGATTTCCCATTCATCTTCAGTGGGGAGTCTTTTTCCAGCCCAAGTAGCAAAAGAATACGCGTCAAACCAATCAACCAGAACCACCGGATAATTTTCCATTCCAGGAGGAAATTTTCCTCCAATCCAGCTGAATTTCAATGCCCAAGCATAAGTGTGAAAAGGTGTGTGATCTTTATTAATGGGCTCTAATGGATGGCACCACTTATGGCCTTCTTTCCGGATACATTCAAGGAATTTGGCATATTGTTGGCAGGAAACTTCAAATTTATCAATATAAAAGCCCGGGGTTTCTACTTTACGAACCGGTCGTTCGTCAGGATTTCCTCGTTCACTTCCCACCCGGAACTGACCTCCCCTCACCCTTACCATGTTCTCAAGATCTACCTGAGCTAGTGAATTCTTAAGATTTGGATCAACAACATCACCTGTTCTATCATTTCTGACAGATGCTTTGGGTTCATTGATTCCAAGGGAAACGAGATCTAATGAAAGCTTAAATTGCTGCTCAGGAAACAAAGTTACTTTGAAGACTTGTGGAACATAGCCTTCAGCGATAACCTCGATTTTGTGATCTCCAGGGGGAAAGTCAGCTTCGATTAATTCCCCTGTAAAGGAGGAAACTTCATCAATAATTAAAGATGCAGAAGCAGGTTTCAGTGAAATGCTAATTTTTGATTTAGGCCCCTTGTCACTTTTCAGCAGCTTTCCATCATTTGGACAGAACTTGATTTTATCAGGAAATTTCATTTTACATTCTGGGCAAAATTTAAGAGCAAACGAAAACTCCGAAAGAAAAAAGAAGCTAATAATTAATAAATATAGACCAACCCGACGCATAGTTTCCTCTATTAAGTCAAAAATTTCCGCATCGCCCAAAATGGGGTTTTTCCAAAAAGAATTTCAAACTTGATTGATGACATTTCCATGGGACAACTTAACATTGTCTTATCGAAGTTTCAATCGAAAAATCCATTAACAGAAAAACACTACAAACAAATATTCTCTCAGTTTTTCCAAAAGTCTTCTTTGAAAAAAAAACTTATTAAGGCAAGTTGCCGCACCTCATTAAAACTGCATGAGAGCACAGCATTTTTTGAGAGAGGAATTTTTTTCTCACCTTCAAATTGATAATAAAGAACAATGGAAATAAAAAACTTCCTACCCACGAACGGGCAGGAAGTTTTATTGTACTTTAATTATTGAGCTGCGGTGGTAAAGGTAATCGGAGCATGGACAGAAACGGGAAGTCCCGCATTATCCAGCCATGTTCCGGTGGTATAAGTAACTGTGTAAGTAGCATTGGGAGTCAATGCTTTCTTAAAAGTTACATTGACCTTGGTTGCATCGGTAGAATTCTGGGCGATAGTTAAATCTGACGCAGAAACCGTTGCAACAGTCTGACCTGCAGAGGTTACTTTCTGAACAGAAATCGTTCCGGCAAAAGTCTGGGCCTGCAATTTTCTGCTGAAAGTAAGAACTAGTGTTGTCGGATTGGCAGTTGTTCCGATAGCCAAAGTGGAACCATTTCCAGTCCAATCGGTAAGTGTTGTTCTTCTATAGGTGCCGAAATAGTAAGCGGCTGACTCGAATGGAACAACAACGCTACCACTAGCCAAGGTGAAGTTTGTCTGATTGAGTTTTACAGCATAGTCTGTATCAGAAACCCAGGTATGCAAAGCATTGTTGCCAACAACAACAGTTACTGTCTTGCCATCGGCAGATAGAGAAGAAGTGATGGCATAGCCTGTGGCACTTGTAAGAGTGAGGGTGTTCCCGGTTGTTTTATTCCACAATTGAACGCCGAAGTTCGTAGGAAGGACAATCGCTCTGTCAAAAGTGAAAGTAAAGGTGCTGCCGGAAAATGGAATATTTGTCGGAGCGACTGTAGAATCGGTAGCCAAACTGACATTTGTTCCATTCATGTTTAAAGCTTGGGCGCTAACGAGATTCAATGTGGGAATATCTAATACTACTGGAGCCGAAGAAATGTTTGTTCCAGTAGACACCGTAACTTGTTGGGTTTGAGAAGTGCCTGTAGCGATAGTTGCTGTAACAACTGTCGTTGTGATGGTAACAGAATAATCGACATTTCCATTTGTCGTACTTGTTCCCTGAGTCAAAGAAATGGTTACAAGATTCAAAGTGGTCAAATTAATAGTTTTGAGAGTAGTTGTAGTAGAACCGACCGTGGTAGTGACATTTTGAACTGAATTCGTCTGAAAAATTTGACTTATTGTTCTTGTATAATCTGAGTCTGAAAAAGTAACAATCGGAGTAGTCGTTGCAACAGTAGTGGTTACTGTTTGAACGGTTTTAGTCACAGTAACAATGCTATTAGCGAGAGTAGTGGTACTAATCACAGAACTGATATTAACTGTTGTAGTTCCAATGCTCAGGTCAACTCTAGCGCTTGTAAGAAAAGATGGCGTTTGTTGAATTTGAAGTAGCGTAAACCCAGCATTGGCTGAAGTTAATGAAGCCTCAGTGATAGCATAAAACAAATCAACTGTATGGCGGGTCTTATTCCACCTTGCATATTTGGGTTTTCCAAGTGAAATGCCTGTGTTGTTAAGAGTTAAAGTTCCACCGACTGATAAGTTGGCTAAAACAGATCCTGAAACTTCAACAGCAACATTAGGATCATTAAGGAATGCCTGAGCATCCGTCTCTGCAATACCTGTAACTGGAATAATCATAGCAGCAGTAGTAGCAATAGCAATCGTTCCAGTACCAGTGCCGGTGCCGGTCCCAGTCCCAGTGCCAGTGCCAGTGCCAGTGCCAGTGCCAGTGCCAGTGCCAGTATTTATAACGGTTGTATTATCGCCACTATAGTCACCATCAATCAAGCGACAACCAGTGAGAGATAAAAAAGAACAAAGAACCAAAGCCAGTAACAAAATTTTTCTCATAGCAGGACTCAATCCTCCTGAATATTTAAATTAATACCTTTGGCCTTAACCTCAAGGCAAAAATCAAGCGTTGATTATATGGTAAATCGTACCATGAGTCAACTTTTTTTTTTAGGAAGTTATTTTTGGGGAAAATTCCTCTTCCGAACAAAGCTATCTTCTCATTGCTCAATTTTTCTTCAAATTTCGAAATAACAAGTATGCCTGAATAACCCTAGAAAGGGTATTCATAAACTATTGATGACTTATAAAACCCGAATTTTTCCTTCCTCAGCTTCTCATAAAGGCTGGGAAGCAAATTGGGATCACTTTTTTCGAGACCAAAAATCATTCCCCCAAGTTCGGACATGTCAGTTCCAAAGTAAGAAATTCCATCGAGAAAGATCCCACCGCCAAATTGAAATTTCATTCGTCGACTCAATTTGAAAACTAAATTTGCCTGAAAATATTTTTTTTCAGGATAAGACTCAACTTTAGAAATTGAAAACATCGTTTTCCAGGCGAAGGAATGCCCTTCAGTTCCGCTTAATTCTATAGTTGAAGCTGATGTTTTCAAAGAAAGGCCTGATCCGATCAAGCTCCCTGAAGAAAAATCAAGCACTGTCATATATTTTGAGGTAATCCAATAACTGGTCTTTCCATGCCAGGATTTCTGAGAAACATCTCCAAGGCGAATTCTTGCGCTACCTCTAACCAAAGGCTCAGCTTCCATTAATTCAGATTCATTCCCAAAAAAAATTGTCGTTCTAGGCCGATTGCATGCATGGCATTCCCGGCACGATTGGTCGCCTGGGCGCTGAGCTTTGGATCGAAATATCTGATAATCGTATCGATCTTTTACATATCCAAAACCAAAAACACTGGATAATCCCTTAAGATTTATATTACTTTCTATTCGTTCAATACGGAATCCATCAAATAATTCAGCCCCAATGGTTTTACGTGATTCTTTCCCGCTTCGACCTTCAAAGCTTTTCGGAACATAAAGTTTAAGGGTTTCTTCACCGCGGAATGCTTTTTGTCGAAAGTCATTTGAAAGTAAATTGTTCTCATAATCTTGAGGATTTTCCGAAAAAACAATCGAAACAAAAGAACAAAGCAGTATAAAGGAGACAATAATTTTCCTGAGCATTTTCAAGGACCAAACACATTCTTATAAATAAAATAAACAATTAGCGAACCAAAAATAACCATTAAAATTGTAGTAGTAGGATTTCGCGCATATTGATATTTGATATTCTCTACTAAGGTGGGGGAATATCTAATCCATCTTCTTAGATTTTCAGCATGTCTCTTATATTTTTCTACGTCCAGATATTTTGAATTTACCTGACCAGTAAATTGAAATTCATGATATCTAAAGGTTATTTTTTCGTCTCCTGTTTCAACCCCATGAAGGTCACAATACCAATCAAAGACCTTCGGGGATTTGTATACCAAAAAATATCTACAATCAACTGTTGGAGAGATTGGGACCTCAGGAAGATATTTTGTAGTAAGGAGCATTTTATAAACGCTCTCAAATTTCGCCCAAGTTGGAATCTCTTGTTTCTCATTCTTCAAAAAATTTTCCATCGCAGCCCTTAGCTTTCGCAAATTCTCCCGACAGGCTTTTTGAAGTTCATTGCTTCCATCGGTTGCTCCAAAAATGAAACAACTGTTAAGAAACAAGAAAACAAAAAAACAATTTCTCAATATTCGCCTTGAACTCATGAAACTTTCTCCATTTCAAATTCTCGAATTCAAGTAAATAGCACTTCTTAATAAAATAAATCAATAGATGAATCAAACTTTTTTCTTGACCTGCATTCCTTTCGAAAGTAGAATAAAAATAGATGCGCCTATAGCTCAGGTGGACAGAGCACAGGATTCCTAATCCTGGTGCCCCAGGTTCGAGTCCTGGTAGGCGCACTTTCTTTTGTAGGTCAGAAGCTAGCTTCAAGAGGATAAAAAATCAGTTCTAACAAAAGTTCTAACTTAATTTGGAAAAACGTAAAAACACTGATCAATGAAAAACTAATCGCCGTTTTTCACTGAATTTTTGTTTTTACGGAGGCGAAAAATCGAGCTTCCACAACCCAAAAACCACTTTATTTTGAAAAAATTTTAAAAGTGTTTATTGCAGAGCAAATTTGTTAATTCGGTTGTTGTCGTGACCAACTACAAAAATATTTCCGAATAAGTCCACGACAATGGCAAATGAATAGTCTCCCCACCACTAAACCCCTGAGTTCTCCATTTAGAGATAAAATTCACGATGTGTCAAACTTCGGAATTCTCATTATGTAAAATATGATTCAGAGTGGAATAAATTTGATAATAGCAATCTAGGCGTCTATTATTTATATCGCGACTTGTGATAAAATTGAACCTAGGTAATTTTTTTTCATGGAGCTGCTCATGAATCTGAATAGCAGGGTTTTTCGATCAAAAGAGCCAATTTCAGCGCCTGTAAATAATGAATTGGTGATGTTGAACGCTGAAACAGGCAAATACTACGGTCTAAATGGAGTTGCAACAAAAATATGGGAAGCTATTGAAGAAGAAATCTCGATACGGGATTTATGCAAGATTTTCCAAGATGATTATGACGTGGAATCGAAACAATGCGAAACTGAAATTCTGGAATTTCTAAATTGTCTCAAAGAAAAAAATCTGATTAAAGTAATTGAATAGAACACTGGGAAAATGTAATAGATTGCACTATTAAATCTGTCTTAATAGTGCTTCAAAATGCTTGATATGAAAATATTTACCTGAAATTAGTTGTGTCAATGAAAAACAATCAAGTACTCTCATTAGTGAGAATGATAATCTAGGCAGGTAATTTATTCATTCGAAGACTTGGGTTCTGTATGGACTGCGTGTCAACTCGAATTATCCTTTTCCATTTACACAGATTGATTCGGACAAAGCCGATTTAATTATCAGTCTTGAATCGACTGTTCCGGCTCTCGACACGTTGCCTAGTACAAATCCAAAATGGCAGACTTGGAAACTCCTTAGCGATTATTGGCTTTTGCGATACCAAAATAAAGATGACATATTGGACTTCCGTTTTTCTCTTGAAGGAAAGTTTCTTTCCATTCAACGGAGCATTTCTGACTTTGAGTTATCAGAGATTCTGTTGATAGTCCTCAATCCAGTAATGGCTTCCGCTCTTTCTTTGCAAAAAATCCCGATATTGCATGGATCGGCTCTTGTTATTGATGACAGGGCGGTTATTTTTGCTGGAAAATCAGGTGTCGGAAAGTCGACTCTTTCGGCTGTTCTGGCACAGGAAGGAATGGCTTTGCTTAGCGATGATCTGATCGCGTTAAATATCTGCGAAACAGGTGTCGAGGTTCAGCCCGGTTATCCAAGATTGAAGGTGTCGCTTGAAACAGCAGATTTTCTTGGGAAATCACCGCAAGATTTGATTCCAATTGCAAGATGGGCTCCAAATGAGCGATGGCTTGACTCAAACGTATTTCCTAAAGGCTTTTGCTCAACAAAAACTACTTTAAGCACAATTTATATTCTTGAAGGAATAAGGAAAGACATTTCTGCTCCGGAAATCGCTGAATTGCCAGTTCTTTCAGCTTGTTACGAGTTATCAAAGTATCGGTATGGAAAAAAATGGCTTGAGATAGAGAACCATGCAGTTCTTCAAATCTGTGCTTCAATTGCAAGTCATGTAGTAATTAAAAGGGTATGGCTTCCAGATGGTCTTGAAAAACTCAAAATAACAGCAAAAGCAATAATTTTGGATGTTCAAAATATTGCAAAAAAACAAGCACAGTAGATATACCAACAAATTTACTGAAAAAAAATTGCCATAGAGTTAAGGCAAAACAGAGATTCAAATTTTATTAAAAAGTTTTCATTCCACTTGGTTTTCTTCATCTCTCTGGGACTCTGTGGCTAATAAACTGTCTATTTTCATCTGATGTTCCAACGAGAGAATGATCTAAAATCAGCACTAGAAAATAAAAAGAAAGCGGGTTTTTCAAAAAGTGCGTAGCCAGTATTTCATTAGAGTAAAAATCTCTGTTGAAGGTTGTTTCAGAAGTTTAGTGCCATTTTTTAAAATATCTACCATTTTTGCCCTTTGATTAGCTTCAACACAGCACAAATTGAGAATACACACATGAAACGTCCGTTTCATGGTTCAAGTTGAATGAAAAATGCAAACTTCAGGAATTGAATTTATTTACACTGTAAATCACAAAGTCAATTTCTTTATTGGTTAGAAATGGATTGCAGGGCAGACTCAAACACTCGGAAGCATGCTTTTCCGCAGACAATAAACCGTGAGGGTCAGTTTTCAAATTTTTGCATGGATTCTGATTATGGATTGGAACAGGATAGTGATATAAAGTTTCGATTCCTTTTTCTTTTAAATACTCGCTCAACTGTTCACGCATTGCCGAGGTTATTACAAACAAGTGATAAACATGATTGTTCGGGGCTGCAGGGAACTTAAGCAATTTTACCAAAGGATTCAAAATTCCGGTGTAATACCTCTGAGCAATTTCTCTTCTTCGTACAATCCATATTTTTAGAAAAGTTAAGCGGACTTTCAAAATTGCAGCATGTATCTCATCAAGGCGGCTATTTAATCCAATTTGAGGGTGATGGAAACGCTCACTTTGCCCATAATTTCGCAATTGGCCCGCTTTTTTTGCCAGGTCTTTGTCTGAAGTGGAAATAGCCCCTGCGTCACCTATGGTTCCCAAATTTTTGGTTGGGTAAAAACTCCATGCACCAAAAATGCCTGCTGTGCCGGCCTTGATTCCATTAATACTTGTACCATGAGCTTGAGCGCAGTCTTCGATCAAAAATAAACCTTTTGAATGACAAAATTCTTTATACTCCTTTAAAGGCGCTGCTTGCCCATAAAGATGAACTACAATCACGGCTTTTGTTTTGGGTCCGACACATCTTGCAACACTTTCAATTGCAAGGATTGCTGTCTCAGAATCGATATCAGCCAAAACAGGAGTTGCGCCGGCTCGTATTATTGCAAGTACTGTTGCAAATGCTGTCATGGAAGTTGTTATCACTTCATCGCCATCTCCAATTCCCAAAGCGCGCAATCCAATTTCCAGGGCATCCATTCCATTACCAACACCCACAACATAGGGAGAGTCGCACCATGAGGCCCATTCCACTTCAAATTCCTGAACCTCTTTTCCAAGAATCCAAGACCCTGAACGAATAACCCGATTAATCGCCTCAATTTGCTTCTCAATAAGACATTCGGGTTCTCTGGTGAAGACATTCATCTGAATCATGATAATTCCCAATAAAAATTTCCCTTTTCTCGATAATAGGACAATGCCGACTGTAGACCATCTTTTAGATTAACTCGTGGTTTACAGCTTAATAACTTTTTTATCAGGGAAAAATCAGAGTAATACTCACCGATAATATCAACTGGAGCTACAGTATGCTTTTCATCAACCGGAAAATATTCGAGTTTGTCATAAATTTGTCTTGTTGAAGCAAAAACAATTCGTATTCGGGGGTTAAATTTCTATGCAGCTTCAAGATTTGTTATGAGTAATTATAACTATCACCGCTGGATGTTCCAGATAATTGGCTGGCAGTCACATCATATGAAATTTCTGTTAATTTAGGAGTTTCCCATGTGTGTTTAATCTTAGATTGGGGTAAACCGGTTTCTGATTTGATCGCATTTGGAGAGTTTGGAAAATTTTTTTTCATAAAGAATCCTGAATTCACGAAATTAATTTGGTTATTAAGAAGTCTATATCAAAGATAGCCTAAATATATTTCCATAATCAAGAAAAAAATTCAGAACCCACCAAGATTTGAAAAAAAAAACTAGGGAAAAAAAGTGATTTTTCATAAGAAATTAAAAAATTAATTTTGGCCGGTTATTTTGGAGAAAAATAGAACCAGTTCAACCTGCGAAAAATTTTCAACAGTAACTTCAGTATTTCAAAAATTCTCACAAGTCTTTGTTTTTTTTGGGAAAGACGTGCGCCCAAATTTCTAAATCGCAAATGCGCAGGTTTGTGGCATTCAACGGGAATTAGTTTTTCCATTTTTAGAATTACTCTGATATATTTTCTAAAAATGTTTTTAATTATCGGCAATTGAGATGAGACTTTAAAATTTCTCAAATTATGGAAATACAGGCCTTTCCAAATATTTCTCAGGCAATGAAAATGAAAAAATACTAACTTTTGCTTTCCGACATAAAATTTTCCATCAATTTGTTTTATTGAATAATTGCGGATATTCCATGGAGCGAGATTTGCCCCTTTGTGTGAAATAATTTTTACGTTACTGAAAATTTGAGGAAATTTGTCCAGGTATTTTTGGTCTGCAAATCGTTCCTTTTCAACCTTTTCATAGCACCATTCAAAACATTTTTCCCTCCACCATCTCAAACATTTTATTCCTTCAGGGTCATTTCTAAAAAAAATAAATCCAACATTAAATTGCCCCGCAGCCAATAATGCCTGAGGATTTTTGTAAAATCTGTTTTCAATTATTCCAATGGAGTTTTCCCCGATTTCATTGTAAATCTCATCCATATCGGAAAAAAAATAAATGTCAGCGTCAACATAAGAAATTGAAGTTATTTCGGGATTATGCTGAAGGATAAATAAAGGGAGAACCGGCGCTAAAGTGAAGTAATACTCAATAACAGAGCGATTGTTTTTAGCTTGAAACAGCTTCGAATCGGTTTTTTCCAAATCGATCAATTTAATTAGTCTGATTTTATCAAGTGCCAGTCCTTCTAGAATTTCATAGCATTTTGGTGTTAAACAAAGAACCCATAAAACAAAGTCCTTGTGCGTCTCTTTAAGGGAATAGTAAAGTGCTAAACCTTTATCCAGGTAAAACTGATCAAATAATGTACAATATATTAACTTTTTTTCCAATTAATAACCCCTGAATTTAAGCTCATTGAAAAATTCAAGAAAAATTTGTTTTTACTTTTAAATTAAGGAAATTCTTACGTCAAATACCTTTCTTCCTGAAGATTAAACCTTTTGGTTTAACTTCAATTCTTTCAAGCGCGGGAAACTCGATGCATCTAAATTCAGCTAAAAGCTCATATTCCTGTTCCAGGAATGATTTAATTAACTTCGATTCACTTAAAGCATAAAATGGATAAGAAGCTTCGTAAATTGCAGGTGAAATTTTTTGAAGAAAAATTTCATCGACTTGTTTTGCCCAGAAAAATGTTCTGTCAATAACAATTGTAAGTGGTTTTAAGACGAAAATCTGATTCAATATTTGAGAGAAATGAGGAAGATACTGAAGAACACCGCTTAACAGAAAAATATTCGGGTTAATTTCTCGGGCACATTCGTCGATTGAATGAAAAAAACGTAATTGTTCGTTTTGAATTTTCTGCTTTCCTGTCTCAACAAAATGCGCTTGTTCGACTATTCCCCAGCTAATTTTAGAAAGACCTTTGTAAAATTCGCGATTTTGAAAATAGCTGCTCCCAAGAGAACCGCCAAAATCCAATACCCTCAATTCTCCTTTATTTTGTAATGCTGACCACATCAATGCAGAAAGGACCGGCCAGGAATAAAGAATTCGATTAAATAAAATCGAATCTCTTTCAAAGACTGCCAGACCTGTTTTAACAATTAAAGAAGCTGTTAGTACTTTTCGAAGAATTTCGGGTTCCTGATAGCCAGTCGCCTGTTTTTCGGCTTCAATCCAGGTTTTAAAGGGGCCCTCGATTGTAATTACTTCAGTTTTCAAATTCTCTAGATGGAAAAACTTTCTGAAATTCTTCAAAAGTTGAGGAAAACAAGAGGAGGCTTTTACCCTGAGAAAAGACTTAAGTCTGGTTAACATTTTCGCCCTTCCAGTAGGGCCTGGTAGTGGTTAAATATCGATATGGTCTCTTTTCCCAGTTCGACTGAAAAATCACAGGCATTTTTCCATCGAATTTGCATAATTTTCTTCATTTTCTCTTCAGAACATCTGGAAAGCTCTACAAGCCACTTTCCAGCACGCTTTAATTCAGGAATACTTGTCATTGGTTGTTTATCAGCAATACGTGTAAATGCAATAAAATCTTCAATTGGAGTATTTGGAAACATGGAATAAAAATACTTAAAACGAATATTGGCCGATTCTTTCAGGCATTTGGTCAAATTAACCGTACTGGTTTGTTTTTCATGTACCCGACGTTTAAGAATCAAGGCTGGAGAGTTGCTCAGCCGATATCGCGGGGAAATTCTAATTGGCCACTCATAATCAACCAGGAAAATATCTTCCAGATAGGGATTTTCTTTAGCTACAACACTTTTCATCATTGTTGCCGGTTGAAGAATGGCAACCCGGAACAGTTGTTCTAAACAAATTCCTTCGTGAGTTTCTGGATAGCAAAGGTCGGAAAATCTCGCACCAAAAGTCTCAACCTGACCTCCACAAACATCACAATCGGTTTCCTGAATAAACTTCAATTGCCTTTCAAATCTTTCCGGCAAGGAAATGTCATCAGATTCCATCATCGCGATATATTTTCCCCTTGCAGAGGCGACAAGTTTATTTAGCTGATGAAATTGACCACGATGTTCAAAAATGTGCAAAGTAATACGCTTATCATCTTCAGCATATTTTCTGATTATCTGAGGAGTAGAATCTGTTGATCCATCGTCACCTATAAGAAATTCAAAATTTCTGAAAGACTGATTCAATATTGATTCAACAGACTCCCGGATGTATTCTTCCCTATTATAGACCGGCATTAATACGGAAATAATAGGGGTGAGATTCCGGTTCATAAAATGGTTTTTGTCTTTTTTCTGAAATTTTTGTCTTGAACTTTTTGGGATTTTCGGCTAATTCTAACAAACAAAAATACTTGGATCAAATAAAAATTTCTTTACAGATTTTCCAAGAAAAAGGAAAAATTTACATTAAAAAAAATGGATATTACCTATGGGCGCAATATTTGGAATAGTTGATTTTTCCGGAAAACCAATTTTGGAAGAGAGAATTTCTTTTGTCAAAAAGAGAGCAGGTAATTCCAATCCTGACTCTATGAATTTTCTGGCACAAAAAAACTTCCTGTTTGCTCACACACAATTTTTTTCAACCGCAGAATCGCGATTTGAAATAATGCCAATGTACGATTCCCAAACCGGTATTGTTTTTGTTGCAGCCGCCCGCCTTGATAATCGCGAAAAACTTTTCGGAGTTTTTCAAATTCCAATTGAAGAAAGACGTGCTACTTCGGATGGAAAACTTGTTTTTCTTTGTTATGAAAAATGGGGGGAGGAAGCTCCGAAAAATCTCAGGGGTGACTGGTCCTTTGCCGTTTGGGACGAAAGAAAGAAGAGAATTTTCATAGCCAGAGATCAGATCGGAAATACCGGGCTGTTTTATTCTTTCAAGGACCGAATTTTCACATTTTCCTCTAATTTATCTATGTTATTTGACCTTTCAGGGAATTCACGACTGTTAAACGAATTAGTTCTTGCCCAACACCTGAATTTTCCTCCAGACACTGAACCTTCTGCGACAATCTGGAAGGAAGTGTTTTCGCTTCAGCCGGCAAACTTGCTTACCACAGATATGAGTGGTCTAAATATTCGAAAATATTGGGAACTGGGTGACATTAAATCATTTAATCTTTCTGCAAATAATGAATACAGGGAAATTTTCATCGAGGCATTAAATACAGCAGTCCGACGCCGAATGAAGACATCAGGACCCGTATCAACACACCTCAGTTGCGGTTTGGATTCATCTGCTGTTACAGCTTTTGCGGCAAGATACGCATTGGAACATAACGAAAAAATTTACGCATTCACGTCTGTGCCATTTTATTCCTCGGACCATCTTTTTCCGGGTTCCATATGTAATGAATGGCCAATTGCACATAAGCTTGCAGAAAAATATATCAACATTGTACATATTCCAATTACAGCGACAAATGTTTCTCCTATCAAAATCCTTCATGAGACAGTGGATGATTTCCAAGAGCCAATTCATGCTGCAGTTAACCTTTTTTGGATGTCTGCAATCGGGAAAAAGGCCGAAGAACTTGGTGTAAAAACCATGCTTACAGGCCAGCTTGGCAATGGTGGAATATCCTGGAGCGGGGGAATAAACAGGATTTACTATCTGTTTTATGAGGGCCATTTCCAAGAGGGATTGCGGGCTTTGAAAAAAGCTGGAAAATATGGAAAAAAAGGCATTTGGAGAGCTGTTAAAAGTAAGATTCTCAGGCCTGTAGTAAAACCATGGGTAGATTTTGCAAAAGATTTTTTAGCTGGTATTGAATATTCGTGGCAAAACTATTCAGCAATAAATACAGCGTTTGCAAAAAGAATGTTTTCTGAGGAAAAAATTAGGACACCTGTTTGGGAAATTCTTTTTCCAAATAAAATTCACCCATTCGAGGAGCGTGAAAATTGCCTCATGGTAAATGCAGCAATGGCTGGCCCGCTTTATCATCAAAGCAACATCCTTTCTTCCTTGCAAACGCTTGATCCAACAAGTGATCTTGATCTTCTAGAAATTTGTCTTTCCGTCCCAGCACGACTTTTTGATTGCCAGGGTGGAGAAAGGATGTTCCTGAGACAATCAATGGAAGGAATCCTTCCTTCTGAAATCCAGTGGAATCAGGTTCGCGGGAAGCAGGCCGCTGATTTGGCTTTTCGCCTAATAGACCATGCATGCGATGTTGAAGATGAACTACAGAGACTTGCAAGATCTGCTGCAGTCAATGAATATTTAAGTCTCACAAGAATGCGTCAAGCATGGAATCACATCCAGAAAAATGGAACCCGGATCCCCGACAACGGTTCGATTAATCTTCTGATGAGGGCAATTCAAACAGGAATATTCCTGGATAGGTTCTTTGGGTAGTTTGATTGTTTCGAGGAAAATAAACAAGAATACGAAAAATAGCAAACTTTCTTGCAATATTGTGTAAACGACCACCATCCTCGTCAGTGACTTTAAGGGCAGAAACACTGCGGGCGAAATGTTCTTTGCCCTTGGGGATTCGCGATTTGAGCCCATTTCCTTTCAAACTACTGATAGTGAAGCGCAAGGGACAAGGCCGAGCTGAGCAAAATGGGTCGTTCCAGCTGGTGTTGGCGAATGTCGATACCAGTGGACGACTCATTCCTGTTCGTGCGAGTTCGGAAGGGCGGTGGCGATCAGCTCTCGAAGGTGTGAAAAAATACCAAAAATGGGAAGAAAACCCAAGTGTGAAATATCACAAACGATTGTTGGCAAAGTTCTTGGGTGTTGTACTTTCAAGAGTGATCCTAATTTTTCACAGCTTCCTCGCTAGGCCGAACGATCAGTCTGTTGAGCAGAAAAGGCAACTCCGGGTGAACTTATCGCGAAGCAGTCCGCTGTTCTGAAATTGGGCTAATCCAAAGAAAGAATTTACCACACAAATTCAGAATTCCTGGTATCGATAGTTTGCATTTTTTCGGAAAAGGGCTTCAAAAGGTAGTTTTCTGATTTTGGAATACTTTTCGGTTGGATTTTATCCTTAGACCAACTTACATAAAACTAAATCAGAAGATTCCTTCCAAAGCAAGTTGGCAATTCATCAATCGAAAAAATGGTATCAAATTTAAATCCCCGAATTTGGGATGTCTGAAATTTCATTCTGCCTTATGCATCGCATTAGAGCATGTTGAAAGAAATAAAAGCGGAACAATCGGCCCCTTGTTAGGGTTTTAGATTGTTCCGCTTGCCCTTTTTGAAACAATAACACTTACCCCTGAAAAATCGGGTTGTGTTTTGCTAAAAGAAATTCAAATCACTTGCTGGGAACTGCAACCTTTAATGAATAGCCTTTTCCAATATCTTGCATATAAAACTCGGCTTCTACATACATATCGATGAAGCCATTTTTAGCGGCATTAACGGGGATTAAAAACGTATCCCCCTTCAGAGTTGCTTTGGTAGGCTTACCTTTGGCACTAACATAAGCAACAAATTGTGCAGTAATAGGTTGTCCACCACTGTTTGCAAATTTTACCGCGAAATTGCCGTTCTGTGGAACAATCTGTGCAACTGGTTTATGAGGGAATACAATAACAGATTCAAATTTTTTGCACGGGGCATAACGATAAGCCGGGCCACCAAACTCACAATCATAGGTTTTTGGATTATTTCCGTAGTTATCCTGGTAAACGAAAACTGTTTCTCCAGTTTTTTTGACTTTTCCATAACCAACTATAGTTACACCATGTTCCCCTGGAAGAACGGTATATTTTTCATTCAGTTCTATTTTGGTATAAAGAATACCGAAATGATGAATCAGCTGGATCAGCTTCATATTATATTCATCAACCTTGGTAATGAGTCCTCTCTTGTGGAAAGCCCATTTGCCTTCCATTGGGTACATCTTTTGTTTGTATTCCCACTTTACATCGGGAAGAGTAGGGTCAGAGATAGTTCCTGTGAAATCAGAAGATAATATATCTCCATAACCTTTTTCGCTTATAGGAAAAGGGCTGCTATGAACCGGATCAGCGGGAAAAAGAAGTATCGGATATAGACGGGAAGCCACATGAGCTCTTGTTAAATAGAGGGCTTCCAATTGTCTGGGATTAAAACCCTCTTCAGTTTTCCCGTTATAAAAGTTAGTGTAAGTCCCTAGTTTCCAACCAAGCTGCAGTGCCCACCAATCGCAAGTTGTTGCAGCGGCGAAAGAGAGGCAAGCCCAAGTCGGTTGCTCAGCATTGTAAGTCCATTTGTTGGTTTTTTCAGGTAAAAGAGTATTGACTTCAGCCACTCTTTCTTTTGATTCTTCTTGATTTTTGTGCGGTAATTTGTCCCAATTGGGAATCATATAGACTTCGTTCAGGTCTTGAGTGGGATCACATGGTGTACCCAACAAGCACAGTTTATCGAACTTTTCAAGAATACCGCCATAAGATGGCACAACTGATGAAACCGTCAGAAATAATGAAAACCCTAAAACAAACAATAGTTTAGTTTCAAAAAGGAAAGCATTTTTCTTCATAGAATTGCACTCCTTGTTAATTTTTTGGAGAAATTTTCTCAGGCAAATTTTAGTATAACATTCAAATTTACAAACAGCAAGGTACAGGAATCTTTCAAGGAATTCTCTATGAGTGAAACAGTAACTTCTCATCAATACAATTTTAATTGTTCAGGCAAAAAGTTAAATTTTACAAAGAGATGTAAAAAAGCCACGCTAATGATCAATAACCAGCAATTCTTGTATATTGAAAACAGAAAAGAATGTTTTCGAGAAATTTTTTTGGATACAAGTATCTTGGAAGCAGCTTCTCTGGATTGTTTTGCTCTGGGGATCCCGGCCACCATAATTTCATGACTGTTATATAATTTCTTCGCTATGGGAGAGTTCGAAGCAATTCGGTGAGTTGCTGCAGTTGTTTTTTAAAAACACTTTGAGCCATGTTCGAAAATTTGCTCTTTTCGATAAGTTTCAGGACAAAAATCCGAAATAAACATGTTTTTCGAGAAAACTCACCGATAATTGCTGATAAATAATTGCTGTAATTCCCCTTCAATTCTTTTTAATCAAAGCGTGGATAAGAGAATCGAAATCTTTTGGCAAACTCGATTTTGCCTTTTCCGAAAAGAACTCGAAATTAAGTTGGGAGATAATGTTTTTGGTTAAAGGGATGGTATCTTTATTTGCAAGAGCAAGATATTCTCTTAGACTCGAGGAATCTCCTGAAAGGAGGTCTGAAGAAATTTTTAGAGTAAGTTCTTTTTGGAAAAAATCTTGGATCATTGCATCCCATGAAGTTTCTTTAGAAAATGCAAGTTCGTGATAAGTTTGATCAAAATGCCCGATCGAGACCGGAAAGAAGATTGCCAATCCCTGAGCATTTTGCATCGTCTTTCCTGAAGTTCCGTTGGCAATAATTGCCTTCGTTAAAGCATTTTCAAGCCCGGATGCAGAGTCGAGAAAAGTTTTATCTGTTACATTTTCTTTCAAAAGCATAATCAAATGCAAAAGATCAATGTTGGAGCCCAATTCAAATTTTTGAACCTTTTTCAAAGCTTGGCTGATCTGAACAGAATAACTTCCGGTCATAACAGTTTTTGCAAAACCATTGAGAGCATCAATCACAAGCGGCAATTCTGCGCATTTCAACCCTGATTGCGTGGATTCTTCTTTTCCCTGACATCCACCGCTGTAAGAGGCTGAATATGCTCCGACAATGGTTTGTACCATTTCGGAGGCAGGCATATCAGCTCTGATATTGAGAAGTATTCGATCATAGGGATAACCCTTGGATGGCTCCCGTTCTTCGGAACCAACAATGTAATCGCAGGAATTCTTTAAAACATAAGCAACTTCAAGCATTTGCATGAAGCAGGCATCCATTGCAAGGATGTCAAGATTTTTTCCAAGAAGCGTTTTTATTTCACCTGCTGCTAACCCAAGTTGCTCTGTGGTTATTCGATTGTTGCTTGTGTAATCGTGAGAAATCCATCTTGATTTGGTGGGTGATCTTTTCCAACCGCCTCCGTGGTTCCAGATTATTAGGGCATAGTGTTTGGCCGGAAACAGTACGACAGCTTCACGAACAAATTCAACAAGCTGTTTATAGTCGCCTGTATCCATTTCAGGCCACTCTTTCAACTTTTTTATATTTCCCTTTTCGATAAAATTGAGTGTCGTTGAAGCACCATCATAGCGGTCAAGAAGTGTGACCAGATTAAGCCAATTTTTTGAACCGACTTTTGCCATGTCTTTCTGATCAGTAATGCCAAAATCATTTAAATTGTTATCTGCATTGATATATACCATCCATGTCCATTCTTTGGTATCGATGCCAAATACGGAGTTAGATCGCATCATGAAAAAGAAAGCTATTAGGCAAAAACACAACAAACGTGTTGGATGCATTTTGCCCCCCTCTGGTTTAATTTCCTCGACAAAATATAATATCTAAAAAATTTTATCTCTTTATTTTAATCAGAAAAAGAAAAAATGTATACTGCTTGAAGAGGAGTTTTCTACACTTTTTGAAAGTTTGGCCTCTAAAATCGTTTCATACTTCCAAATTTCATTAGAGATTCTTCACAAGCTACTTTCAGAATTCCAATTCCCGGGGATATAGTCTTGAGACCATTTTCCCAAAACCTGGAAACGTGAACTCGTTTGGATGAGATTCCTGCCTTAACTTTGGGATTATTTGGTCTCAAAACAAAATTCGGGCAGAAAACTTTTTTTTATCTCTACGGAATCGGCTTTTGAAGCTGAGCAATCGAAGAAAGTGAAGTTTACGACAACAGGAATTCTGAAATTGGAAATAAATTGATTGACTTTTTTTCCCCGGGCTGATTTGATTAGCTTGTGAAAAGCCTTCAGAAGCTATTGGAAAAGTGCGTTGCCATAGATATTGAAATCAATCCCGCTGACGGCAGATTTATCTCCATTGGAGCCATAAAGCCAGGAGAACCGGGACTCATATTTCAAACTCCACATGAAAACCCAGGTGAAATATTAGCAAAGATTGAAGAATACTCAAAAGATCGAGAGTTCTTGCTGGGGCACAATCTAATCGATCATGATCTTGAATGGATTTACCGCTTGTTCCCTTCCTCCAAACTCCTTCAAAAGAATGCCATTGACACGCTTGTGTTAGCACCATTGTCTTTTCCCAAACACCCGTATCACCGTCTGTGGAAAGGCTACAAACCAGTAAAAGAAAGTAAAAATAACCCTCTTAAAGACTCTGAGGTTGCAATTGATTTTTTCAAAGAAGAGTTTCAGGCTTTAGTTGGTTGCGATCTTCTTCCAATTTACCAGTTTCTTTTTTTACAAAGCCTTTCAATGTGTATTTCCTCAAACTCCCTCACAAAGATTTCTTTTTCCGGATGTTACACAGCACTACAAATGATTAAGGAACCTGAAATCACTGATTGGGAAAATTTTTCCACTCAAGTTCGAAATAAATTTTCAACTCTGACATGTAAGACAAATTTGGAAAAACTTCTTGAAGACAGGGGTAAAATCTTTGATCCTGTTTCAGTCGCAATGGCTTTTTCGTGGATCTCTGTCAGCGGAGGGAATTCAAGGCCCTCCCCCTGGGTTATTCACCGCTTCCTTCAAACTACTGAAATTATCTCAATGCTACGAGACAAACCATGTTTCAAATGTCAATATTGTCACGACAATCATGATTCCACCATGTTTCTAAAATCTGAATTCAATTTGCCGAACTTCAGAAATGTTACCGGGCGCCCCCCATTTTCCCAGAAAGATGTTATAGATTCTATTTTGGCTGGAAATGATGTGCTGGTTATTATGCCCACCGGCGGAGGGAAGTCTTTGTGTTATCAACTTCCCGGATTAATGAAGGCAAGAGCAAGGAAAACACTGACTCTTGTGATTTCTCCACTTCAATCGTTGATGAAAGATCAGGTTGATTCCCTTAAAAGGCGTTGTAAAGAGAACGTTGGTGCCCTCAACGGCCTTCTGACTTTCTTTGAAAGAATTGAAGTTCTTGAAGGACTTGCAATGGGTGAGATTGACCTTTTATTCGCAGCTCCGGAACAACTTCGAAATGAAAATTTCTGTAATGTTCTTCGGAACAGAGAAATCGGGCTTGTCGTTATTGATGAAGCGCATTGCTTATCTAAATGGGGGCATGATTTTCGGCCCGATTACCTATTTATTTGTCGTTTTTTGATTGAAGTGATTGGAAGAGAGAGCAATTTACCACCTATAGCTTGTTTTACCGCAACCGCCAAGAAGGATGTAATATACGAAATACATCAATATTTCAGAAAAGAATTAGGAAAAGACCTTCTATTATTCCAAGGAACAATTGATCGTCCGAATTTGAACTTTTTTGTGGAAATTCTGGAACCCTCAAAAAAACGTGAAAAAGTCCTGGAAATAATTAAAAACCTTCAGGAAAACGCCGCTGTCGTAGTCTTTACAGCCACCCGAAACGGAGCTGAGGGAGTTGCCGAATTCCTAAAGAAAAATAAGATTAACGCTGATTTCTTTCATGCAGGACGACCTCCTGAGGAAAAAAGGAGGGTTCAAAACGAATTTTTGGATGGAACCATCAGAGCAATCACAGCCACAAATGCTTTTGGAATGGGAGTGGACAAACCTGACATCCGGGCGGTTATCCATTTT
This sequence comes from Candidatus Rifleibacteriota bacterium, assembly GCA_015233565.1. Taxonomy (GTDB): domain Bacteria; phylum Muiribacteriota; class Ozemobacteria; order Ozemobacterales; family Ozemobacteraceae; genus JADFXM01. The sequence continues at coordinate 93,552 of JADFXM010000006.1, forward strand.
GATGTTCCGGGTTCCCTTGAAAATTATCTTCAGGAAGCTGGTCGTGCAGGTCGGGATGAAGAAAATGCAGAATGTCACCTGCTTTTTTCTCCACTGGATCTCGAAACGCAATTTCAGCTTTCATGCGATGGAAAAATCAATTTTAGCGATCTTTCCGGCATTTTCCGAGGAGTGAAACATCTTGCACTTTCCAAAAAAGATGGAAAAATTAAGGATGTGGTCAAAACCCCCGGAGAAATTCTACGAGAAGAGGAAACCAAAGTCGATTCATTTGACTACGAGGACCACAACGCTGATACAAAACTGAAAATCGCTGTTTCCTGGTTGGAAAAAATCAATAAACTGGAACGAAATTGGAATAGAGTTTCAGTAATTCAAGCTAAACCTACTTTTGCTTCACTTCCCGAAGCGCTTTCCAAACTTGAAACACTAGGTCTTTCTGAAAGTGTCAAAACCAAGTGGACAAAGATGATCGAAATTCTCTTCAGATCTGATTCTAATTCCCTCTTGAACACTGATTTCCTTGTTGGGAGTATGGGAACCGATTCTGATTCTATTGTTAAAATGCTTAGAGCTATGCGAGAAGCCGGTCTTATTCTCAATGATTTGAACTGTTCCGCTATTGTAGGAAAAATGCCCGATCACCCGTTAGATTCGATGCATTGCTGGCAAAGATTCGCAAGGATAGAATCCGAATTTGTAAGAATAATTTCCGATATGGATAACTCTTCAGAGACAAACGAAATTCATTTGAATGCACGCCTTGTTTCAACAGTCTTGAAAGATAGGGCAGGTTTTAGAGATACAAATCAGGATGATGTAAGAAGAGTCTTGAAAGGCCTTCGAATTGATGAAAGCCTTACTTTCAGGTCAGATGGTTTCGAACATTTCAAAATTGTTCTTAAGGAAAAGATTTTGACAGTATGCAATAAAGCCGCTTTTAGGCAAAAATTGACGTCCAGGATTTTGGAACTGCTCCTTTCTAAAATCAAGCGACAGGGCCTTTACCAGTTAATTGAATTTTCCATCAATGAAATTGAAAAAGAGTTTAACAGTTTCATAACAAATTCTGAGCCTCCACAAAAAATGTCCGCATTTGACTGGGGAAAGAAAATTTTACTCTTTTTAAACGAAATTCGTGCAATACAGCTTCAGGGAGGGTTGGCCGTTTTCAGACCAGCTTTAACACTTAGGTTGAAAACGACTGAACCTCCCAGAGCATCCGAATGTGACGAACTTGATGAATATTTCGACCAAAAGATAGTTCAAATCCATGTTATGGGACAATATGCAACATTCGGCCGGGACGACATCAGGCTTGCTATGGCCATGGTAAAAGACTATTTCCGAATGGAAAACCAGGATTTTTGCGAGAAATATTTTCGCGGGAAAAAGGGAAAACTTGCAATTCCAACCGGTGAAGACAGTTATGCGCAGATTCTCGGAAAAAACCTTTCTCAAGATAATTCACGTTTCCAGCTTTCTGAAATACAAAGAGAGGTTGTTACTGAAAAAGTGAATTCAAATATTCTTGTTCTTGCAGGCCCGGGAAGCGGAAAAACCAAAACAATTGTCCATCGGGCGGCGTTTTTAGTCCGAGTCAGACGTGCCCCATTCGGTTCAGTTTTAATTGTTGCCTTCAACCGCTCTACTGTTATTGAAATCAGACGACGCCTGAAAGATCTTATAGGACCGGACGCAAAAAGAATTGTGGTACAAACTTATCATGGGCTCGCTCTTAGAATTGCCGGAAGAAGCCTGTCTCAAACTGGCACTTCGAACAACAAAAAAAGAAGCGAACCAGCCTTCGAAAACATCGTTGAAGAAGCGGTAGATGTCCTTCAAAAGTACAAGGGGCAAGAGAGGGATGAGATTACCGGCGGATTGATTGGACATCTTCGTTTTGTGCTGGTGGACGAATACCAGGATATCAATCTTCCTCAATATAAAATGATTGCCCTCCTGGCTCGAAAAGACGAACCTGATGCAGAAAGAAAAATCCATCTGCTCGCAGTGGGCGACGATGACCAGAACATTTACCAGTGGAACGGATCGAACATAGCGTTTTTAAGAAAATTTGGAGAGGATTATAATCCGGCTCGCCACAATTTATTAATCAATTATCGTTCTATTCCGGAAATTGTAGAGTTTTCCCAAAAATTCATCCAAAATAATCCGGGACGGTTGAAAGAAAACGTTTCAATGTCCTCGGCAATTGAAGCTGATATTAAATCAGATATCGGGTCATCAATCAGGTTGGTTGCCTGCCAAAATGATATTCAAACTGATTCTTCCATATTGACTGAAATAAAAAGATTTCGGGAACATGGTTTGAAAGAGAGCGAAATTGTTTTACTGGCTTACCGAAATGATGATGTATTGATGCTTAAGAAGCAAGCAGAAACAGATGGGACAAAATGCCATGTTCTCCGTGGAATTAATCTTAACATCCTTAAAACAAGGGAATTTCGTAATTTCATTCAGGAAGTGAAAAAAATCCCAGAAGAGACTGATTTTTCCTTGAACGAAATGAAGGATATAGTTTTTAAATATCTTGATAGAGAGAATTCCTCTGGAAATCCCTGGACAGAGGCTTTGAACTTTATTGCCGAGGAGTTTTTCGAGTCTGCGTCTATTGCTTCCCCTAAGGAATTGCTCGTATTCATTTTCGATTGCGCCCGAGAAATGAGGCAAGGTGAAGTGGGAAAGCCAGATCACCTAACTTTGGGAACTTTGCATTCAGCAAAAGGACTGGAATTTTCTGGGGTGATTGTCAAACTGGATGGATTGGGCGAATCCCTGGAAAACTCTTCTGTCCTGATTGAACATAGACGGTTATTATATGTTGCAATGACAAGAGCGAAAAAGAGGCTCTCGATTGTATCTTCCAGTACTAAAACTCCATTGGCCATTGAACTTGGAAAATTGCATGATTGGAAAAATGCAGAAGAAATCAATTTGGAGGGAAAGGGAAGGTTTGGGGAGAAATTGGTTGCCGTCCTCGGCACGAAAATGGGAGAAGTAAGTTGTCATGAATCTGCAGAGCAGATAGATACAGAAGCACTCACTTTGCCGGGGGGTGAGAAAAAAAAGAAAACTTATATGGAATCACCTGAAAGAAAACGCGAAAACTCCGAAACGGCCAATCTCCAAGATGAAAGAAAGTTTGATAACAAGGAAAGAACAATCACAATCGATGCTGAGCAGAAAAAAGTGGAAAGTGAGGAACGATCAGAAGTTCAAAAATTAATAAAGGATGGAGCGCTTTGTAAAGCTCAAATAAAAATTTGGGAATTAAACCCCGACCATGTTGTTTTGTCTTATCCAGCACTAAGTTTGCCCGCAGAGAAGATTAAGAATGCAATCGCGGGAATGAGTTATGGAGACGAGTGTTTTTTGAGAAAACAGGGAGATTCATGGTATTTCTGGAAGGGAAACATTTCAGTTGGAAAAATGTCTCGAAAGGGAAATGAGAAAATGAGTAGATTTTCCGGGCTGAATATTGAAAAAGTATGGTGTCGGGCTATATTGGGACGTTCTAAAGAGGATGAATCACAGGAACTTCGTGCAAACCTCAAATTAGAGGAGTGGGAATATCCCATTTTCGTCGTTGAATTTTCCTCTTTCAAGAATCAAAAACCTATTTAAAAAAGTTCTATTTGGCACTTTTCTTGGCACTGTGGAATTTTTGTTTGATAGTTTATTTCCCCCCCCAATTGCCACAGTCGAGTTTATTTCTTCAATGCCCCTTTTTTCCAAGCAATTTTAGAAATTCAGATGAAAAGGGCTTGCGAAATATCTCTAATGCCAACCCCCAATAAAATCTTTCGTAAAGTTTATTGAATTGAATGAGCTTGAATAGGGATGATCGTGAAAAAAAGAGAGTTTGAATTTTGCGTTAATGATACAATCTCCAAATAAGGGAGACAAACAATTACAAGAATTAATATGATGACATCAATAAAAGCAAAATTTGCCCTCAAAGATAATTCGCATTACGATTGCCGATGTACCATGGGAACAAATCTCACAGCCAAGTCATTTTCTAGTTTCACTTTTCCGCCGGATTTGTACAAAACAACGAGCTTTTGGTTTAAAGGGGAACCTACGGGCAGAATCATCCTTCCGCCCTCGTTAAGTTGTTGAATTAATTCAAAAGGAATCTCTTCAGGTGCGCAGGTGACGATTATCACATCGAAGGGGGCCATTTCCGGCCAACCCTTGTATCCATCAGCTTCAAGAATGTGAACTTTGTATTTTTCCTGAGCAAGAATTTTTTTTGCATGGTTCGCAAGATCAGGGATTATCTCGATAGAATAAACATCTGCTCCTAATTCCGCAAGAACTGCAGCTTGATAACCGGAACCTGTTCCAATTTCGAGAATTTTTTCGCCCGGCTTCGGATTGATCTTCTCACTCATGTATGCAACGATAAATGGCTGAGAAATGGTTTGTCCATTGCCAATAGGGCAAGGATGATCACCATAAGGATCCAGCATTCCTGATTGCCCTTCCGGAATAAACACATGCCTCCGAACTTTCCTCATCGCCTCAATTATTTTTTCATCCCTAACCCCATAAGCCTGAATTAAACGAACCATTTCATTTCTTTCAGAATTCATATCTATTTCCTGATCCCAGAGTTTCGAATTCACACTAATCCAAAAAACAACTGAACCTCCCTAAATTTGGTTATTTTAAGAAGGTTCAGTTGTAAAATGTTTTAATTTACTGGTTTTGAGTCCCAGCTTGTTTCTTAAGATTGTTGTACTGCTGATTGGCTTTATCAAGTTCGACCTGAGCTTTTTTAGCTTCGGTTTGATTTCCATCCTGGAGCGCTTTGTTGTAGTTCAAGTAGGTTTGATAATACTGTTGCTCAGCAGCACTTAGCGTTCCACTAGATGGCGCCAGAGTTCTATTGCCAAGTATTCCGCCGAGGGGGATACTTTGAATTGTAGGGTTAATTTGTGGGCGATCGTTGGAAACCGGAGTCATACCACCTTGCCAGGTTCCCCCGCCATAGAGCCCGAGACCTTGGCTTTGTCCAGTGCTCCCGATGCTTATTGCAGTAGCTGTGGAAGGCGAATTTATCATGCTTACACTGGGTTTAAACAAGTTGCCTCCATGGAACATGAAATCTTTTAACCAGTTAGCAACTTTCCCCCCGATAACACCACCGACGATACCACCAACGATTGGCCCGAGGATCGGAATTGGTGCACCAAGAGCCATACCAATTGTTGAACCGATTGCAGAACCAGTCACGTTTACAAAATCTATTTGTCTGACAGCTTTTCCGATGTCAAATTGATATCCCCTCACGTCTCCAGCAAGGCTTGAGCCCATTTGAGAGCCGATCATACTTCCAAGGACCGGTATGAATGTTCCAACGAGGGTTCCGATGGGGCCGGGAATAAAAGTCTGAACCATAGTGGAAAAGAACTGGCCACCGGCTGCACCAAGTGCGCCACCAACTACGGAACCTGCGAATTCAACTGTCGCACACTGATTTATAGCTTGCGGCAACGAAGGTTTCTGTCCGTTAATGTATTGGATGGCAAGATTGGTTCCGACTGCGATTGTCGTTGTAAGCGCTATGTTTCCCAATGAAAAACTACTCTTTAGTGATTGCTTTGCACTTGCGGCGCCATCATCTATTCCTTTGCTGATCTTTCCTTCGAAGTCGTCAGCGTATTGTGGCACCTGGGCTTGCGTATTCATGTATCCCTGCTGTTCTTTGGGAACAGATTTGCCTTTGTCGCCCTTGGAGTTTTCATCCGAATTAATCAATCCGACTTTTTGGGCAATCGAGGTTATTTTGGCGCGAATTACTCTGATAATATTTTGCAGAGTGGCTTTGATTGAGTCGATAATTCCTTTTAAAGTTCCAAGTGCAACATCACCATTTCCACCCAGGGGCATCTTTCCAGCGTCTAATCCGAGTTTGTTCAGTCCAACCCCAAGTTCACCTTCAAACGAGGTATCTGGGGTGATACCATTTGCGGCGTTCCATTGTCCAACCTGGGCTTTGTAGTTCTGCATTCCGCCTTGAACTGCATTTTGGGCGTTCCCTACTATAGCATTGATACGTTGCCCAATATTCATTGTCTCCATGTTTGATGGAGCAACCTGATTGTAAAGCGGACGAGCAATCTGGTCGATCTGCAGAAGAGTGTTTTCAATGGTTCCCAGGTTGTCGGTGAGTGCCTGAACTTGAGGGATACTCGAAACATTCAGCCCTTGATTTACCGGTTGAGCCTGGGTAGTCGGCATAGGGAATCTGTACACATCTTGTGCAAAGGCTCCAAAGGATGACGTGAAAAAGAAGAACACCATGAGAAACGAGAGAATTCTGATAAGTTTTCTGTTAAACATAAATTCTACCCCCATTCATAAGCCGGCTTTTCTACTGTGAAAAATTGCTTTTAATCCAGCACTATATCTTTTTTCACTAATCACTTTTTTGAAAACTCGGTACAGCTCTTATCATTATAAGAAGCAAAACCATTATCGTCAATCGCTTCTTGAAAATCACAGCAACAAAGAGTCAATTCATATTGCCATTGCCAATTGACCATACAATTCAAAAAATAATTCGCGAAAATTTATTTTTTCAAAATTTTCTGCACTTGCGTTGGTGCAGGTTCATAAGTCAAGTATTTTTACTCTTTTTCGCTGTGAAAATCACCGCCATTCTAGTTAAGAAAGATGAAAAATCAGCACTAGCACAATTATTTGAAACTGAATGAAAAAGATCAACTCTTTCAAATAGATCGAAAGCTTATTTTAAATTTCCGGAGAATGGTTGAAAATCAACAACGAAAGACAAGGTTTCCCAATATCTTTAAAATTCACTTCTATGGCATTAAAATTCTTCGGATAAAGATCCAACCTTCTTTGAAGCTGGAGCAAGCTCGCTTGGATACAGCATGTCCCACAACCCAAAGAATCTCGTTTCCAGTTGCTGCAACCAAAAGGTTGGCCCTTATATCCCTGGAAATTTTCTTGTCAATCAGCCATCTTGAAAGCTTTTTTCCACCGCATCCACCAAATGGGGAAAATCTGTCACCGGGGCAAGGGTTTCGAATAAAAACCCCTTTTTCAAATATTTCCAAAGGGAGCCAAATGCCATCGACAGATGACGGATTATCTTTACAAAGAGACCCCTCAACATTTTGTTGCGCAAAAAAGATCTCTTTTCCATAACCAATTTTTTTGTCAAAAAGTAGTTTTGAACAAAACCCTTCTTCGTTTTTTACAGAGCTATCTTTTTCAATTATTTCCAAAGATTCTACTTTGCGAATTATTACTTTTTCGCAAAACTCAACTCTTCGTCCGCATTTATTAGAGACAATAAGATCGTAAATTCGATCAATTAAATTCCGATTTATTTTATCTGTTTGTTCGGGAAAGTTTCTCAAGAGCCATTTTTTAATCGCAATCCGAATTAAGATGGAAGGGAGTTTTCGAGGAATTAAAAAGACCTGGGTTCTGGAGGCGGTAGTTTCTCGGGTTTCTCTTCTCTTATTTGAAAAGAAAGATTTCCGAAGTATTTTTGCATATAAATCAAAATCAGAAATAATCCTAGCCATTCTGAGAATTGATTTTGGGCGAATTTCCTCGAATATTGGTAAAAGATTATTCCTAATTCTATTTCTAAGAAAGTTATTATCAAGATTTGTTGAATCTTCGAGCCATTCCTGGCCAAGATTTTTCAAATAAGAACGCAATTCTTTGGGGTAAATATGTATCAGAGGTCTCCAGATGACCAATTTTTTTCCGAAAATGGAAAACCTCCTCAGAGGCCTGATTCCACAAAGGCTTTCAGGAGAGGTCCCCCTGATCATTCTTATAAAGAAAGTTTCGACGAGATCCTGGGCATGATGGCCTGTAACAATTGCATCAAGTCCAAGTTCAGCAGATTTTTCCGAAAAAAATTCAAGTCTTTTTTGGCGAGCCCATGCTTCAAAACCGGATTTTCCCTTTTCAGTAGTTAGTTTATCTGCAAGGCAAATCGAATGGAACTCAACTCCGCTGGATTCCGCAAGTTTTTTAACCCAATCGGCATCTTTTGCACTTTCAGGTCGGACTGCATGATCAACATGAAGTATGTGAAGCTCTAATTCATGATTTTGAGAAAATTCTTGAAGAAGTCTAAAAAGGGCAACCGAATCAGCGCCACCAGAAACTGCAACGCCTAATTTTTTTCCCGGAATGCGGGTGGAAAAACGTTGTATCAATTGATTTTTCAAATCGTAAAAAGTTTCTTTCCAATAATTTCCCAAGATCGCTCCAATAGTAAAGGAATAATGTGTTTTTCGCAAAAAACAGGTTGAATAAGCCGCTCACTCTTCGAAAAGTTTAACCCGATCAAATTAGGGTTATCCATTCTGCAGACCGTTGTTTTTAATTGAAACATTAAATTTATCCAAACTCATTTTAATCAAGGGGTTTCCTTCTACAATAACAACTAAGGTTGTTTTTTCTCGATAAGAGATTGTTTCGACAAACTCACAACACAAGTTCTCCTACAAAAATCAGCTCGCGCGAGCGAGGCCTGAGGTATAAGTTTGATAGACTTTAGCCTAAATGAACAAAAACCCGCTTTGGCGGGTTATTTGAAATAGCAAGGGGGGGAATCGAACCCTCGACAACACGGGTATGAACCGTGTGCTCTGACCAACTGAGCTACCTTGCCGAAAAAAGGCCAGGTTTCCCTGGCTATCGGTTGCGGGGGACGGATTTGAACCGCCGACCTTCGGGTTATGAGCCCGACGAGCTACCGGACTGCTCCACCCCGCGTCGCTGAATTAATAATGCCGGGAGCCGGGGTTGAACCGGCACGGGTGTTACCCCACCGGATTTTAAGTCCGGTGCGTCTGCCTATTTCGCCATCCCGGCGGATGGTAAAAATCACTATATCAAGTTTCTGTCAATAAGTCAAGTCTATATTTTAAGGAACATTTATTTAAAGAAAATTTGTTTTTGGATCTTCTGGATAGCAGCTTTAATTGCATCTCTTGCACGAAAATCTTCGTCATCTTCGTGAAGTTGAAGCAGTTGGAGGGCTTTGGCACTTCCAACTTCCGCCAATTGATTGGCGGTTTCAATACGAACTTCAGGATTTTTATCTTTTAGCCCTTTGGCTAACCTATCTTCAGGAGTGATTTCGCAACCAGCAATAAGCATCAACACAGTAAGGAATATAAATATATACTTCTTCATTGTCTCTCCCTTCCAATTATTCTCTCTTTTATAATACCCCAAACCACATATTCCCGCAAAAAATAATTTCAGACCCGGATAAAGTGAGTAATACCAATCCCAAAAAATATGTGCATCACCCCAAGAACATCGATTTGATCAAAATGAAGTTGGATCGGCATATTTTCCAAGAAAACACAGAACTTTCATGAAAATAAGGAGCCATTACTGGATGGTTAAAGCATTCATTTCTGTCAGACCCAACTCCAATTTACGCAGACCTGAAGCACGAAAGAGGTTGGATGAAGAACTTATTGAAATTGGTAAAAGAAGAATCCATTAACTCCTGGCTATTGAGAATTAATAGAAATTTTTTCAGCGGGAGAAGCTATGGAGACGCCCATGTTTGAAAAACCTGACAAACCGGAAAAAGATTTCTTCATGATTTTTTCAAGGGTTTCAGGCCCTTTTTCCATTTTATCAATTTCCGTCAGAAGCGTGAATAGTTTCTTTCTCAGTTCAGTTGGCATTTTCTTTTTTACCGCAATTGGGCCATTTGTTATCCAGTCAGTAAATTCCAGTGCCTTTATTCCCTGAAATTTGCTTTCTGAAGCAATATCAGCAAGCGACCAAGAAGCTTTTTCAATAAAAATGGACGCTCCATCGAATTCGCCCTTTAAAACTCCTGTTATTGCTGCTTTTTGATTTCCGGCAAAAGCAATTGAACCAAAAAACTGTTTGGGGACAATTCCCATGTTTTTAAATAATTTGTTGGGATAGACGTACCCACTTGCAGAATTTTTATCGATATAAGCGAAGCATTTTCCCTTCAAATCAAATATTGAATTGATTCCGGAATCAATTCTGGTAATAATGGCTCCATGATATCGATCTTCGCCATTTCTTTTTGTTCCGCAGAGAATGTCGAAATCAGTTGCGGAAGCCCCACCCAAATAACTTCCGCCAAACCACCCTAAATGAATCTTTTCGGTTCTAAATAGGTGAGTCAGAGAGTTGTAGTCCTGCGAAATGATTATTTTTACAGGTCTTTTTAAATGGAAGGTTAGGTAATCCATTAAAGGAGTAAGTTCGGCTTTGATAATTTCTTCGGACTGATATGGAACAACTCCGAAATATAATGGTAATTCATCCGAAAATTCCCATATTAACTTGGTTTTTTCAGAAGTGGTCCGAGCCAGGAAAAAAATTCCTAAAGTAAGAAATATTAACAAAGCAAGGATTATCCAGAATTTTGATCTCATCAACAAGCACTTCCTTTCATGAACGCTTCTATCTCTGCATTTCCAATGGATTCTATGTTTCGATGTAAAGTTGAGCTTACATAAGTTACGAGCAATCCCAGGTCCTGATTTCGTTTAAGAATCATTGCAAGTAGGCGGGCAATAGGTCTTCCTAAACTTTCTTCAAGGAATTCCATCGCGATGGAAGATGTGAAAGAATCTCCGCTAAGACTTTTTTTTAATGCCAAAAATATTTCACCTTGATTTTCCGCATGTAAAGAGGAAAGATAAAGAATTGAATCGATCTTTTTTTCAAGGAAACTGGAGAATTTTGCCAAAAGTTCATGTCCGTTTTCAAAACATGATTTTCCTTTTGAAAAAATTGCAATCTCCCAAAGAGTCTCTTCAATTTTTTCTACTAGAAATTTTTCGTAATCAGGATTTTTGTGGCCAAGAATAAGAGGACATAAATCAGGCCAAGTAGGGATATTCTGAAAAGAGAGATTTTTCAGTAAAAATAAGAAAACTTTATGGTCAAACAAAATTTTATCATCCTTTTGAACAAGACATTTGGAAAGTACAAGTTTTTTCTCTGAATTTTCGTCTGCCAAAGTGGCAAAAAGTTTTTCCCGTATTTCTGAATTTTCAAATTTCATCAACTTCAAAAATAATTCGTAATCAATTTTTCCATTTAAAGCGCTGAACCAACAAGAAACTTTCCTTCTTTCTTCGTCAGTCATACTTGAAAACAAGCGGCTCATATCTTTTCTTTCCTGGTTCAATGCATCCTGCCAAGCCTGTTTTGCGAACATCTGCCAATGGCCAGTCCGTTCCATTCTGTCGATTATTGCCTGCATCGCATTTCCCGAGGCAATTTTTGATAGGCCTTGAAAAGCTTGGCTGGAGACTTCCGATTCAGTATCATCTGCCAAATGAGCAAGCGCTGGAACGAATAGAGAAGCTCCGATTCTTCCCATGGTTACAGCTGCAGAAACTCTGTCAATGCTTTTACCGGATAAAATCATCTCTTTCAAAGCATCCAAGGCGGTTCCAATTGATTGTTTACTCCCACTTTTTCTGATTAGAGCAAAAATTCCGCTACTTCTGACTCTTTGATGAGGATGGGAAAGCAGCTCAATGAAAAATTCCTCTGGAAGATCACTATTTGCTTGCTCCAGGGTTTCGATAATATCCGCCTGCAAACGTGGATCTGGTCTATTTTCTACGAGTTCCTTCAAAATCTCGACCGACTTTTTTTCATCCTTCTCGATAAGAATTTTTATAACTTTAGAAAGCAATCTAACGTCATTTTCTTTTTGAATAAGTTTCCAGACGATTTCAAGTGAATTTTCGCAGTTCATTTGTGACAATTTTACAATTGCTTGAAGCCTGATTTCAGGGTTCAAATCGTTTGCCAGTATCTGGAGATGTTCAATTCGTTTTTCTTCTGAGATAAATTTCATTCCATCAAGAACAAAGTCTAAATCCCTTCCGGATGGTAACGACTTCAACGTTTCGGCAATCATACTGGGATAATATTTTGTCACTTGATAAATTCCCCAGAAAGTGGAAAGTAGGAAAAAGCAATTGAATAGATATAATACCGGGTGAAGCCCAAATCCTACTGATTGCCACCAAAGCAAAAAAAGTCCGAGGCTGAAATCAGAAACATTATCTCCCATTAATAAAAGTCTTCGGCAGAATAATCGGCTGGAATGCGGGAGAGGATCCAGCAGGATAACCCATGCAGGGACGATGAAAATTTGAGTGATTGAAAGCATCAGAAATTGGCAGGCTGTAACTGTTGCCATACACGGAAATAAATACGCAATGAAACATGCTATACATAAAATGGCAGGTCTTATTTGCAAAATGCTCCCAAGCCGAAGTTTGGTAAACGCCCAGGTTCCCAGCAACCCTTGAAGAAGAGTGGCACAGACATCTCGTGCGGCCCCGAATATTCCTAGAAATGAAGCTATTTCTTCAGCAGATTTGAAAAATATTGACAAATTTCCATTAAAAAGAAATTCCAATGAAATATAACTTAAAGACCCGGCCATTGAGATACCAAGTACCGCATAACAGTATTTTTTGGAAAGTTCTGGAACGTTAAGCCCTATTTGAACCTCTTTTTCTTCGACATCTTCCTTTTTGGCATCAGGAGACTTATTTATTTTCAGAATTTTCTCGATTTTCTTGAGAAGGAAAAAAGCCACCAGAGCCAGAATTCCCACCAACAAGAAAATCAATGCAAATCCAAGTTGTTCCATCAGGAAATTCAAAATCAATCCGCTGAAAATAGCTCCACAGGAACCAACGGATAAAATAACTGACAGGTTCCTTTTTGATTCCTGAAAAGAAAACGCTTCCCCGGTAATATCAAAAAAAGCTTGTACCGATTCGACATCGTATTCTCTCGCAATAAGAAAAAAGGGAAAAATAATCCAACCGCTAAGATCTTCACCCTGGAAGGCCAAGAAAACCATCGCTATTAGCAGGAATTTTAGGGTTTTAGACTGAAAACCAATTCCTTTCCATTCAGGGCGTTTCATTACGCTGATTTGGAAAATGCTCGATAAAATAGTAAAGAGCACATAAACCCAAGGCAGCCCTGATACGCCAAAAAATTTAAGAAAAAGTGAGCAGGACAGAACGACTAGAAAATTATTTATGCTCTTCTGAATGAAGAAATATGATGCCAGGTAGCGAAATATTTTGCCGGTTTTTACCTTGGCTGGTTCCAACGCTGGTTCCATAACTCCTCAATCATTTTATTTTTTTCAAGCTTATCGGCCATTCCGTTAAAGGCCTTCGCGACATCTCCCAACTCATCGTTTGTTATTTTTTCGATTCTCCAGGTCAACACACCGTCGGAGATTTTGGTTATCCCTTCGAAAATTTGGAAAACCGGTTCCATAATATAATCCGCAACAAAATATCCAACCAGTCCAGCAATTAACAAGAACAAAAGAGCAAGGAAAAACATTCCCCAGGTAAGGTCATTTACAGGTTGAAAAATCTTTCCCGCTGGATGCCCGATCAAAAGGAATCCTCCCAACTCTTCCAGATGGGCAACTGTAACAAGATATTTCTCAGAGTTGAGTTCGGACCAAAGGGAAAACACTTTTTTCCTATGTGGTGGGTCTGCAATAATAGCCTTGGATAGTTTTTCGGGAAGATTGCCACCGAATCTGGAAATTATTGTTCCAGACTCATCTGCGAACAACAAAAAATCATTTTCATTTTTGCTGAATCTTAAAAGAAGTTCTTCCAAAAAACCGCCATCAAGGTTAAGAGACATTCCCAGTATTTTTATCAATTTCTCTTCATTTCCAATTTCACGGACCGGTTGAAGAATGACTAACCTCGGGCCTCGAGTAAAATTGGACATGTAGGTTGCAGGAACAGCTATTTTTTTTTCCAATACTGCTTTGAAAGCTCTTCGGCACTCTTTAAGAGTATCCTGTAAGCTGATCAAAAACATATTTTTCCCAATGTATCTTTCTTCGGAATCTGAACGATTACGATTTGCAGTTAACAGAATATTTCCTTGAGGGTCATAAACCCAGCAGCTTAAAAACACGGGGTTTTGGGAAAGGAAGTCCCAGATCATATTGCGAATGTTGGTTTTGTCATCAAATTGCAACTCAGATCTATCTGAAAGGACTTTAAGTTGATGGTACCAATCGTCGAATCTTACCGCAACTACCTGTTTTATGGTTTCAACAAGTTTTTCCTGAGATTCAACGATATTGGAGGAAAAAATTTCCCGCAGACGAAAAGTCACAAAAACAAAAGAGAGGAAAACTCCGATTAATACTGTAACCGAAAAAATTGCCAGCATTTTATGTCTAATTTTTGTTGTTTGTGTCTTCATTTGCATCCCCCTTTGATAGATTTTCTATATTGGTTGATTTTCGCGTCTTTTTAAAATTCACTTTTTGACTAAATTTAGCACCCCGTGATTTATTTTGGAATGCTTCATAGTGCCTTCTCAGCAAATTTCCAGAAATTATAAGACATAAACAGCACGAAACCCAACCTCAATTGTCGCATCAATTATTTTCGGCAACTGCTTTTTTTGCTTCGAATTCTTTATTTAAGCGACTATTAGAGTAACCATAGAAAAAATAGCAGACCATTCCAATGGCAAGCCAAACATAAAAACGCACCCATGTAACGTGAGGTAATCCAAGGGCAAGCCACGTACAGAACGCAATTCCTGCCGGAGCACAGATCCAGACAGCCCAAACTCTAAAACGTCTTGGTTGATCGGGTTGTTGCACTCGCAGAATAAGTACTCCAAGGCAAACAATTATAAACGCGAAGAGAGTGCCAATGTTACAGAGTTCGACCACTTCATCGATGTTCATAAAACCGGCAGGTAAAAGAACAATTAAGCCGGTCAACCAGGTGGCATTCGCAGGGGTTCCGAATCGTTGACTGACTCTGGAAAACCATGGGGGCAGCAATCCGTCACGGCTCATAACCATAAAAATACGAGGTTGTGCCAATTGATATACAAGCAACGCGCCTGCAAGCGCTGCCGTGGCTCCGAAGGAAATAATTCCCGCTACTTTTGTCATTCCGATGTGGTTAAAGGCATGTGCGACTGGATCAGCCACGCCTGCGTAGGCAGTGTAGGGCATCATACCGGAAACAACCAGACAAACACCGACGTAAATGACTGTACAAACAGCAAGAGAGCCAATTATCCCAAATGGAAGGTCGTGTCCAGGATCTTTGCATTCTTCCGCGGTTGTGCTTACCGCATCAAATCCGATAAACGCAAAAAAGATGATAGCCGCTCCAGCTTGAATGCCTGCAAATCCATTCGGGCAGAAGTTCGAAAAATTTTCCGGCTTTACGTAGAATGCTCCAATAGCTATAACCATAAGCAAAAGTCCAACTTTGGTAGCAACCATTACATTATTGAATTTTACTGATTCGCGAATTCCCCAAACGCATAGAACAGTAACAAAAAAGGTAACAAACATAGGTAAAATGTTTATCCCAATCGGCAAATGTCCCAGCATGGGAGCAGCATTAAGCATATCCCAATTGCTGAATATCATAGGCCCACTGGCAATTCCTTCCTTACATTGGGCCAACCAGTTAAGTTTATCAAGAAACCCGACATTCGGATGAGTATCAACGAAGTTTTTCGTCGTTGTAAGCATAGTACGGAGGTCCATGGTCATCCAGCCCGGAATTGTAATTCCGAAGCCCTGTAGTAGATTGTTGGCGTAGCTTCCCCAGGAGATTGCTACTGCAACGTTTGATACGGCATATTCCAACAACAGATCCCAGCCGATGATCCAGGCCAGGAGTTCGCCCAGAGTTGCATAAGCATAAGTGTATGCTGATCCGGAAACAGGAATCATCGAAGCCATTTCCGCATAGCACAGAGCAGTAAACCCACATGCTACAGCTGTCAAAATGAAGCTTATAACAAGTGCCGGGCCAGCAGCAGGACGTGTTACACCATAAGCGGAATCAAAACCACCGGCCAGGCCGGTGCCAAGGCTTGACAGGATTCCGGCACCGATGATGGCTCCAATCCCTAGGAGCATCAGATCCCAGCCGTTGAGAGCACGCCGAAGCTTTCCCCCGCTTACAGGTTCTTCAAGGTTTGATTTTATCTGTTCTATCGTTTTCTTCCGCATTAATCTGTTAAACATGGGCTACACTTTTCGGGACTCTTGCATTTCACCTTATCTGTGGTAATTTCGCACTTTTAAAAAAATATTTTCAAGCTGAAAAATAAAAATACGCGAAACTCAACTTATCTTTTGGCGCCGCAATAACAACAACCCGTCCTTTCAATATTTATCAATTTTGTTAGCAGGATCGCACATTATCATGAAGACACATGCTTTTTATTTTGGTTGGCTGAAGTATAACATGAGAATTTAAAAGATTACGACTTAATTTAAGGGAACCCGGCAATTCTGTTTGGATTGATGTAAACCCTCATCATAACAGGTTTTAGAGAAGCGAACTTTCGCACTTTTTTAAACGGTTTTTCAAAAAGTGCGTAGCCAGTATTTCATTAGAGTAAAAATCTCAGTTGAAGAGTGTTTCAGAAGTTGAGTGCCATTTTTTGAAATATCGCCCATTTTTGCCCTTTGATTAGCTTCAACACTGCACCAATTGAGAATACGCACATGGAACATCCGTTAAATTCAGAATTCCAATTCCCGAGGATATAGCCTTGAGACCATTTTCCCAAAGCCTGAAAACGTGAACTCGTTTGAATGAGATTCCTGCCTTAACTTTTGGATTATTTGGTCTCAAAACAAAATTCGGGCTGAAAACTTTTTAGTCTCTACGGAATCGGCTTTTGAAGCTGAGCAATCGAAGAAAATGAAGTTTACGACAACAGGAATTCTGAAATTGCGACTCTGAAAGAAATTTTAAAGGTACAATACCCCCTCGAAAACTAGTTTAAACAAATGTAAATAAACACCACCGGCATTTTAGCACAGAAATTACACAACTTTAATAACTTGTCATTCTTGTGGGTTTTCCTTAGCGTCTGTTATAATGGTAAATAATCGGCCGCGATAATCGGAGGTTTTGTTATGAAAAGCTATCAGAAAAATTTAAGCTTAAGACTATTGTTGGTTTTCCTTTTTCTGATTTTTACAAATTTGCTTGGAGCAAGCCAAGGAAATTTTGAATTAACCTCCGATGGTGTATTTTATGTTGTACGGGATACGTCCGGCAACATAGTAAACTCAGCACGGCCTGATTTTGACATGAAAACCGGCTCCTATTACGTCAAAGATCAGAATAACACTATAATTGCGCGTCAGGGTCTAATGCCCGAAGCCCCCGCGTCTCAAATCAAGATTGTAGCACCAGTTCAAGGAGACTCCCATTCCGTAAAAACTCAGGACGCACTGGGTTACAATGTTCCTGTTCTAAAAGAGCTTCCTTCTAATGATCCACGTTATCAGCAATTGAAATCATATATAGAGTCTTCGCCGGGAGTTCAACAAGCTCTTGCAATGCACGACCAAGCTCGGAATATGAAGATTAATTCCCTTCAAACAGAGCTCGCGAACGGATCCAAAGACCCTCAACTAGCTCAATGGTTAGTTAATGATCTAAAGAAACCGGTATACCTTGAAGTCGGAGACTCCGGAAACATATATCATGACCCCAAAGGTTTTGTATTAGTACAACAAGGTCCGAATGGCCAAGCAATCTATAGAGATGACGCTTTTGCGAATCGACTTGTTATTCCTCCAAACAGCGAAGCTTTTAATGGTGGAATGAACGATTCAGCGGCAGCTTCAGTTATCGCCCACGAAACCGGTCACATGATAATGGATCAAATGTATGAAACTCCAAATTACCCCAAAACTGGTTATTCGGGGCCGCATTCAAAAGATTCTGTCACTGATCAAGGATTCGCACTTTCAGAAGGTTGGGCCGAAGCAATGGAAACCTTGGCCAACAAAGATAATCTGAATAATCCTACTTCCTGGCGATTGAAGACTCAGAAAAATGTGATCCAGGACAAATACATCTTTAAGAATCAAGGTGCTGTTGATGGAGTAAACGACGGGGTACTAAAAACCGGCACTGAACAACTTTCTACTGAGGGAGTAAATGCAACTCTCTTCTACAACCTTCTTCAGGAAAATAACATTCAGGCTCCTTACTCAAAAGTGCTTCAAGTATTTGAGCAATCAAAACCTCAAACATATTGTGATTTCGTTAAAAGTTATATTCAACAATTTCCTGAAGACAGAAGTACAGTAGTTAAGCAATTTTTGGAAACAACAAAATATGCAACCGTAGACCCTCAAGCGGGAACCAAATATAAAGCTCTCTTTGACGCTGAAGCGGCTTATAAAAATGCACCGAATGATCCACGAGCTCAAGCTGATTATCAGAGTAAATTGAATGATTACAATCAATGGAAGGACAGCCTATATAAGAAAGCGGTTGTGGATGGAAACATTGATTCAGCAGTTGGTCCCAATTCTGAGTCAGGTTCGGCATCTGCACCAGGCTTTTCCGATCAAACAGATAAACAATTTCAACAGGTTCGATTGTCGGAAACTTTGCTAAAAGGAAAAAAAGCCCTCTCTCAGGGTTTCCAACAAGCAAGAGAATCGATCAAGCAATCTTTCAGTTGGCAAAATGTTGCAATAACAGCTGGAACGTCAGTTGCGATCAACCTTGCAAGCCAATTAATGAACGGGCAGAAGCTCAGCTTCACCGAAGCCGCCAAGTCGGTTGCATCCTGGCAGTTTGTTGGGAATTTAACAGGCTCAGCTCTCGGAGCAGCCGCTGGCAGCGTAATGGCCCCATTGATTCAAACATTTGTTCCTATTCCGGTGGTTGGCGCCCTCGCCGGAACATTGCTACCCAATTTGCTCTCTCTTGCCGGCGGGCAAGTTGGCAGCGGAATTGGGTCAGGGCAAAGTCTTTCAGAAGCATTAAAAAGTCTTGATCCTGTCGCTCTCGCCGGACAAAGCGCCGGTTCCATCGTTGGAGCTATGCTTGGGTCAATGATTCCAATTCCAATAGTTGGGCAAGTCCTGGGTGGAATTATCGGAGGCATCCTTGGGGAAAAGCTATTCAAAGGAATTGAAAGTCTTTTCAGAGGTTCTTCGCAACCCCTTGCAAATAAAGTCACAGTTCCGCAACCCCTCGGAAACCCAGCCCTTTCAGCTTATTACCCAGCCCCCACAGTTCAGGCGGCACAATCGGCAGATTCCTATACAGGAAGTGTGCCCACTCCGGCTTCTGATGCGAGTAAATACCGAATAGACCCATCGATTGATCGTATTCCTTATGATCAAATGGCTCCTAATCTAAGGTCTCTTAAAGATGATTATGAAAAAACTTATATGGCTTATGTCAGCACATTAAACTCGGGCGACCAAACTTCCGCTCAAAAAATGCTGAATAACTTCATTACGATCCGAGATCGCTATAGAAGAGCTCTTGGAGCATATGTAAAGTAGAATTTCGCAATCGAAATGCCATATTTGATCAAGGAAATTTTTTACTCTCTTCAGGGAGAAGGCATAAATACCGGACGGCCTGCTATTTTTTGCCGTTTTTCAGGATGTAATTTATGGAACGGCATCCAAAGTGATCGTGATAAATCAACTTGTTCTTTTTGCGACACAGATTTCATTGGTACAAATGGCACATTCGGCGGACAATATTCCACTCCTGCCGAGCTAATCGACAGGTTCCAAAAAATCGCTGAAACATGTGAAAAGCCTGGTGTTTTTCCAATGATCGTATTTACTGGAGGCGAGCCTCTTTTGCAAGTTGATGCAGTATTAATCGGGGAAGTTCGAAAAGCAGGCTTTTTTCTTGCAATTGAAACAAACGGTACAATAAAACTCCCGTTTTCTGCTGATTGGTTAACAGTTAGTCCGAAATCAGGGACCCTGTTAAAGCAAACTACAGGTGATGAGCTTAAGCTTATTTTCCCTCAGAAAAATATTGTCCCGAGCGATTTTCTGAAGCTTGATTTCAAGCATTTTTGTCTTCAACCCCTAGATTGCACCCACCTCAAGGAAAATATAAATCGCTGCATTGAATTCTGCCTAAAGAATCCGATATGGCGCCTAAGTCTTCAAACGCACAAGCTGTTAAACATCAGATGATTAATTAATCGACACCGTGGGAACCTTTGTTGCAATCAAGCTTATTCTTTCCGTCAAAAAGGTAGACTCACTTCCGCAAAATTAATTTTAGTATTTAGGGAATTTCGACTCCTCTTCGGTTTCGCTCAGTGCAAGCGCTCGACGACCACCTCGAAAAGATGCTTTTCAGTTGATTTGTACAATGTTTAATGTTACCACCGGATAAAAACTGACCCAGGCACCGCCGGAATACTGACCCACGTTGCCGTGTGGCAACATTTAACTCTTTTGACCAAGCTTTTTCTTTAGTTGCTGATTTTCTTTGATGGGTCTTTTTTTCTTTTATGGTGGGTCAGAAATTAGCCGGGTCTACCAATGTTTAAGGTCCCACAATAGTTAACTGAAGCGTTGCAGTTGAAAAAGCAATAACGTTCAAATTTAATCTGGGGTATAGATTCAGATATCCTGATGCGTATTTGAATTGATCAGAAATTCAGAGTTTCTAATCGGAATTCCATCTGGCACTTTTCAAGGGAAAAAAGTGTTTATTTGTGCCGAAAATTCTTCAGAATTGTGCCAAATGAGTTCCTTCTAATTCAGGAAGTCTGAGATTACTTCAATCCTACAAGAGTTTTTCTTCTTGCCCCGGTAGCTCTAATCTTCAAAAGACGGCGGCGTTCCCACCATCTGAAAAGAACCGGTAGAACAACTAACGTAAGAATGGTTGAAGTAATTAATCCTCCATTAACGACAACAGCTAGCGGTTTTTGAATTTCAGCTCCTGAGCCTCTTGAATAGAGCATTGGAATGTGTCCGATGAAAGATGTTAAAGCAGTCATCATCAACGGACGAAATCTCAAAGCACAACCCATTTTTACTGCCCGATTTACGGACATTCCCCGATTTATCAACTGTCTGAAAAAAGCTACCAACAAAACTCCATTTTGCACTGCAATTCCTAACAGGACAATAAAGGCAACCGCAGCAGACACCGAAAGTGACATGCCGAAATAATATACTGCAATGATTCCACCCACAATTGAGAATGGAAGATTTAAAAGCACCATGAATGAATCGCTGAACCTTCCCATTGCAAGGCGAAGAAGAACAAAAATCAGGGACAAGACCAAGGGTACAACCAAACTCAGACGCGTCATTGCGCGTTGCTGATTTTCAAATTGCCCTCCATAGCTGATAGAATATCCGTAAGGTAATTCCTTTTCAATCGGTTTAATTTTATTTTGCAGTTCAGAGACGAACCCACCCAGATCACGGCCACGGACGTTTGTTTCTACGACCATTCGACGACGATTGTTTTCGCGGTCGATTTCAATAGGGCTCTCGACATGTTTGATTTTCACAATTTGATTCAGGGGAATAAGCGTTCCATCGGCAGTAGGAATCTTCAGAAGGTTTATTTTCTCTTCAGTCTTTCGAACATCTTCCATAAATCGTACCGCAATAGGGAATCTGCGCTGTCCTTCAATCATTGTCGAAACAGTCTTTCCGCCAATGCCAGTTTCGATGATCTCGTTCACATCCTTAACCGTTAATCCGTATCTGGCAAGCGCAGGAAGCTCAATTTCTATATCAATTTGATCCATTCCTGATACCTGGGTAGCTTTGGTATCATACCCACCTGGCACTGTACCTATTGCATCAGCAATGCGTTTTGCAAAACGAGATAGTATTTCCAAATCGTCGCCAAAAATTTTTACTGCAACATCGCTTTTGATACCTGAAATCAATTCATTAACACGCAAAGCAATTGGTTGGGAAAACGAATATCGCAAACCGGGAATTTGTGTCAATTCATCCCGTATGACTTCCACTAACTCCGTTTGATCTCTTGATTCAGGCATTTCCTCTCGAGTCTTCAAATTAATGAAAATATCTGTTTCATCAGGGCCCATTGGATCTTCCGAAATTTCTGCCCGCCCGGTTTTGCACACAACCGACGAGATTTCAGGGATTTTCGCAAGTTTTCGCTCAATTTCGGTGGAAACCTCAACAGAGCCTTCCAGTGCGGCATTTGGAAGTCTTACCGCATTGATAGCAATGGCCCCTTCCTGAAGCGTTGGCATGAAATCCGTTCCAATTTTGGATGCCAGAGAAGCAGACCAAATCAGCAGAAATATCGCTCCCAAAAAAATGAAAGAAGGGAACCTCAGAGCAAAATGCAATATCCACCGATAGAAAACACGCAAAAATTTTGTGATGAAAAATTCTCTTTCCTTGCCGCGTGGTAAAATTGAAAAGCCCAATGCAGGCATGAAGAACAGCGCAATCAAAAGGGATACTAATAGTGAAATCAGCATGGTAAGGGCCAAAGGTCCGTACATCTTTGCTTCCATTCCTTCGAGAGAAAAAAGAGGAACCAAGACCAGTACAATGATTATTACAGAAAATAAGGTTGGCCTTCCCACTTCAACGATTGAATGAGTAATGACTTCAAAATCGGTTTCATAATCTTTTTTTTCAGCAAGATGTCGTCTTGCGTTTTCCAGAATTACAACCGTAGCATCTACAACCATTCCAACGGAGAAAGCAAGTCCTCCCAAGCTCATCAAGTTAGAGGACATTCCTAAAAATTTCATAATTGCAAAGGAAGCTAAAAAAGTAAGCGGCAAAGAAATGATCACGAGGAGAGCTGTACGGATTTCAGCCAGAAAAAGGCACAAAATGAGAATAACCCAGCCAGCGCCGTGTTTCATTGCATCCAAGACTGTTTTAATACATGCTTCAATCAAAAAGGTGCGGTCGTAGAAAACATTCAGTTGTGCTCCTTTTGGAAGTGATCCCTGGATTCTAGGAATAGCTGCTTTTACATCTTCAACAACCGTTCTGGAGTTAGCATCCCGAAGCATTATGACCATTCCGGCAACAACTTCTCCTTTTCCATCACGAGTTACTGCACCTTGACGTACTTCGTGCCCAACCGCAACTTCGGCAACATCCTTAATAAGCACTGATGCACCATTCTTGACCTTCAACACAATCCGTCCAATGTCATCAATGTTTTTCAACAACCCTAGAGAACGAACGTAAGTTTGTTCCCAACCTTTTTGAATAAATTTGCCGCTTGCATTTGCATTGCTTTTCTCCAAAGCTGTGACCACACTGTCGAGTGATAATCCATATTTTTGCAAACGCTCCGGGTCTACCAGCACTTGATATTGGCGGGAAAAACCACCAAAACTATTCACTTCACTGACTCCGGTAATGGGACGTAGTTGCGGAACAACAACCCAGTCCTGAATTGTTCTTAAATCCATAGCTGAAAGAGTATTGCTCTCAATTGTATACTGAAAAATTTCTCCCAAACCGGTACTCAAGGGTGCCATCTCAGGTTCAACACCTGGGGGAAGTCCATCTTTGGCATCCTGCAAACGCTCAAAAACTTGTTGCCGCGCAAAATAAGGGTCTGTTCCATCTTCAAAGACAACGACGATTTGCGAAATTCCATTTTTGGAAACGGAACGAATCTGAATTATGCCTCTCATCCCCGTCATTTTCTGTTCAATGGGGAAGGTAATCTGTTGTTCAACATCTGTACTGGACAAGCCCGAAGCCTTTGCCAAAATCATGACCTGAATGTTCGTGACATCAGGAAAAGCATCAATGGGAAGTTTCCGCCAAGCCCAAATTCCGACAAGAATTGTAAAAATTACAGCTATGAATACCAATGCCCTATTTCTAAGCAACCAATGCGTAATCGATTCCATTTTCTGTCCCTATCAATTTATTTATCCATGAGCTCAACTCAAGCTAACCACGGTAATTGGCGAATTTCTTTCTTTTTTGAGGTTGTATGAATGTAGCTGATAAATTGCCTTCAAAACCTGTTTTAAAACAGAGATTTAAGAGAAAAAGCCGTAAACTTTTTCCTTTTACACTAAAATTGTCTCCTCTAGTTTTTTATAAATTTTTTCAGCGAATTTGCAACAGTGTCTCTTTTTTTCCAAATTTTATCATTATTCAAAAGTTATTATTCACAAACACCATTTATCGACCTGGGTTAAGGTAATTCCCACGTCAATCCACACAAAGCATTGATAGAGAAAACATTGATTTTAAGCACCCAGCCTATCTCTGCTGAGAATTTTAGCATTACTAATCGGCGCAACCCGCCCCCATTTTTTCGCGCAGAACATCTGATTTTAAAAGAAATGCACCATTCGTAACAATCTTGTCTCCAGCCTTCAAACCTTTAATAATTTCAATGCGATCGCCAATTTTTTTGCCGACTTTGACATTTTTCCTAAAATACATGTTTTCGCCGTATTTAAGAAAAACAAAAGTCCGGCCCTCATCTTCCATTAAAGCTTTCCCAGGCAGTGTTGGAACATTTTGCGATGCGCCAAAGAAAAGTTTCGCTCTGAAAAACATCCCGGGACGCAAGCATTCATCATGGTTTTCCACTAGTAACCGAATCGGAAGAGTCCGCGTCTCAGGTGAAATACGAGGGTCAGCTCCAAATACGGTTCCCATAAAATATTGGTCGGGAAAGGCTTCCACCCAAATTTTGGCCTTGATTTCAGAACTTTTTAATGCTGAAATTACGTCAGCCAGATCTTTTTCGTGAACTTGAGCAACTCCCCAAAGATGCGTAAGATCGACAACTTTTAGGACTTCCTTTTCACCTGTAAGCATGTCTCCTATGTTTCCATCACGAGCGAGTACCCGTCCCGTCAAAGGACTGCGGATAATCATTTCCCCTTTAAAAATGGGATCATCAGTTTTTCGGCTTAAGCCCTCAATGCGAGAATCCGAAAAACCAAAAATTCTCAATTTTCGCTTTGAATTTTCCAGTTCAATCTTTGAAAGATCCGCGATAGCTTGCGCTTCCTGTAAGTCCTGTTCAGACGTAATCTTCTTTTCCCACAAAAATTTTTCACGAACCAACTTTTTTGAAGCAAGGTCATATTCCGATTGGCGTTTAAGGCTTTCGATTGCTGCTTGGGCTAAATCAGAACTTTCCATTACCAAAAGCGACTCATCAGCTTTTACCAAATCGCCAATGCGAGCAGAAATAGATGCAAGGCGACCTCCGAAACGGGGAGTAATGCATCTGATCCTGTTTTCGTCAAAAGACAGTTCACCATTAACATCTACCGAAATTTCTTCAGGCGTAATCTCCAGGTTTTCAACTGCAATCAGCGAGCTGGAAGTTGCCGGGACCTTCACGACTCCTAATTCAAAACGGCATCTGTCACATTCAAGCATGGGAATCTTATGCTCACATGCTTTTTTCATCAATTCCTCAATATTCTTTTCAGAAAAATTTTTTTCTGGGTCATCTACATACTTATTTTCCTCTTCTTCTTTTTTTTCATCCTGGCCCGTCTGAACTTCTGGTTTTTCCTTAATTTTCGAGTCTTCTGCGCTGGAAAAAGAAGCATTTGCGCCTTCTCCGGCCTTTTTATCCTCTGAACAAACCGCTTGAGCAAAAAATATCATTGTGATAAAAATAAAAAACTTCGTCAGAGATTTCATAGTTTTTCTCCACTTCCCAATGTAACGTTCCTAATTTGTTTAATGACACTAGCTGTCATTCTAATCTACAGGCATTTTACAAAATTCAACAAAAGTAAAATTTTTAGCCTAATTTATAAGAGGTGTGACAAGAGTTCAGAAGCAGCTTTTCGTTCGCCAGCAATAATACGACACAAAAACAACCAGCACTATTATTGAGATAAATAGTCATTCACCGTGTTTTTCATTAACGAGGCAAACTCCACAAAGTTTTTCCATATTATCCAGGGCAGAATACATTTGCCCCAGTGCTTCAAAATAGTCCCGTCGGTTCTGGATTACAGCTTTTTGGGCATCCAGTACCAGAAGTTGGTTGGTTTTTCCTAGTCGATAAGCCTCCAATGCCAATTCGAGAATTTGTTTTGAGGAAGGGAGAATCTTATCCCTGAGGTTGAGTGCAATATGACGGTTCGTTTCAAATCTGGTTAAGGATTCCTTCAGCGAATTTTTCAATTCATTATGGAGGCGAATTTTCTCGTTTTCGATCCGATCACCTTCCATCGCAATTGCCAGCCTTTCCCCAGAATTGGCCTTCTTATTTGGAAGTTCAACCTCAAACCCAACAACAAACCCAACATCATTAGTTTCCCGGTAATCTCTGATACTTCCTGCAATGGAATAGCCTGGACGGTTAATTGTTTTCAAGTGAGCAGCTTTGGCTTGTGCAATACTCTTGTCAATCTGAAGTTGTCTTAATTCGGGGTAAAATTTCAGCAATGAATCGGAAAGGACCCCTTCCTTGGGAAGAGAAATATCGGGAGTTAAGGTACCAACAACGTCAAAACTTTCGAGAGATTCCAAACCCATCTCGCGAATCAATGCTTTTTTTCCTTGCTCCATCTGGCCTTCAAGCTTTCTATTCTCGGTTAATGAACGATTCAACTCAAGTTCAGCCTTTAAAACTTCGCTCTCAGGAACTGCTCCCGCCTCACTGCGTGTTTTTGTCAATTCCAGAAGTTTTTTTGCAAGTGACACACCTTCTTCAGTAACATTGAGGAGATTATGTAGAACCAATACTTCATGAAAAGTGGTTTGGACAGCATTTGATACTTCCCAACTAGTTCGTTCAGTGTCTAATTGAGTCGATTTAATTGAAGTCAGGGCCAACGTCCGGGCTGAATCGACTTTTTTTCTGTCCAATAATGGTCTTTGAAAAGTCAATGTTGTTTGTGATCGCGAGAACCCCGGAAGAGTGCCAGAAAAGTCTTCGGATTCGAACAGAAGTTTGTCGCTCAAGCGTTTTCCAGCGTCTTCAGATGCAGCACGGGCTTGTTTTTCAATTATTTGCTTTGTTAAAATCGAAGGATGTGAAGCAACAATCTCCAATGCTTCAGATAAAGTAAGTGCCAATCCGGTAGAGAAAAAAGAGATTGAAAAAAACAAACTCAAGATGAAAATATCCCATTTGGACGAAAGTCGTATGAAAAACACGATAACTCCTTTCTTATTAAAAAACAAATTCAGCCGGCTAATAGCTCAGCAGAATTCTTCTTTTTGCAAGATTTGTTAGAACCTGTTTCAGAAGCTAGCTTTACCATGGAAAAAATCAATGAAGTCCCATCAACTTCATTAGATGTAAAGGAAAGTGTCCCACCAAGGGTTTTTGCCATCAAATTTGCAGAATAAGCTCCCAATCCTGTTCCATGCTCCTTGCCAAAAGTGACATATCGTTGGAAAAAGCGTCCCTGAATTTGAGGAGGAATGACGCCTCGATTTTTTATGATTACTGTTGATTGCGGAAAAGAAATCATTTCCACTATAATTTTTTCACCTTCAGGAGAAGCTTCGATAGCATTCTTTAAAAGATTAGTAAAAAGTGCAAAATACAAGTATTCTTCTCCCTTCAATTCAAAAATTTCATCTTTAACAAGCGGTTTCTTGTCGAGAGATAGAACAGTAGACAACTTCTTTTCCAGTATCAAGTTTTCAAGCTGCCGGAAAATTTCCTGGATTATCTTCGCAAGATTAACTTTTGCATGAATCGGTTTGTATTCATTTCTTTCCATTTTGTACAAATCCAAAGAACGAAAAATTACATCTTTCAGTCTTTCAGCAGTTCTGGCTAGAAGTTCCAACCATTCGATTTGATGTGGCAGAAGGTTTTTGGCTGTTTTAAGCATTTCGGGAACAGTGAGAAATATGGAAAGTGAGCTTTTCAAATCATGCCTGGAAATTTCGTCAATTCTCTCCCGCAGGTTAACATTTTCCTGGAGGATTTCATTTTGCTTTTCAAGTTGAATTCTGGCAGCCGCCAAACTAAGGTGAGTTTTCACTCGCGCTCTTACGACGGGAGGACTAACCGGCTTGGTGATGTAATCAACAGCACCAATGGAAAAACCATCTGTTTCATCAGTCTCCTCGCTTCGAGCAGTAACAAAGATTACCGGAATATTCTGAGTAAGTGTGTTCTCTTTCAGTTTACTGCAAACCGACAATCCATCCATTTCAGGCATCATGACATCCAAAAGAATTAAATCCGGCGGAGATGATGATTGGGCCATTTTTAAAGCCTTTTTTCCCGCCAAAGCAAACGAGATTTCATAATCGGATTTGAGGATGGAAGCGAGTACCTCGATATTTTCAATTATATCATCAACGAGAAGGATTTTAGGCTTCTTGTTTGCCATATAGTAATACCTTTTATACCATTTTAGCTAAGTTCGTGTCTAATTTTTTCGGCGAAATCGAGGAAAACAATTTAAAATTCTGAATTAGCATAGCACATTTGAGCAGGGCAAACGTACACTTTTTTCGCTATTAATCAACCTTTTACGAGGTTTCCTGTTGAAGCTACTTTACCGGGAATTTCGTATAAAAAGCTCATTTTTTGAAAAAAATATTAGCAGAAAAATATGATTTATGAAACGGCAATGAAAAGATTAATCGCATCAGATCAACAAAAAGTAAGCGTTTGCCCTGCACATTTGAGAACAATTTGAAAAATAATCGGTATATGGTAAAATGCTCGCAGTTGTCAAAATATACTAAACATTCAATTCTTTAAGTAATTCACCGCGTTTAACTGTGCTGTTCCACCCATAATAAGCGCTGACTAAAAACAGTGAGGAACTGAAAGCATTAGTATGGCTTTATTAAAACGAAAGATTGCGAAAAAATGAGGATGTTTTTTGGAGGAATTTAAACAATTACATCACTTGGCCTTAAAATGCATTTTTTAAATGCTACGGATAAAATGAGAAACACTTCTTGAAATGCAAACTTGGTGTTCAAATTATTGTCACTACAATGGAGGTTTTATGAATTGGAGTTCTACAAGTATGAGATTTAAAAGGTGTTTTTGTACTCTAATGGTTGTTTTCTCGCTTTCCTGTGTGATCGGGCTTTTCGCCGACCCGAAGATGGAGAAAACCATAAACGACCTCTTGGGAAAAATGACTCTCGAAGAAAAAATCGGGCAGATGACGCTTTATACAAGCGGTTGGGCTACAACCGGTGCAAAAATGGATGATAATTATATGGACTACATCAAAACCGGAAAATGCGGTGCTATTTTCAATGCCCTCACTGCTGAATATACAAAGAAGCTTCAGAAAGTTGCAGTAGAAAGTAGTCGTCTCAAGATTCCGCTAATTTTTGGTTATGACGTAATTCATGGCCATCGAACCATAATGCCGATTCCGCTTGCTGAAGCCTGTAGCTGGGACATGGCGGCAATCGAAAAATCCTGTAGAATTGCTGCTATTGAAGCATCCGCCGAAGGAATAAACTGGACTTTCGCACCGATGGTCGATATCGCACGCGACCCGAGATGGGGACGTGTTGCAGAAGGATCTGGAGAAGACACATATTTAGGGTGTCTGATTGCAAAAGCCAGAGTAAAGGGGTTCCAAGGAGATGATCTTTCCAAGCCAGACACAATTATAGCGTGTGCAAAGCATTATGCTGCATATGGTGGAGCGCAGGGTGGACGCGATTACAATTCAGTAGATGTTTCAGAACGAACTCTTTTTGAAACCTATCTTCCTCCTTTCAAAGCTTGCGTTGAAGCTGGAGTTGGATCTTTCATGACTGCGTTTAATGACCTTTCAGGGGTTCCTTGTACCGCCAACAAATTTCTTTTAACAAAAGTTTTGCACGATCTATGGGGATTTAATGGCTTCGTTGTAACCGATTATACTTCCATTAACGAGCTGGTTCCTCATGGAATTGCTGCCAACGAAGAAGAGGCAGGAAAATTATCAGTTTTGGCTGGAGTTGACATGGACATGGAAGGCGGAGTCTACATGAAATATCTCGCCAAACAGGTTAAAGATGGTATCGTTCCAATGAACCGCATAGACGAAGCTGTTAAAAGAATCCTGATTGCCAAATGGAAACTTGGATTGTTTGAAGATCCTTATCGATATTGTGATGAAAATCGACAACGCGAAATGGTTTTAAACCCTAAACATCTGGCTTTTTCGCTCGAAATGGCAAAAAAAAGCATGGTATTGCTTCAAAATGAGAAAAATATTCTGCCACTGAGAAAAGACATAAAGAAAATTGCAGTAATAGGACCACTGGCTTCTTCCACTGAAGACTTGCTGGGAAGCTGGCACGCAGCCGGTGATGGGAAAAAACCAGTCTCTGTGCTTGACTCGATAAAAGAAATTGTCAATCCAGGGGTTGAGGTTCTATACGCTCAGGGCTGTGACATAACCGAATCAAGTCATTCAGGCTTTCAAAAAGCTATCGAAACTGCCAAAGAAGCAGATGTAATAATTCTAACTATTGGAGAACGTGAATCAATGAGCGGAGAGGCTTCTTCACGCTCAGACATTGACCTTCCCGGAGTTCAGAACGATTTGGTTGAAGCAATTGCTACAGTAAAAAAACCTACAGTTGCAGTTCTTTTTAACGGGCGCCCGCTTACCATCACCAAATTGACCAAAAAAGTTGACGCGATTCTTGAAGCATGGTTCCCCGGAACAATGGGGGGAAAAGCAGTAGCGGAAGTAGTTTTTGGAGACTACAATCCTTCAGGCAAATTAACAATTTCCTTCCCAAGAAGCGTCGGACAAATTCCAATTTACTACAATATGAAAAATACGGGCCGTCCTATTGATCCAAAAAACAAATACACCAGCAAATATATTGATATCCCAAACACTCCTTTATATCCTTTTGGTTGGGGGCTTTCTTACACAACTTTCAAATATTCCGGACTGACCCTTTCTTCAAAAACAATAGGGGAAAAGGATGTTTTGAAAATTTCGGTTGATGTAAAAAACGAAGGAAAAATGGGAGGCGAAGAAACGGTTCAGCTTTATGTCCGAAATATAGCTGGAAGCGTCACACGTCCGGTAAAAGAGTTAAAAGGTTACAAAAAAGTACAACTCAACCCCAGTGAAACAAAGAAGGTGGAATTTGAGTTAAATTCCAATGACTTGGCATTTTATCGTTTTGATATGTCCTGGGGGCCGGAAGCAGGCAACTTTGAAGTATTCGTCGGCGGCAATTCACAGGAAACCCTCAACGGAAAGTTTGAACTAAAGATGGCATCTGCTCAATAAAGCAACAAACAGTCATTTATTGCGGCGGTTTGCAAAAAAGCTTACCGCCGCGATTTTATTATTTCAGAATTTCCTGAGTATTCCAGAACACCGTTTTAAGAATGTCAGCCAGAATCCCTGCTGCGGTCACTTTTGGTCCTGCGCCGTAACCTCTTACTACAAGTGGAATCGGATTATATCGGTCGGTCAGCAAGCTGACTGCGTTTTCACCACCCCTCACATGGTACAACGGGTCAGACGACGGCACTTCAACGAGACCAACCTGGCAGATTCCCCGCTCAACACTTCCTAAAAACCTTAGCGTTTCATTCTTTTTCTTCAACTGGCCAATTCTTTCCACAAAATGGGAGTTTAATTTTCGAGTGTTCTCAAGGAATTCTGAAATAGAACCTTTCATCGAAAAGCCATCCGGGAGAGGAGAGGAAATTTTGACATCTCTTAATTCGCATTGCAAACCAGCTTCCCTGGCAAGGATCAATAATTTCCTGGCAACATCCAAACCAGCCAAATCATCACGAGGATCTGGTTCAGTAAAACCTTTTTGACGAGCCATTTCTATGGCTTCAGAAAATGGAATTCCATCATCCAGACAACCAAAAATAAAGGATAATGATCCAGAGAGAATTCCATGACAGGCTATCAAATTATCCCCGCTTTTAATCAAATTTTTTAGGGTCTCGATTATTGGAAGTCCTGCTCCTACGTTTGCTCCATAAAGGAAATGGCGTTTTCTCCTTTCAGCAGTTTGTCTGAGGCATCTGTAATATTCCATGTCCGAAGAGTTGGCTTTTTTGTTTGGAGTGACTATATGCATACCAGCTTCAAAAATATCCGGGTATAGTTCAGGAATTTCTGTGCTACCCGTACAATCAACGAAAATCGGATTTAAAAAGCGGGCCTTGGAAATAGTATGGATTAAATCTCGAATGATGAATTGGGTATCGCAAGTTTTAAAGAGATTGGACCAATTTGTGAGATCTATTCCCCTGAAATCAGTTAACAACTTTCGGGAATTAGCAATTCCGCAGACTCGAAGATCTATACCGCGCTCCAGAAGCTTTTTTTTATGGTTTTTTATTTGCTCTAAAAGCTCGGCGCCAACGGCTCCAGTTCCAACAACAAATGCTTGAATTTCCTGCCGAGTACTAAAGAAAAACTGGTGGACAATTTGCATTGATCGTTCGGAATCGTCAGATCGCACAACTGCAGAAATATTTCTCTCTGATGACCCTTGAGAAATGGCAACGATGTTTACATCTGCAGAAGCAAGTGCCGAAAACAAAGTTCCTGCAATTCCTCGCCGGGAGCGCATTTGATCACCAACTACAGATAGAATCGTGAGATCCGGAAGGATTTCAATCAAATTGACCAAACCGGCACCTCTCTCCAGGGAAAACTCTAATTCAAGGGAATTGGCAGCTTGTTTGGCCTGCTCTTTGGAAACGCAGAAACAAATTGAGTATTCAGATGAGGATTGTGTAATAAGTATCACAGAAATGCCTTCTCTGGCCATGGCTGAAAAAACTCTTGCAGCAACACCAGGAACCCCTCGCATTCCGGCACCGGAAATTCCGATCATGGCAACTCCGTTCAGAGTTGAAAGGCCTCTTACAGGACTCGTTGAACCTGAATTTTCTAAATCAAGATCTTCAGGCTTATTTTGAATCAAAGTTCCGGGAAACGATGGATTAAAGGAGTTTTTTATCCATGTAGGAATCTTCTTTTCTACGACTGGAGCGATAGTGCGAGGGTGCAGTACTTTAGCGCCAAAAAAAGCCAGTTCCATAGCTTCAAAATAACTCATTTTATTCAGAACAAAAGCTTCCGGTACAATTCTTGGGTCGGCTGAAAAAATGCCATCTACATCAGTCCATATTTCAAGAACCTCCGCGTTCATAGCTGCCGCCATTATCGAGGCGGAATAGTCTGAGCCCCCTCTCCCAAGGGTTGTGATTTTTCCGGATTTATTAGCCCCATAGAATCCAGGCATTAAAAAAACTTGAACCCAAGAATCAGAAATTCTTCTAAAACGTTCCTGAATCTCAGGCATCAATGGAGAGGCATTACCAAATACGCTGTCGGTCAAGATAAATTCTCTTGGATCTATCAATTGCGTTTTTAAATTTTCATTCTCCAGCAATGCAAGAATTATCTGTATGCTGGCTCTTTCCCCCAAGCTGCTTATGTGATCGAGAACACTCGGGGAGCATTCTGAAAGAAGTTTGACACCTGTCAATAAATTTTCATATTCAGCTGTTACTTTGGCAACCTCAGAAATAGCAACATCAAAGCGCTTTGGATTTTTTTCCTTAAGTTCATCAAGGATTTTTGCATGCGAGTTGGAAAAAATTTGAACATGCTCACTGACTGGTTCTCCGGCAAGGACTTTGGAAATACTGGAAATCAAACTGTTCGTTATTCCACTAACTGCAGAGATCACAAGCCCGACTTTATGAGCATTACAAGCTTCTTTTGCAAGCTTGACCACAT
The DNA here is from genome assembly GCA_015233565.1 of Candidatus Rifleibacteriota bacterium. GTDB lineage: Bacteria > Muiribacteriota > Ozemobacteria > Ozemobacterales > Ozemobacteraceae > JADFXM01. Next base: position 127,158 of record JADFXM010000006.1, read on the forward strand.
TTTGCATTCTTTCTGCATTTCCAACTGAAGTTCCACCAAATTTCATCACTTTGATATTCATGCTTAATCTCTCTTTATTATTGGTATAAAAGACCTAAAATCTACGCCACGAGAAATCGTAACCTAGCCCTGTGAAGGTTTCCATCTTGCAACCCATTCCAGCAACATTTGAATCTTTCCATCCAAAAGCTGATTGTTTAACAATTGCCATCAAACGTTTGAATATCGGGAATTTTAAACTGATAAAACCATCATAAGTACTAACTCGGCTGTTTTCAAATGAAGAAAAGAAGGAAAGAATTGAGGTAACTTCAACTCGATTTTTGGGATTGGATTTATACTCATAACCAATATTCAATCCACTATTACTGGGTTTTCCATCAACTGAAAATCTGATCATCTCGGCAATTCCAGCGAATAATTTAAAATCCTTGGAAAAATTCCGAGAAAGCCCTAAGACTGATTTAGCAAAGAAGGGTTGCCGCTTATCAGGAACATCCGGTTGAAGGTTGGTTCCTTCAAGGTCAATATCTGCAAAAGGTTGCCATGTTTGACGCAAAGAAAGTTTTTGATAGCGTAATTTTCCAACTAAGCTATCGTTTAGTTTATAGCCTTTAAATTCGCAGTAATTTGAGTCAATTCTCCCCATCCATTCACTCGATGCTCCCTCCACAACGTCTTGAAAATGCATGTTAAAGTTTCTTGTAATATTCGGGTTTCCAACAAGCCCCGGGATATCGCTACCCCGATAAATTGCCTGAGGATCTGTATATTGATAAGCTTGGGCTCCATCAGAAAATGTCAATTGACTGTAAGAGCCGCTCAAAGAAAACTCATACTTCGTTGCAGGTTTTTTTTCGATTTTGCGTATTTCCGCGAGACGTTTTTTAGATGGCTCGGAAAAATAGGAAACAAGAAGGTCAGAAACATATTGAGTCTTGATTGCACGGGGATCAGCTTGCAGCAAACCAAATCCACCTCTGGCAATGAACTCTGTAGTGCCCACTTTATACTTTTCGTTAGCATGAAGTTGCCGACCATTTACAGTAAGCTGGCCAGCCGTTTCTTTAAGTCCAATCAAGGCAAAACCCCACTCACCCAATAAAGGCTCATTTCTGCGCATCCAAATCGATGAAAGCGTAACGCCATCAACTTCCATGAGCGCAGCTCGATCAGGATATGGAAATGAGGAACGAATGTCCCACTCCGTTGGAGTAGATGGAATTTTTTGGCTTCTACAGAGCCCCGGTGGTAAAAGTGAAATTTCTGCATTCAATTTAACCCGAAGCGCATTTCCCAAAGCGGTATTCGGATCATTAATTTCTGATTCAGTTAACGATTCAAGCGATTTTTCTAATTCCCGCTTCGCAGCTTCTTCAAGTCCAATTACGTGTGATGCAATTTCTGGCTCAGGGGTAATTTCTGAAATTTTTAAGCAACTTTCTCTTCTGGTTTCCCAGCTTTCGTCCTTTTTAGTCAAGGTTAAAAGTCCCGGCAAAGGGTCACCTGGAATAGTCCAGCAGATTCGCCTCCCATCCCTAAGTCCAAAATCCAGGCTCTCTCCAAAAAAAGCTTCATCCGGGGTCATTGGGTTAGTAATTACAACATGTACCCATTTTAGTTTCTTTAGTAAGAGAACGTTATCCCGAAAAGACATATTTGATAACAAAATCACTAAATCAGCTTCCCTGGCTTTAGCTTCGTATTTTGCAACAGCTTCTAAGGGAGTAATCAGTGTTATTCTGGGATCCCAATGGGGCCAATCTTTAGCTACTGATGGGCAAATAACTCCAAATACCATTACTTTCTTTCCATTTTTCTCGAAGAATGCATATGGCTTTAAACGCTCCAAAGGAAAAGAAGCCGAAACTGAAGCTGAAAGGGGGTTAGTGTTAGTAAGTACAAACGGGAAATTGGCTTCTGCAACCCGGTCAAGAAGGTTTTGCGCACCATCAAAAAAATCATGGGGGCCCGGCATGGCAACATCTAATTTCAAATCGTTCAAGAGGCCGAGAATGCCTCGACCACCGTCCTTCAAACTTACCGGGGATGGACCCAGTATTCCTCCTGTTGAAACCAGCAATGTTTCAGGGTTTTTTTCACGAACTTTTGAGATCGCGCCTTGAAATCGAGCAAAGTCTCCTTCTGTTAATGGCCCGATAGCACCATTTACCCCACCCTGAAAGAGAATTTGCATCGCATTTGCAGGAACAACAAAAACAAGAAAAGCTAACATTCCCAAAGACAAGTTCCAAAGAGTTTTATTGTACATGTTTTCCTCGACTGAATAGAATTAAACGCGTCGAGTATCGGCTCTTTCCTTTGGAATGTTAACGATAAATGAATGAACTATTGAAATTGGTATTACTTTGCCACGTTCTTCATTCGATTGGCTTCCTGAAGGTTAAGCAAGGCTTGTTTAACCTCGGGATCATCGGCCTTCTTCTTTTGAATTAAGTCGCTATAGCTTTTATAGGCTTTTTCAAAATTTGCGAGTGCCTTCAGGTAAGAGGGTGAAGCTTTTACCGAATTTACAGAGTAAAGATTCTGCCCGCAATCGCCTCCTGAATTTTCTATGACCAGCGGAGCCGAAGCGACTGCAAAGCCTGTCGAAGAAGGTAAAGCAGAAGAGGCCGCTCCTGAACTTAAATTCAATACTTCAAGATATTCCTTTAGATTATTGAGGGACTGTTCAAGCTGTTTAATGTTGTCATTCAAAAGATCACGTTTCACCAGATTCCAGGTAGGTGTTTGGCCGTAAAGCACCTTTGCTTGGGAAATATTATTTTCAGTCTCAGAAATCCGTTTAAGAGTTTGGTTTTGCATGGTTGAAAGTTTAGTTGAAGAATCCGATCCTTGGCCAAGAGCAAGTTTGATCCTAATAATTTCTGAAAGGATACGTTCTTCCTTGCCACAGGTTTCTGAAAGAGCGCTCAATTCTTTATTTTTTCTGAATTTTTCAAGAGGGTTAATTATGGAAATATTTTTGTAATCAGTTATTTCCTTTCTCAAAGATTTGGAGATATCAAGAAGATAATTTGCCCGTTGAAGAAGATCTCCGGTCATGAGATTCCCATCGCTGATAGCATAAGAAATTAATCTTGAAGCCTTTTCACGTGCTTCAGCCAGTTGTAAATCATCGGGGCGCCATGGCCAAAACCAAGGCCATTGGTTTCGAACCGTCTCAATTCTCTCTACCTCACGAACGGCAACCATGGCTTCTTCAATTTTGACTTCTTTTCTGCCATCACCCTTTAAACCCTGTTTCACAAACTGTGCCTTTCTTGCTTCAACTGTGGCCGAGTCATTCTCGTATCCCTGTTGGGCATAGGCCAAAATTTCAGGATAGGTTAAGTCGTATCTTGTAAGAAGTCCCTCTAGGTAGCGATTAAAAATCTTTTGATTTCTTCCCTGGTCACTCGAACCAGTTGCTGGGTTACTGGCAAAAGCAGCTTTGAGAAAAGAATCTCGCCATAGAGAATTACTTAAACCAGCACGGACAAAGTAATAAGAAATCATTGTAACAGCATCACTGCCATCTCCGGTTTTCAGGGCTTTTCCTAATATTCCGAGGGCAAGCTGCTTTCCTTTTTGTGTCAAGCTTCCATTCAATGCTATCCCAACGCTATCAACACCATCAGCGGACCCATTTAAACTTTTCTTAAAATCGCGTCTTGCGAAATCAAGTAGAAAATTTTTTACATCGTTAATGCTTGTTTTCAAAGGCTCACGTCTATCGGAATAAAAAGAATCCAATTCATCAAATAATTCAGGTCGATTTTTATCGAGATACTCAGCCACTGCTTTTATTCCTACGACATCAGGGAGGAAGGCATTTGCAGCAGATTTAATTTCTTCAGCAGTCAAAGTGGCTTTCGTGGTGCCATTTTTCAATTCTTCAGCCATCGCAGACTCGAGAAGTCGGATAGGAAAAACAACCTCAGCTTTCGCAAGAAGGGCTTTATTTTCATGGTAAGTAAGTAAATCGACCGCAAACTCGCTTATACTATGATTCAGACCTTTGGGATTTTGAACTGTACAGGAAATTTTCGTGTTGGGATACCCCGTTGAAGTATGCGCACTGGGAACCTCAGCAAATAGGTGGCCGGCCCAGCCAAGCGCCATGAGAACATCTTCCACTCCAAATTTAGGATTATCCTTGGCAATTTCAATCATTCGTTTAATTGTTTCAATATCATTATGAAAACTGACAGGGTAATTTGGCCCACCTGTTTGTCTCATATCAGGTGATGGAGCTCCCCCAACGAATATTTGGTAATTTTCAGCGGTAATGATTAAATCACTTCCTGATTCGGTAAGTGCCTGTTGATAGGCTGTTTCATTTATTATCATGTGGGTTAGGGGATCCCAGGCAGAGAGGCATTTTCCTATTAGGAAAAACGAAAGAAGAAGAAAACACGATTTGATCTTCATCATCGAACTCCTGTAAATTTTCCTGAAAGGCAAAGCGATACTTTTCTTTATTTTACTTGTTTTTTATTAGTATCCGCAAGGTATTCTCAATTTTCCCCAAAAAATACATGGAATAAAAAAAGACGCTTTCGCGTCTTTTTTTATTCCCCAAAAAAACTATAGTAAGAATAAGAACTCGCTAATATTCCTTTCCACCCATGACATTATCTTTGATAAATTGGTATCGATCAGGATATTGAGCTTTCATTTCGGGGCCAGACTGCCAATATGTTCTCACCGATTCGGCAAAATCTTCAAGTGGTTGAGTGTTACCATAAGCTGATACTGAGGAGGAAACGGGAGAATTTCCATTTGGCCAGAATTGGTTTTCCCAAGCGTTGGTTACATCTGGGTGAGCGGCCTGGAAATTGTGAGTCATTTCATGCACAAGTGTTCCTTGAAAGGTTCCATTGTAGCAACAACTGTTTTCCAGATGAACTTGTGGAATTCCCATTTGGACGTAACCAAGAACATTTGGACTCATATAACTTGTCTCTCTTAAAATGCTTTTTGTGCAGGACCAAAAAGCTTTGGGAAGAGTTGCCATAATATCATTAGCTGCCTGAATTTCCTTTTGAGTCCATTTGGCACCGTTTTCGTCGGCAGAGATTCCATATGATGCCTGCAATTGAGCTTTTAAGCCGGCAATTGAACTGCCAGAAGTTGTAGGATTTGTCGGAGTGTTAGCCGTGGAAGAAGTATCTACGGATGTATTTGTATTTACAGTTACATTTGTGTAAATAGAGGTGTCAACGGGGCTTGGGGTGGCAGGGTTAGATATGGAATCCGGGCCAATTCTAATAATAATTATTCTTACACCGCTTATTGCACCGGCCCCGTAGGCAGCCTCGATCTGGGCAATTATTTGGTTTATTAAATCATCAATATTAGTAGTCGCAAGTAATATTTTGCCATTCTGTTTGGAAGAATTTTCAGTTTGTACTACTGGCGATTGATCTTCAAGAAAGGATTCCGCATTTGATCTTTGGGAATTTACCGGGTCAGTGGTCAATCCTGGGGATTCTTGGCCGGATTCGCCTGCAGAATGTATAGTATCTTCAACACTTCCTTGAGCATGCAAGCCTGTAGCAAACTGAAAAAAGAAAAAAAGCAAAAAAAGATTTAAAAAAAGACAAATTTTTTTCATATTTTTCCCCCAAATTATTTTTTTCCTTCTTTTATTATTATACCAAAAAAGAAAATTTGGTTACATTTTTATCGGTTTAAAAAAATAGTTCTGACAGGCTTTTCTAAAGCCACTTTGAGGATATGGCATAATTTTAATAATAACTTATAAAGCATTATGTATTCATGATTTCTTTGATATTTTTCACAATCCATTGGAAGCCCAAACTTATAGATGGCCAGTTTTCATCTAACTTAGAACGATACCCTTACTTTTCTTTGCCTAACTTTACTTTACAAAACCAAAGCTTAACTAAACTTTACTTTACCTGCTTCAAGTTAAATGTTTTTCTCAAATGTAGAGTTTCCCTTTTTTGAGCTTCCACACATTTTTGAAGTTAGATTGAAAAAGTCCTTATTAATGTGTAAAACCTAACTTGGATTGAAAGTCTTAAAAGTTAAAAGTAAGCTTTAATTCCATTTCAATGCCAAAGTTTCAAGATTTTCTTCATACTGCCGATAATTTACCGTCATATAATTTTTGAGTTTGCCAGTGGACTTGAAAATGGGGGTTAAAAATGATCAAATCAGCGGTTTCGGAACTAATATTAGATAGATTAGCGGAAGGTTATTCTTTCCAAGATCTTCAAAAGACTTATGGCTTTTCAAAACAAGATCTTATCGCTGCAGCAATAGCCGGAGTGGAAGAACTTCATCCGGAATATAAAGCTCGTTTGCTGAAATACCTGAAAAAGTGATATGATGTGCAATGAAATTCTAATGGGGGCAGGCAATGGAAAAAACAGACGAGATTAAATTTCGCATCTTAAAGCAATTTTTAATTGCCCTAAAGGATCCAAATCCTAACCTTCGTTTTCTTGCCCTTGAAGGAATACATTCCCTTTCAATACCAATTGATGCATCTGAAATTGTGCCACTTTTAAACGACAATGATAGGTTTGTCAAATGGAAAGCGATTTTAACCTGTGGTGGATTGCACTTAAAGAAAGCATTTCCTGAATTGAAAAAATTGCTGTTTTCTCCTGATATGAATACTCGTGCATTTGCCGCGCTTTCTCTTGGGCATCTTTCCTGTGAGGAAAGCGCCCGCACGATTTCAGAAACTTTCGAAAAGGAGAGTTCTCCTAAAGTCAGACAAACCATTATACGAAGTTTTGGATATTTAAAAGAGTTCCCTCAATGGGAAACCCTCTCAAAAGGGGCCAAAGACAATGATCTTGGAGTAAGGCTCGATTTATCAAGAATACTAGGGGAAATGGCTCCTGATCAAAATGCCCTGGATATTTTGTTGAACCTTCTTGAGCAGGAAAGCAATAATCATGTTTTCGCGACTGCAATACTCGGACTTGGAAGATTTTCAAAACCAATTTTACTAGGTTACTTTCAACATAGTCTTCAGCACCAAGAACCGAGAATTCGTGCAAATGCCATTGAAGCAATGGGAACACTTTCTTTCGAGTTAATAGAGAAAATTATTTTTCCATATTTAAAAGATTCCTCTAACCGAGTAAAAGCAAACGTGATCTCCATTTTTCTCAAGAATAATTTCCACGACAGAATGATGCCGGAATTGAAGAAATTACTGGCTTCTGAAAACCGTTGGGAACGAGCAAGTGGAGCTTGGCTTGCAGGAAAATTCAGGGTCATGGAGCTCATTCAGGAATTGGTAAAACTTCTTGGGGATACTGAAGGAGTGGTTGCAGAAAGGACTGCCTGGGCTCTGGGATGTTTAAAGTCTCCTGACACTTTTTCAGCGCTCCTGTCAGCCTTCAAACATGGGAACCAATGGGCGTTAATACATATTATTCGTTCGATGGGGGAAACAGCTTCTCCCGAAAATATTCCGGCAATAGTTTTTCTCCTTGAAAAAGAGAGAAATCCACTGCTCAAAGCTGCATTCATTGAAGTAATTTCGAGTCTAAAATATTCCAAGGCTTTTGATATTGTGTGTCCAATGCGATTAGATCCTGATGTTAGAATTCGAATGAGTGCATACAACTTTTTAGGGAACATCACGCCTGAAAAATCCGGAGAACTTCTGTTTGAGGGTCTGAATGATTCAAACGTTAAAGTTCGGGCGCTTTGTGCAGATTTGATGATTAAAGCCGGGGATTTAAGAGCAATGAAAACCCTCTCAACAATTCTAAAAGACCCAGACAAACTCCAAAGAGTTCAGAGTTTCATGACTCTTAAAGAGCTCGCTGTTAGAGCTTCCAAAGAATAATCGACGCTATCGCCCTTTCGAATGAAAGAGCACAAATATTTATCTTTTTCGAGGAGAGCTTGCTTCGGCAGAAAAAGCCTCGCAGCCTCGCAATAAGGTTCTCCCCGAAATTTGGAGATAAAACATAAGGAATGAAATTAATCGGAAAGGTATCCGTAGACGTAACCTGCAAAGGCAAAAGAACTGATAATTAAAGCCCAGAAAACAAACTTGAATATGGACATGATTTCCTCCGATATTTTAATATCTGCAAATATAATAACACGCCGAATTTTGATTCGTCAAAAGAGAAATATTTCGATTTTTAAGTTGTTAATGTAAATTAAGGAAACAAGAGAGTCGGAGAAAAAAAAATGCCGCAAAGATTGGTTTTTGTTATAATTTTCTGGATTTTGGGCCCTGTATTTTTCTGGGGTACTACACTCGAGGCTCTTGAATTTGATAACACCAACGTTCTAGTTGAGGCGGCTGTCAATCATATTTATCAAAAACGCTACAAAGATGCCCTTCAGATGCTTCAACAGGCGTTTGATCAATCCCCCCGAAATCCCGGAGTGAATTACAATCTTGGCCGGGTCTACGAATTGACAGGAAATTTTAAAGAAGCTTACAAATTTTACCAGGTGGCAGTTGCATTAGATTCCACGTTAGTTTCTGCTCAACGGGGAATTGGGAGATGTTCAGTTGAATTGAAAAGACAACAAGCTATGGAACAATCTCAAACCCTGAAATCCGCAGCAGAAGAAACGAATAATCAAGTCCCGATTTCCCAGGGTGGTTCCCCGACAGAATATTCGCAAGAAGCTCCCGTTGTAACTCAACGTCAACCTATTTCTTTGTATCAGGAGCCTACAACTACCTCCTCAGTACCGGCCAATCAAACCTACAACAACTCCCAAGTTTCACCAAACACTTTGGTTTCACCAATTCAAAACATGGAGCCTTCCAACCCATCCTTGATGGAAGTTAAAACTCCCACTGAGGTTCCCAACAATAATGCTGAAAAACAAGTTGAAGAGCAGCTGGAAAAAGGGCAACCAGAGCAAGCCATAAAGACTCTCAATTGGTTGATTGAAAATAACCAGGACAGCCCTCGTCTCCATTATTATTATGGAAAAGCTTTCAGCGCAAAAGGAGATTTGTTTTCAGCAATCAAACATCTGGAAGCAAGTCTGAAAGCTGATAGTCATTTTTATGCCAGCTATTATTTGCTTGCGCAAAATTATGCAAAAGTTAATCTCCTTGATGAAGCCATAAAGAATTTTTTAACTTATTTCGCTATAAAACCCCAATCTAACGTTGCAATTGAAATTGCGAAAGTTTATGAAAGAATGGGAAAAGCCGAACAAGCCAGGGAGTTTTACTCCAAAGCGAATTCGATGAATCCAGGAAATCCGAATATTCAAAGCAAACTCGCCAGTGTTGATGCTGAAAGTGCAACCAACTTTTACTTCAAAGCCTCTAATGCTTTTGCAAAAGGGGAATTCGAAAAAGCCATATCACTTTATGAACAGGCTCTTCAATTGAAGGAGAATCTAAGCGCAACCTATCGAATCGATGCGGAAAGAAAGCTCGATGTGGCCAGATTGAAAAAGTTCGAGCTCGATAAGCAGGAAGCACCTCAAACACAGGGTTTCAAAGTCTCACGTCAAGTTTATGCCACCGTCGATTTGAAGTATTATCAACTTACGAATCTTCGTTTCAGAAACAAATTTACTGGACCCGTTACAGTTGAATGGCGCGGATTTGTAGCAAGGGTTTTTCCTCAATACGGGCGAGAATTCGTTTTGATGATAAAAGAATTAGATCAGGACGAACTTGATGAAATGCGTCACGATCAAAATTCATATCAACTAAACCCAAATATGAATAATCAGCCTCTTTTTCTAGTTACTTCACAAAAAGGAAACTTGCCTCCATTTATAAAAGAGGGTAAAATGATTACTTTTACCGGGCAAACAGATTGGAAATCCTATAACATCATAAACGACCTTGGACAAACAGTTAAGTTGCCTGCTTTTGATTTGATCTCAGCGTTTCCATAAGAATCACTGTACAAGTTAAATTCGATTGTTGAGTCACCTCAATCAGGCGAGGTAATTAGATTAAATATTACCAAAAAGGCGGGATGTGAATCGATGGAAAATAAACTTTTGACTGTAATGTTTATCGACATGCAGGGTTATACACGCAAAAGTGCAACTCAAACTATTGATGAAATGAAACTTTTCCACGATGAAATGCTGAATTTTGTAAAACAAATTACGGAAACATTTTCTGGAATAATAGTCAAGAGTCTTGGTGATGGATTCTTGATGAGGTTTGATTCTCCAACATCAGCTGTAATGTGTGGGAATGAACTCCAAAGAAAATTAGAATCAAGAAATGCGAATGTCCTCAATCCCGATCATTTTGTTCGTTTCCGAATAGGGATCAACACCGGAGAAGTTGGAATAGACGAGTCCGGCGATCTTTTTGGAGATCCGGTAAACATAGCTTCGAGGATACAAACCTTCGCAGAACCCAATGAAGTATTTATTTCAGAATCGACTTTTCTGGCTATGGGTCGAAATCAGTTTGGAGTAGTTGATCTTGGTCCTCAAAAATTGAAAAATGCTTTAAGGGAAATCAAGATTTACAAAGTACTAAAGAAACCATCAGCCGGAATTACAATTTCTGAACCGGGTAAAACAAAGAAAGAGGATAAATCAGAGGCCCATGATTCAGCTCCAAGCCATGGAACATCAACGTATCGAAAAGGGATTTTAGTGGGTATTGCTGGTGTAATCGCTTTTTTGACAATTGTACATCTGATCACAAAAAGGATTAACTATAGAAAACTCCCGACACCTCCTGGAGTTAACCAAGTTTCGAATCCAGGTTTTCCCAATTCCTCTACATTTCCAGGAATTTCAGCTCCCCCCGGAGTCCCAGGTGTACCAGTTGTTCACTCATCTACCGATATTAAACAACCCAGTTCCTCTTCGGCGTCCCAATCATTTGATCCAACAATTTTTCCACCGATGGAAAAAATGCCATATCCGTTTCAAACTCTTGACCCTTACCAAATAAACCCTCTTCAAGATCCAAGCCAATCAGCCCTGATTCAAAACCCTAAAATCAGAAATCTTATAGATACTCTACGACTTCTAAGAAACGCGAACAAATTGGAGGAAGCTATTTCACTTCTCAAGCCTTTTAAAATGAATTTTCAGCCCAAAACCCCAAACGTTACTCATGTGTTTCAAAAACATATTGTTCGTTTAATGATGGCACAACTCCTATGGGAAAATGACAACAAAGAAGAGGCAAATGAAATTTTTTCTGCGGTTCTTTCTGAAATTCCGGATAATCATCAAATGAAAATAAATGCAGAAAAACGTATTGAATTGATAAAAAGCCATCACTCCGGCAGCATTTCGCACGATCCCCAAAGCTCTCCTCCAGCAGTTGGAAAGCAATTCGGGAAAAAATAGTGCTAATGGTAAGATGAATTTTTTATGATGAAAATTTTTGATTTGAAGCCTCTTTTTCCTGAAGAAGCAGTTTCTCCGGATTCTCGATTATCCAAGAGCCTCGAATCGTATGGGTTGATAGAACCAATAGTTATTTCCGAACGAACCATAGTCGATGGAAATAAAAGGGTTTTCGCCCTAATCAACTCCGGAAAAACAGAAGTTGAAACCCGGCAAGTCAGCGGTAATCCATTTGTACTTCACTGGCAAACGAACTTAAAAAGAACCTGGGACGTACCCGAATCAGCTTTAACCTTTGCAAAGCTTCCAGAGGAAAACCGCCGCGAATTTTGCGAATCAATGGGAATCAGTTCTTCACCTCAAACTTCCCAAATTCTGAAAATTATTGCCTACAATAAGCTTCTCTGGCCTCCACTAATTGAGAATCCCTCTCTAATAACAATTTTAAGGGAAATCGGAAATCTCAAAGAGCGGGTTGAATATTACATTTCGATTATGGTTTACATCAACGGAACTATTGCTGAAAAGCGGCTCATATCCGGATTATTAAGGCAATGCGAAAGACGCGAAATACTACCGGCAAAAATTGATGAAAAGGAAGCTTCGGATTTGATTAAAACTCTGACTGAATTAGTTCAACCCCGTCGAGATTCCGTTTTCAAACGAATTGTGAATCTTTTCGAAAAACATCCCCTTCCACCAGCAACAACCGCCACTCCAGATCAAAACCTTGAACACCCCGGATTAGAAATAAAAACCCACATAAAAAGAAACGAGCTAAAAAAACTGGACACAATAAAGAACTCACTTGAAAAGGTTTTCCAACAAATTGAAGAACTTTGATACTATATTTTTATCCAAAGGGGTTGAGAAATATCCTCTGACCGAATCCATCATTTCTCAAACTCCCCATTCAAAGGTTGAATTTGTCCAAGGGGAAAGCCATCCAGGAAATGGGCTTTTGCTTACGGAAAACCGGGGAACTTTTTTTAAACCCTGCCCCGGAATGAAAGGAAACGTCTGTTGTGGCCTTTGGGTAGTGGAATGGGGTCTTGGTTGCCCATTCAAGTGTGAATATTGTATTTTGCAATTTTATCAAAAATGTGGAGATATCACTCTTTTCTTAAATTGGGAAGATTGCGAGAAAGAGATTCGAAAAATAGCCTCCGATGACAAAAAAATCAGAATTTGTACTGGTGAATTTGGAGATTCACTCGCGCTGGAAAAAGTGTTTCCCTTTAATCGGAATCTGATTTCCCGCACCCAAGATCTCAAAAACCTGTTTATCGAAGTCAAAACAAAAAGCACAGAAATTGACCTACTATTAGACCTTGAGGGAAGGCGCGAGAACATCATTTTCGCTTTTTCTGTAAATGGGGAGAAAAATATCGCAGAATTCGAAACTGGAACAGCTCCTTTGAATGAAAGAATCAAAGCAGCTGCTCGAGCTGCTAACATGGGATTCAAAACCGCATTTCACTTCGATCCGATTATTCCCACAGATAATTGGGAGCAGGAATATTTCGAAACAATACGCCTGATGGCAGCTCGAATTCCAAAAGAACTCATTGCCTGGATCTCCCTTGGAACCTTCAGGTTCCCTCAGGGATTTCAAGGCAAGGTTGAGAATATTTTTCCTAACTCCAAAATTTTCCGTGAGGAGTTTTATCCTTGTTCTGATGGAAAATTAAGATATTTCCGTCCTTTCAGGGAAAAAATCTATAAAGTAATGATCAACTTTTTAAAGAAATTTTTTCCGGGTGTTCTGGTGTATTTATGCATGGAGTCCCCTGATATTTGGGAAAGAGCAACCTCTTGTGCAATGAATTCCACTAATTTAAAAACGTTTCTGGACGGAACACTACCTCCAAACTTTCAAATGGAATAGTGGAACTTGCAAAATTATGCTAATATTGCAATGATACCTAGTCGTTTCAGGGGAAAATATTAAGCATTTTATATATTCCAACAGGATAAAAATGATAAATTTTTTTACAGAACAGCTTGATTTTTTGGTTACCACTGTGATTGCAATCATCATGGTCTTTTCTGCCAAATCCATGATAAAAAAAGAAAGGATTGGAAATTCCACATATTCACAATCCACGTTTGGACCTGTGTTTTGGCTTGGTTTTCTGCTTATTCTCATGATCGGCTGGTTGATAACAGTCTTCCTGGGGAATACTGAAAAAGAAAAAGTTTTTTCGTTTGCAAAAAATTCCCTGCTGGAAACAGATCGAAATATCCGAATTGAGCTTGCGAATTTTCAAAAGACATTTTCCCTTGAATCAATTAAAGAAGTCATAACTCAGAATCCCAAAATATTGAGCTATTCCCCAGGGATAATCTTTATTCTGAACAAAGAGAAAAAGATAGAATGCAGCGATATTCCCGAATATTCTAACACCTTTTTGGAGGGTCCCTTAGCCGAACTGAACGATGTTCAAACAACTTCCACCCGTCGAATTTTCGATAGCCATCTAATAAGCGGTCAATTAATTTCCTTGCAAGGGAAGATTATGATTTTTGAGGAATTAAAAAATGAAGGGAAAAGCTTTTATTCGGTGATATTTTTTCCAGCCGACACCATCCAGAAAAATAGATTGGCAGGGATAATACTTATGTTATCCATTATCGCGATGGTCCTTGGCATCACAGTAACCTTCAGAAATTATGAGATTGAAGCGAGAACACAATTAGCAAAAGAAGCTGTTTTTCGCTCTATAATTGAAGAATCTCCAAATTGTGTAATGCTTTTTGATGAAAAATCTGAGTTTCTTGCGATTAATCCAAAAGGTTTGGAATATTTAAAAAAGCGCGAAGAAGAAGTTATAGGCAAGCAATTTTTCCTGATTTGGGCTAAAAATTTTCAGGAAATAGTCCAGCAGGCAATGCATGAAGCAAATTTAGGACTTCATTCAGTTTTTGAAGCTGAATTCCCTGAGGGCGGGCGGCGAATGCTGAACAGCCTCATCCCCCTGGAAAACTACCCCGGAAAAGACAAAAAAGAGAGACGAATTGTTGGACTGATGGTTGACGTCACCTCCCGAAAAAAAATGCAAAGAGCTCTTGAAGAGCAGCAACAAAGACTTTCCCTTGCTTATAAGCTAGCGGAAAGAGAAAGCCGTAAGTTTTCAACAATGATCGCAGGGATGGAAGAAGGAGTCTTATTATTCGATAAAAGCGGAAAAATCCTGGAAGTGAACTTTTGGTTTATTGATTTATTGGGAAAAGGGAAACTTTTAATTGTCGGTAAGAACATTAAAGAGCTGGAAACCCCGATTTTGCCGCCTGAAACCAATGAAATACTTGACAAATTAAGTATGTCTGATCAGGCAAACCCTATCATCAAACATGTAAGCTTCGAGACTCGGGATTTCATGATTCGTTTTCAACCCATTTTTGAAGATGGCAAATATGATGGGGCGTTATTAAACGTAATTGATGTCAGTGACCTGGTTTTCGCCCGTAAAGTTGCGGAAGAAGCAAGTTTAGCCAAAAGTCAATTTCTAGCTAATATGTCACATGAAATCAGAACTCCGATGAATGGAGTAATCGGAATGGCTGACTTACTTCTCAGCACAGAACTTGATTCAAAGCAGAAAGCGTTTACCGAAATGATTGTTAGATCCGGAAAAGCGCTTCTGACGGTAATCAATGACATCCTGGATTTCTCCAAAATCGAAGCTGGAATGCTTCGGCTTGAAACAATCCCTTTTAATCTGAAAGACCTGATTGATGAGATATTTATCATCCTGGGAAAACGCACCAAAGAGAAATCACTTTCTTTTACTTATTCCTATCCGGAAAGTGTTCCCTCCAATGTACTGGGTGACCCAGTCAGAATAAGACAGATACTCTTTAATTTACTGGATAATGCAATTAAATTCACGGAAAAGGGATTTATTCAATTAAAAGCGTCACTTAAGAAAATCGAAGGGGACAAGATTGAAGTTCTTCTCGAAGTGGAAGATTCAGGAATCGGGATCTCTGAACCGAAATTAAATGCCATTTTTGAGAAATTCAATCAAGCAGATCCAACCATTACTCGGCGATATGGTGGAACCGGACTTGGACTAACAATATCCAAGCACCTAGCTGAGATGATGGGTGGAATTATGACAGTTAGAAGTGAAATTGGGAAAGGAACCTCCTTCATAGTGCAGATACCTTTCACCAGGGTTGAAAATACGGATTTTTTTAAACAGACACCTGCCAATTCTCCTTCCACAATGATTCAAAAGAAAAATTCGAAAATTCTCGTGGTAGAGGACGACATAATCAACCAAAAAGTAATTCAGGGTACATTGAGTAGACTTGGTTATGGTTGTGAAGTCGTCGACTCTGGAGCGGGGTCAATTGAAACATGCAGCAAAAACTGTTTTGACCTTATACTCATGGATTGCCAGATGCCGGAAATTGATGGTTTTGAAGCTACCAAAAGCATTCGCAAAATACTCAGCCCAAAACAGTACCAAAAAACCCCTATCATTGCTCTTACTGCCTGTGTAATGGAAAAAGACCGCCAAAAATGTTTGGATGCCGGAATGGATGATTTCCTTCCAAAACCAGTGGAACCTGATAAACTTGCAAAAATTCTTGAAAAATATATTACCTGAGAGAAACTTGCAAAATGCCAATTTTTGTTGCTTCGACTTCGCTCAACACAGCCCCTTCAAATCATTCAATCAGGGTGTTTCACCAAACTCACAACAAATACTTACATAAGCAAAATTAATAGTCTAATTCTGCAAAAAAACCATTTATAATGACATTATATGACAAGGAAGTTCTTAAAGTTACCATAACCGGAATGTTTGTCAGCCTGCTTCTCTCATCTATTCAGTTTTTTGCAGGTTGGCAGGGGGAAAGCCAAGGGTTGGTCGCAGAATCTATCCATACTTTCTATGACCTGATTGGAAGTACAATAGTGTTAATATTTGTACGACACTGGACCAAACCACCCGATTATAATCATCCTTACGGGCATGCCCGCATCGAAACAGTGGTAAGTTTATTTATTGGGATTACCATGCTTCCAATGGCTCTAGGAATAGCCTTAAATGCCATTATCACATTTAATGAGGTACATCTTTCCCCTCCCCCGGGATATACCCTCATTGCAATCGTTTTGGCAATATTCGGACAGCGAATCCTCTATCACTGGACACTAAATGTTGCCAGGAAAATAAAATCCGCAGCACTTGTAGCTAAGGCCCAGCATTATAATGCCGATTCCTGGGCATCTGTCCCTGTTGCATTGTCAGTTGGAACTTCAATGCAGTCCACTTCCCTGTTCTTTCTTGACCATCTTGGAGCCATTTTTGTGTCAGGTTTTATAGTTCACTGTGCCTGGGAGATTATTTCTCCTGCTTTGTCACAACTAACCGATGAAATTTTTGATTTCGATATAATTGAGAAAATGAGATTAAAAGCATCTGAGAATGCAGAAAATTGCCGGATTGGAAAAATCAGAACCCGTGGATACGGGCCATATTTTTCAGCTGAGATTGAGTTGAAGATCCCTCCTTCTACTTGCTTTTCAGAGATTGAAAAGACAACTAAAACAGTAAAAACTCAACTCATGGACACTTTTTCCGACTTAAAAGAAATTTTGGTAGTTATTAAACCTTTAGATTAATAACCAAGCGACGAAAGGGAGTTAATTAAGCATGACAAACAAGGAAGTCATCATTGCACGATGTGGGTTGGTATGTTCCGAATGCGGCTCTTATTTAAAAGGCAAATGTTCGGGATGCCATTCTGAAAAACCAATGTTTGCAAACTGTCCAACAAAGAAATGCACTCTCGAAAAAAACATTTTAACTTGTGCAGAATGCTCGGATTTTCAAAACCTTAAAGAATGCGGAAAATTGCACAACTGGATTTCCCGCTTCTTTGGCTGGATTTACGGAACAAACAGAATCGGCCACCTTGAAAGCATCCGAAAAACAAACCTGGAATCCTTTAAACAATCAAGAACAGCCAAAAAGTAGAGAAGGGAATATTATTACTCAGCAAAAGAGCAAAAATCCAGATTTCATCATTGCCAAAAGGTATTTGGCTAAAACGAGAAAATTTTGAATAACCTGACTTCTAAACAGCAAAATTTTCTCGAATAAGTTTGGAATAGGAAATCGTCGGCTTCGATTTTTGCGATGGAATTTCCGTTTGCTTCATATGGGCCGTTTGCTGCTATGGCCATTCTTTTTCCGCTAGTCTTGAGCAATTTCACCAGGTTTTGCCAGATACCTGAGGAATTTTCCTCGAATCTGCCCTTTTTGGTAGGGCCCGAGATCACCGTTGTCTCCAGCCTGGATGTTATTTCCCACACGGGTGAAATGTTCAGATGGAAGGATTTCAAACTCAGCAAAACCCGTTATTCTGGAGGATGCTTTGAAATTGTATGCTTCCGGGGTATACTTTCCATTCGGAGCGTCTATACCTGAAAGTTCATAAAGAGTTTTTGCATCTCTATTTTGGGCCTCGGAAGAAACGCTCGAAGGAATATTTGTGATGGGAACAACCACTCGTGCTTTGCGATTAGGGATTTCCAAAAGTTTTCCCTTTTCATCGTGGGTGAGTTGATAGACAGCCTGATCGGCCTGTTCCGCGAGATTTTCCGGCTCATTGATTATCCGAAAATTAACACGTAACGGTTTATTGAAACCAAATATCATTCGATTGCGGTAATCTTTGGTTCCACTTCCAATTGTGTTTTCAAGATTTACGACTCCAAAACAATTCTTATGTTTATCTGGTACCTCAACAAGGGCACCGCTAAGTCTTACCGCTCTGGAGGCAACAGAAGTTGATGAAACAATAACGGTTTGTGAAGCTAGCGCCAAAACTCCGCTTCCCAATTTGATTATATATTCTTCGCCCGGTTGAAAACCTATCCATTGTGAGGAATCTGGTTTTTGTTTTTCGGGAAACAGTGAGACTGAGAAAGTACCTGGGGTGAGGTCTTTAACCACCCCATGAGGAATTGCGAGAGGAATCGCAAGCCTTGGAGTAAAAGTAGCACCACTTTCTGCATCTGTAATTATATTAGTTCGTTCGGAATAAACTGAAGCCATGTCAAAACCCATCAAGCGTGCGAAAAAAAGCCCAAATGAAGCACTCGCTGCAACCTCAAATCCACGGTCGTAATCGAAGAACTCAATCCGGGTTTTCGAAGCTACTTCATCGGGTGGAAAACCATTTTGAACAATTATTTCCCGAACCCTTTGGCAAACCTTATTCTTTTGGTCGACACTAAGAGGGCCGTTTGTCAATTCCACGGCCAAATCCATTCCACCTTTCCATGCGGCATTAACTGCCGTTTGGATTCTTGCTTTCTGATAATACATAAACCCAATATCTGTAACAAAAGCTAACAAACTAAGGATAAAAAAACTGGCAATGCATAGTAGGAGGACGCCTCCAGTTTTTTTCTTTCGGGGAATTACCATATCCTATTCTCCTCAATGACACTTCTCAGAACTATTCTAATTCTTATATATGTGAGAGTCTACAAATTTTTTCAATTTCAACCACCGTGAGAACATACCATTACGAAAAGCAAAGCCAAAAAAGTAGCATTTCTTGGCTATGAAAACAGAACTTTTTCAGCAAGCTGAGTGCGAATTTTTGGCAAAATTCATCTCGCAATGGCACTTAAAGTAAAATAACGTTTAGAATCAGGCAATCTTAACATGGAAACGGCCATTACTTTTGCGCTTTTGGATTGGGCTTAACAATATATTTTATAAAGAAACCTCGCATCTGACCTGGAATATATGGGCCCAGGAAGCTTTTGTAACCTCTTCTTCCATCATTATATATTCGAGTAAAACAGCATCTGGGAAGGACTTCAAACTGCGCGAATCCAATAATTCGCGGAGATGCCGTAAAGTTGTACTGATCGGGCAGATAAAGTCCGTTGGGGCTATCAGTTCCTGTTAATGAATAAAGAGAGGCAGCTGAGGCGTTCTGAGATGTCTTTACGGATGCCGGAAGGTCGGTGATTGGAACCACGATCTGAGCAGCAGGATTCGTTGGGGTAAAAGTTCCGACATCGGCATTATAATTGGGGCACCAGACGGTAGATGTCGAAACAGCCGAACATGCCGGATGGGATGGATCGTTGGTATGAAGGTCGTCAGGGGAGGCGAGAGGATTACCGTGTTGGTGTGTTGGGGCATATGTCAAAGAGCCGACAATTTGATCAGTTTCAGAAGCATAATTATTTTGCACAGTTGTGACACGGTAGTTAGTTCCCAGTTTTGTTTCTCCGGAACCGGTTCCATACCCATCGGTCATTTCTTCTACGTAATTCCCGCTAGGGTCAGACTCAGGAACGTTGGTCGGGTTTACAATTCCAAATTGCAGTTTCACATACCCATTAACTGGTGGAATACTTGGAGCATATGTTCCTGAAGCCGTTTTTCTTGAAACTGCCCCCAGGAGAAGGTTATCTAACACAAGACGTTGAGTCTGAATATTGGAATGTTGGTGTCCTCCCATAAATGTAAATGACCCGAATCCATTTACATCTCCCCAAATATAGCAACATTTGGTTGAATCGTCATTTCTTGTCCCAAGATTTCTAACGTGACTGGGGTCTCCGGTTCTCAATTTTGCAATGTAAAAAGAGTCGGTATGCCCAGAAGACCCGGAAGGATAAGCACCGCTGTGGTCTTGGCAACGGGGATTATATGTCTCACTCGCAGGCAGAGTGAAGGATCCACCATCCTGGGAATTGATTGTAGAATAACGCATTGAAGTTACCATATTTTGGCCATAGAAGAATGCTATATTATGGAAATTTTGAAAGGCAAGGCAATCCTGGTAATCATTTGTTATCGAAATGGCGTCCGTAGATATTCTTATCACCGGGTCAGGATGGCTGGCGATTCTTTCATAAACAGATGCCTGCCAAAGGGCAATGTCAAGAGTTTCAGGAGCAAAACACTGAGAGAATACAAAACCTCCTTTATTAATGTGGTCGCGAATCAAGCGGACGGTTTTGTATTTCATTTTCTGAACACGATTCGGGTATCTTACAAAATCATTGGTATCCGAAAGTGTATTTGAGTTAGAATCAGAAGTTGAATTGCTGACCAGACTTCCATTGTTCAAAAGCTTTCTGCCATCTATTGCCCAGGACCAATAATCCGTATATGTTGCGGGATAGTCGTCAGTAAAACCTAAGTTAGTAGCTAGATCCCAATTGTATCTTGCCGACTGGCATTGCGGCCTTTCACTGTCTCCGTAAGTACAGATGCATGAATTTTGGTGGTTGGTGTTTCCATCTTGATTTGTTAGAAAATAATTAATGTAAGGAGTTCCGCTTCCGGGTAGCCCTTGGTTAGCTCTGGTCTGCCATGTTGAACTCCCAACTTGTCTATCAGCACATCTTAGACCCCAATTCATACATGCTGGGTTAGTATTTGTTGTCTGTGTTGAATTATATGCAATATTGGGTTTAATAAGAATTTTTGTCACATTCGATGATGAGCTTGATGTTTCTACATACATATTCACGGGAATGTTTAAATAAAATTTGGTATTTGTTCCGAAAGAAATAGCACCCTGCGGAAGAGGAGAAGTAGAAGTGCTCAAAAAGTAGTTGACACTGCTAACCGTAGTGTAAGGGCGGTAATAAGTAATCAAAGAGGTATCTATCGAGGGGGTTGTAACTTGGTAGTTGCTGCCCAGATTACTGTTTGTATAAAGCTTTTTGGCTGATTGATCGAAATAGTATTCTTTATACCGATAGGAGCTATATTTTCCCCAGACATCAGAATCATAATTGCTTACCGGCAAATAATAAAATGCACAACATGCAGGGCACATCTGAGCAGTTGGTGAGCTTACTGTAGACAAAACGCTTCTGAAGTCATAACAGGTATCAGTTATGTTGTCACACCCACCTGTAAAGCCGGTAAAATCTTCGTGATGCATGTGAATCCACTTGTAGTTGTCAAGCTGGCCAGCACAGATGCCATCATCATAAATTTGTGTACAACTGTTGCCATTATAGGTGTCGTCTCTTCCGGGTTTATAGGTACCGTATGGAATTTCTGCAGTCTGAATCAATGCTGCCACAAGATCTGGAGCAGGTTGCGAAGAATAAACGGCAATAGGGAAGCGGTATCCGGTATCGCCATCTAACGAAAGAACATTTGTTCCGACAGCATTGTAAACATCTTGGAGCGCAGTTGCCCCAGTGGCTATACTCCAATAAGTGCTGCTAATCGAAGCACTGGCTAGTGCGTTTTTAACAAGGTTGGGGGTAGTGGAAGCAACCGTTTGGATGATTATCTTAAATTTAATCCTTCGGTCGGCAAGTCTTTTCGCAAGCGCACAACCTTTGGTATTCGCAGTCGAAATTGAATCGGATGCATTCCCCCACGGAAGCATGAAGGAGCCTCCCCTGTAGCCTAAAAGCCACTCCACTGGAAGACAAGCTGCGGTATCACTTGCATTAATTTTCAAACACCAATAAGCAACACCATAAGCTTTAATGTAAGCATTATCTGAAGATTGGGCATTCGCATCCATGGGGACAAACACTTTGATCGGAACAGTTGCCGTTCCAAGAGGAATTTGAGCAGCTCCACTCCCTGGTTTTAGAATGTATTCCACTCCCGGGACAAAGCCTTCCCAGTCGGTGCCGGTAGACGTGCTGGTAGAGGTACTGGTAGACGTGTTGGTACCAGTGGCATTCGCATAATAACCATCTGTAAATAGTGGATTTGTCTGGTCAAAATTTGGGTTGTTGGGATCATAATCCGGATTATTCGGATCTTGCGGAGGGAGTCTGTTTCCTAAGGAATCAGATTCCAAGGGATTGAACGTATAGATACTGTAAGCTCTGGAATCTATGCCACCAGTAGCGTCAATTCCATCTCTTATTATGGCATGGGGGAGGCCAATCGGAAAAATGTTCAAACCTGGAGAATTACCACCTCCGAGGTTATTGGTTCGTGTTCCTTGAACTTTAAAAGAAAGTTGATTGAAAATTTTCGCGAAAAAAAGGCTTCTGGTGTTGCTTCCAGTAACGGTTATACCGTTGTTATTATCAAAAAAAGTGACAGTAACGCTATTGGACAAGGAACCCACGCTAGTACCAAGATTATTTGCGATAACATCCATTACACGTTGTGTAATTTGCGCTGTGGCAGAAGCATCAAGGGCCACCCCCTGTTGAAACTTCAGCTCTCGCAAAAGATCGTAGCCTGCTTTATAACCAGCATTAACCGCAGTGTCAATGCGTTTTTTTTCTGAATACATATAACCAACATCAGCCACTATTGATAAAAGGCCAACGCAAAATACCAATGCGATGGAGACCATCACAATACTTCCGGTGCGGTTCTTTTTTTCTTTCATACTAGGCCTCCAAGTTTTGAGATAATGAATCCATAACATTATAAGCAATTTCCGAACCAAAATACAAATAAGTTATTAAAACGCAGAGCAAACGCATAGTATTGCTAAAATGCAACTAATTGTGATTTTCCAGAGTCAATTCTTTTACTAAGTTTAATAATTAACAACCGATTGCTGAGAGAAATCAAAGCGTCTAAGCAATCAAGTTTCATCGGACCTTATAAAACAGAGCCAACGTATTCTCTTTATTTTTTATCCCCGTGTTTCATAAGGTTTATTGTTTATGGAACCTTTCATTAATTTTTGAATGAAATATTTTCTTTTGGATTTCTCTCAAACTGATTTTGGAAAACCAAACCGCAATCTAAACCAGGCAGTATTTCGTAGTTATCTAAATGATGTGGGGTTCGGTTTGACAAGGTATTTAATAAAGAAACCCCTCATCTGACCGGGAATATATGGCCCCAAGTAGCTTTTGTAACCTTTTCTTCCATCATTATAAATTCGGGTAAAACAGCATTTGGGAAGGATTTCAAACTGGGCAAATCCTATTATTCGGGGAGATGCTGTAAAGTTATATTGATCCGGAAGGTATAGACCATTAGGGGAATCTGTTCCAGTTAATGAATAAATGGAGGGCGCCGAAGCATTCTGGCCGGTCTTAACTGAGGAAGGAAGGTCAGTTATTGGGATCACAATCTGAGCACCAGGATTCGTTGGGGTAAATGTTCCGACGTCAGCATTATAATTGGGGCACCAAACGGTAGATGTCGAACAAGCCGAACATGCTGGAAGGGAGGTATCGCTGGAGTGAAGATCATCTGGTGAAGCGAGAGGATCGCCATGCCTGTGAGTGGAAGCATATGTCAAAGAGGCGACAATCTGGTCAGTTTCAGAAGCAAGGTTATTTTGCACAGTCATAACGCGATAGTTTGTGCCCAGTTTAGTTTCTCCAGAAGCGGTTCCATAACCTTTTGTCATTTGTTGTACATAATCCGAAGAAACATCAGAATCACCATTGTTGGTAGGGTCGACCACACCGAATTGCAGTTTCACATTTCCATTTACAGGCAGGATAGTTTGTCCAGCTTGTCCTTGGGCGGTTTTCCTGGAGGTTGCACCTAAGAGAAGATTATCTAACACGAGGCGTTTGGTCTGAATGTTGGCATGTTGGTGGCCACCCATAAATGTAAATGACCCAAATCCGTTGACATCTCCCCAACAATAACAGGAATAGTCGGCATTATCATTTCTTGTCCCGAGGTTTTTTACATGGCAGGGATCGTCCGTTCTCATTTTTCCGATATAAAAGGAATCAGTGTGCCCACTTTGCCCAGAGGGATAATCGCCGCTGTGATCTTGGCAACGTGGATTACACGCTTCACTTGCGGTAAGAGTAAAATCTCCTCCATCCTGGGAATTTATCGTAGAATAGCGCATTGAAGACACTAAATTTTGGCCATAAAAAAATGCTATGTTGTGAAAATTTTGAAACGCAAGACAATCCTGATAATCATTTGTTATCGAAATCGAGTCAGAGGATATTCTTATCATTGGATCTGGATTAGAAGCGATTCTTTCATAGATAGATGCTTGCCAAAGGGCAATGTCAAGAGTTTCAGGAGCAAAACACTGTGAGTATACAAAACCTCCATTTTTAATATGTTGCCGAATCAAGCGAGCAGTCTTAAATTTCATTTTCTGAACACGGTTCGGGTATCTTACAAAATCATTTGTGTCTGAAAGTGTATTTGAGTTGGTGTCGGAAGTTGAGTTATTAACCAAACTTCCATTGTTCAGAAGCTTTCTCCCATTAATTGCCCAAGACCAGTAATCCGTATAAGAGGCAGGAAAGTCGTCTGTAAAGCCTAACGAAGTGGCTAGATCCCAGTTGTATTTTGCCGACTGGCATTGCGGCCTTTCACTATCACCGTAAGTGCAAATGCACGAATTTTGATGGTTTTTGTTTCCATCTTGATTGGTAAGAAAATAAAAAATGTAGGGAGTTCCGCTTCCGGGAAGTCCTTGGTTAGCTCTGATCTGCCAAGTGGGACTCCCAATTTGTCGATCAGCACATCTTAAGCCCCAATTCATGCATGCGGGATTAGTGGTTGTCGTCTGAGCGGTATTATATGGAATATATGGTTTAACAAGAATTTTGGATACAGTTGATGTATAACTTGATGTTTCAACATACATATTTACTGGAATATTTAAATAAAATTTAGTATTTGTTCCGAATGAGATGGCTGCTTGTGGCAATGGGGAAGTAGAAGTGCTCAAGAAGTAGTTGACTCCACTAATCGTGGTGTAAGGCCGATAATAAGTAATCAGGGAAGTATCTATTGTGGGGGTAGTGACTTGGTAATTGCTTGTCATATTAGTATTGGTGTAAAGTTTTTTAGCGGACTGATCAAAATAGTATTCTTTATAACGATATGAACTGGATTTTCCCCAGACATCTGAATCGTAGTTGCTTACCGGAAGATAATAAAATGCGCAACAAGCAGGGCACATCTGAGCAGTTGACGAACTAACCGTAGACAAAACATCTCTAAAGTCATAACAGGTTTTTGTTATGTTATCACACCCTCCTGTGAAGCCTGTAAAATCTTCATGGTGCATGTGAATCCATTTGTAGTTATCAAGCTGACCGGTACAAATGGCATCGTCGTAGATTTGTGTACAACTGGTGCTACTATAGGTGTCATTTCTCCCTGGATTATATGTTCCATACGGGATTTCAGCTGACTGAATCAGCTGTGCCACAAGATCCGGATCAGGTTGCGAAGAATAAACGGCTATCGGAAAACGATATCCTGTATCGCCATCCAGAGAAAGAACGTTTGTTCCAACAGCATCGTAAACATCCTGCAAGGCTGTTGCTCCAGTGGCTATGCTCCAATAAGTTGTGCTTACTGAAGCGCTGGCAAGAGCGGCTTTAACAAGATTGGGGGTAGTAGAAGCAACGGTTTGAACGATTATCTTGAACTTGATTTTTCTGTCAGCAAGTCTTTTTGCTAACACAACACCTTTAGTGTTCGCGGTTGCAATCGTATCGGAAGCATTTCCCCAGGGAAGCATAAATGAGCCTCCCCGATAACCTAATAACCATTCCACAGGAAGATAGGCCGCTGTGTCACTTGCATTAATTTTCAAACACCAAAAAGCAACACCGTAAGCTTTTATATAAGAGCTATCATAAGGCTGAGCCCCTGAATCCATGGGGACAAGAACCTTGATCGGAACAGTTGCCGTTCCAATTGGAATTTGAGCTGTTCCGCTTCCTAATTTCAGAATGTATTCAACTCCCGGAACAAAGCCCTCCCAATCGGTGCTGGTTGCAGTTCCAGTGCTGGTACCCGAAGACGAACTGGTATTTGTTGCGTTGGCATAAAAACCATTTGTAAACAGTGGATTTGTCTGGTCAAAGTTGGGGTTAGCGGAGTCATAGTCAGGATTATTGGGGTCTTGCGGAGGGAGTCTATTTCCCAAGGAATCAGATTCCAAAGGGTTGAAGAAATAAATGCTATAAGCCCGGGAATCTATTCCTCCAGATGCGTCAATTCCATCTTTTACTATGCCATGAGGGATGCCAAGTGGAAAAACTTTTAATCCAGGAGAATTACTATTTCCCAGATCGTTAGATCTGGATCCTTGAACTTTGAAAGTGAGTTGATTAAAAATCCTTCCAAAAAAAAGACTTCCCGTATTAGTTCCGATGACTGCCAAACCATTATTATTATCAAAAAAGGTGACACTAACATTATTTGATATGGATCCCACGCATGTACCAAGGTTCTGGGCAACGACATCCAATACACGTTGTGCTATTTGTGCAGTAGTTGAGCTATCAAGGGTAACTCCTTGCTGAAACTTCTTTTCTCTCAAAAGATCATACCCGGCTTTATAACCAGCATTAACTGCTGAATCAAGTCGCTTTTTTTCTGAATACATATACCCACCATCAACCACCAAGGCCAAAAGACCCACACAAAACACCAATGCGATGGCAAACATCACAATATTTCCGGTGCGTTTTTTTTTCCCTTTCACATTAAGCCTCAAATTTCTGAGATTATTAATCCAAAACAGTATAAGCAATTTTCGAACCAAAATTCAAATCAGTAATTAAAATTCCGGAAATTCCAGGCACCATCACAATTCGCGTTCGAGGTTTCTACACCCAACTTCATAATTCCTGACCCGTATATGAATCGATCTCTATTTTGCAGTAGTGGTGCGGAATTTGAAAATGCACTTTTTCCGGAAGAATTTGCCGATATCTCAGGACTTTCTCGAATAAAAAGTGCCATTTTAAAATACTCCCGCATCAGGAAGTCTGAACTTCATAATTCCTGATCCAGGAAAAATTAGAATGACACTTTTTGAGAAAAAAAAGTAACAATAACGCAAATTTATCTGTTAGTTGCCTTTCTATTTTCTGAGTTAATTCTCCGAAATGCAAATCAATTAGTGCATTAATCAGGAGATCTGAACTTGTCATTTAAAAAAATGACAAATACTTTTCCTGCCAACTGAGTATTACATTTTTTTCCTTTTGCTATCTTGCGGGAAAGTCGACAAATTAGTTAGAATTAAAGAAATATTTAGGAGGCAATCATGAAAAAATTTGTTTTATTTTGTTTGGTGTCATTATTTATTTCGTCTTTTCCAGTATTTGCTTCTGCTCCAATTGCAACTCCCACCGAAGATACTCCCCCAATCACTGCAACCCAATTTACAGAAAAGATAGGCAGCGTTACAAACCAGGTTTGCCAGATTTTCGATCTTTCGGGCGAAATTTTTGCCTCAGCCAAGGCAGATGCCGACAGTACCGCCCAAGAAAACAAGCTTGAAAAAGCTACTTCAGAATTTTCTGCTGCTCTTGATGACCTGAAAGACTTTGCCCTTGATAAGAAAGAAAATGCAGATACAAAAGCTTTTTGCGCAAACGTAGACCAAGCACTTGATTCCTTAGATAAATTCTTTGCACTTGCTGAAACCATAATGCAGGCTTTGGATGAAAATCGTGATTCTACAAAACAACAAGCGGAACTAAAGGCTTTAAAAAATTCGTTGTTGAACAATATGAAAACTCTGGAAACTCTTTCCCCAAAAATTGTCAATCTTCCTCAGGGCAACTAAGCAAATTTTCCCTAGTTATTTAATTTATTACCAAATTGCGGTAATTTTTCCCTAAAAAACATGGCTTTTTTTGGGAAAAGCTCTTTTTGTGAGGTATTTTTACCACTATTTTAAAAAAGATTTTGGCTTCAAAAAGTCGTTCACTTTGTGGTATAAATTAGTGAACGATTTTTGCTTTTAGAAAATTTTAATTAATTTGGACATCATCGGGCAGAATTTACCTGCCATTTGTTGTTTTTGTTAATGCTGTATTTATGATCAGCTGAAAGTATTAAATTTAAAAAGATGTTTAATAGGAATGAATGATTTATGTCGCAAAATACTGAATCAGAAAATCAAGTTGAAATTTTATTACAGGACGATCAAAATTCTCAGGACGAAGACTGGAGCAGTTTTTTTCTCGGCTGGACTTCAACTTTAGCATTGGTCTTTTTAAGCGGAGCTACTATGAACTCAACTATGCGTTGGTGCTCCAACGGCTACACATGGGACATAGGAGGGACCATTTTTTCCGCTATTCTGACTTATTTGACTTACCATTTCATTATTTCTGGAAATGTTAAGCTAAGCCGCGCTGATCAATGGAAATTTGCCATATTTCTTCCAGCTACCTGGCTGTTAATTTTTCCGATTCTTATGCATTTGTTAGGTTTTAAATAACTGCATAGAAAACCGCATTCATTGCGAGTGGCTGTTTTAAATCCACTGGTTTTCTGCAAAACCTTTAGAAATGGGAAGCTCAAGAAATTCCTTTCCCAAGCTATTTTGTACACTTAAATCAAATTTAAAATATTTCAATTGAAGTGAGCTTCTTGAAACATATTTTGCCACAATGATCGGGAGCTGCTTTTTGTAAATGCCATTAAAAGACGGTTAAGCTAATGCTGTCTATGTTTGTTCAAGTTTTTTTTGAAATTAAGGTTTCCTATAAGTAGATTTGCAGCCTCGAAATTCAATTTTAGAAAGCTTCGAAGGGTCTTGAAATTTAGATTGGTGTGCCAAGTAAATAAAAAATATGTTATATTTAAGGCAAAGGAGAAATTTTTATCGAAAAATTTTTCTACACCTATTGCCATTATTTCTCGCATTTACTAGATTTTCAGACCAATTGCCTAGAGGTACGCTAATTCCTTTGGGAAAGAGGTGTAACTGAAAGGGCGCTTTGCAAAAAAATTCTTGAAGCTGCAGTTGGGAAATGTACGGCAAAATGTAGAACTACCAGATGATCACCGTGTTTGGAAAATGACTGTCAAAATCTGAATGGGAACCAGGTGGTGTAATTCTTGCGTGATTTATCTGGGGAAGAGCTTTTCATTGGGGAGAGACGGAAAGCCAATTTGGTGGGAAAAACTCAGGTAAGGAGGGAAGTATGAATTCAAAAAGTTGTCAGTTGTTTTTGTGTTTTTTTCTGGTTCTTCTGGTAATATTCCAGCAAAATCAGATTTTTGCTGCTAATTGCAGCATAGAAATCCAAGGGTTTAAGAAAGATTTTACAGTAACGGCAAAAGATATTGATCCATGCAAAATAGCGGCCACACTTATGGCATCCGGGCGACAAAGCGATGTATCAAAAGTGGCAAAGTGGACAATAACCAAGGATGATGGTTCCCAAAAAAGTGTTTCAGCAAACTCTTTCAGTGAAGCCTGGGCAAAAGCTGTACCTTTAAAAAATGAAGGTGACTACACAATTCGGTGCGATTATAACAATGGTGTAAGTGCTTCAGTTGAAATTGGAATAAATGTCGGTGCCCACCACCCTGGACGCGGTACCAAAGCAAAACCTTTGAGCACCAAATACTCCGGAAGAATTGTAAAATTTCCGGAAAATTTGCTTTCGATTAATCAAAAAATTACATCTGGAGAATCAGTTGTACTTAGGTTACAAGATTTAACAAGGGAAGAAGCCTATAAAGAAGCCGTTGAAAAATTTGTCGCAAATGAAGATGAAATTATTGACATCCTATGGAGCTGCTCAAAAGCAGATGGCTCATTCCCAACAATTAGAACTCTTGAAGCAGGCAAATCGGACAAATTTAAGATCACTTGGCAGACGCCTAATTGCACCTCCAAGCAAACCTGCACTATCGTATGTACCATAAAAACTCATTATGGAGTTATCGCTACTTTTACAAAACAAATCGATGTTGACGGCTCTAAAACCAACCCTGGAACAACCCCAGATACGACCAAAGCCCCCGAAATTTTAGGCTTTTCACCTATTGACGGTAAAGTTTATGGCTCAATTAAAATATTCGATCAGATTTTTGTAGTTAGCCCGCTTCCTTACAGAGAATACTTCATATCCTGGAAAGCCTCAATCGGTGGATTTGTTGATAGAAGACATTTCTGGGAAAGAAGAGATTCTAACCTCATTCTTTGGTTCTTAAGAATTCCAGCCAAGAAAGATGTTCCTTCGGGAGTAACGATTTCATGCGAAATCCGAATCCCTGGAAAAAAATCTTTTAGCCTTTCGAAATTTTTCCCGTTTAAGAATTCCTCCCAAACTGGAACATTGACTAATACTAATACCAACACTAATACCTTAACCAACACTAACACCCTTACCAATACTAACACTTTAACCAACACTAACACCCTTACCAATACTAACACTTTAACCAACACTAACACCCTTACCAATACTAACACTTTAACCAACACTAACACCCTTACCAATACTAACACTTTAACCAACACCAACACCCTTACCAATACTAACACTTTAACCAACACTAACACCCTTACCAATACTAACACTTTAACCAACACTAACACCCTTACCAATACTAACACTTTAACCAACACCAACACCCTTACCAATACTAACACTTTAACCAACACCAACACTAATACCAACACCAGCACTTCCACCGAAACAGGAATTTCGACCGACACTGGAACCGACACTGGAATTTCAATCGACACTGGAATTCCAATCGATGCCACCACGCTCACAGATACTGGAATTTCCACCACACCTGAAGTCAATCTGGACATCTCACCAACATCATAAGCCAAACGTTTTAACTGCACTATTAGAACTGTCATTACAAATGAAGCGAAGCGATTATTTTGAATATCCGATTGTTTCGCTTTGTTTGTGATGACATTTTTCGTTTCTTATAAAATAAGTTTGTCCCTGCCCACCCCAACCTCACAAAAAACCCAATTGAACTACTTTTTTTTTGTTGCATCATATTGATTTTTGGGATAATTTTTCTGAGTAATATTTGTTCTTTGCAAAATGTGGAAAGCTCGGCTAATTTTCAGACCCACCATAAAAGAAAAAAAAGACCCACCAAAGAAAAGCAGCAACTAAAGAAAAAGCTTGGTCAAAAGAGTTAAATGTTGCCACACGGCAACGTGGGTCAGTATTCCGGCGGTGCCTGAGTCAGTTTTTATCCGGTAGAAGCACAAAATGATTGCAGATTAAAATGAAGACATCATTTCTCGAAACAGCAAACTCAAGCGATATAGCAAAATACCTCCAGAACTTGTTCGTCCAAGAAGACTTGGTTGACGAAACCATCCTCGAAAAAATCGAGGAACTAAAAAATCATGCCGACTTAGGAATACGATTTTGGGCTCGGAGAGTATGCAATAAAATCTCAACAGCCCGATCAAAAACAACTATTCCAGAGGCATCTCAGGAAACGACTGGAATAAATGATTCCTTAGTTATTTTGCAAAAAAAACTTGTTGCCGTTCAGGAAGAAACATTTCTGGCGATTGCAGTAATTCAACAAATTCTCGAAAAGAAAGATCCGCAGTCCGTGCCATTTCTTTCGGCCCATCTAAAAAATACGAAAGATGCTTTTCAGATTTCCTATTTAACAAAACATCTTTGCATATGGTTCCCTTCTGACGATCTGCTCACAGTAATTTTGCCTTTTCTTCATCATTCAGACGATCGAGTGGTTGCAAATACAGTTGAAGGAATCGAGCGACTAAAAACAGAAAAGGGAATTCCTTATTTTTCCCAGATGTTGCGGCATCCAAATCACAGAGTTAGAGCCAAAGCTGCCAAGGCATTATCTCAATTCAACAAGGAGAAAACTTTTCAAGCACTTCAAAGAATGCTTCGGCTTAGAGATGAGCCTCATTACGTTATTGCAGCTTGCTATGCAGTATGCGAATTAAAAGATCCCAGATTTTTACCAATACTTTCTGAGAACCTTGGATATCGTTTGCTGTTTGATGAAACCTTAACTGCTCTTCGTGCAATTGATTCAGAGGAAACCAACAGGATAATCCTTCAAAGAAAGGATGATTTTCATTATTTCGAAAGCAAGCTTCAAAATGATTTATTCCAGGAAGCAGCAAAAGACCCACGAAATCAAGCAGTAAGGATTGTAAAAATTTTGATTGTAGCATTAATCGTCATGTTAGCAGCAGGTTATTACTTCTTTCCTACTCCAGCTAGAGTAGCAAGAAATAAGCTATCAGAGATGGGAATTCCCTTCCAATCCATGAGCCTTACAAAAGCAATTCAAAACAATGATATTATTGCTTCCCAGCTTTTGTTAACAGCAGGAATCAACCCACTTGGCGCTGGTGATGACGGAACACCTTTTTTCCATCTTGCTTCAATTTTGGGGAATAAAGAAATATATGATGTATTGACCCGGGAATTGAAAGAGCGGCAGCATCTTCTATCACGCGGAGAAATAGTTAAGCAAATTTCCGAAATAAAAAATAGTAGTGGTGAGAATATTCTTCATGTAGCTGTAAAAAACGGTCAAACCAATTTTCTGCGCTTTTTGAAAGAAAATAACTTTGATTTTTCAAATAAAGATGCTGGAGGAAATACTCTTTTACATACAGCAGTATTGGCTGACCAGGAAAAATCGCTGGTTTTTTTGCTTTCCCAGCAACTCCCAGTCAATGAAAAGAATTTCTCGGGAAATACTCCTCTTCATGAGGCAGTTTTAGAAAAAAAGAAGAAAATGATCTATTGGCTGATGAAACTTGGAAATGCCGATCCCAATCTGAGCAATTTAAGTAACATGACTCCTATTGATCTTGGGTTGGGGAAGCTATATTCTGACGAATAGGAGCAAAATTACGTTCTCGAATTTTTTTTTGTCAGAAGCCCTCTAGTTTCTTACAAAAATCGCAGCCCAAACCGATCTTTGGGCTGCTTATCAATTCAAAGTTTCCGTATGAACTCCTTTGGGAAATGAAGCGGTAGTCAATATCTCCTGGATAATTTCCAATGCGCCTGGTGTAACCCTTTTGTGAGTAGCTGTCTCAAATCTGTTAATAAATGTGTCAAGATTGCTGAGAATATAATACGCTTCGGTTCGATCAAGCTTCATTTTTGTTTCCCTCCTTTTTAGCCTTTTTTTGGGGCTTAGGAAATCTATCGGAAGAAATCCATTCATAACTTAGGGAAATTTTAAACGTTCTTTTGGTAAAATTTGCTACAGCCTGATGAGTGTGATAAAATTCCAAAATGACTCGAAATTTAGGACAATTGCTTTATGGCTATGTTGAACAGGCCGTCTGTGGGGGACTTGATCCCCTATCTCCGGCGATTTCTATCAGCACCAATGGATCACTTGCCAAATGGCGCGGCAAATTCCAAGTGCTCGACTTTCGGGTAAATGATCCAGGCTTGAAAAAATATCGTCAATCGGTTGAAGGAATTGTTGAAAAAGCCAAAGTACTGGGAATCGAAGTAAATATTACGCTTCCGGAAGGTTTTTCAGTTGTTGTTGATGCACCTCCCCCTCCCCCCACGCAGAACGAGGCTGTTTCTTCAATGGATCGCAGTTCAGGTGACAATCGCTTCTCCGATCGCAATCGGAATAGCGATCGAACTTATGATTCTTTCCGAGCCCGGGACGACAAAAGACCAGAGAATTCTAACGACCCTCAAAATATCATCCGGGACGGACGAAAAGGTCGTTTTTCAAAACTGGAACCAGAGCCAATACGTGAAAAAATTGCTTGTTATTACCCATGTTATTTGGCCATTCCCAGGACTGCAACAGGTCAAATTCTGAAAAAAAATCCCGGGGATTTATCCCATGCAGAGATTCTATCACTTATAAAATCAACAGCTGGAGGAGTTTTCTACCATAAGCTTACCCTTGAAGATGTAGCGCCAATTGTTGAGCTGGCGATAAAACACGAAGCAAGAAGATTAATAGTTCCGGTTTCCGAACCGGGTTTTTTCCTTGATCCTCACGCCGAACGTGAGTTCAAGGCAATTTTTCTAAAAATTCATGAAATGGTAAAGGGCAAACCCATTGAGCTTTGCCTAAAAAATGGCGGGTTGTTCGGAGATTTCTTTAATAAGCTAAATCATGAAACTGGCTGTGGCCTTGTTTACAACATTGGGACAGCATATATCGAACGCCAGGATTATCAGGCATTTTACGAGCAAAATAAAGACAAAATAAGCGCGCTTATTTTTCACCAATTAGTTCCAGGCGTCGATAAGTGGCATGCCTGGCGTGAAGCTTCGATGAAAGCTTTTCAAAGGTATATTCCAGACCTGGAAGAATATGAAAGAATTTCATCTCTTGGAAACGAAACTGATCGAATAACTTCTGTTAAAAGGCTTCTTGACAGTTATTTTAATTACATCGATACTCGAAAAAATATTTTTTTCAATCTTGGATTATTTCAGAGTGGTGAAATCAACCTGGTCCCGTTTTTAAGAATTTTAAAAAGTGATTTGCGTGAGGGAAAAGAGATTCCCTTGATAATTGAAAGCGTTCCCAACCTTAAAAACAGTCAATTTTTTGATAGATATCTTGCCAGGGATTTCATGCCTTCCCCCTTATAAAAAATCTCATAAAGTTTATTTCGAATGAAAATTCTTGTTTTTGACGCAATAATCAGAATCCCATTAAAGGTGTCAACTGAGCAATTTGCGATGTTGTACAAAAAAACAATTTTTTTTCAAAAGTTTATTTGCGCTTTTTTGATATTTCTCTTCTCCCAAACTCCTTTGATTGTTTTCGGGGTTGATACTCTTCCATTGCCTCCGGTTACCGCCCCATACAAAATGGACGGGGCTTTAAAAAGGGCCGAAGAACTTTTTACTGCAAACAATTATCGAGAGGCCCTTATTTTTTATTACGAATCGATTGTCGGAACAACTGACGTTCTCTTGCGAAGCAAGCTCCATTTTCGTCTTGCAGAGTGTTTGGAGGGTGTGAAACGCTATGAATTTGCTGAGTATCATTATAAGTTGGCCTTGCGAGGAAATCTTCCCCCCAATCTTGCCGAAAGAGTGATGTACAAACTCAAACACCTTCCTCAGTTAGCTCAACACGAAGAAGCGGTGAGGCTTTTTAAAAAAGCCATGGACTCATATAAGCGTCGGGATATTCGCAATTCCATCGACGATTATCTTGAGAGCTTAAGGCTTGAACCTACTCTCATGGAAAAAGATGAATCAGGGCTAATTGATGATGCCATCAACTATTTGACTTACCTATCAGAGGCCAAAGACAAAGAGCCTGAAAGGTTATTGAAGTTAGCAGCCCTTCTTGAGCTTAGAGGTGAGACAGAAAAGGCAATCGAAACACTCAAGCAGATTTTGATCATCTACCCTAAATCGAAAGCCGCAGATCTTGCCGAAGAAAAGTTGTCCTTTTTCACACAAAAGAGGAATCAGTACATGGAAATCAGAAGACCGAAAGAAGCCCTTTCCGAGGTCGTCCCACAGATTTCCCCCATTGTGGTTGAAATTACACATTCTTTCAACAACGCTGAATCCGTTTCAAAAGAACTTGAAGAAGCTGCCTATACATTTAAAGCATCAAATGAGCAGACAAATGTTCCCAACGGAAGATTCGAAGTTTTTTCAGCCGTATTGGGAAAGGGTGCCAATCAAAAAGAATTTGTTTTTACAGCAGGCGAGGGAATACCTGAAAAAGTCTATCGTTTCGACGATGGAAATTGTGTATACCAATTGGCATTCGATGATGTGAATATTACAACAGCTTTTATTCAGGATATTTTTGGCGAAGCTCCCCGTCCTGTTCAGTTATTCAAACAAATCGGGTTGAAATTAACGGTTTACAGGAAGCAATAAAGATCTAAAGAGGTGAAGTTGTGCTATTTAAAATTTTTGGATTTGGATTCGGCCTATTAATGGCGGTTCACTACTATGTCCTATTGGTGTTCTTTCCTGCATTAATTGAAACTTACCTTGGAGACATCGGTTCCGAAAAAAATGAATAAGCTAAAACGTTTTATCAGTCTTCCCCTTAATTTCTTTTCATTTGTTTGGAATAAGCAACCAAATCTGTTGATTTCTTCCTTCGTTCTGTTAGTTACAATTGTTTTATTTTTAATGGGGAGTTTTACCGATTTTGATGATTACCTTTTTTCTTTGATTTATCAGTTAAATTATTCTGAAAGCAAAATTCATCCAAAAATAATGCTGATAAAAAAAGATGAAGCAACATCTTCGTTGTTGGCAAAAAATCCGTCAAGACGTGAGTTTGGATCAATAATTCAAACTCTTGGGCACGGGCGAACAATTGATTATCCTGGAGAACGTTCGCTTTCATGCAAACTTTTTGACCTCCGCCTAGGATTATACCCACCCGGGAAAAAAAACCTGGTTGTCATTCCATGGGTTGGAATTAATTCCTCACCTCCCACAGATGGAATAACCTTCTGGAGGTTTTCCGAGAATTTTTCCCGATTATTTGAATTTATGGAATTTCCCTTTGATTCACTGGCTTCGCAGCCTTTAATAATGAAATCTTCCGAGGAATTTTCGAACGATTTCAAGCAGGCCATAGCAAAGTTTGTTGAAAATTTCCTTTTTTCAAAATTTAAGTTCGAATTGGAAATTTGCCCTAAACCAGACACAGTGCTTAGTTGGCAAATAGTAATTACAGTCGATCTTCCAAAGGGATATCGAATTCCTCCTTCAGATTTAATTCTTGTCGATTTTTTGCTTCAGGGAGCCAAAGACAAAGAGGATGACGAATATCTGGAAAGAGCCATTGCAAGTAGCGAAGTTCCAATAATTCTTGCGAGCGAAATTCAAGCGGAAGAGAAAAAAGTTGAAAATGTAACAAGTATCTCTGATAAATCCGGTAAAGCAGAGAAACCCGGAAAAAATGATAAATTAGTCAGCTCAGAGAATAGCGAAAATTCAATATCCGGAGAAACTTGGGAAATTCTTCCGGAAAAAAGATTTATCCAAAAAACTACAGAGCTTGGAGTAATAAATGTTGCAATTGGTGATAGGAACTTTGTTTGGCAAGTTCCCCTTTTTCACTATCTTCCCAAACAAGAGCGCCTGGTTCCGGCAATCAGTCTAGTCGCGGCAGCCATATCACTTGATCAGGCATCCATGGAACCCACAAAGCACGTTTATACAAAAGCGATGCGGTCAGAACTTGACCGCATTCTTCCACTTCTCAAAAAGGGAACATACCAAGGCGGATTTCAATTGAATGATCGGTTTATCCCAACAGATTCAAAGGGTTTCATGGGGATTTATTTCTACGGTTCGGGAAAATTTAACCGATTTCATCAAAAGAATCTTTATTCGGCTTCATTCTACGAATGTTTCGATGATGAAACTTTAGCTTTTCATGCAAATAGGGTCCCAGAAAGCGCTTCTTATCTTAATCCTGTCAATGCTCATAAAAACACTCTCGGAGAATTTGCGAATTACGGTGGCAGAATTTGCATCGTTGGTCCATATGAAAAAAGTGATTTTGACTTTTTCCCCACTCCAATGACAAAGGACACCCCTTTTAAAATTCAGGATAACCCTCTTGCCGGCATGGAAGTGCATGCCAATGCTATTTTGAGCATTCTGGATGGCAAGTTTTCGCGCCATCCCAAACCCCTGGATACGTTAATACTACTGATTATTTCAACTCTTTTGTTTGGAAAACTATTGGAGAATTTAACACCTTTTAAAGGGACGATTATCACAGCCTTATTTCTCGCTGGAATTTTTTATTTTGCAAACTATTCTTTTAATAAATCAGGCCAGTTAATAATTATTTCCCCAATGCTTTTTTCGTATCCGATGGTCTGGATCACCCATACTTTCAAGAATTACCTTGACCAAAGGAAAAAAGCCGGACAGATCAAGTCAATGTTCCAGAGATTCGTTTCTGCTGACGTCGTACAATTTATGATCGACAACCCCAATTTTGTCAAACCAGGTGGACAAAGAGTTGAATTGACGGTCTTTTTCTCAGATGTTGCAGGGTTTACATCCATTTCAGAGATGCTTACGCCTGAAGAGCTGGTTGTGTTGTTAAATGAATATCTGGGAACAATGACCGATATTTTGTTTAAATACGGAGGAACGCTCGATAAATTCATTGGTGATGCCGTTATGGCGTTTTGGAATTATCCGCGAGGGCAGGAAGACCATGCGGTAAGAGCCTGTCTTTGCGCTCTTGAAATGCAGGAAAAAATTACGGAACTTCAAAAAGGTTGGGCTGAAAGAAAATTGCCGAAAATTGCAGCTCGAGCAGGTATAAACACGGCTTTTGTCTCCGTTGGCTACATGGGATCAGAAAAAGCCCAAATGAATTTCACTTGTATGGGTGATGGAGTAAACCTAGCCTCACGGCTGGAGGGAGCCAACAAAGAATATGGGACTTATCTAATGATAAGCGATGCGACATATCAGAAAGCTAAAGATCAGGTCACAGTTCGATTTCTCGATTTTTTGGCTGTCAAGGGAAAAAAGGAACCGGTTAAAGTTCATCAACTGGTCAGTCGAAAGGGGCAGGAGCCTTTTGAATGGAGCGAAAGGATTGCTCTTTACGATAAAGCGATTGCCTTGCATCTTGAAAGAAAATGGGATGAAGCTATTTCAACTTTTGAAGAGCTATTGTCCCGTTGGCCGGACGATGGCCCCAGTAAAACCTACCTTTCAAGGTGTCATGAATATCGTGAAAATCCACCCCCAGAAGATTGGGATGGCAGCTACCACTTAACTCATAAATAGGTTATAATCTCCAATGATGAGTTATATTGAGGTATTTTATATTATTATAATGGCAATAAAAAATTGTAAAAATAGCGGTCGATGAAATTTATGACATCTTTTGATTCACGAAAACTTCTTAGAAATGCAAGAGTGGTTGAAACCAATGAGGACTTGGTAGAATTTCTCGATACAATCAAGGCGAGTGAAGTAATAGCCGTTGATATCGAATCGGCAGGATTTTTCAAATACTATTTCAGAGTCAATCTAATTCAGATTGCAACTCGAGACGTAGCAGCCGTTCTTGATCCCCAAAGTATTACGGATTTCTCTCCTCTGGTTGAGTTCTCGAAAAAAAATGACAAAGAATGGGTTTTCCATGGTTGCGAATTTGATGCAAGAGTGCTGATAAGAGATTTCAACCTTAGTTTTTCGCGTATTTTCGATTCGCTTCATGCTGCAGAAATTTTGGGTCTTCCGGAAATTGGCTTGTCTTCACTTTGCGAAAAATATTTTGGCTTTGGTCTGAATAAAAAACTTCAGAAATGTGACTGGTCAAAACGTCCCTTGACCGATCAGATGCTTGAGTATTGCCTTCTCGATGCGATAATGCTTATCCCGATACGTGAAATTATGATTGGTTCCCTTGAAAGTATTGGAAGGCTGAACTGGGCACGCGAGGAGTTTGAATATCTTTCAAAAGTGAGATGTCTAGAGCCTGACCAGCCACACAATCGTGGGTACAGAATAAAGGGGTCTTCACTTCTTCCCCCAAAATGCAGATTGGTTTTAAAAGAAGTCTGGGAGTTGAGAGAGGAGATCGCCAAGCAGGCTGACAAGGCTCCGTTTATGCTTCTGCAAAATGAAGCTCTGATCGAAATAGCGCGAAAAGCACCTCGTTCGATAAAAGGGCTGAGTACAATAAAATCGATTTCTCCCAGCTTCGTCCAAAAGTATGGTGAAGAGCTTCGATTAGCCGTTAAACGTGGACTTGAAAATGATATTTCAACTCTTGCTGAACCGGAGAAGCATCATCCACTACCGCTTGACATACATAAATTAAGTGCCTGGGAAGGTGAGATAACAAAGAAGCTTAAGGAAACGCGGGATCAAATTGCGCAGAATTTGAAAATTGCTCCGAATATTTTAGCTTCCGGAGACACTCTTTCAATTATTTCTCATGAGAGGCCTCAAAGCATTGAAACCCTTTCCTCAATAGGACAATTGCGTAAATGGCAAGCAGAACTTCTTGGAAATAGCTTTCTTGAAATCCTAAAGGTCGAACCTCCTCCAAGAGTGGCAAAAAAGCGTGGAAAAAGTACATTTCGAAAACGTTAAGATTTTCTCTTTTCCTTACACAAATCTTTTAGGGCAAGGAGGATTTGTTCACACATTTTCTGAAATGCTGTAACACCGGCTAATAACGGCTTCTCAAGTGAATGTGACCTCAAAAATATCATCGCAAATTTTTAAAAAGTTAATTAAATCCGTCAAATTCTTTATTCTTAAAAGAATTCTTGGAAGGTTGCCATTAGCAAAATAATGACGGAATGCTATTTTTCGTAGTTGGCTGGGTTTGAACTGAGCTGGGTTTTCAAATGAAATTGAGTCAAACCAGTTTAGAAAACCTGCATTAAGAACATCGGCAAAATTTTCTGAATGTATTCGAATCCCAAGTTTGAAGCCCATTTTTCTGATTGCAAGTAGAAAGTTGAAGTTTTCCCTAGCTAATAAAGAATGGTCTTCAGAGGAAATCCAAATTTTTCGGATTATTTTCCCAAAATCATTTTTTAACTCCAGGATTTTTAGTAGCTCATCTGACGGAATCGCGTTAAAAGAAACTGGGAAGTTTTTCATACTTTGCAACACATTAAGAGCCACTTCAAGGCCTTCACAATCACCTCGAAAACTCTCCAGGAAAATACTTTTAAACCCTGACTTGGCAAGGAATTCAAAAAGACCGGTAAGAAAATTTTTCGAAGGAGGTTGCGATTCAGAAAAATGGCAATTCGATCTGTCAAGGAGTCCCAGCCAGGGGCGATACACTGAAACTGCCGGAGAAATCTCAGATTTTTCAACTGAAGCCTTGAATAGATTGCGAATAGTTCTGTCAGGTTTTTTCGGGAAGGGAAGTTCTTGTACAAAATCCTCTTTCAGGGTTGAAATCACACGATTTTTATTACTCTTACCTAGAAGCAGGTTTTCCAGAAAAAATTTGCCTGTTCCAATTAATACTCCATCCCAGGGGTGGTCATTCTGAGGGATGGAACTTTGAGATAAAATGATATTTGCATCGGGGAGAGCCTGCTTCAGTGAATTGTACAAAGGAGACAATTCGTTTTCAGTATGGAATCGGGAAGGTTGAACCAAAACTGTTTTAAATCCACGGTTTGAATACTCCCGAAGTTCCGAAAGTCGTGCGAGGCAATCACGGCCATCAAAGACTTCTATAGAATCAGGTGCCAGTTCTCTAAGAGATAAGAGCCCCAGAGGAAGTGTTTCTCCCGAAGAATGTATAAACGAAGAGCACTTCTTAAATTTGTCGAATGGGAAATGTAGCAGCAGAATTTTCATGGTGCTATTAATGTCAATATGAATTTTGCTTTACAGGCTTTATATGCTTCATATTTCTCATTGGTTTAAATTAGTTTTTAATTGGACCTCTGACGAAGCTATCTCTTTTTCATCATACAATGTTATTGAAGAGGATGCGAAATTTTCATTTTCAGTTACCTTTAAGAGCAATTCTTTTTTTAGTTTTTCCACATCCAGGTAGGTTGTGTAAACATCGTGGAAACCGGGTGAACTTTTCAATGCTTCCTCGAGTTGAAAGATTGCTGCTGTTGGTTTGCCCTTTTCCACCAAAAATTTTGCATATTCCAAGCGAAAAGCTTCTGCAGCCGGATCTAATTTTATTGCTTTTTCATAAAACAAATCTGCGCCTTCTTTATTTAATTTTTTGTAAAGTCTTGCTTTTGCCAAAATGAAAAGGGCTTCATCCGGATTTACGGATATTGCCTGATCCAAACTAGCTTCGGCTTCTTTTGGAAGATTAGTATTGGCAAAAACCAGATGCCGGTAATAGAAAATCAAGGGATTAACGGAATCCAACTTTTCGGCTTCAGCAAGCAATTTCAGAGCTGAATTGTTTTTTCCTGAACTCAGTTGAGATGTTGCGTTTTGCAGAAGGCTTGCAACTTTAAAACAATTATAACAAAAAAACAAATAGAAAATAGAAAAGGCAGACAGAAAGAGAATTAGCCATTTTCTTTTTTCACTTTTCGATGAATCATCTCGATTAATTTCTTTACTGAAAACTCCAGCGCAAACTAATGCAATTATCGAACTGGTTGGAAGAATGCGCGTTGAGAAACTGCTGAAATTGTGAAGCAGAGAAGCGATAAAAGCTCCGCAAGATGAAGAAGTGACAAGACTCACCTCATTTTTCCTAAAAACCAACGACAGTATCATAGTTAACATAGAGCTGGTCATAAAAATAAAAGCAATCAGTGAAAATGGTCCACTTTCAAAAAAAATTTGAAGATATTCATTATGGGCATAAAGTGGATAATCTCCGCCAACCACCCTGAATCTGGGATAAATCTGACTGAAAGAATGCAACCCAAAACCGAATGTTGGAACTTCAGAAACGGCTTTAAAAAGTGAGTTATTTATCAAGGTTCTTTGAGAAAATGTCATATCAGTTGGTTTAAATATGCTGAACATACGGTATTTGAATGGGCCGGCAAAAAAAATAATGAGTAGTACTATCATTAAGGAAATGAAAATTTTCTTTTTGCGGGTCATGACTAGTGTTGGTTTTCTAATTAAAATCAAGGTCAAAATTCCGAAAAGAGCCGAGATATAAGCCCCACGGCTGAAGCTGGTAAAAACAGCAAGGGAAGCTAAAAAAATTCCTGTCACCCAGATAAATTCGAGTTTTCCACTAGTTACCTTAAAAAAGCCGGTTATCAGAAAAGGAATAAGAAATGAAAAAAAGCCTCCAAAAATATTGGGGTCTGAAAAGACACCTGTACTGCGAGTTTTAATGACATCCCGAAGATTTGGATCAATCCAGGTTGCTGGAATTGGAACTTCCTGGAAAAAATCCATTAATCCTAGTGTTGCATGCAGCATACAAGTAATTAAAACCGCAAATTGGAAAAGTCGAAAATTCTCAGGGTCATCAAACTGTTTTATTGAGCCAAGAAAAATAAATAATAAAGAACTCAGTTTCAGGTAAGCATAAATTGAAGAGGAAAAATCAACTGAATAAATTACTGAGAAAAAGCAAAAGGACATCCAGAGAATTGTAGCAATCAGAAAGAATCTGAACAATCCAGATTGATTTTTCCAC
Organism: Candidatus Rifleibacteriota bacterium; assembly: GCA_015233565.1. Classification (GTDB taxonomy): domain Bacteria; phylum Muiribacteriota; class Ozemobacteria; order Ozemobacterales; family Ozemobacteraceae; genus JADFXM01. Next base: position 170,297 of record JADFXM010000006.1, read on the forward strand.
GAAAAATTCAAAATAAACGGAAATAAGAAATAGAGCGAAATTATTTGAACTGAAAATGTTGAGTTGATCTCATTCGACAAATACGAGAAAGGCAACAAAAGTAAGAGAAAAAAATAGGCAAGAAAATTTATTATACTTTCAATTTTCATCATTCTTGGTGGAATTATATCATTGTTTACAGGAGGAAAAAATTTAAAAAAGCAATGCCCCCCACTTGCCTTTTTTGAAAAACCGAGGTATCAATAAGACCATTGAAATGAGCCGCGTTCGAGCGGGAAATTTTTTTTGGAAAGGAAAAAACAAATGAACCTTCGTGGACGACATTTTCTTTCACTGGACGATTATTCAACAGATGAAATCAGCTATTTGCTTGATCTTTCCGCTGAATTGAAAAGGATGAAAAGAGCGGGAATCAAACCAAGGACTTTGGAAGGCAAAAGTATCGCTTTGATTTTTGAAAAACCTTCCACTCGGACTCGTTGCGCATTTGTTGTCGCATGCGTCGATGAGGGAGCGCATCCCGAATATCTTGGCAAAGGCGACATCCAATTGGGTAAAAAGGAAACAGTTGCTGATACCGCAAGAGTTCTTGGAAGGATGTTTGATGGAATCCAATTTCGTGGATTCAAGCATCAAACAGTAGTTGACCTTGCGAAGTATTCCGGAGTTCCGGTGTGGAACGGCCTGACGGACAAATATCATCCTACCCAGGTACTTGCTGACTTTTTGACTGTTCAGGAACAATTCGGACATTTAAAAGGGATCACTTTCGCTTATGTCGGCGATGGTCGAAATAACATGGCTAACACTCTGCTCATCGGAGCAGCGAAAATGGGGATGGATTTCCGAATTATTGCTCCGAAATCACTTTTCCCGGAGACAGAAATTGTTGAAAGTGGCCGTCGATTTGCGAAAGAAACCGGTGCAAAAATTACTTTAACCGAAGACGTTAAAGAAGGAGCAAGAGGATGTGACGTTCTTTATACCGATGTTTGGGCAAGCATGGGCGAGGAAGCTGAAATGGCAACAAGAATCAGATTACTCAAGCCCTATCAAATCAATATGGATATGATTAAAGCTACCGGAAAAGAAAATCCGATGTTCCTGCACTGTTTGCCTGCTTTCCATAACAATGATACTGAATATTCGAAAGAAATTGGGGCGATGGAAGTATCAGACGAAGTTTTCGAAAGCAAATATTCAAGAGTGTTTGATCAAGCCGAAAACAGAATGCATACAATCAAAGCTGTAATGGTTGCAACCTTGGGACGTTAAATCAAGCCAAATTTGTTGGAAAAATAGTATAATAGCTTTATCAATTATTAATTACAGTTGAATTTAAAAAAAAGAATCGGTTTACACTGATTCTTTTTTTTCTTTGGGAAAACAATTTTTTTGAGAAAGTTTCTATTTCCCCTTGAATAAGAGGAATGTATAATGTAATTTTGTAAAATAGAAAATTTCTTTGAGGAGAGAAGAATGAAAATAATTGATCTGAGGCTGTTTATTAACAGGTTTGGAGGAATTTTTTCTATAAATCAGGATGAAAAGCATAATTGGAAAGAATTTCTTTTAGATTGAGTGTTATTTAAATGAAACAGAAAAACATCAACAACGAACCCACAACAACCCAACCAGTCCCTCCACAAGCCACTGTCAGGAGACTTTCCATATACCTAAGATGTCTAAGTTCTCTTGAAGAGACTGGCGTGCAAATGGTTTCTTCCCATGAAATAGCTTCTTTCCTGGAATTAAATCCTGCGCAAGTAAGAAAAGATCTTGCGTATTTCGGAGAATTTGGAAAAAGAGGTGTTGGATATTCGGTAAGTCGCCTCCGCGATCACATAATGGAAATCCTTGGTTTGAAGAAAAAGCGTATGGTTGGAATCATTGGCGCGGGTGGACACCTCGGGCACGCACTGTCCATGTATAAAGGTTTTGAAAAAAGAAACTTTAAAGTTGTTGCACTTTTTGACAAAGATCCTCAGACAATCGGCCAAATCGCAAAAGACATCGGACCTATTAAACCCATGGATGAACTGACAAAAGTAGTTAAGGAATTGGGTATCGAGATGCTGATTCTTACTGTTCCTGCTGATGCAGCAAGATCGGTATTTGATTCTGTAGTTCTTTCCGGTGTAAAAGCCGTTTTGAACTTTTCTCCGGTAAACCTTTCCTCAACTGCGGAGGTTTGCGTTCACAACGTCGATTTAGCTGTCGAGTTGGAATACCTTACCTTTCATTTGAATCGAAATCAGGGCAATTAAAGATTGAAATAAGCAATTACTACCTCAATAATTTGGATTTTTTTTAAGTAACTGTTTTCCGGGAGAGAAAATGGGTCTTTTAATCGAAGTTTGTGAGCGAGAAAACAATGTAACCATAATCGAAATCAAAGGTGAGATCACTTTTGAAAATTGTGAACAATTCCGTGAAAAAATCAATGAGTTGACTGACAATGGGAAAAGCCGAATAGTGATTAATTTGGCCAATTTAAAATACATGAGTTCTTCCGGAATGGGAGTTTTGGTTCATGGACTCAAGAAAACCCGTCAGTTTGGTGGTGATCTAAAACTAACCAATCTTGATGGAAAAATGAGAAAAGTTTTTCTGATAACTCAATTTACTCATCATTTTGGAGTTTTTCAGAGCGTTGACGATGCAGTTAATAGTTTCGCAAATGAAAAATAATGTTACCATGCTATCTGTTAATACAGGAGGGTTCCTATTTCTTTAGAAGAATTGATTGTAGCGGTAAAAGAGTATAATCCTGAGGCTGATTTTCCTCGAATAGAAGAAGCATATAAATTTGCTCAGGAATGCCACAAAGACCAATTCAGGGCTTCCGGGGAAAGCTACTTTATCCATCCTGAAGCTGTTGCCATGATTGTTGCTACTGAACTGCGCCTGGATTCCACCTCAATTTGCGCAGCACTTCTTCATGATGTTGTCGAAGATACCGCCGCAACACTTGTTGATATTGAAACTCGGTTTGGGGCAACAATGGCACATCTTGTAGAGGGAGTAACCAAGCTCAACAAGATGTTTTTCTCTTCAGCAACCGCCGCTCAGGCAGTAAATTTTCGAAAAATGCTCTTCGCTATGACTCATGACGTTCGGGTAATTTTAATAAAACTGGCTGATCGTCTGCATAATATGAGGACACTCCAATTTCTCCCTCCCGTCAAACAGAAATATGTTGCAAAAGAAACGCTCGATATTTATGCGCCATTGGCTCATAGGCTTGGAATAAATAAAGTCAAGACTCAGCTTGAAGATCTTTCTTTCACTTTTATTCGTCCGGATGCAGTCAAGGAAATAACTGATTTTCTTGAAAGTAAGGGCTTTGAAGGGGAAGCGAAGCTTGAAAATGCGATGTCTCAGATCCAAGAGCATCTTAAAGAAGTGAATATAACAGTCCACATATCCGGACGGCCGAAGCAAATATATTCGATCTGGAACAAAATGCAAAAATATGGAATTCCACTTGATGGCCTTTATGACATTTTGGGAATTCGAATATTAACAAGGTCGGTCAAAGATTGCTACGCAGCTTTGGGCATTGTACACAAGTTCTGGAAACCCATTCCGGGACGTTTTAAGGATTACATTGCCGTTCCCAAATCAAACATGTATCAGTCATTGCATACCACCGTTATTTTTGACGGAAAACCATTAGAAGTCCAGATTCGAACTGAAGAAATGCATAAAATTTCCGAAGAAGGAATCGCAGCGCACTGGGATTACAAAGAAACCTCCGGTAGAGAATCCACACCAGATTACAAGGAAAAATTGTCCTGGTTAAGAAATCTTATAGACTGGTACAAGGATGTAAAAGACGCCTCCGAATTCATGGAGACTGTCAAGCTAGAGCTTTTTCAGTATCACGTCTATGTTTTCTCCCCCAAAGGAGATGTGATAGAGCTTCCGCAAGGCAGTACTCCTGTTGATTTTGGATATGTAATTCATACTGACGTTGGGCATAGGTGCATAGGCGCAAAAGTCAACGGGCAACTAGTACCACTTGATTACACTCTCCAAAATGGCGATATCGTCTCAATCGTAACCAGCAAGAACCAAAAAGGGCCAAGCCGCGATTGGTTGAAGTTCGTAGCAAGCACTAACGCAAAAAAGAAAATCAGAGCCTGGCTGAAAAAAGAATTCAGGGCCGACTATATCGTACAGGGCGAAAAGGAATTTTTTGATCTTTTATCTAGATTAGGTGGTGCCAAAGAAGAAGAAAAGCATGTCCATTCCAATCTTTTTGATGAGGAAGTCAGAAATCTGGGATTTCCTTCCAGAGATGAGTTATTTGCAGGAATTGGCGCTGGAGAAGTAAAACCTCAACAAATAATCAACAAGATTTTCCCGCAGTTTGCCGAAAAAGCAGCGGAAAAATTACTTACAGCAACAATTCAAACTGCCCGCGAAAAAGAAAAAGATAAGGGGAAGAGGGGAAAGCGTGAACCCCAAATTATCTGTGGAGGAATAGATTCCGCACTGGTAAAAGTGTCAAAGTGCTGTAACCCAATTCCCGGCGATCCAATCGTAGGATATATCACTCGTGGTCGGGGAGTAACGGTCCATCGAGGGGATTGCCCAAATATCAAAGATCTGACCAAATCAGATGGAAGAATGATGGATGTCCACTGGGACATGGGAATTCCACTCGACCAGGGGAAAAGTTCCTATATCACCAAGATCAGGCTTGAAACAACTGACCGCCAAGGAATGCTCAACTCCATTACTGGCATTATTTCCGGAGTCGGAATAAACATTTTTTCGGCTAATGCACGAACTACAAAGAAGAACACAGGGGTTTTGGATTTTTCTATCGAGGTCAGAGATACCAATCAATTGGATAACCTTTTGAAATCTTTGTCACGATTAAGCGGTGTTACAAAAGTATTTCGAATTGACTCGAAGCTGAAATCCTGAAAAAAAAGTATTTAAGCAATTTTTGAAGTACAAATTTCGCAAAGTTGAAGCTCAGTGGGCAGTTTTGTTTTTTTTCAGAACGTGCCCACTTGCTTTTTTATCTGAAATGGAATCGTTTGGCTGGGTTTGATTTTGGGGTAGTTTTATTTGAGTTTAAGCCAAACTTCCAAGTCGAGAATGGCATAAACACAAATTCAGATTCTGCCACATGAATTCCTTCTAACGCCGAGCTGAGCACAATGGGGCGTTCACAGCTGGCGACGTATGTCGATAAGTGAATGGCCCATCACTGCTCGTGCGACTGTTCGGTTGAGCGGTGGCGATTAGTCATCCCCTGGCCGAACAGAAAACCTGAATTTCATTTTTTAAACTGGAAAAAAGTTTTTTTTTCAAAATATTATTTTTTCTTGTCACACTTTTCGAAAACAAGCCCATTTTACAAGTGTTTAAAGAACCTGTACCTTCAAAAAAGGTTACAAATATGCATCAAGAGGTCTGATATTAGGCGTCGTAAGGAAATAAAGTGATGATTTGTGCCATTTTCCTTGGCAGAAAAAAGCATTATATCCACCTCTCGGAAATAGCTTGTCGAAGAAAAACGTGTACCTTTGAAATGATCATGTTATTGCTGGACGACTTACTGACTTTCGAACTTCATTTCTGAAAAGACTTTTTGGGAATCCAGTATTTTCTGGGAAAACTCTATTGCTTTTCCTGGTTCCACTTCCTTATCTTTCTGAAGCGCCTGAATCAACTTCAATTGATTCTCAGGCGTTTTCAGGAGCTCACCGGTTCTCAAAAAGAGATTGAATTTGTCATTGAATGAATCCAATTTCTTCATTCCTTTGCAACCAGGGAGAGAATCCATTTCTTCATAGAATTTTTGAAGGAATTTCATAAACTCTTCCCGGTTGCCTGAAAGAATTGCTGTTTCAATCAGTCCACGGCTGGCTGTTAGACGAACAATTGCCGAAGAATCCGGGTTTTCCAATGCCCTTAGAAAGGAGTCGCGTGCGTCGTTTATTCTTCCGGCAAATAGATGTTGCTTCGCCTCGTTCAAATTCTTGTCAATTTCCACCAAAGCAAACATTCTGGTGAGTATTTGGGAATTAGCATCATTTGAAAGTTTTTCCAAAAATTGGAATCGCTCGGTCTCCATTTTTGCTGAAAAATCAGATATTTCCGTTCCGGCAACGGAGAGAATCTGTTTATAGTGGGTTTGATTGAAATAGGAGTCGACATTTGACCGAAGTCCTGTAATTTTCGAATTTTTGAAGTCAGTTTTGTCCATTGGAATAAACTTTAAATCTGGAAGCTTGAAGTCCCCTTTTGAATTTGACTTTCCCTCAAATTCCTGAACCAATACGAATACCAACATTGGAAGAAGCAACAATAGAACAACTGCAAATTGCCATCTCAATGAGTAAAGGATTTTCCGAAATTTCGGGTTGTCAATCTGAGAGATTTGATCAATTTTCTCTTTCTTGACCAGTTTTTCAGAAGAATTATAAATTGGAGTTTTGGACGAGAATTCTTTTTCGAGGGAAATTTGCTTTCCCAGACGTTCTTCCAATTTTTCCGGAATTTCGCCTACTGTTCTATGCCATGTCTCAGCTGTAAGAATCCAGATATCTCGAAGCTCCTGTTTCAATTTTCCGGAAAAACCATGAGACTCTCTGAATATTTCAATTACACCACCTTCGGAGGGATTCATGGCCAGAAAAATTCCAAGTTGATTTTTCAATTCAGGGTCAGTCTCTACACGAAACATGGATATTGCCAACGGTTCAGCAAAGGCATACTCAATCCGAGGAAAAAGAGAAAGTGCCTGACCTCTTATATGGACTTGCGTAGCCTCAGACATGGCTTTGATAAATCGCAGTGCCCCTTCTTTATCGCTTTCAAGGAAGATTTCAAGACCAGCAATTTTTACTCTGGGGTCCTCGTGCTGAAGATAGACATTCAGCTGAAGAAGTACTGTGTCCAGGTCGAGCTTTCCACATGTCCTTATTGCTCTTGCCTGTATCGAAACATCCTGATGTTTTAATAAATTGCTGAGTAATCTGGAATCATCTTTTTTGCCGAATTTTTCGAATAAGGTTAGAATTTCGAAAACAGCAGATTTTGTCAGATTTTCAAGCAAAATGGCTCCCAGAAAATCTTTGTTTTCAAAGAAAGCTTTTTCAGTCGTTAATTCGGACAATCGTCTTTTTTGATCTTGTACAGTCGAATTGAAGAAATCGACTTTATCAATAAGGGTATCTTGGATTTCTCTTTTTTCACCGGCGGCTGAGAAAAAATCTGAAATCAAACTTTTGATTTCGGAATTTTCCTCTTTTTCTGACAAATCAACCAAGGCACTTTTGATACGCACCTTTTCCCCAAACTTTACCAGTCTTTCAACAGCTTCAAGGCGCACGTTTTTGTCGTTACTTCGGGTGAAATTAATTAGGAGGTCGATCTCCATTTCCTGTCTTTTTTCGATCAGTTTTTCTTCCAAATTTTGAAGTGCGCATTGAGCCTTTTCTCCAGCTAAAATGCTACGCGCAATATCCCGACACTTCTGTTCTTCATCAAAACCGGAGATTCGTCTTATTTCTTCAACAATAATAGTATGCGAAGAAAAAAGACCAATTCCCAGTTCTTCTATTTTCCCAAGAGCAATTAATCTTAGTTCAGCATTATTGCTTTTGAGTCCAAAAAGAAGGGTTTGGTTCAATTCAAGTTCCGGCGGAAAAGGATACTCGTTGTCAGACATGGAATTTGATAAAATCCTACGAACCAAAAAGCACTATTCAGGAAAATTCGGTGGTGTCCTGTTTTAACTGATTTTTGCCAGAAAGGATCTATTAGTCTATGTTTGAGGGGACAAAAAAAATGAATTCATCAAATCGTATTCTAAAACCACATCAAGCCAGATTTTAAGGTATTCTAGCACATGACTGAAAACTCAGGAAAGGCAATTTTTCCCGGCGTGGCGGATGTAATATTCCGCTTCCTGGGCATACTTGGTACCCGGGCAGAGATTAACTACCTGTCTGAATCTTTCGAGACTCGTAGGCAATTTCAGTTCCTTTTCCAGCTGGGCGGATCTGAACAAAAACTCAGGATCGCCGGGATTGAGAATCAGAATTTTATGAATAGCCTTGTATTCTTCACTCTTTTCCTTAAGAATTCGATAGGCTCTGGCTATTCCTGTCCATCCGTTTAAGTAATTCTCATTGCTCATCACTGTTTTCCTATATTCATTCAAGGAATCGATGTAACGTCCACTGGAGAAAAGGACATCACCTAAAAGCTCGTGTCCTTCGATATTTCCGGGATGCCTTAGAAACATTTCCTTCAAACAATCTTCAGTGGCTTGATGCTTCCCTAGTAAGAAAAGCAACCTGGCGTGTTTCAAGAAATAATCGGCCCTTTGAGGAAAAGCTTTCCTGATTTTCCCCCACATTTCAGCAGCAGAATCGATTTCATTGCTTTTTTCGTAGATTTCAGCAAGCGATTGATTGATTTCCTGGTCTGTGTCAACCTCTTCTGCCAGTTTTTCCAAAATTACAAGCGCACGATCCCAGTCGTTGATTTTTTCATAACACTTGGCAAGGAGCATTCGGCCTTTGAAGTGTTTTTTCATGCCTTTCAAGGCAAAGACAAAATAAGGAATTGCGGCAAAATATTTTCCTTCCCTGTAAAGACATAGTGCCAAATTAAGGTAGGCATCTCGCGAGGATGGATTTTTTTCAATTACTTTCTGGAATTGGGTTGCCGCATCTTCAGATCTTCCTTCCTTCATAAATAAAACACCGAGGGAAAATCTGGCAGCCTCTAAATTTGGATTCACCTGAACAAGTGCTTCATATTGCTCAATTGCACGTTTATTATCATGAAATTTAATGAAAATTTCCGCGATTTTTATGCGAATTTCTGGTTTTTCAGGACAAAGAGTCGCAGCTCTCTGAAGAAATACAATCTGTTGTTCAACATTTCCCGTGGCTTCAAACCAGGCAGCAAAGGCTAAAAAAACGCCTGGTGAGTTTGGACTGACTTCCATGGCTCTTTCAAGTTGAAACCTGGCTTCTTCGGTTTTGCCAAGCCTGGAAAGGGCAACACCTAGCTCTATCAAAGCGGGAGTCTGGCGGGAGTCTATCTCAAGGATTTTTTTATAGGCGGTTGCGGCTTCTTTCCAGTCATTATTTCTAGCCTGGAAGCGCCCAATTTTGTATAAAAGACTAAGATCATTGGGGAATTCCCCGACTTTCTCCTTCAATTCTTGAAGAAGGAGTGGCAAATTTCGGGGTTTTTCCAGCATTCGCCTACCTCAAACTATATTTCAGGTTCGAAACCTTTCTTTATAGCGTTATACAGGTTGTTTTTATCCCCTTTACCAGGGAAATTTGATCTTTGCTATTAAAAAAAGCCGAACCCATAACTAATACATCGGCTCCTGCGTTAAAAATTCTTTGCGCATTATTTGCATCAATTCCGCCATCAACTTCAATAAGGACTGGAAACTTCATCAAATCTATCATTCCACGCAATTTAGAAATTTTTGGAACGATAGTTTCTATAAGACTTTGTCCTCCAAAACCTGGATTCACAGTCATAAGCAGCACTTGATCACAAAAGGGAAGGAGGTATTCCAAGCCATCCAGGCCTGTTTGAGGGTTAAGGGAAATGCCAGCTGCGACCTTCATTTCGCGAAGTTGTGTCAAATGTCTTTGCGCATGTCTTACGGCTTCAAGATGAAAAGTTATTCTATCAGCCCCTGAAGTCTTGAACTTTTCAAACCATTCTTCAGGTCTTTCGATCATCAAATGAACATCAAATGGGAGCGGAGTCTGAGATTTTATCGCGGAAATAACCGGTGGCCCAAACGTTAAATTAGGGACGAAATGGCCATCCATAACATCTAGGTGAACCCAGTCGGCATTCGAAGACAATATTTTTCTAACTTCACTGCCAAGCATTGAAAAGTCAGCAGAAAGAATTGAAGGTGCAATTTTAACGGTTCTTTTCAAGTAAAAAACCTCACAATGAGTTTTATTCCATCCAACCCATTATATCAGTTCCACTTAGGAACCACCAAACAATGAGGGTAAATTACAGCAATTTTCGGTGAGTTTTCCCGCAAAATGTAGCTATTACTGATTTTTCCTACGAAACTTATCGGAATAATTAGTTTTTGAACATTGCTCAAAATGGCTCCCAAAAACAATCGCAGCGACTCACCAAGAATCGCTGGGTAAATTATTACCAAAAGAAAATCAAAAATATAAGGAAAAATATCCCTGCCCCTGTTATTACAAGAGGATTGCGATACCAGTTTGGTTCTTCAGAAGCGTGCCAGAAGACGCTTTTAGCAGCTTTTCGGCCACCTTCGATCAATTGAAAGATTGGCCGTGCAAAAACGGCAGGTTCATCATTCTCATCTTCAACATTATTTTCCGTATCAGGAAGTGGATTTTGGTTCTCCAGGTTCAAAGCTAAATTTCCTGTAACTTGAAATTCATCTGAATTCCGGGGAACTGTTGCTGAACTTTTTTTTGTTGCTCGATTTGGAGCTAATCCAATGGTTAACCCCCCAAGATCAGCACCACCATTTGCAGTTTTAAGTTGGGGATTAGAAACTGATTTGTTTATCGAAATCACATTGTTTGACGGCTTTGCGACTTTGATTGAAGGCTTTACCATTTGCGATGCATGGATAGCTGTAAGTTCAGTTTCAATTTTATCGGAAGAAACATTCGGAACCCGGCGCCCATGAATCGCATCCACAACCTCACACGCACTCATCTGACGTTTTTCTCTGTCTTGATTTTTTGAGGAACGATCCAATTTCTCTCCGATAGCGATTAAATCAGCAACCTTCATTAGGAAAGCAGCATGATCAGCAAAACGGCGCTTTAAATTACGAGTGAACGAACGCTCTATTAAGTCAACCACTTTTTCAATTTCTTCAGGCGGGAGCTGTTGGTGACGCATTCTTAAAGCTTTTCTTAAAATGTCATCCCAACATTCATTTAACCCACCACGCCTTCGAATTGGAGGTTCTCCTGACAAAATTTCGAAGAGTGTACTCCCCAGGAAAAAAATATCTGATTGTATTCCTGAAGATGGATCCAGGGATTGACTTTTTTCAATTAACTTAAGCCTTGGAAACGAAAAGGACAGGATTTTCAAGGTTCCTTTATCATCTCTCAAAATATTAGAGAGCTTGATAGAGCGTTGTTCAAGGTTTTCGGAAAGTGCCTGTTGAAAAAGAGTTCCAATTGACTGTACAGCCTTCAGACAAAATACAAAAGGCAGAACTTCCGAGCGAGAAAGCTTTAATATATCAACTCCATTGACCTTTTCTGTGACTACAAAGGGTCGATCGTTAGAGGAATCCATGTCGAGAACGTGAACAATGTTCTTATGATTGAGTTTCGCAAAAGCTGTCACTTCCTGAGAAAATATTTTGACCAATTCCACATTTTCAGCCATTTCTTCTCTCATCATTTTAAGAACAACCGGAGTTCCAGTCTCAAGTTCAATGGCAGAAAAGATTTCGTAGGTATGGCTTTCCGCAATGACACCTTTTATTTCGTATTTATCTTTTATTTTCTTTCCAATCATGCTTCTTCTCCTGATGGAAACACCTTTAAATTCTCAATGGATTCTTTCCCCAACAACGGTATGCATTCCCCAAATTTGTCGATATAAATATTGAGACACTCTCATGACCCCTTAGTCACAGTTGAAATTATGGTTTCTCATTAAAATCACCGCTTACTTCGGTGACTTCGACTCCACTCTGAAGGTGTGAAAAAATTGATTTTTCAAAAATGTACTAACTCCTAAAGTTTCACTAGACAACATTTGTGATATATTTCACCTGAAATTATGCAAATATTTCACACCTTGTCAGTCACCGGGCACCACAGATCGGTCGTTGAGCGGAGTCGAGAGAACCTTCTTGATCGAGGAATAAATTCGTCTCTGACGATAAGCTAGTCCCGGGTCAACCTGAAATGATAGAATTTTCCTGGTGAATTGAATCATAAAGAAAGTTCCTCTACCAGGATATTGTTTATATAAACCTGCACTTTTCCATCGGGAACCTTTGGAACTTTGACTTTGATCTGATCAAGGGGTTTATGTGTGTCGGAATAAACTTCCTGACGGCCTTGTGGACTTACCAAAAGAAACTTGACTTCCTTCGCCATAAAACCATCCGGCATTGTGAAGGTGACATAGGTTGTTTCGCCACTTTCCGCTTTTCCTTCGGGTTTATTTTCAGGTTTTCCGGAAGGTTTATTTTCACCGGAGGGATTATTTTCACTGGCATCAGACTCTACGGAAGGCTTTTTTGTAGCTGTTTTATCTTCACCTGGAAGAATGATTTTGGGTGGCTCAATTCCGGTAGATTTGGGTTTTACAGGCACCTCGGGGTTGTCATCATCATTCGAAGTGGAGGGTTTTTCAGGTTTATCGGGAACAGTCAGTGATACCGAATTGTCTAAGACTGAGAATTTTTTCATTTCTTCAGGAGAGCTTTGAGTGGTCAGCGATGAAAGTAGTACATCAATCGTTGTTCCATCGTTTACAACTTCATAAGGTGATGGTTTTGTGGAAAGAATCCTATCAGGCTCATGAACAGAGTCTTTCTTGTATAACAGTTTTCCCAATTTCAGACCACAATCTGAAAGAACTTTTTTTGCGTCGTTAATAGATTTTCCTGCCAGGTTTGGAAGAAAACCACGAACGGGCGCTGGCCCAAGGCTTATAAGCAGATCAACGGAACCATTAACCGATTGCGTTGAAAAAGGGAGGGGAGACTGAGTTACGATATGATCTCTGGGCACCTTTGTAGAAAAGAAATAAGCGTGATTTCCTTCCTTCAACTGAGCATTCAATAGAGACAAAGCTGATTCACGTGTACTCTTTCCGGTAAGATCGGGAACAGTAACCTGCTTACTTCCAAGAGAAATTGTTAAAAGTACTTTTTTATTTTTTTTAACCCGGGTTCCGGGCTCGGGATATTGAGCAATAACATGATCTTTGGGATACCGTGGGTCACATTTTTCATCTCGTTTTTCGATCATCAAATCAGCCGGCTTTTCCTTAAAAACCTCGACAAGATGTTTTCCACGGAAATCAGGAACTTCAATTGTCTCACCGCGGTTAAAATATTCATTCAGAAAGTCCCTGATATAAAATACTCCCGCAATAATCAGTGCAATCAAAAGCACAAGCATCAGCAACATCTTAAGAATGATCAGCAGGCATGATTCTTTTCTAGCCATTTTTTCGCTCCGAGATATTCTCCGCGCCAAGCTGCCCACAGGCGGCAAGAATATCTCCACCGTGGGAGGCACGAATGGTAACCGGTATTCCGGCTTTTTTCAGTGCTTTTTTGAATTCCTTTTCGGCGGCTTGTTCGGAAGGTTTATAACCGCAACCCGGGAAGGAATTGAAACGTACGATATTTACGTGGCAGAGCAGTCCTTCACAGAAATTGATCAAATTAAGAACATTCTCCAAACCGTCGTTGATCCCTCTGAGAAGGGTATATTCGAATGTCACTCTCCTGTTTGTAACTGAAATATAGTGAACAATCGATTCTCGCAGAACTTCAAGTGGAAATTTTTCATTAATAGGAATTAACGAAGATCTGGTGTAATCATCGGCAGCATGCAAAGAAAGTGCAAGATTCACTTCACCTTTCCTGTCAGCCAAATCATAGATTCCGTCAGGGATTCCAACGGTTGAAACAGTTATTCTTCGAGTAGCAAGTCCCATTCCTGTCTTTTCGGTAAGCATATCGATAGCAGGAAAGAGAGCTTTTCGATTAAGAAATGGCTCTCCCATTCCCATGAAAACAATGTTACCAGGAGGTGAACCAGTCTCATGGATCAAGCATAATACCTGGATAATGATTTCTTCAGAGGAAAGATTTCTTTTGAAACCCATTTTCCCAGTCTTGCAGAATCCACACGATACCGTACACCCTACTTGAGACGAAAGACAAAAAGTAACAGATTCAGGAGAAGGAATAGCTACAGTCTCAATAACTGATCCGTCATGCAGGGCTAAACCCAGTTTAACGGTTCCATCCTCTGCTTTTTGTTTAAATTTGCTTTCGGGCAAAATTTCCGGAAATTTTTCTGAAAGCAAAGTTCGGACTTCCAGAGGAAGGTTGGTCATTTTTGAATATTCAAAAACATTTTTTTTGAAAATCCAATCCCAGACTTGTCGTGCCCGATATTTTTCCAACCCAAGGGCCGTTAGATCATCTACCAGTGCTTTTAAACCATTTGAAAGTAAATAATTAGAAGACATATGATCCTCCAAAAAAACTCATCGGCACTTCTACGCGAAGAAGTGAGTTATTTTTGGAAAAAGGCTGGAAATGGATTAGGAACACCCATAATTGTGGAAAATTTCACAGAAAAATTTGAAATTTTTGCAAGGACTTCAAATTCCCGGAATATTTGCAGCTTTCTTAAAAGCTTCAATCTGTTTTTCCAGTTTAGAAAAAAGTGGGGGAATTTCTTCAAGTTTTTCAAGCATAGCTAACTGCTCCATTCCAAAAGCGATAATTTGAACTATTTCTGCACCAACAGTAGCGCTGCACCCTTTCAGTGAATGGGCCTGTCTTTCAACTTCTCCGGGATCGCCTTTTTCCAACGCCTTTTTCAGCAAAGACACACTTTCGGAAAGTTCCTTACAATAGTCATCCACCATTTCATGCAAGAGATTCTCATCTCCCACTATTCTTTCGAGTAACGCATCACGATTGAAAATCTGCAATTCAGGACCCAATTTTACGGGAGTAATTTCGTTTTGAGATTCTTCTTTTAAATGAGAAAGCCACTTTTCAAGACAGGAAGAAACTTCTTCCGGCCGAATCGGTTTGGACAAATAATCATCCATTCCTGCCTGGAGGCATTTTTCTTTGTCCCCCCGCATGGCATTTGCAGTCAAGGCAATAATTGGAACTTTTGGATTCCTTACTTTCGAATTTTTTGAGCGTATAGACACAGTGGCATCGAATCCATCCATTTCGGGCATCTGACAATCCATGAATACAATATCGTAAGGAATATTTTCTAATGCACTTATAGCTTCCTGCCCGTTTGCAACTGCATCTGCACGATAACCGAATTTTTTCAGAATTGCAATTGCAACTTGCTGGTTTACAACATTGTCTTCTGCGATCAAAATTTTAACCCGCCGTTTAATTGATTCCGCAATTGTATGCTTGGTTATAATATGGGTTTCAGCAATTTTAATGGCATGTTTGCTTCGTCCCATGACTATTCTGATGCAATCTCTGAGTTCGGCCTGACGCACAGGCTTTGAAAAATATCCGGAAAATCCAATCTTTTCCAGAGTTACGGTGTCTCCACGATTCCCCGTGGATGTCATCATAATTAAAGCAATTTGTGCAATTTTGGCATTTCCTTTAATCCGCTTTCCAAGTTCAATTCCATCCATATTTGGCATTTGCATGTCGAGTATTCCAATCTGGAATGGGTCAGCCTTTTCAACTGCCGTATCAAGCAACTCCAAAGCTGTGATTCCATCCGGGGCTTCGTCAAAACGACACCCCCAATTTTTCAGCAGAAGTTTCAACAGGAATCTATTTGTGCCATTGTCATCTACAATAAGGATCCTGGCTCCACTGACATCCTCCATCATCTCATATTTTTCAATTCGTGATTCATCCTGCTTTTCAAAGACAGCTGTAAACCAGAACCTTGAACCGTGGTTTTCCTTGCTTTCTACCCCGGATTCTCCTTTCATTAATTCAACCAATTGTTTGGAGATGGCAAGTCCTAACCCGGTTCCGCCGTATTTTCGTGTGGTAGAGACATCCACTTGTGTAAAAGGAGTAAAAAGAGTCTTGATACGACTCTCAGGGATTCCAATTCCAGTATCAATTATGGAAAAGGAAGCTTTCATTTGTTTCTGATCTTCTTCAAGAAGAGAAACACGAATCACCACTTCCCCCTGTTGAGTGAATTTAATCGCATTCCCCGTGAGGTTTAGAATGATCTGCCGGAGGCGCCCCGGATCGCCGCGAATCAGCGATGAAACTTCCGGCTCAACAATACAGGTCAATTCCAGACCTTTTTCCCGGGCTTTTATCGAAAGCAATTCGGCGGCATCTTCGAGTGTGTTTCGAAGATCGAAGTCAAGCATCTCCAGTTCGAGTTTTCTTGCTTCGATTTTTGAGAAGTCAAGAATATCGTTTATCAAGGCTAACAAGATTTCACCACTTGAACGAACAATTTCTGCGTATCTTCGCTGTTCCAAGGCGAGCGGCATATCCAGAAGTATTCCTATCATTCCGAGAATGCCGTTCATAGGAGTTCGAATTTCATGACTCATATTTGCAAGGAACTCACTTTTTGCCACATTGGCAGCTTTCGCTTCTGTAGCCATGAGATTGGCACGCTCTGTCATCTCTCCAAGATTCTGATTTGTTACCTCAAGCTCGGAATAAGCTGTACGCAAAGTTTGAAGTGTTGAAGCCAGGTCTTCTTCACGTTTATGGAGATCTTTAGTTCGTTCACATACCTGGATTTCAAGCGAAATCTGACGATTTCGAAGAACATACACAAAACCGGAAATAACAATTGTCAAGAGGAAACCGCAAATGCCTGTTATAATGCTCATCCAAAGACGATGGCCGGAAAAACCTGGCCCAGGGTTTGAAACAATCGCAAATGTATGTCCGAACATAAAAAAAGGAAAAACTTCTGAAAGCGAATTGACATATTTTGAAGCGAAATTACCATGCGGATAAGCTGCGACAAGTTCAACCCCTTCCTTGGCAGAAAGGTCGAAAATCTCGATCTTTTCACTTGGCAACAAATACTCACTTACATTCAGAGTCTTTTTCAACAAAGACTGGAAATCGAAAACTAAAAATGTAAAACCAATCACTTGCTCAATTCCCTTTGATATTACAGGTTGCAAGATGACAATTTGCCTTGTTGAATGAAACAAACTAGGGGGTTCCGATATCACCATAGGGAGTTTAGAGCGAATCGCTTCTTTCAATAACTCCTTATTAAGCTTGGTCGAAGACAAATCATAACCACGAGTTTCTCTAAAACCGCTTTCAGGCACCATGTAAACGATTGGACAATAAAATTCCCGGTCAGAAACGGGCGTTTTTATAGAATTTGAGAAATTTTCATAAATTTGAAAATCCTCGAAAGCAGTTTTTCTCATTTCTTCCTCAAAATCAGCTTTTTGGGATTTAGCAATTATAGGGATCCACCCCCAGGTTTGAGATGCCGTAGCTTGAGATAATGAACTTGCGAGAGTGGCAAAGATATCCAGTCGAATGTTTTTTTCGATTTCGCAGAATTTCGTTAATTCATTTAGGTCATTTCGTATTTCCTGAAGGTTCCTGACGACGAGTTGAGCATCAGTTTCATATAATTTTCTCAGTTTTTCATTGTTGTCAATCGTTTCAACGATGGTGGTCAATTTTATTAGTATTAAGGAAAAAATAATTCCCATAGCAAATGTAAAAACGGTTTCAAAATGTTGAATAAACCAAATTTGACCATTTTTTGGAAACACTTCCCGCCATTGAATGTAACCCATTCCTGCAAGGAAGATTGCAATAAAAATTGCTGTAAGAAGAATTACCTTCAAACGTGAATCTGCTATATCTGACTTCATTTTTCCGACCAAAATGTCAATGCAAACAAGTAAAATGACTTCTCCGGTACCTGAATCTATTACCGGAGCCAAAGCACTATAAAACGTGCCATATTCATCGGTATAAGGGCCGATAACAGCCGGTTGTTTTGTTTGAAAAGCGTTATAAAAAGCCGGATCTGGCTGGAGATATTCAGTTCCTGGCGGGGAGGCCATTGGGTCATTTTCCGGGATATTCTCGGGGCCGAAAAGGAGCTTTCCGTTGCGCAAAGTCATGCTGTAAACGCTTTTCAGGTTTACAAATTTACCATAGTCGATCATCTGATTTCTGATTCGCATAAATATAGGAAGTTCTTTATCTTTCAGAGTAAAAGAAAGTGCTTTGATTTGATCAGGGTTAACTCCCTTAGCCAGGGCAGCTGCTTGTCCAAGAATACTTTGCAACGAGTCATTAAAAAGAATCTGTCCTCTCCACTCGGTGGCAAGCCATCCGAAAGATACCATCAAAACACTTGCAATGATGAAGATCCACCGATTAAAGATTGGATCTCGTTTTTCGAAAGAGCCGTAACAGCGCCAGAATTGCCAGAAACCGATTGCAGAAACAATGGCACAAATTCCCCTGACGATCTGAATTGGAAAGCCGGCAAGTTCAAGAAATGAATCATGATTTATCAAGCTTCCAGGCCAAAAAGTGGTTTTTGGGACGACAACACCTGCAGCAAAAGAATAAACCAGCAGAGCAAAGGAGGCAACAATAAGGCCTTTTTGCCCAGTGGGCTCAAAATTGGCACGAACCTTGAATATAAAAAACGCTGAGAGAAAGGCGCCTGAAAAGCCAAGAGAATAACGAAAAGTTGCATTCAAACCTGATGGACCAGCTAAATACCCTGCAATTCCTATCAAAATTGGGAAAAGCAAAATCCATTTGTCAGGAACTTTAAAACCAAGACTTTTTAATCCCCGTCTTCCGAATTCGAACAGAGCAATAAATGACAATGCCATAATGGCTGTTCTAGACACATTGAACCACAGTGGATCAGAGGATGAGATGGCGATCATATCCAACCATTCATTAACACCGTGAATCAAGCCGAACATTCCGATGTAAATCCAGGGATATTTATACCCTTCGTCTCGTTTTACAAGCCGCAAACAAATCGATGCCAGGATAAAAAAAGAGAATCCATAGACGAAGAAAATATAATCAAGTTGCTGAACAAACCAATCTTTAGACACTTTCTGAAAAAACTCCCGCTAAAAAAATGGAATTAAAAAACCTCATACCCAATATTTCAAAAGGGCGTGTTTCAACAAGGTGTTATTCATCAAAAACCGTATCGAATCAACTGAAATGATTTCTTCGAAAATCAAGAAGAAGCGAATCGCTGGGATTTCGCTTAGTTGTAGCTACACACTGCAAACTAACCAAGCATCTTAGCAGTGCAACCAAGACCGTTACTGAGATTTCGATTAGTTGTGGTTACCCACTACATACTAACCCAAAACTTTTGAGATTGCAGGGATACCTTCAACGAATTGTTTACAAATAAACCTTAAGAGTTCACAGGAAAAAAGTCAATAATTTACAGTGGTGGAGTTTTGCTTATTTTTCTTAATTCACTCCCCTAATTTGCTCGGCATTCTCTAATTTTCTTTGGAAAACCGCCACAGTTGTCTTTCCAGCTGATTTGAAAAAGAGAAAATTAG
The DNA here is from genome assembly GCA_015233565.1 of Candidatus Rifleibacteriota bacterium. Lineage (GTDB taxonomy): Bacteria > Muiribacteriota > Ozemobacteria > Ozemobacterales > Ozemobacteraceae > JADFXM01. The sequence goes on from JADFXM010000006.1 coordinate 189,605, forward strand.
AAGTATCGAGTCAATTTCCTCACAATCAGCTATTAATTGTGAAGATGCGGAAGTTTACGATTACTGAACAGATAACAGTTTCCTATCTTCGTTCAGCATTTTTTGGAAACGCGCTATTTCACATGTAAATCGTTCCACCGTTACTCGACCATTACTTGTAACTGTATTCAAAAGTCTCTTCGGAAGATTCAAATTTTCGAATTTGAATCCGCGTGACTCTTTATAATCAAATTTCATTGAATGGACTCTCCTGGCAAGAAAATCGAGTTTTTCTTCTGTCCAACCGGAAATTCCTAACGCCTCGAGGCCTTCAAGAATGAATTCTTTAGTATATAAATTCCGGGCGAAAAGGCAGATAACCAGAGAATTTGGAATCATCCGCCACAGGGCTTCACGATAAAGGGCTGCGGTGAGCTCCTCATCTGTTTGAGGTTTTCTCAGATTTTCCTGGTCAACTGAATAGCCGGCCCCATCCAAGTGGGAGTTTCTTACGCCAGTGGCATATCCGAGGAAAGCATGGAGGCCAGTTGAGTAACCTGCGGCCTCATTTTCTCCAAAAGAAATCGAATAATCAAGGCCACCGTATTTTTTACCACAAAAAGCTGATCCCTTTTCCAGATCTCGGTAGAATTCATTCTTTCCTTCCGAAATTTTTCGAAGAATTTTTTCAAATGTGGAGGAATCTCCAAATGAAAAAACCAATCCATCAGTATGTTTCTCCGTAATAAATCCATGATTAAATGCATCTACCGCCCAGGCGAGAGTCACCCCCATGGAGATTGCATCCCAGCCTTCTTTTTCAACCATCAATAAAAGTTTCAAAACACTCTCAGAATTTTGAATTGAAAGATTCGAGCCCCATGAATAGATCAGTTCATGATCATAGGAAACTTTGAACGTTTTGTAGTGATGATCATCGGAGCTATAGCGTTCGCGAAGGGTGGCAGCGTGAATGCAACCAACTTGACAATGTGCGCAGGCCATCTGCTGGCTAAGATGCTTTTCAGCAAATGTTTCGCCGCTTATTCCTGAAGCTCCTTCAAAGGACCCCTGAGAAAAATTTCTTGTGGGAAGACCGTTAATTCGGCTTAGAGGAACCACGTTTACAGGTGTCCCCAGGTCATGGTATTTTTTCATTACCGGGGAATTCACAACGGCATCGTATATCTTTTTATAAAAGCTATTATAAGCCGCCTTGTTCTCGATTTTCCAATAGGACCCTCCTGAAACTGCAATTGCTTTCAAATTCTTCGAACCAAAAACCCCTCCCAGTCCAAGTCTTCCGAAGTGGCGTGAAGAATCGACGGTAACTCCGGCAATTGGAGAAAGTCTTTCTCCAGCAGGGCCAATTCTGATAATCGAACGTTTGTAATCTGAATCTTCGCGTTCCCGTAAAATTCTTTCGGTTGCAAGAGCAGAAACCCCAAGCAGGGAATTGGAAGTTTTCAAAATAGCTTTTTCACCCTCAATCACAAGGTAGGACAATTCAGGAGCTCGCCCCACAATTCGGATAACATGAAACCCGGCGCCATACATAGCCATCGCAAGGCGCCCTCCGGCATGAGACTCCCCAAGATTTCCATTTAGGGGTGATTTGAAAACAGCAATAGTTTTGGTAGCGATTGGATAAGCGACATTAAAGGGACCAATTGCAAATATAACCGGCGAATCAGGGGAATAAGGATCAAGGGATTCGGGGGTTTCTAACAAAAGTTTTGTAGCAACCGCCGTTCCGCCGAGAAATTCATGGTAAAGTGAGGAGATATCTGAAATTCTGCTTTCACCATTATTGAGATTAAAATCGAGCATTTTGAATTGGCGCATCAAAAATTTCTCCTTAATTTATTGGACCCGTTGCCAAATTTTATTTAAAGGCTATTTTCCTGCATACCAAGTACACCATTGGGGCAAAATTGAGTGCAAACTCCGCAATGATGGCAAACAATCGGAAGATTGGTTTCATAATCCCACTGAAGTGTTTTTGGAACACAAGCTTTGATACAGGCTTCGCAATGAGTGCATTTAGCAGCATCCAAAACCACTCCTCCACCATTTTTCGGGGAAAGTGCTTGTGTGGGGCATACCGAAGCGCAATCGGGTTTTTCGCAGCCGAAACATGCCCGGATAGAAAAGGCCCCCTCTACACCGGCATAATTTCGGACTCTTAGGGCAGCTTTTTCAACAGTCAAAGCTGAAAACCAGATCCTTGAACAGGAGAACATGCAGCTCAGGCAACCGATACACTGCTCTCGCTGAATAACTGTCAAATGTTTTCCCATGGGAATCGTCCTTTCATTCACTTTGGCATTACTTTCCATCTTCGGTTTTCACGAAAAGAGTCAGCACCGAAGCAATTATCAGACAACACCCTCCAAACATTACCACTTTCAATGGATTATTCCCGAAAATATTTTTTACAACCCATCCGAAGGTTAACGCTTGAAGAATCTCGGGGATAACAATGAAAAAGTTGAAGATACCCATGTAAATTCCGGTCTTTTCAGGAGGAAGCGCTGACGACAGAATGGCATAGGGCATAGAAAGAATCGATGCCCAAGCTATTCCAACCCCAACCATGGATAAAGGAAGGAAGCGGTAATTACTGATTAAAGCTGTTGAAAGAAGCCCAGCAGCACCAAAAAGCAAACAAACCGCATGAGTTCTTTTTCTTCCAAATTCAATCGCAAATTTAGGAAGAAAAAATGCAACGAGGAAGCAAACAACGGAATAAACCGCGAAGCAGAAATTTCCCCACTCTGCACCTTCGCTGTAAGCGGTGGAAAGAGGATCAGTAGCACCGAAAATCTGTCTAGCCGTCATTGGTACAAAAAACAACCACATGCAAAATAACCCAAACCAAGTGAATATTTGAACCCAAGCAAGGCCTTTCATTGTTTGAGGCATGTTTATCAACGATTCGAAAATTTCTTTAATCCCTACTTTAGTTCTGGTAATGAATCCCTCGGAAGACTTTTTCCTATTTTCAAACTCCTCCAGATTTTCCGGGGGATATTCGCTTGTTGTAAGGCAGGTAAAAATGACCGCCAATAAGAAAAAAGCAGCGCCAATCTGGAAGGAGTATTTCACAGTTAAGGGAATTCCACCGTCCGTAACTCCAATAATATTGAATTTCCGAAAAATCAAAGGAAGCGTCCCGGCGAGAGTAGCCCCTATTCCAATAAAGAAACTCTGCATCACAAATCCAAGATTACGTTGTTCATCGTTCAGCTTATCAGCAACAAAAGCTCTGAAAGGCTCCATGCTGATGTTAACACTGGCATCAAGGATCCATAAAAGACCAGCTGCCATCCAAAGAGTCCCTGAAAGAGGCATAAAATAAAGCGCGCTTGACGCAAGCAAAGCTCCTATGAAAAAGTATGGTCGTCGCCGTCCAAAGCGATTCCAGGTTCGGTCACTCATATAGCCAATAATCGGCTGAACTAATAAACCAGTCAGAGGTGCAGCAAGCCATAATATCGGTATTTGATCAGGACTAGCGCCCAGTTTTTCGTAGATCGCACTCATGTTTCCAAGCTGAAGCCCCCAACCGAACTGAATTCCTAGGAACCCGAAACTCATATTCCAAATTTGCCAAAACGACAATTTCGGCTTTTCCATTTTTCCCCCCTGATAAATTTTTGCTGGAATCTTGAAAAGTGAGGTTAACGTATTTTTACCTTTTCATGCAAATTTTTTATTATTACGCTGAGATGAGTTTTAATGACACTTACCGTTTAAAACTGTAATTTTTAACAACTGCTGGCATAATTCCAAGGAAGCATTTCAAAAAAAAATACTTTTTGAAATGCAACTTGGTATAATAAATTCTTTGGAATGGTATAATCAAAAAAATATAGGGCCTGTTGCAGAATTATTAAAAATCATTAATTTTGCAAAAATTGAGTTTGAAGAAGAAGCTTTTAACGCTGATCTCAGGTTTCGTACTTTTGCGAACTTTGTATTTGCTCAACAAGTTCAAAGGTACTGAAATAGTAGAGAAGCTAATCATAAGCAGCTTTAAAAAATTCCAGGCTTTGGGGAGGCGGAAATGAACGGAAAAACATTTCTCATTGGGAAAATAATAATTCTTTTTGTCTTTTCTCTATTTATCAACAACATGACATTGGCAGGAATAATTGCAGATGCTTCGCTTTATTTCAAAAACAGAGAAGAGATAAATATTCATGCAAGGAATACTATCTCAACCGTGAAGGAATTGTATCGTGAACGCCGATCCGTTCAACGTTTTGTTATGAGTGCTTCAGCAATAATCGAATCATATCGGGCAATAAAAGACAAACACGCGCAACTTAGTGAAATAGCCAGCATCGCAATTGCGATCGACTCTCTGACAACTGAATATGCGGTCCTTTCACCAAAAGCGGAGAAATTGAATAATCAAATAAAACCAGATTTGATATTTTTTGCAAATCTTCAGGAAGCAGAAGAGGTCAAATATGATTTGGAATTAAGCGGAGGACACAATAAATTTCTTTTTAGAAGCATTTCCGATTATGATGTTGCAAGGCTTTCGGCTGCAGCCGGTTTTTCAAAAGTCTGGGGGTCAGTTAAATCAGATCCTTTTAACTTTTTTCGTTGGGTAAAATTAAAAGATGAGTATGAATACGGAAGAATTGAAGGAAAATATGCATTAAAGTGTGCTCAAATTGGCTTTGAAACAAACTCACTATATGTAGCCTTTAAAAAATCAATGGATGAATTACTTTCCATTCGGGCTGAGATTGCCAAAATGTTACTGGGAAACGTGAAAGCCCTTTTAGGAATTGAAAATACAATTGAAAAGATCCGAAATGCACCCCAAACAATTGAAGCAATGGGCACAATTGTAACCCAAGGCGGGAACCAGGTAGGAAAAAGATTTGATGAACTACTCGACATTCAGGACTTATACGTGAAAATCCACCGAACCTATCAACTCAGGTATGCCGATTCTGCAAAAGCCGTGGCAGCAAGCTACCAACCCGAAAATACTGCAACAACAATTTCAGTAAATCCTCAACCAATTCCAATCAAACCCCCCACCGGAAAAGTCAATGTCTCTCAAGCACTTCAAATTTACCAACAAGCATATCAGGAATATACCAAAGCCGTCCAAAACCCCTATGCTTCTCAACCTTCGATCAATCGCGCCCTCGAAAACCTGAAAAGCTCAAAATATCAATACGATCAGGCAAAGGTTAAAAAAGGGAAGTGACACTTAGTTAAGAGCGGAAGTGAAACTAAATCCGGAATTCCAATTTCAACAGATGTTCCATCTGTGTATTCTCAATTGGGGAAGTGTTGAAGCTAATCAAAGGGCAAAAATGGGCGATATTTCAAAAAATGGCACGAAATTTCTGAAACAGTCTTCTACAGAGATTTTTACTCTAATGAAATGCTGGCTTCGCACTTTTTGAAAACTCGCTTTCTTTTTATTTTTTTGTACTGATTTTAGATCATTCTCTCGTTGGAACATCAGTATCAAGGATTTAGTTTTGGCACCATTTTCCCAAGAATCGGAAACGTTGGTCTAATCGTAAGCCCAATTGTTCCTGAAAATTCAACTTCTGGGCCAGCTTTCTTTGAATTTTCGGCTGTTTAAGGTCGGCATACCAGGGTATACGAAAATAAATTGAAAAACGGTCTGGAAAGAAATTAGGGCTCTCAGTCCTTGTAAAAACGATAGCAGATCAAATCCTGGATGCCAGGATGTTTAAAGTTGGTTTCTAATTCTCTGGGAAAATATCTGCAAGGTCAATCTCCAGATCAGAAAAGATCCCGACTCTTACTTTGTTTTCGCGACAAAATATCTCGGATTTTCCAAAGGTTCCATCTTCAGTAAGTTCAGACTTTCTGATGCGGAAGTATATTGAAATAGCACTTTTTATTCGAGAAAGTCTTGAAATGTCGGCAAATTTTTCCGGAAAAAATGCTTTTTCAAATTACGCACCAATACTGCAAAATAGCGATCAATTCATGTACGGGTCAGGAATTCTGAAGTTTATAAATTGTAACAATAGAATCGGTTGGATGAACAATCCAATATTCTCTCACTCCGTGCTTTTCGTAAGTGGCTTTCTTCTTAATATGATCACGTGAAGCTGTACTTGGGACAAAATCTCAATAACCAAATCGGGAGCACCCTTTTAATTACCTTTTCGTCAATTTTATGGGGTTCGCAAACAACTACCAAATGACGTTTTATAATCTTGGATTCTAAAAATTAAAAAGAGCCCCGTTTACACGAGGCTCTTAGAAGATCTAGTTTAGATCAGACGGTTGATTAGAATCTGCTGTAGATTTCGGTCCAGAACATATTGTAATCGTAATCGTCCATCATGGTGCCTTTTCCACGTCCAGCGCTTACGCCGTTGTTAGCAATGTTCTTGAGAGCATTGCCACCGAAGGTGAAAGAGGTGTAGCCAACGCGAATTCTGGTGTTTTCAGCCAATTGATAGCGATATTCAAATGTGAATACGCCAGCTTTAGCATCGGCTGTTCCAAAATTGTTCCAGCAATCATAAAGGCTGTTTCTCAAATCAGCAACGCCAATTCCGGCATTGGTATTAGCACCACCGGCATTGCGAACCAATTCATTGGTAACAATGTCTTTAGTTTCATTGAGGAAGTCGCCAGCCAAGCGGAAATAATGTTTAGTATTTCTGGGTCTGTATTCGACTTGAAGCTTGAGGTCTCCCATGTTCAAGAGGCCGTTGTCGAAATAGTTATTTCCACGAGCGATGTCTTCATAAGGAGTTTCAATTCCGTCTTCATATCTTCTGTTGTTGTTGAGAGCGATTCCGCCAACGCTGTTTTGATCGGCCATGGTGTAAGCCAATTTAGCAGCCCATTCTTTTTTGGAATCCCATTTGAATGCAACATGAGTCATCCAACCATTAACTTTTGGAGAGATGATGTTGCCGTTAGGATTGGCAAGGGTCATATCATAGCTGGTATAGGCGAAACCTAGGTCATAATCCCAGTGGCCGTTCTTTCCGAGAGGGCCTTTTCCACCGAATTCCAATGCGAACAAGTTATCGCTTTTATAGTTTCCGGCTACGAGATTCTGAGATGGGATATTAGCTGCACCGGCTGGAGCACTAACACCAGCGAGGGTGAATCTGCGAGCAGCTAAATTTGCATCGGGTTGATTGAACAAATTCAAATAAAGGTCGTGATCGCGATACTTGGTAGAAGCGGTTAAACCATAGACATTGTGGTAGTTGGTTGGACCGTTGTCTTTGTAATCTCCAAGGTGAGGAGCATCATAAACGCTGATCAAACCTATATCGACATCACCGCTTCTCTTGTTGTAGCGGATAGCATCAACATATTGAGAAACTAACAATGAATGACCCGTTGCATAGAAGTTTCGTCCAAAAGTGAAGTCGCCACCGAAACGGAACATATCTTTGATATGTAAGTATGCCAAATCAATTTGGTTGTTTCCAGCGGAAACGTTATTCAGAGCTGTTCCCCAAGCAGTTGCGCTCAATCCATAAGGATTGGAAACTGATTGATCTTGTTTCTCAGCCATAGCCCAACGAGCGACAGCAGTGATATTTTCATCAATGTTGGCGCGGAATTGGAAGCGGAGTTGAGATTGAGTATAGGTATTGTTAGCATTGAAAGGATCATTCTTGTGAATGAGTGAGCTGTGGCGGACCAACATATCGCCGCTGAGTTTAACTTTTTCCATGCCACCCTTGGCCATATAATCCTTAATGCCTTCTACATCTTTCTTCAATGTAGAAACATCTTCTTTTACAACCTGCATGTCGTCTTCGAGAGCAGTGACCTTAACGCCGAGGAGAGCTAATTCGTCAGCGAATTCAACGGTCAATTTCTCAAGAGTCTGGAGGTCAGATTTGGTAACCAAGTTGCTGCCTACGCCCTTTTCGAGCATCTGTTCGACATTGGCGAGCATTTTGGCGGTAACCATAGCAAGAGCATAGCGGGTAACTGGCTTTTCGCCCTTGAAAGTTCCGTCAGGATAACCCTGAATTAGGTTCTTGGCGGCGAGTTTGCTTACCGCATCATATGCCCAGTGAGAGAAAGGAACATCCGAAAAAGGATTCGCGCTAGCCATTGTGGCTGAAAGCACGAACGCGAGAACTACAATAATTGATAGACGCTTCATTGCGTACCCCCTGTAAGAATTTTTTGATTAAATTTGAGGGGGCTTTCGAATCACTTTACCTTCGATTTCTCTTTGACCTTCCGCTGAAGATTCCTAGTTTCCTTTCAACTTCAGTCACATCAAAATCATTGGTTCAGATAATTTTTCAAGCCACCCCGCGAGATTCACGGCCGTCTTCTTTCTCCAGGCTACTTACAGAGTCGTCACCTCCTTTCGCGATACCTGAAGGGATTTCGACATCCGCTATCCCACGCTGAGCCGAGAATATACCGATAAATTTCATTTTTGTCAAGTTATTTCTTCTTTTTTTTGAAAAAACTTTTGGATGTCTTCCAATCAGGGTAAAAACACTACTGTTCTTTAGAAACTCTTGCCAAATACCGCATACCAATCACAATTGCTGCATAATCATCAATTGGAACCGGTGGATGCTGAAGCCCTAGCGGAATATATTTCCAAATCCCACTGGGCGGGTTATCGATGAAGTAAAGCTTTCTTGCTTCCAAAGTCGAATTCTTTTCTTCTTCATACCGAATCTTTGCCTCCTTGATTTGTTTTTTTATTTCTTTTTCAATCATTTTAGAATTAGTTCCTTCACCTAGGATGATGCTTCCAAGGGTAGGATAATTTTTGGAAATTCTCTCTATTAAAACACCAACTTGGTTAGTTTCAACTATTCCCTTTTCCAAAACGCTGGTATCATTTCCCAAAACAGCGAAACCGCATTTTGCTCTTCCAGGATCAATAACTAAAATAGAAAAAGTTTCTGACAATCTATTTTCCACGTTTTTTATATCGGCATTCCAAAAAAAAGTTAAAGTATTTTTTTCGAATTTTTGTTACCATCAGCAAAAAAGAGGAATAATACTTGACTTATAAACCTGCACCAACACAAATGCAGAAAATTTGGAAAAAATATTTTTTCGCGATTTTTTTTTTAATTGTATGGTTAATTGCCAATGTCAATATGAATTTACTCTTTGTTGCTGGGTTACCATTGACACGATTTGCGGTATCTTTTAAAATTCATCAAATTGTTTTTCAGGAGCAATAAAATGAAGATGTTTCTTTTCCCGATTTTAGCTTTTTTTCTCTTCTTTTCAACAACTGGAGGATTCGCAATGATAGTAACTATGTCACTGGACGACCTTGTCATTAATTCCGACCTGATTGCCATTGGAAAACTTGAAAAATCAACCGAGGGAACAGGGCAAACCGGGGGCTTTAAAAATATGACCAACCTTCTATCCTTATCAGAAGTTATCAAAGGTGAAGAGAAAAAAATGAAGGACGTGAGCGTTGATACTTTAGCCGATTTCGAAGATGAAGCGAAACTACCTTCCGACGGTATTTTTATGATATTTCTTAAGAAAGGCAACGAAGGGAAATTCCTTCCCACAAATGGAATTCAAAGTTGTTGGCCTATTTCAGACGAGAAACTTTTCGGCATGGGTCACGGCTACACAATAGATCAAATCAGGGAAACCGTTAAAAAGAACAAAGGGAAAAAGCCTGCCCCCCAAAGCAATACTCCACCTCAACCTGAATTTTAAACCTGACTCTTACGGAATCTTTGTTTTTTTAAGAGGAACTGCGACAAAGTAAATATAAGAGCCCTCGACTTCAAATCTTGAAAATCTAACTTGCAAAAAATTCATTTTTTCAATTATTCCCGAAATATCAATAATTTGGACTTTTCCCTCTTTCCGAATTGTTCTCAGCAACAAATTCGTAAAATCACGCAGGTTCAAGTTCATTTTCCGCAGTCGCAATTTTTCAAGTTGATTGTCGATCGTTAATTTTATCAGGCGATTTTTCTGATCAAAATCAACGAAACAGCTCAAGGCAAAATCAGCCGAGGACTGAAAAACATTCAGAAATTTGAAGCGCCCTTCCCCTCCGATGGAAAAAGTAATTCGGTTGTTCAAGGTAGAAATATTCGCAAGAAAAAAATCCCTGAATTTCCAGTAGCTTTGAGATTGCTCGGGAAATTTTGCCAGAGCCTCTTTTAAGAAATCGGTTTTAATTCCAAACCAAACCTCTTTAAAAAATTTGCTCTTTCCTTCAACCGTCTCAGTCCATTTGATGGTGCAATTTGTCAAGCCACCTGCCAATGTTTTTGCGAGATACAAGTCAAGGGATTCTGAAAAAATGGCCCATGGTTGAAAAAGCAAGAAAACCAAAATTAAAGCTACAAAAATCCTAAAAGAAACAGAATTTTTTTGTTGCATAAATTGCCACTGTAGAATTTCGACTAGAGAATCTAGTTTCAGCCCTTCACAGTCAAACTTAGTCCTTCCTTCATTAAGGTGGATTCACTTACACAGTATTTTTTGTCAAATCATTTCGGCTCCGCTCACAAGCTGTGAAAAATTACGATGATTTCTAATAGTACAGCACTTGAAAACATTGCTGGAAAATGATTGTGATATTTATCCCTTCCAATTTCAATCAATATTTCACATCTTCTCATGATCGGTTTTAGAACCTGGTCAACGGTCGAAGCAAAGTTACTTTCTCAGTAAATTTCTTACCGTGTTTACAAAATATCATTCTAATTGGTAACACTAATCAGAAGCCACTCGCAGCAATAGCGGAAGAACCTGCTCTTCCTAATTGTCCTTTGGAATTATCCCCCCAGGTAAAGACAAGCCCATTTGACAATTGAAGAGCTGCTGAGTAATAAAAACCCGCTGCAATAAAGTCAATGGAGGAGATCCCAACTATTTGAGCCGGAGTGGGGATGTTAGCACCTGAAGCTCCTGTAATTTCTCCCTTGCTGTTGGCGCCCCAACCGATAACTCTGCCATCCTGGAGAAGTGCCAGAGTGTGGTATCCACCAGCTGCAATTTGCTTAACGGGAGATCCGAAAGCTGAAATGTTTATGCTTATAGGAGCGGGAGTAGCATTTGTTGTACCATCCCCCAGTTCTCCTTCGATGTTGCGTCCCCAGGTATAAACAGTTTTGTTGCCACCAACGTCCTGCAACGCAACAGCGTGATTTTCCCCAGCAGCAATCATTGATATAGAACTTAATTCGTTGACTTTTACAGGAGCATTTCCTTTGTTATAGCCGCTGAAATCCTGGCCCCAAATATAGACATCACCGTTGTTTAGCAAAGCTAGAGAAAAATGTAATCCGGCAGCGACGCTTTTAACATTCGAAAGCCCTGCAATTTGGACCGGAGTGGAATTACTTATTGTAGAAGTGGTTCCATTGCCCAATTGGCCGAACCCATTGTAACCCCAACTGTAAGCATTTCCACCTTTTATAGCTAACATATGCTCTCCGCCAACAGCAACTGATGTAACTGAATCCAATACCTGTACGGGAGTATTTCTGGTTAAGGTAGTTCCATCGCCAATTTGGCCAAAATTGTTTAATCCACAAGTAAACAAGTGTCCGTCTGATGCAATAATTGCTGAATTTCCTTTTCCGCCAAAAACAACCGCCATGGAATTTCCGAGGGCAGTTATTGGAGCAGGAGTGGAGCTAAAACTACTGGAAGTGGTATAACCAAGCGTTGCATTTTGATTATCGCCACAAGTGTTAACAGCTCCATTGTTGGAAAGTACAAGCAGATGATAATCCCCTGCAGCAAGCGCTATATTCGTTACAGTAGTGAAAATCCAAGAGAAGGCTGCCGAGAGAGGATTTCCTCGTGAATCGAGAACAGATTGCTTGATTTGAACTGTCAGGTCCTTTCCCTTGGGAACATCGCTTGACGGTGTAAATGTAAAACCGGTCGCTGATGTGGAGAATGTTCCTGCAATAGTGTTACCACCGGAATCCTTAATAGAAATATTATTTCCTGAAAAGGTTGATTGATCCATGGTTTTGGAAAAGGTTGCGCTGATAGCCGGTCTTTTCTCCACAACAATTGTCGCATTTGCAGGATAAATGGATCCGGCAACTACTGCTGGCTGAATATCCGTGTGATAATTCTGGCTGACATCTACCTGGAGATCGTTTCCTGAATCGTCTTTGGTAGAAGTTTTAACCGTCAAGGTATAGTCAGTCCCGTAATCAAGCGGGGAAGCAGCTTTGAACGAAATCGATTTCTGATCCGGGGCAATCACGAAAGTATCCAGAAGCTTTGAAGAACCACCCTGAGTCAGTATGATGTTTGTCGAATTCAACGTTGAAACGCGCATTGTTTTGCTGAAATTGACTGTGAAAGTTGAACCAGTAGCAATTTCGGTGGTCGATCCATAATTTGGTGCAATTGCGAAACTAGTCACAAATGGTTTTACATCGGTTGTAAAACTCCAAACGTCGTCGGTCAACAGGGTATATCCAAGTTGATCAGTAAGGCCAGTGGTCAGATGTGCCGTAAGTTGGGCGTTATTAGGAAAGCCATCCGTGATGAGCAACTGAACCGTTTGGTCATTATTCAGGAAATTGAATGTTCCCGCAAGTTTCTGTGCACCACTTGAAACATAAAAGGTTGTATCACTAAAGCTTGAGAAAGCCATCGGTTCGCTAAAATCTACCGAAATCACTGCAGGAGTGGTTGCAACCAAGGTAGTTCCGTTAACCGGTGTTTTTTGAACAATCGCCGGCCTGGAGTGAGTAATAAAAGACCATGTTTTTGCGGGTATCGGATTTCTTCCGGTGTCTCTAATCTCAGAAGTCAATGAAATATTGACTTGGACCCCAAATGGAAATGGCAGATCAGGAGTGAAGGTGGCAGCACGGAAGTCAGAACTTAAGGCAAAGGATCCATTAACAGGTGCTCCACCAATCGTTACTGCAAAATTTATAGAATTAATGGTTGAACTGGCCATTTGCTTGGAAAAAAAGACACTAATTGTGGAAGCAATTGGAATGTCCGTTGCATTTTCAACCGGGAAAATTTTTACAATCGCAGGTTGCGTATCTGTAACGAATTTCCAGGTTGGAGGATCCAGTAAGCCATTTCCCTTTAGATCTCTTATTGATGAAGCTATGGTAACTGAAATCTGTGCGCCATACGGAAGAGATTCCGGGGTAAAAGTAGCAGCATTATAACCAGCACTTATCTGGAAATCACGTGAATTGATTTGAGTGGTTCCGCTGCTATATACCAGAAATGAAGAAGAAGTTAAGTATTTCAAGTCAAGGGTTTTATTAAAAAAAGCAGAAATATTTGTACTTGTGGCAACTCCAACAAGATCCGCATTAGGGAAGAAAGCAAAGACTCTGGGGTTTGCTGCAGTAGTAAACTTCCAGGATTTCGGAGTACAGGGATTTCCGCTTAAGTCCTTCAATCCGTCTCCAATTTTAACGTTGATCAAAGAATTTTCAGGAAGGATTGTAGTTGGTCTGAATGCAATTGTTCGATCATCAACTTGAACAATTGTTCCTGAAAGCAAATTGCCGTTACTGTCAACTGAAAAGTTATTACTGGTAAGGGTATCAGGATTAATCAACTTACTTAAAACAACCGTAATAATCGAATTAGTTGCAACATCGACGGAATTGTCATCGGGAAAGATGGAAACGACCGCCGGACGCGTGTCAGTGAAAAATGTCCAGGATTTGGGCTGTTTCAAAGGAGCACCAAAGAGACTCTTAACATCTGTTGCAATGGAGACAAAAATTTGGGCTCCGGAAGGCCATTGCGAACCAGCCGGGGTAAAAGTTAGAGTCTTTTTATCGTCACTCAAATATCTCTGTCCGCCAACTGGAGCGCCTCCGGATTTTACTGAAAAAGAGACATCATTAATGGTCGATTCATTTATCAAATCCGAAAATTGAACAGTAATGATTGTTTCAGAAGCGATAGAAGGTGCACCATCACCCGGTGAAAATGAAAGAACGATCGGTTGGGGGTCAATCGTAAAACTCCACTCAAAAGCACTCGAAGGAGTATTTCCGTTTTCGTCCTTGATATCGGTTGATATTTTTCCAGTTATTTTTGCATTTTGAGCAAAAATATTCGCTGGAGTAAAGGTGGCAGCAAGACCATCAACTGAAACTGTTACAGAACCTGGAATCGAATAGGTTTCAGTTCTAAGAGTAAAAGACTGCTCGTTTAAAGTTGAGGCAGTAATTAATTTGTTAAAAGTAACCCCAACCTTTGAATCAATAGGAATGTTGGTAGCACCATTAGCCGGGCTGGTCAAAATAACATAAGGTCTTTGTTCCGTAAAAAAATTCCAGGATTTTTCATTTTCAATAATGTTCCCGAATACGTCACGGATGCCAGGTTTGATGACTGCGGTTAAGGCCGCACTAAAAGGAAAATTTGTTCCAATTAATGGAGAAAATGAGGCAACTTTGTTCCCACTCAGAAGGGTCACGGTTCCTCGGATTGGAACTGAACCGCTTGATACGATGAAATTGCCTTCATTTATTGTCGTAGGATCTATAGCCTGGGAAAAAACTACTGAAACCGAGCTTTTAACCGGAACGTTAAATTGTCCATCAGCAGGGGATCTTGAAACTATTTCAGGAGCGACTCCGGCAGTTTGAAATTGCCAGGTAAGATCATTAGTAATTGGGATTCCAAGAAGATTTTTCGCCCCTGAGACTCCTCCTTTTAGCGTTGCAATATAGGAATTGTTTTCAAGAAGGGGAAAATAGAAATCCCAGGTTGCAATAGTACCATCATTACTCATTGATGGTGGTTTAACTTTAATATTGGCTCCCGAACTGGCTTCCTTTACACTAAGCGCAGAATTGAGAGCTTTTGCATCCATTGGATCTGAAAAAACAATAGCCACTGGCGTGTTTTCGAAAACAAGCAACGAATCCGGAGCAGGCGAATAATCCAAAACAGAAGGAGGTGGCTTGGTTGTGAAGGACCAACTTGTGATTCCGCTGAGCAACAATCCATTTAAATCTTTGACAGAAGTGGCAATTGAAGCACTTATTTTTGTGGAGACCGGGAAAATAAGCGATGGGGAAAAAGTTGCCATCTTACCATCAGATGAAACAGAAAGAGTTCCAGGTAATATTTCTGAGCCACTTGAAACCACAAAAGAATTCTCGTTAATGGAATTGGGGTCAATCGATTTGGTGAATCTTATTGAAACAGGCGTATTAAGTTCTACATTACTTTTTTTGTTAGGAGGATAAAACTCTGCTATCTTCGGGTTATCAGAAGTTCTGAAGGACCAGGTTATGCTGTTAGAAAGAAAATTTCCTGAATAGTCGTGTGGACCATCAGTTCCTCCCTTGATTTGGGCAATCAGGAGAGTATCGGTAGGAAGATTGAATACCGGTTGAAAAGTAAAAATCCGGGATTGGGAATCAGCCACCGGAGGATTAAGAACGATCGCCAAATCCTTGTCCGTTTTTAGGGTAAAAGCTCGCTGAACTGAGGAAGCTATTACCCCCTTGGTAAAAATGACAGTTATTGCTGTGGTAGAAGCAACTTCAGTTGATGAGGAAGCAGGTGATATTCCCGCAATTTCAGGTGCAACTGTGTCTATGGGGATTTGAGTTATTCCAACCAGCAATGGGAGGTCAACTCCCGCAGTGGCACCATGCGGATCAGTAATCATAACCGAAAGTGTTGCCACACCCTCGGTAGCGGGGGCCGTCCAGTAAATTACAAAAGGATTGGTTGTAGAAGCGATTTTCCCTGATGAACATGCCCAGTTTGCAAGAAGATTTTTCTGGTCCGTCGGGTTTTGATCAGTCGCTGTAGCATTAACAACAATCGTTTCATTGGGTTGAAGCCGGTCTTTTTCGGCTGAAAGAACAACTGTCGGAGCAAAATTGACCGGGTTGATTCTGTTGAGTGTTATATTCAAAAGCGGCGGAATGTCAAATTGAAAAGGAGTTGTAACAGTCAAAGGCTGAAATCCGGTGGGTGGAATAATTTTAATTTCATTTTCCGGAAAATAGCTGGGAATTGGTGGACTCACAAAATAGCCATTCTGGTCTGTAAGGAAACTTTCACCCCAAAGAGTCAAAGTAACAAATGAAAGGGGCGTTCCCTCAATGGTTCTCAAAATTCCGGAAACGACATTAGTTGCTGGAAGCAAAACGAAATTGTTTCCGCCACTTTCCAATTTTTGAGTGGTTAAATTGATATCCTCGGAAATCATTTTATAAATTTTATCTGTAGATTTTTGACGATATTTTGCTACCACTTTATGCGCACCTGGAGGAACCAGCTGAAGAAGATAAACTCCCTTTGAATCGGTTACAGTTCTGATAGTCGGAATGTCATTAAGCCAGACTTCGGCATCAGGAACCGGTGTAAGATTAGTAGTGGCAGATCCCACACTGATAATAGAATGGAGCGCCCCAACAGGATTTGTTTTTGCCAGTATCTGAGTGTTCGAAGCTAGAATTGATCCTGAAATTTGGCCAACCGTAGTGGGAGAAGGAGTTATATAATAGTAAGCATCCCCTCCGGAGCTCCTGCATCCCGGCATTATCCAGAGCACAAGTATTACTATCACTATTGAAAGGATAGCCACATGCTTTTTCATTTTTTTAAGCTATTTTCCTTTTTACCAAGTTTATCTGTACGCACTTCCAGAATTAAATTGAATTTGGAAAAGATCTTTGAGATTTATTCCCATTCAATTGTAGCTGGAGGTTTGGAGGTTATGTCGTATAATATCGTGCCAACCTCCGGCAGTTTTTTCAATTCCGAAACAATATCATTTAAAAGTTCTGGTGACATCTGAAAAAAATCTGCCGTCATAGCATTTGTAGAAGTAACCGGGCGTATGACGAAGACCCAGTTGTTATTTTCATCTGATGCCGGAAGACTAATAACCGGTAATTGCCATATTTCATGCAGATTTTCAGTCATTTTCCGAGTTATAGCGTCAACTTTTCTTAATAAATCAGCCCTTTTTTTGGTAACTCCGGCAGTTTTTAAAGTAATTTTTACTTCATTTGAAAAGGGGGCAAAAACAACGCGATTTATGGTTTTCAGTGAATTAACAATTTGAATGGCACAATCTCTGAGTTTGCTCCAGTCTGTTTGTTTTTCGTCCCGGGTCCAAAGAGCAGCAGGCCACAAATAAGTCCTTCCATCACCCTGAACCCCTACTGATTTTACAGGAAGGATCTTTCCTGAAAAATTATAAGAATCTGCTATTTTTTGAAGGAGTGCTTCTTCCCGGTTAAAATCTTTTTCAGGAATGCTTGATGAGGATGCAAGAATTCTGATTCCCAAGCCTGGGCCAGGGAATGGATGGCGCTGAAGCAGGCTTTCGGGAAGGTGAAGCTCTCGTCCAAGTTCGCGTATTTCATCTTTGTACAAGTCTTTGAGGGGTTCGAGAACTCGCCCCTGCTCGATGAGTTTTTCAATTTCAGCAACCCGATTATGATGGGTTTTTATTTTTGCGGAAGATTTGCTGGCACCACTTTCAATTCTGTCAGGGTATATTGTCCCTTGAACCAGCATCCAGTCTTCTTTTTCTGGGAAATTTTTCAATTCGTCATTCAAAACATCAACGAAAGTTTTGCCAATGATCTCTCTCTTTTTTTCAGGGTCATAAACTTCAGACAATCTTGAAAGAAAAAGGTCTTGAGCATTAACAATATGGATGTTTTTATACCCAAGTGAGGAAATATGGGAAATAATTTGTTCGGACTCGTTTTCACGCATTAATCCAGTATCGACATGGGTGGAAAAAACCCGATCTCTTCCGAGTGCTTCCAGGCAAACTGTTAAAGCGACAAGAGAGTCAACCCCTCCAGATAAAAAAACAAGGAGATTCCGATTTCCTGCTTCAAGCTTGATTTTCCTAAGAATCTCATTTTTCCTTTTTTCTCCTGTCCAATCTCTGGTTGAAGTGCAAACTTCCAGGAAGTTGTCCAACATGTTCATTCCATTTCTGGTATGTGAAACCTCGGGGTGGAACTGCAAACCGAACTGTTTTCCATTCTCCGATTCAAAAGCGGCAACCGGAAGGGATGTGGAAAAAGCGGTGGTCCTGAATCCGGAAGGAAGTTTTGAGACATGGTCTCCGTGGCTCATCCAGACATTTTGAATTTTCTCGATACCCTTGAACAATCTCGATCCTTCGATGCAGGAAATGCCCACTGGCCCGAATTCTCGTTTTCCACCTGTTTCAACAGTTCCACCCCAAAGTTGAGCCAATAGTTGATGTCCGTAACAGAGCCCAAGAATAGGCACAGAACAAGTTTTTACGTCAAATGAAATTGTAGGGTGACCTGTTTCAAGAACGGAATGCGGCCCGCCTGAAAAAATGATTCCAGCCAGTTCTTCTTGCTTTTGAAGGAAGAATGATTCAGGTGAAAATATTTCTGAATACAAACCAAGGCTCCTGATGCGGTTTGCAATCAGGTGAGTATACTGTCCACCGAAATCGATAACGGCAATCGTTTTCATTCATCTTCCTTTGAGCGAACTTTTGCAGGTTTTCGTATTCCGGTTTTACCATGAAAATTGATTTTGGACAAGGGGTTTAAACAAATTGATTACAGAAATTCAATCAATTT
Organism: Candidatus Rifleibacteriota bacterium; assembly: GCA_015233565.1. Lineage (GTDB taxonomy): Bacteria > Muiribacteriota > Ozemobacteria > Ozemobacterales > Ozemobacteraceae > JADFXM01. The sequence continues at coordinate 208,165 of JADFXM010000006.1, forward strand.
TTGTTGGGGAAATTAATCCGCTCGCCATCATATGATTCACAATTACAAAAGAAGCCATGGATTCAGCTATTGGCAGAACCCTTGGAGCAAAATTCATATCAAAACGTCCACTGTATTTTACTTCTTGCTCCTTGTTTTCTCGGACATTCACAGTTTTTTGGGGAATCTGGATAGTTGGAGTTGGTTTAATCGCTACCCTGATTACCAAAGGAGAGCCGGTAGAAATTCCTCCGAGAGTTCCCCCGCAATTATTCGTTTCCAAAGAGATTTTATGATTTTCGTCAATAAAAAAGGGGTCGTTAAAATCATTCCCCCTCATGTCGGCAGCTTCAAACCCAGCACCAAATTCCACCCCTTTTACTCCCCCGATGGAAAACAAAGATGCTGACAAATCAGCCGTAAGCTTCAGAAATACAGGGCTTCCAAGGCCAGGTGGGATTCCTTTTATCTCTAATTCAATAACTCCGCCACTTGAATTCCCACTTTTTCCTATTTCAAGAGCTCTTTCGCGAGCTTTTTGCATTGATTCTTCGTCGGTAATTTTCATTCCCGCAAGTCGGACTATTTTCGAGTGAAATGAGACTCCATATTTGGCAAGCAATTTTAAAGAAATTGCTCCGGAAGCCAGTCTCGAAATGCATTCCCTGCCAGAAGCTCTCGAGCCACCGCGCCAATCGGTATAACCGAATCTTTTTAGCCAGGTAAAATCAGCGTGACCAGGCCGAAGAGTGTCTCGGCCATCGAGATAAGCCCCAGGTTTGGCATCATTATTCCAGATAATTATCGATATCGGAGTTCCAAGGGTGAGGCCTTGAAAAATTCCGGAAAGAATCTGAAAACGATTTTTTTCTCCTCTGGGTGTTCCAAGTTCATGGTCCGGGACATCCAGGGCAAGGCGTTCTTCTATATCTTCATCAACGATGGCGAGTTGCGCAGGACAACCATCAACAACCGCTCCAAGTGCCGGTCCATGGGATTCGCCCCAGGTGGTGACTTTGAAAAGATTTCCAAAAGTGTTTGACAAAGTAGTTTGCTATTATTTTGAAACTTCGAGGAATGATTCGGCAGCAACCTGAATGGTTTTAGAGACATCCTCGTCAGTGTGAACACCTGAAACAAAAGAAGCCTCAAACTGGGAAGGGGGGAGGTAAATTCCCTTGGAAAGCATGCTCCTAAACCATTTTGCAAATTTAACAGTATCAGACTTTTTAGCCTGCGCATAATTTTGCACATTCTCGTTGTTGAAAAAAAGAGTAAACATAGAGCCAAAGCGATTCAAAGTCAAAGAGAATCCATTACTTAGTCCAGCATTCAAAATTCCATCGGACAAGCGCTGGGTTTTCTCAAGAAGTTTAGGATAAAACTCAGAATTATCGCGAAGACGGCGTAAAACTGAAATTCCAGCGGCAACTGCCAATGGATTTCCGGATAAAGTGCCAGCCTGGTAAACTGGTCCATCCGGTGCGATTCTATTCATGATTTCCCGTTTCCCACCGTAAACTGCAAGAGGAAGCCCTCCTCCAACAATTTTTCCAAGGCATGTAAGATCAGGTTCGATATTCATAAGTTGTTGAACCCCTCCAAAACAAGCCCTAAAACCGGTCATAACTTCATCAAAAACCAGAAGTGCTCCTTCAGAAGCTGTTTTTTCACGGAGTTTTTCAAGAAATCCTTTGCCTGGTGATACCACTCCCATGTTTCCACAGACCGGCTCGACAATGACTCCGGCAATCTGCCCACGATGAGTTTTGAATGCAGAATCAAGGGCATCAAAATCGTTAAAAGGAATTGTTACAGTACAAGATGCTGTTTGTGGAGTAATTCCGGGGCAATCGGGAATCCCAAGAGTAGCGACCCCGGAGCCGGCTGAAACCAACAAAAAGTCGGCATGACCATGATAACAACCATCGAATTTAATAATCAAAGACCTGTTGGTGTAACCACGCGCCAATCGCAAAGCTGACATGGTAGCTTCAGTTCCTGATGAAACAAATCGCATCTTTTCCATTCCTGGAAATGCTGCTTGTACCAGCTTAGCCAGTTCAGTTTCAGCAAGAGTGGGAGCTCCAAAAGTTGTTCCTTTTTCAGCCGCTTCTTTTATTGAAACAAGTACTTCAGGGTCAGCATGTCCAAAAATCAGAGGTCCCCAGGATCCGACGTAATCAATATAGGTTGTCCCTTCGATATCCTGAATTTTGGACCCCGCACCACTGGCAATAAAGGGAGGGGTTCCACCCACGGCCTTAAATGCCCTTACCGGGCTATTTACGCCACCCGGAAAATATTTTCTTGATTCTTCAAGCGCCTGTTGATTGTTTTTCATTAATAGAACTCTTTTTCAGCTTTTTCACTGTTTTGAAAATTTTAAATTCTTTCAATCCAAATTTTTCTTTGTAACCATCTATTAGCTTTTTTAAGCCTTCCTCATCCCGGGCATGCAGCATAGTAAACAGGCGATATGGCCAATCAGAGGGACCTTCACGCTCGTAACAATGTGTTACTTCGGAAAGTCCTGCAAAAGCCTCGCCAATTTCGGTCATACGATCCGGGGGAACTTTCCAGCAAACCAAAGCTCCAGTCTTGAAGCCCAATTTTTCAGGCTCAACTGAGATTCCCATGTATCTTACAACCCCGGATTTAATCAAACCTTCAATTCTGGCAAAAACTTCCCTTTCATCGATATTCAGTTCACGGGCAATTCGCAAAAAGGGGCGCTTTTCCAGCTTGATTTCTTCTTTCAGAGCTTCAATTACATCTTTTTGTTCAATTCCCATTGCCTACTCCCTTAATCGAGGTTAACCCGAACCTTAAAAACTTTTTTGGTCGGAAAAAGATAAGTTTTCAAATTTCCCGAAACGCGATCGATATCACATAATATTTTTTCTTGTTCTTCCTTGGATGACGTAACAAGAGTAAACCACATGTTCGGACTTCCATCCCTTAGGTAATTGTGAGAAATTTGGGGAATTTTATCAATAAATTCAGAAATTGGGCCAATTTTATCGGAAGGAACTTCCATTCCAACCAGAACCCCAAGTTTTCCAAGTCTTCCGTGGTCAAAGAAAGCACCTAAACGCCTGATTATGCCCTGCTGCCTCATAGCTGCCAATCTCGAAATCACTGACATTTCGTCAATCCAGAGTTTATCGCCAATATTCTTGAATGGTGCTGGGTCTAACGGAAGTCCATCTTTCAACAATCTGATTATTTCATGGTCTTTTTCATCCATTTTTCTTTTTCCTTTCTGGGAAAACTTAATGTCAGTCCCCAAAACTAAACTTTTCAGAAAACCTTCTAGCAAATCAAAGAGGGATGGATACACCCCAATGATCGGTAAAAAACACATTATCAGACGCCTTTTGGTGAAGCATTTTAATTACGCCAGAGCGAATTTCCTTCGATAGGCATTTCACAAATACTTCGTTTTGTCTGAAAAGACGCATAAACACTTATTCCTGGTTATTGAGTTTTTAAGAAAAATCTTCTACTTTTTGTGTTATATGGATACTTTCGCTCCAGAGGCAATCGGGATCAGGACCGAATATTCCTGAACCGGTTGCATAGGCTTTCGCTCTGCATCCTCCACAAATTTCCTTATAAGAGCACATTCCGCATTTTCCTTCAAGGAGAGAAGCATTTCGCAGATTTTCAAAAACTTCTGAATGCAGATAAATCTCATCGAATGGCTGCTTTCTTACGTTTCCCGCAATAAGATTAAAATATCCACAGGGTTTAACATCTCCTGTAGAGGAAACAAAAACAAAACCATTCCCCGCCATACAACTTCTTCCCCGTGTTTTAAATTCACTAACACCACGTTGTGTCAGGATTCTCGAAAACTGAGGAGCGCATGTAACTTTAATAGGTATTTCTACACCTTTAGCAAGCATTTCGGCAAGCCATTTTAAAATTTTTTCAATTTGATCAGAAGAAAGTCTGAGATTTTCTTTTCCACAGGCTCTCCCAGTGGGGACGGTAAAAAATAGATGCCAAGAAGATGCCTTCCATTCAATAATTTTTCGGAACATGGCTTCCAGATCTTCATAGTTTTCAGGAAGAATAGTTGTATTTACCTGGAATTCCATTTTTTTTGTTTTAATTCTGTTAAAAGCCTCAATAGCTGATTGTAAAACACCCTTGCGACCAGTAAATTCGTCGTGTTTTCGTGGTTCATGGAAATGGATGCTGAAACTGAAACGTGATACTCCTGCCTTGGCGAGGGAATCCAGTCTCTCAGTTGAGAGAAGAGAGCCGTCGGCAGTTGATATAGCCGCATTATGGCCTGCAGAAACAGCTTCTCTAACTGCTTCTTCCAAGTCGTTTCGAAGAAGCGGTTCCCCTCCACTGAAAATGATTATTCCCTTACCAATTTTGGTCGCCTGTTGGAAAACCCTGGAAATTTCCGGAACGGAAAGCTCGTCCTTTCCTCTTTCAAGGGAGGCGGAAGCCCTGCAATGAAGACAACCTAGCGAACAGGCTTGCGTGGTTTCCCAAGCTAAAATAAATGCTGGACGCTTCATTTTTCAGCTCGACTTCCTGGAATCTATAACCATCCCGCTGCTTGGGGAGCAAAATAAGTAATTATCAAATCTGCACCCGCCCTTTTTATGGAAGTCAAAGTCTCTAGGATCACGCTTTTTTCGTCAATCCACCCATTGGCACTTGCCGCTTTGATCATGGAATACTCACCTGAAACCTGATAAGCCGCTATCGGGCAATTGAAATTATCGCGAGCCTGTTTAATCAGATCCAATGATGGAAGTGCGGGCTTGACCATCAAAATATCGGCTCCCTCTTCAAAATCGAGGTTCATTTCCAGAAGGGCTTCGCGAGAATTCGAAAAATCCATTTGGTAGGTTCGCCTATCACCGAATTTTGGGGCACAATCAGCGGCTTCTCTGAATGGGCCATAGAATGCAGAGGCAGATTTCACGGAATATGACATAATCGGAATTTCCGGAAAGCCCTCGATGTCAAGCGAAGATCTGATTGCTGCAACTCTTCCATCCATCATATCTGAAGGAGCGATTATATCGGCGCCTGCTTTTGCGTGGGCCACCGCCATATGTGATAGATATGGAAAAGTCTCGTCATTAAGAATTTTTCCCGTCACGTCTGGAATCCCACAATGCCCATGGTCAGTATAGGCACAAAGACAGACATCTGTAATGATGATTGCTTGGGGGAATCGATGCTTCAGCATCGGAATCACTGTTGGAATCACTCCATCAGGGTCGGAAGCTGACAGACCAAACTTATCCTTCTTTTGGGGAATTCCAAAAAGGAGAAAGGATGTTATTCCAGCTTTAATAGCCTCCGCGACAGGGACGTCAGCCTTTTCAACCGGCCACCGGAATTGCCCTGGCATTGCAGCGATCGGTGTCGAATCCTTGATCCCTTCTTCAATAAAGATGGGATAAACCAAATTCTCTGGGAAAACCCGTGTTTCCCTGAAAATTTTCCTGAAACGGTCATCTTTCCGCAATCTTCTTTGCCGCTTAATCGGGAAGAACATTTGAAACCCCCAAAATTAACTTTTCCATTAAAGAAAAGTAGTTTAACATTTATTTCAGATCTTCTCAATAATACTAATTAGGTTCAGGGGGTATGGTTTTGGTATTGCTCTAACCTTTGAGTCATCTGATCAAATTCGGCAAGCTTCGCTTCCAGTTTATGGGTATCTGCACCGTATCGGAATCTTCCCGAATCGTCGGGATAGGCTTTCATATAAAACTCGACCCAGAATTCCTTGCGGTCGTAATTGTATTGGGCTTTTGCTTCCCAGCAATGTAAATCACGAACAATCCCAAGATTCAGCGGGCCGAATTTCCCTGTTAAATTGTTGTAATTTCCGTTGGAGGTTATTTCCCATTGCGGGCGAATTGTGGTTCGATAGTTGAAAGAAGTATTGGTAATTCGGCTGTATTGATGTGGATAAGTCAGGCTTGTGTCAAATGACCAGAAATTGGACGAAAAACGATAACGGGCATTGGTGTCTCCAGGCGTCAGGCGTGTGAGGGCCATTTGGGAAAAAGGAACTTGATCTGGGACATAATCCCGTCTTAGGAAAAATTCCCAGTTATGGAATGCCGTTTGTTGCGATCTCAAGGAATAATCAATATACACTTGCTCCAATCTTCCGCTTACCCTATTGTAATTGAAGTTGATCGGGTTCAAAGACCAGGGACCTTCAGCAACTCGCAGTCTGGTGGAGAAAACATCAGTCATGGTAGTTGCATCAAATTTGAATGGTGATTGTCCCTTCTGTGTGGTGATGTTATAGTCGAATTCAAAATTTGTTGTTTTAGAAAATTTGTGGGCAGCTCTAACCATAGTAGTTCCAGTTTCCCGAATCTCACCAGCACTGTACCAGTTCTTTTCAAAGTTATATGACGGGGTCATATCAAATCGAGTTCCAAGCTTAAGAGGAGGAATCGTAAAGCTGGATCGGACATCCTTTTTGGTGGTTTCCTTCAAATCTGAAGGAGTTCCTTCTTCATATCTTCCGAACATTCCTGTAATATTTGCACCTGCTTTAATGAAGGGAATCGTATATGGGGGAAGTGTGAAATTCACTTCCGGAACACGGTTCAAAATTTGGTAACCAGTGTTTTTGTCGCCTTTTGCCAGGTCAAAATATTTGCTCGCCGCGATATTTGTTGAGATTGATCTCACCTTGGTAGTCAAGTTTAGTTGGGTGTTCAAATCCTGTTTTTCAGGATCAGTGCCCATCTTGTCACCAGTATAGGCAAAATTGGTTGTTAAAGCATCCCCATTTTTAAACCTTTGGTTGTAAGAGAGATTCATTTGAAGATTGGAATGTCCCCGAAGAGTTTCCTGAAGATCATAAAAGGAGAAATTTCCTCCGTTCCCACCGCTAGCACCATAGGTGCCATTAAATCCAAACCCGTAACCTCTTTTGGAATAGTAATCATAATTGAAAACACCCTTCATATCTTCACGGACAGCCAGATCTGTATGAAATTTCAGGTAAAATCCGTCTATTTGAGACATACCCTGTTGGGTATTCAGGAATTTTTCTTTTTCAACCAGACTCGATTTTTCATATCCACGGCTGTATATTTTTTTCCCACCCCATCTTGCCATCAATCCTTCCATGGTCATGTAATAACCTGGGACGGTTTCTATTTTAGAAGCCATAATTCTGAAATGAGGATGATCAAAGTGATCACAACTTGTCTGCATTATGTCTTCCGCAAGACTAAACGCAGGACTAAGAAAAACTTCACGGGCCTTGAAAAAGTTTCGGTTTTTCTGGACAGTGGCGTTTCTCATCCAACCCTTTCCAGTTTTCATGTTATAAACAAGGAAATCTCCAGTGGTTTGATCATATCCTTTCCAGAATTCAACATGCCCATAAGCGAACAGATCCTCAGTTTTTGTATTTGACTGGATCGTATCTGCTTTGATTTTCATATCTTTAAAGGTAATAAAAGCATGACCCTTTGTAACTACCTGAGTAGCTTTAGTGCGATATTCAAGATAATCGCCATTTACATCAACAGGAGTATTTTGGGTATCCATGTCCGGAACGTCAAAAGCAACAAGCATGGAAAAGTTGAATAAAAAAAAGAAAAAGAAAAGAACTTCAATCTTGAATAATCTGGAAGTCCCCTTCATTTTATCTCTATTTCAGACATGTTGATTGTCGCGACTCGTTGTTTAAATCAAGAAGCGTTTTGTGCAAAAGTTCCATTGCTCTCAACCCGTGTTCTGAAGAGACTGCTACGGAAAAGCGCACATCTGTCGATTCATTAATCAGAATATTAATTCCCTGTGAAGAAAGAGCTTCTATCAATCGTTTTGAAAATTGTGGAGATTTTTTCAATCCACATCCGACAACAGAGAGCATATAAATTTTGGCGTGAAAAACAAGGTCTTCAGCATTCAGGCGAACTGCCTCCTGCCAAAGCATCGGCATGGCATCAAAAGCATCCTTGAAATGGAAACAAACTTTCAGATCGGAGCCATTTCTTTCATTTTTTCTTATTTCCCTTACTGAAGGTTGAAAAGAAAAAACTTTTCCACTAATTTCATCGCATCGAAGCCCAGATCCAGGAATTCGTTCAATTGAAACGAGCGCTTGTTTTTTATCGCAAGTAAGGCTTTTCAATGGAATATCCAAATCGCCATCAGGACCGACAATGCTCCCCTCTTCGTTTTTGAAGCTTGATCTCACATTAATTCGAATATTATATTTTTGCGCAACATCAATTGCCCGGGGATTTAGAATTCCATTTCCAAAAACCGACAGGTTTTTCATTTCATTATAATCAAGATGCCAGATTTTTCTCGCAGTTGGAATGAATTTCGGGTCTGCCGAGTAGATGCCCTCTTCGTCCGTAAGTTTTTCGCAAACCATTTGTCCAAGTTCGGAAGCAAGAGAAACAGCAGTGATATCTGTTCCACCTCTTCCCAGGGTTGTGAGGTCACCAGTTGGAGAAATACCCTGAAACCCTGCAACTACAGCTACGGAAGCAGGTTTCAAAAAACTTGCCAGGACTTCTATTTTGCCAAATTTCTTGATTTCAGCTGACCCAAAATTTCCATCAGTTTGAATCTGCAAATGATGAGCTGTAAAAGAACGTGCTTTGATTCCCAGGCGTGAAAGGGCAGCTGCAAGCAGTGAGCAACTTGCTATTTCACCTGTCGCCATCAGTTGGTCAAGCTCTCTCGAATCAGGATCCGGATTGACCGAATGCATCAGGGAAATCAGGTCGTCGGTGGTATCACCCATTGCGGACACCACCACTGCCATTCTTCGTCCTGTTCGGGCAATTTCGGCTATTCTTTCAGCAACTCTCGATATTCTTTCAGAGCTGGCAACCGATGAACCACCGTATTTCTGGACAATTACTTCACCAGGATTGAACATTTTACTTTTGATTCAAACTTCCTTCAATTTCGTGGCACGCTAAAAGCGTTGCCAACTTAATTTCCTGGTTGACAGATTTCAATGTGTTTTTAATGGAAATTTCGTCAACCTTGGCAGTAAGAATAATTATTTGTTCGCCATTTTTTTCTTCTTTATATACTTCGGGAAAATTTCGAGTTTGCATTATCCTTTCTATTTCGATTCCATTTTGAGAGAACACTAAAACAAGTTGGGAAAGGGTTGAAGTAAAATTTTCCAAAGAAAATCTCAAATAAAATTTTGCTTCATTTCCGACAAAAGAAAATTTTATTTCCTCTTTGGAAAAAACACTGTTTTGCAAACTTTCGTTTTTAATCGCTTCGATATCTTTGATTATTGCACTGAGAGTAATCCAATTTTCGTTTCCCTGGCCGATGAAAAGGTAATCAGACTTATCTTTGCAAGAAACCATAATTCCTTCAGCATTATAGCCTTTCCCAGCCATGGGATGAGAATTAGGAAAAAGAAAGGGTTTAACTCGAATTCGCAATTTTCCCGCCTCAAATTCCAATTTGCCGGCTAGTCTAATGCTTGCGTCAAGGCGCTTTGCCAAAAGAATATCATCCTGAAGAAGATGAGTCAGTCCTTCAGTCGGAATATCTTCCGCTGAGGGAAGAATTCCAAAAAAATGCAAAGTTAAAAGAGAAAGTTTCTCCCTGGCGGTTATTCCATGAATCGATTTAACAGGGTTCTTTGAGACCAGTCCCCTCCATTGTATTTCACGTAGCGATTCATCCAACGAAAGAGCACGGTTTTCCATTTCAAGCAGAAGGGAATTTGCAACTCCATCGCAATTTGTCAGAATTTTTACCGGAATGCTCGACACATCAGTGTTTGAAATAATGTCAAATATCGGATTAATTCCTCCGAGGGAAGCACGGTAACCAATTTGAAATTGGGCACTCTCTGATCTTTGGGAAGTTTCGGATTTCCGGCTGCTATCAGACCTTTGGCTGCTTGCAAACCTTGCGGGGGTTTCAGATGTTTGAATGGAAAGGGCCCTTTTAAGATTTTCAGAGATCAGTTTGATCGCAATTTCGCAATCAGAGGTTACTATTTTCGAGGGAATTCGCTTTATTGAATGGGAATTGGAAAAAGCAATTCCGATATCCACAGACGCAAAAAAATCTTCCGCCTCAAGAGATTTCCAGTGCGGTTCAGAATCTTCGGCATTCAAAACAGGGGCGAAAAGAAGATCCTCTTGCTTCATTTCGGAAAGCCAGGATTTTAGCGTGACATGCCACCCTGGCAAACTCAAAAATCCTATTCTTTGCATTTTAAGTGTGGATTCCTGTTCCAAGGGCATTTTCAAATCCTTCCAATAGAGCTTCACAAAGGGTGGGATGAGGATGAATCACCATGGAAATATCATGTGCAGAAAGTTGTAAAGCCATTCCGATGGTGGCTTCCTGAAGAAGATTGCTGGCTTCAGGGCCCCAAATTATTGTTCCGATAATTTTTTCTTTGTCATTGAGTAAGACCTTAATCTGACCATCTGCTTCTCCGGCAGTGAGCGCTTTTCCATTCGCAGAAAATGGAAATCTCCCAACTTTGTATTGTATTCCCTCGCTTTGCGCTTGCTCTTCGGATTTTCCAACCCAAGCAATTTCGGGAAAAGTGTAAACGCAGGCTGGAACTGCAGAATAATCAGCTTTTTGTTTTTTGCCGGCAAGGCATTCAGCCAGAACAGTTGCGTCATGACTTGCTTTATGCGCCAGCATAGGACCGGGAACACAATCGCCTATGGCATACACATTTGAAACGCTGGTCTGAAAGCTGGAATCGATCGCTATGGAATTTCCTGCCATTTCGAGCGAAAGTCCAGAGCCCTCAAGTGCTGAAAGATTTGGCTTTCTTCCTATGGCAAGCAGCGCTTTTTTAAATATCCTGGTTTTCCCTTCAATTTCAGCAACGACTTCGCCGTTCGTTTCCCGGAGGTTTTCGACTTTCTGGCCGGTTATGATTTCCAGCCCGGATTTTTTGAAAACCGGTAAAAGCCTTTTTGCTGTGGCGTTATCCATTCCAGGTAGAATCTGCGGCATCATCTCAACAATTGTAACCTTCGAGCCAAATTCGGAGAAAACCTGCCCCAGCTCAAGACCGATTACCCCTCCACCCACAACAAGCAATGTCTCGGGAATTTGGTTAGCCGAAAGCGCTTCGTCACTAGTCCAAAAAAGGTCACGATTTTTTGGAAAAATGCTTGGTGCGGTTGGAACAGAACCTATCGCTAAACAAACTTTTCCGGCCGTTCCTTCCCATTCGTTTGAACCAATTATCTTTACGCTATTGCATTTTCCTAATCTTGCATCGCCTTTAATAAGCTTAACTCCAGCTTTTTCAACGAGCTTGGATATTCCAAGTCTGAGTTTCTGGACAATATCGTTTTTTCTAGCCTGAATTTTAGCCAAATCAAAGGACACCGCCCCAATGGACAAGCCAAAATCTGCCGCTCTTTTTATTGAATGGTAGGCTTTAGCAGAAGCCAATAAAGCTTTAGTGGGAATACAACCCCAATTTAGGCAAGTTCCACCAAGCGAATCCCTCTCGATCAAGGCAGTTTTCAAACCGCTTTTTGCTGCTCTTAATGCAAGTGGATAGCCGCCAGGCCCCGCTCCAATTATTATCAGATCATACATTTCGGACATGTTCTACGCTCCACAATCAATAAGAAATAAGATTGTTCCTTTTTCTACTTGCTGACCGTTGCCAACAGGGATTTTAACCACTTTTCCCGCCTTATCAGCCTTGATTTCGTTCATCAGCTTCATCGCTTCAACAATACAAACCGGTTGTCCAGCTGCAACAACATCCCCTTCTTTTACATAAGCAGGGGAAGAAGGGGAAGGGGCTCGATAAAACGTGCCAACCATAGGGGATAAAATTTTATGGAACTTTTCATCCTCGCTCTTCTTTTCGGGCGCCTTGCTTTGAGTTTTTGAAGATAGTTGCATTGGCATTTGCTGTAAGGGGGTTTGCCGAATTTCCCCGGGAAAAGGGGGTGCATAGAAAGGCATTCCCGCAATCGGAGGAGGACTTTGCTGACTATTGTCATTGCTGCTTCCCCGACGTAACGATATCTTTAATTCCGGCGATTCTACTTGAAGCTCGGAAAGATCCGTCGAGGACATAAACTTGATTATTTCCAAAACATCATTTAATGACGTTTCATTTCTTTCTTTCTTTTGTCCATTTTCAGGTTTTTCGATGGGATTTTCACTCATTTTTTTCTCCTAACATAATAGAGAGTAGGGCAACATACCAAGTTTTAAAAGAGATTGTCAAGGAGGAGGAATCAACAGCAATTTTCGGTGAGTTTTCTCGCAAAATATAGCTATTACTGATTTTTGTTACAAAACTTATCGGACTAATTAGTTTTTTGGACATTGCTCAAAATGGCTCCTAGAGACGATTGCAGAAACTCACCGAGAATCGCTGGAATCAACAGCAATTTTCGTAAAGTAAGATTGCAGAGTTGCACCAGAACTATGTAGTGCACCAAAACAGAACAACTCCGATTAAACTAAAATCAGTATTATAAACCATTCTCGCAAATATTTGCTTGACTAGGGATCTGTTGAAACCGCTCCGGAATTTATTTCATGTTTTTGAATTCGTTCAATATTTGTTTGAGAAGCGTATCACTCCTCATTTAGTGCTTTGTATAAAAAACCTTCAGAGTGCAATATTTTTTTCTGGGCATTTTCCTTCGTTCCACCACTTTTGGCTATAAATATTGCAGTTTTTAGGTCTCCCCCGGTTTTTTCAAGAAGCTCGACTGCCTTGTTTTCATCGATTTTTCCACCGTCCATTAAAATCTTTTTGGCTCGTTGTCGAAGCTTCTTGTTGGTCGCCTTCACATCAACCATTAAATTTCCATAAACTTTTCCAATTCGGATCATGGAAATCGAAGAAATCATGTTCAAAACCATTTTAGTAGCCGTTCCAGCTTTCAACCTTGTGGAACCGGTGATTACCTCCGGGCCGGTTACTGGATTAATAAGAATGTCAGTTTCGGGAAAATCGCCCTCGGGATTACATGTAAGTAAAACCGTAATTGCATTTAAAGTGCGGGCATAGCGGCAGGCTCCCCGGACATAGGGAGTGGTCCCGGATGCAGTTATTCCAACCAACACATCTTTTTTATCAAAGTTTATTCGGCGAAGATCATCTTCACCAGCCTTTTCGTTGTCTTCTGCACCCTCTGCGGCTGAGATTATCGCATCGTTTCCACCTGCAATAAGTGCGGTCACCATCGAAGAATCGACTCCGAACGTCGGGGGACATTCCGATGCATCCAGAACACCAAGACGTCCCGATGTTCCTGCGCCAATATAAATAAGTCTTCCTCCTTGCTTGAAGCCTTCTACGACTTTTTCGATAGCTCTTTCAATCGAATGACTAACCTTCATTATGGCTTCAATAATCTTGGAATCTTCACGGGAAAATGCTTCAACTTGTTCCCGGACTGTCATTCGGTCAATGCTCATTGTTTCGGAATTTCTTGTTTCTGTTGTAGGAGAGGATTTTTTCATGTCTTTCCCCCGAATAATTTATTTTGATCTCGTGCTGTGCTGGATGCAGAAAACGTGCTAAACTTGACGAAGCATTCTAAATTAGCATAATTTGGAAATCCTCTCAAGCTAGAAACTCAGAAAACGCACGGTGGATTTGTTCTTGAACGAACATCCGCTTAAATCCAGGAAATATGACTACTTGCACTTGTCGAAAAACTCTGCTTCTGAAAGGGAGAATTCATGAGAACAAATTTACCGTGCCAGAAAACGGCAAATGATTTAGGAGAGAACATTGGTTTATAGGATTCCACAAAAATTAAAGATTTGTTTTGTCATTATTGGTTTGGTTATTTTATTGTGCTTCAATGGGTGTTTAAATTCTGGTGGGTCTGACAGTAGTGTTTCAGTTCCAATTCAACAAACGCAAACCGTAGCATCAGTTACTGGAATTCTGGCATCCCCCACACAAACAATTACACTGGCAACTCCAGTCATTTCCGGCATTTCAACAGGAAAATACACCACACCCCAAACTTTTTCCATTGTCGACACAGCTTCGCCAACCGCCTACATTATAATCGGGAAATTCAATCCTTCAGCAAAAATCAGAGCGTTGCAGATTTTTGTAACCACTGTTGATGGCAACACGATCATTCTGGATGCCCAGCCTTCTGACAGTATTGATAGCCTCAAAGCTAAAATCAAGGCAAGTGAAGGCATTCCCGTTGAACAGCAACGGCTTGAGTTTGCTGGAAATTTGCTTCAGAACGGCAAATTATTGTCCGATTACAATATTCCAAAAGGGTCCACGATTCATCTTGTTGTTAAACAACCTGGCGATAACACAATGCTCCAATACTGCCTTGGTGACGGGAAAAATTGGAAGGTGTATTCTCTACCGGTAACTCTTTTCGGTTCCGGAATTTACATAGTCAGTGCACGAAAAGCTGACACAGTAAGCGGGGCCGTTTCAGAGACATCATCTCCAATCACTATTGAGATATTGCCACCATCATATCCCGTCACTTTCGACACGCAAGGTGGCTCTCTGATCGCGCCACAAAATGTTTTGTCCGGTCAGAAAGTTTCTCCACCAACGGATGTTCCAAGCCGGCCCGGGTACAACTTTGCTGGGTGGTACAAAGACAGTCAAGGAGTTACACCCTGGAACTACGATTCAGACACAATTACTTCCGCAGTTACCATTTTTGCAAAATGGACTATTTTTACTTATTCAGTAACATTCGATAAAAATGGCGGCGACACGAACGCGAATCCGACGAAAAAAGCCGTTTCTTCGGCAGGAAATATCGGAATCTTACCGTTTATCCCGACCAGAAGTGGTTATATCTTTGCAGGTTGGAACACTTCTCCCGACGGAACAGGAAACATTTTCACAGCCACCACAACCATACCGGATTTTCTCACAGTGTATGCGCAATGGCGAACAAACAATTATTCTGTTACTTTCGACAAAAATGGAGGAGAGACCAACGCTGATCCGGCAAGTGAAACCGTGTCATCAAACGGGAATCTCGGAATTCTTCCAACGGCACCAACTCGTACAGGTTACACTTTCGACAGCTGGAATACTCTCCCCGATGGAAGCGGAAGCGTTTTCAACGCATCCACAAGCGTTACTTCCTTTCTTACGGTCTATGCAAAATGGACCAAAAATACCTATACCGTAACTTTTGACAAAAATTGCGGAGACAGCGACCCAAACCCGTCATTTAAGACTGTTTATTATCTCGGGAACGTTGGAGTCTTGCCAGCAGAGCCACCACGAACGGGCTACTCTTTCGAAAGTTGGAACACTTCCCCAGACGGCACTGGAACTACATTCAACGCAGCAACCAGGGTAACGGTTTCCCTTACAGTCTATGCAAAGTGGAAAAAAATGACTTATATGGTCACCTTCGACAAGAATGGAGGGGAAACCTACCCAGTCCCAGCCAGTATGACAGTCCTCTACGGCGATGTTTTGGGAAAACTCCCCACTCCACCGGTTCTCTTTGGGTATTCCTTCGACAGTTGGAACACTTCTCCTGACGGCACCGGAGCCACGTTTAACGGTACTACCCCTGTAAATGTTTCATTCACAGTGTTTGCTAAATGGAACATAAACACATACACTGTGACCTTCGACAAGAATGGCGGCGAGCTCGAGGCGGATCCAACTACTGAAACCACCGTTTATCGGGGCAAACTTGGGGTCCTTCCAACTCCACCAGCCCGCACCGGATATTCCTTCGAAAGTTGGAATACATCCCCGGATGGAACTGGAAAAATTTTCAATGGTTTAACAACCGTCCCTGGTTCAATGACAGTCTACGCCCGCTGGATAATAAATACTTATAAAGTGACATTTGACAAAAACGGTGGTGATACCAACGCAATTCCAATACTCAAACCTGTTTTCTACAACCAAAACGTTGGCAGCCTTCCGATTCCACCAACCCGTTGGGGATATTCCTTCGAGGGCTGGAATATTTCTCCTGATGGCACTGGGGCTACATTCAATGCAGTCACCCCTGTAATAGCAAATATTACTGTCTACGCCAAATGGAAGGCAAACTAGTATTCTACCATTTAAAGTTCCCCGAAAAAATATTAATGTTGCCAAGTTTTTCTGTATGTAATCCATTCTTTGAAACTTAAACCGAAGTTCCCGACGCAAAATCTATTTAAATCCTGATCTGTAAACGAATTTAAGGCATTTTTCAGACGGTTTTTACTGGACAGTAGGAAAACCCTTGAAACCATCTTCAAATGCTATTTTCAGGCGTCAAATTTACATGGACAGAAAAAGCAGGTAAAAAAGGCTTCTTTTTGGCTTCAGGTCATAACAAGAGGGCTTTTTCACTCGGGAACTTCGGCTTAAACAATCAGCCAGCATGCTCAGATTTCCCAACCTCAGGGATTTAAATTTGACACCCTTTTTTTGATTAATGAATCATCAAGCTGCTTTGGAAGGCATCTTCTGATTTATTTTTATGAATGTTGGTCTCATGAAAAATCCAATCGAAAAGTATTCCAAAATCAGGAAAATATCTTTTGAAGCTATTTTCCGAGAAAATGCAAACTATCGATACCAGGAATTCTGCTGCTACAGTGTCGAATTAACGGGAAGAATTTTATTACTACAATGTCTATTTATTTGTGGTGATTTGGCTTATTTTCAGCTGATGAATTTTGAGATAACCTCAGCATTACTTGCGGGTCGTCTTAAATTGATACAACCTTTCCAAACATTCACAAATCGCATCATTCGGCCTTTTCCCCATATTAGGAAATCCTCGAGAAAGCCTCTCGAAGTTGTACCAATGCAACCAGTGGTCAAGTGCCATCTGAAATTTTTCAAGGGATTGACTCTTCTGTTTTTTAAGAAATGGACGATAGAACTCTTTTAAAATTATTTTTTGAAACCTTTCAAAAAAACCATTTTTGTTAGTAACAGGGCTCGGACAAATTTTCTGCTCGATCATATTTAATTTAAGGAATCGTTGATACGAACATCCTTCAGGTTCATAATATTCGGGCTTGCGATCAGTGAGAATAGTTTTAATCGCAATTTTTCTTTCCCGATAAAAGGGTATTGTCTCATTATGAAGAATTGCAAGTGCGAATTCTCCTCTGCGGGAAAGATAAGGGATCGCAAAGGAAAATAAGCTGAACGCATCCACTATTGCCTGTACAAACACATTTCCCAAGCCGGGAACCATCCCAAGAAAAAAACAGCCATGAATGAGCAATTCTCCTGGTTTTCCAACTGGTCTATGCCTCTCTTTAAAAGCAGGATTCCACTTTTCAATAGATGAAATCTGGGAAGGTGATAAAGGAAATTTCTCTTTCTGAGCAACTTCTTCAAAAGCAAAATACCGCTCTTCCTTGTTTCCAAGTTTATTTTTTACAAGAATTTTCTGAACCGTAGGGGAGGAAATACAAATTCCTTCCTTTTGAAGAAGCAAGGACAAGGGGAAGCAAGCCAGGTTTGGAAATTTCGCTACAATTTTGAGAATTTTTTCTTCTACTTCAGGCGGGGTTGTTTTAGGATGCTTTCTGGGAATCTTTTTTTTATTGCTGAGTCCGTTAAGGCCGTGAGCTTCAAAACGTCTTTTCCAGAGATAAAAGCTGGTCCGGTCAATTCCGGCTTCCCGGCAAGCTTGAGAAATGTTTCCACCCTTGCTCGCTTTTTTGATTAAAAGGAATCTCTTTTGGACCAGATCTTCATTTCCCTTTAATTCCTTTTTTTCACCCTTTTCAGTCATTTTTTTCAAACCATGATCGATTCAAGGGGTTCATGAAATTCCTCCAAAGGACAATTTGTACAATCAATTTGTTCCCACCGTGACCGCTTCGTTTTCATTAACAAATGTGAACACATCTGATTTCATTCCAACTTTTCGAAACTCTTCAGCAATTTCATCTGTCCGCAAAAAACGATTTCCTTGTACATGCTCACAAAGGTTCTGGGAAGCCATAAAACGTTTAGCTGAATTTCGAAGTTCAGAAAGGTCTGATGGCCAGTTTGGTTCCCAAATTGCGGCAACCCCGCCAGGTTTTAACGAATTTCTTATTGATGCAAAAACCTTGTCTTTTTTCTTCCAGACATGATGAAGAACCCGATTCATGGAAATAAAATCGACTTTTTCATAAAATTGAAAATCCGTGATATCGCCTTGCTTGAAATCAAGCCGATTAGAAAAACCCTGTTTCTCCGCCAAAGAAATTGCTTCTTTTATACTTCCTGCGAAACCATCAAAACCAGCTCCCTTCAAATATGGGAAATGACTTGCCAGGCGCCTTAGAAACCATCCATTGCCACAACCGAAATCAATTGCAATTGCCCCGGGAGATTCAAGTTTTTTATAAGCAGGAAGGTTCGGGAAAATCTGATCTTCAAAAACTGGCACGAAAAAAGATTCGAGCATAGGCCCGAAAATGGACATGAGCCCTGGACGATCAGCAAAGACTTTATCACCCGGACATTCACCTGAGGGCATGAACTCTGAGGCTCGTTCGAGAAGATGTCCCGAAAACAAAGCTTGTACCGAAAAAGGCATTAACGATCCGGGGGTTTCCGATAAAAACGCTTCCCCCAATTCGGTTAACGAAAATTTAGCATCTGAAAATTTCTCAGCAGTCAATTTCCCATCGCTCGAAACATCTAATAAACCAAAAGCAAAAGCGGCTCCACACCAACGTTCCACATAATCAAAATCCACGCAAGCTTTCTTTGCCAAGTCATTTGGACTTGCACTTCCCATTTTTGTAAGTGCCGAAAAGAGATTATTTTTTATTCCAATATAAGCAATCTGAAGGGAGACCCCACCCTGAACTCTGGCAATTATTTCTGCGCGCATTTTTTCTGAAACTGGCATCTATCATTTCTCCATCTGAAAGTATTTTAATTTATTAATATTGAAATGGTTGGTATGAACCTTTTCCCGAATCATATGTTCACACACAAATGATGTCAATGTTTTTGGTCAATGGCCACGAAACGATGTACACCCGATGACCACCGGGTAATTCCAGAAGAAGTCTGAAAAATGGCGTTTTTGGAAAACTTGCATAATTAGTTGGGGAATAAAAACAGCGAAAAAGAGTAAAAATACTTACCTTATAAACCTGCGCCAACACAAGTACAGAAAATTTGGAAAAAATATTTTTTTCGCGAATTTTTTTTTGAATTGTTTGATTAATTGCTAATGTCAATAGGAATTTACTCTTTGTTGCTGGGATAGAAATCTGTAGTTTGACTATAAATCGCTTTTCGATCAGAATAGTAAGACTTTCAATGGTTGGTTGGTTGGTTGGTTGGTTGGTTGGTTGGTTGGTTGGTTGGTTGGTTGGTTGGTTGGTTGGTTGGTTGGTTGGTTGATGGTTGATGGTTGATGGTTGATGGTTGATGGTTGATGGTTGATGGTTGATGGTTGATGGTTGATGGTTGATTTCTTGGATAAAAATAGCGAATTAGAATCGAAGAATGGAAAAAAGCCTGGCTTTTTTGTCAGTAATGCCGCTTTTTTGTCAGTCGTACTTCCATTTTTTCTTGTTTTTGTTTTTAAGTTGATAACGAAGCAATTTGTGATTAAATTGGAAGATGCCATTGAATTTCAGATCATTCAAAAATTCATAACTACGATTGCCTCGCAGGCAGGAATTCCACTTGCACTTCTTGGACTTCTAAAAGAGGAACCTAAGGATCGTGCCAAAAGCGCCTTATTCCTTGGGATAATCTTTTTTTTCCTTTGGAATATGGAAATACACCCTGATTGAGAAGCGTTTAGTCCAGGACAAGCGCAAGCTTTTTCCGCTGTTAATCAAGTTTTCATGAGGTTTTCTTTTAATGCCACTTTAACGGGTATTTCGTATAAAACACCCATTATTTTGAAGAAAATGTTGGTGGAAAAATACGATTTATGAATCCACTTTGAGGAGATTAATCGCATCAGATCAACCAAAAGGAAGCGTTTGCCCTGGCGTTTATCCCATAAAAAAACTTTTTTGGATTCGCATGGTATTATAGATATTAAAAAATAGGTTTGCTGGAGGAAAATATGCAAATCTGCCAGAGAAGTAGTTGCACTATTTTCATTTTTTTGTTTTTCACTTCGTTTTTTTTCAATCAATCAGTTTTCGGAGCGCCATATACAGAGGATAAAACCGTAAAAATAACCGGTTCTCCTTCCTCCACCGCGCAGATTACTGCAGCGGACATTATCGCCGAACGGAACAAGATTCCAGGCTGGCAGCTCTGGCATGGTAGTGACCGTGATCAAATACTTAAAGATGGAGCAAAGAGGCTTACCTCCTATTCCGAAATTTTAAAACTCGTTAATGAAACCGGAGATACCAAAGTACGGCAAGAAATCCTGGACGAAGCTTTATCTCGAATTGGTTCAAATTCGTCACTTCAAGATATAATGCAAGTGCTTCAGGATCCAAACGTCAAGGGAACACAAGCGGCTTTCAAGCTTGTTTCAGATGCATTTAAAAAATTTCAATTCGAGGATTTCAGAAAATATAAGCCATGGCAATTCATTGATTGCTGTGAAGCCAACGATAAATTTTTACTTGAAATCGCCGACAAAGTAAAAGATCCAAAAGATCTTGTTTCTATAGCTAAATCTGCATATTTAAAAAAGACTTGTAACCAAGTTTTAGCAAAGGGTGTACAACTTTCTCCCAGTTTTGAAGATTTATACCAACTTACGATTAACACCTACTTTGGCAAAGGACTGGATGAGGAAAAAGAATTGGCAAAAGCAGCAGTTGAAAAAGCCAGTTCAATCAGCGAAGCTTTGAGAATAGCTGATTTGAGATATGGAGACTCCAGTGTTCGTTATGCTTTGCTAGTTGAAATTGCTGGTAAGTTTGCCAAGAACGTTGATGATATCGCCACACTTTCGTGGCGAATGACCGGAAATAACGCTGGTCTTATAGAAATGGGGAAAAAATTTATCACTGATTTTACAAGTGGACGGAAGTATGCAAGTCTCATTAGTGGTGAAACCGAGAGAGAAACATTTCTTCAGGAAGTCAGGAAATTCCCTCCTCCAACAGCAACGGATTCTTCATCCCTGGATGGGCTAATTTCTGAGGTTTACCAAAAATATGGAATAATAATGGTTGATAGTCCTGCCGGGAAATGGAAACCCGAGGAAATCAAATTTGTACTATCTTGTTTAGAGAGCCTTCCGCCTTTCTTTAGAATGTATACAAAAACCCTTCGAAGAGAAGGATACAATGGGAACTTGTTTTTTTCCACCCTCGGTTACATGTATCAAGGACACACAACTGTTCATTTGACCAGCGGTGCCATGGAAAAAAAGAGCCAATGGAAAACCTTGGTTCACGAGATGACCCACGTTTTTGCTGACAACAATCCTGAAATTGGTTACAAATGGGAAAAAACTTTCTGGAAAGATGGCGCCCCGATTAAATCTTCAGTTTCAGATTACGGGAATTCCAAACCAACAGAAGATCTGCCGGAAAGCGTTAAAGAATACTGGGCCAACGGTCCCCATTTGAAAAAAAGCGACCCGGAGCGCTATGAATTCATCAGAACAAATATTATGCATGGGGTAGAATATCCAACCCCGATGTGGAATGTATCGGATTAATGGGCGTTTAAGAATTGTTTAAACGCTAAAAAGCACTTTATTTTTTCGGCGTTTTTGGTTCTCTTGATTCCTTGGAGGTAAAAAATGACAAACTTTAATAAGAGTAAAATAATTCTTTCAATAATTCTTTCGATTTTGCTTCTGGATCCTGCATTCACATTTGCTGAAACTCCTTTCAAAGAAGGCGTTTCAATTACTCCAGCTTCAGGAAGCAGTGTGGAACAAATTGTTAATGACAAGAATAAGATCCCGGGGTTTCAAGTCTGGCGATGGGGAGAAAGGGATCAAATTCTTATCGAAGGTTCAAAAAAACTATCCAAGGTTGATGACATTATTTCACTTTTAAAAGAAACCGGAAATGAAAAAGTAAAAAGTGCCATAATCGAAAATGGAATCCATACCCCAACAAATTTAGCTGAGGTTGAAAAGCTGATTGAATCCTCGGGAGATATTGAAACTCGACTTAAAATTTTGCAGGAAAATTCAAAAAAAATTGAGAGTAAAAAAATTCCTGAAATTGCTCAAAACATAGCTCAAATGTATGATTCCACTACAGATAAATTCAAAAATGCATACGATCAGGCGATTTTGAAAGCAATTCCAAATGCCAATAATTTTTCGGAATTCATTCGACTCGTTGATTCTATGAAAGTTCCAAAAGACAAAGACCAAGCTTTGAAAGATGGAATGCGTTTCGCCGAAAGTTGGTATGATTATGCAGTTTTAAGCCGAAGAGCCGATGAACCCCTCAGGTCGCAAATTCTCGAAGAGGGATTGAAAAAATGTTCCACTTTTGCTGAAATTGTCGACTTGGGAAAATATTCTTTTAAGCCGGAACTAACCGACAAATTTGTTCAAAAAGCTCTTCCGCTCGCCAAAACTTCCCAAGACCTGAAAACCCTTTCATTGATGACAATGAACCCGGCTATTCTGTCAGAAATTGCCAAAATGAATCTTCCTGATTCAGAAGGGCAATCATCTTATCGACGCCTCGCATTGATTGAGGAAATTAGAACCCAATACGGGTTATATGTGCGGGATGATTTAGGTGGTGCCTGGTGGTCTTGCGACCAACTTCAGTGGATTAAGGAGACTTTGGCCAAACTCCCCAAAAGCTTCATTAAATCGACAGCTGAACTGTACCCATCTGTCGAGGAGGTAACTAGCACTACAGGATTCACAACCCAAACAGTTTCGGATGGAAAAAACGGAACGCAATATGGAGACGTTGAATCCAGGATCACCGAAATTGGCTGCCGGGACAAAAAAACATTTCAGGAAGCCCTTGTCCGTGAGCTGGCACATGCCTTTTACTTCAACCACAATGATATGGCACAGGAATTCAGAACTAAATTCTGGCCTGACTCCAAGAATGAGGGTAGGCGCAACACATTATCCCCAAAAGATTGTGGAAAACCAGCCACCCCATCGGTTTCAGCAGTAGGAAACAGCATGCCCCGGGAAGATTTCGCAGAATCAGCCAGAATGTTTCTCGAAAACCCGGAAGGACTGAAAGCCGCTTCCCCGGAAAGATATAATTTCCTAAAAGAAAAAGTTTTTTCAAATAGTTAAAAGTAGTCCAAACCTTGAAATTCCTTTTTAAAAACTTCGAATACAAGAAATTTAGTAGCCCTTCCGTCCCAAATTGCTCATTCGGAGATGTTTTTTTAATTTAGAAAAGCAAAAAAGGCTGATCCGTTTTTAACATTCGAGATCGAACATAATAAATAAAGTACTGAAATGCAGTTTTCTAAGTTGTACCAGTTTATCCCCAGCAAATTATTATTTCTTAAGGAATTAATTAAATTATGAAACTAGTTGAGATTGGTAAAGATACAGAAGGGACTTTTTTCAGGTGCATGCATGACGAGCGCCCTGAAAATCCCGGTGAAACACAGTTGCGCCGCCGCTGGTATGAAAAATACAAAACAAAAGGACTACGAGCAAAGGTTCTACTGAATAATGACGACAAAGTAGTTGGTCTTTGTCAGTATTTACCTATAGAGCATTCGAATCTTTTAGGTGAAAACCTCTTTACCATCCTCTGCATCGCAATCCATGGCTATGAGCATCTTATAGGGAATCAGCAGGGAAAAGGATACGGAAAATTCATGCTCAATTGCATTGAACAAGATGCGAAAGACTCAGGAGCCATTGGAATAGCGGTCCGCGCTGATGAATTTCCAGAGCAGCCTAAATTCAGCTCAGCGCCATTCTATGATCACATGGGTTATTCACGCCTCGAAAAAAGAGGATTCGAAGTTTTAGTTTGGAAACCGTTTGCCAAAAATGCGCAAGCACCTTCATTGCTCCACCCCAATCGAACACCAACCAAGAGCCCTGAAAAAAACAAACTTACTGTATTTTCAAATGGCTGGTGCATGATCGATTGCAGAAACTGTAATTCCGCAAGAAACGCAGTGGTTGGAATTGAGAATCAAGTGATTTACGAGGAAATCGACACTTCGGAGAGAGCAAATATGCTCTCTCACGGCATCGAAGAAGGGGTTTTCCTAAATGGTTCCCCTTTCAAAAACTTCGGAGATCGTTGGACAAGCGAAGAGTTACGAGACGAGCTACTTCGTTTGTCAAAATAGCTTTAACTTCGCTTGCCATCCTACTCACCGCGAAGATGTGAGATATTTGGAGTTTTGAAGGTGAAAATAATCACAGTCACTTAGTAATGTCCTCTTTAGGGATAGTACTTTTCCGAAAGTTTAATTTTTTCACAGCTTCCACGAAAGCGTGAAAAAATACCAAAAATGGGAAGAAAACCCAAGTGCGAAATATCACAAACGATTGTTGGCGGGGTCCTTGGGTGTTGTACTTTTAAGAGGATCCCTAATTTTTCACAGCTTCCTCGCGCAGGGGGGTAATTGAAGAGCTTGCTGAAAACTCAATTTCAGCTTCTGGCAGATCTGCCATAATCATCTTTTTGGTAGGATCTTTGATCGCGTCTTTGGTCATACCTTTGCGAAGTTCGTTGCCCAGATCGTTGCTGAGGTTTTGGACCGGAACGGTTTATTTCGGTTGGATTACCTATTGCAGTCGCCCTTCTGACAGTGCTTGTCGAACGAGTTATTGGGCGATCAGTTGTGTGGCCCCGAGCTTGGGCTCTTTTAGCCCGATGCGCTGCCAATCGCTGGGCCAATGGGATCTCCAGTTGTTCTGTGGCTCGATCAGTGTAATCAAAATTTTCAGCCCGTACTCGAGTAATTTGTTTTTTAAGATGTTTTTCAATCTGCTTTAGATCATACTCTTCCATGGAAGATACCAGGGAAATTGCGGTTCCACAACGTTTTGCCCGGGCAGTTCGACCAACTCTATGAATATAATCGTCCGGAATATGGGGAATATCAAAATTTATAACGTGTGATATGCCTTCCACATCAATTCCACGCGCAGCAATATCAGTTGCAACCAGAACCCTGCATGAGCCATCCCGGAAGTTTTGCAATGCAGAAGTTCTTTGGGCTTGTGATCGGTTTCCATGAATGCGATCGCAGGAGACGCCATTTCGATCTAAAAAATCCGACAGGCGATTGGCGCGATGTTTTGTTCTGGCAAAAACCAGGGCATTTTTTATTTCACCGGATTCCAGAATATGAAGCAACAAGCGTGATTTGAGAGTATCGGGAACCGGGTAAACGCTTTGAACTATTCCATCTGCGGTACTGGCTGGACGGTCAATATTTATCATATAAGGCTTATTTAGCATTTCCTGGGACAATTCGACAATCGGTTCCGGCAAGGTTGCCGAGAAAAATAATGTTTGCCTGGAAGTTCTTGGAAGGTGGCGAAGAACACGACGAATATCGGGAAGAAAACCCATATCAAGCATTCTGTCAGCTTCATCGAGAACCAGATACTCTAATCCAGGAATTTGTCCATAGTCTTGTGAAAAGTGATCTAGGAGCCGACCGGGTGTTGCTACGAGGATTTCGACTCCTCTCATCATAGCGTCTCTTTGGTTTCCCATACTCACACCACCGAAAATTGCCGCAGAGCGAATGGTGGTAAACCGTGTCAAGTCCCCGATATGGTCGCGGATTTGAGCAGCCAATTCTCGGGTAGGGGCCAGAATAAGGGCACGAGTCAAGTTTCTTTTACTATCCCTTTTGGTCTCCAATAGACGGTGGATGATTGGAAGCGCAAATGCAGCAGTTTTTCCACTGCCGGTCATGGCGCAAGCTAGCACGTCCTGTCCCCGAAGTGCCGGAGGAATCGCTGATTCCTGAATGGGAGTAGGGGTCTGAAATCCCAGGGTCGAAATTGCCCGTTGAATATCAGGATGAAGATTTAGAGCGGAAAAGGGAGAGGTAATTGGGTCCAATGAAATATTGGAAATAGGTAAAGAGATCATTTATTATTCTTTCTCGGGAAGCACAACAAGAGGCATTGCCGAATGATCCGGTAAAAAAGGAGTAACGGAGGGTTTACCGGAGAGGCCGCCGTACAGACAAGTGTCTAAGAAACGAATAAAATGCTATGACAAAGGCAAAAATGCCTTTCAATCAAACTTGATTTTTTGATAATATCACAAAACTCTTCCAAAAGCAAGAATTTGTTGCCTGAAACAGGGCAGACGCACTTAATTAACTGAAATGAAGAAGGAAAGAGGGTTTTTGCAAGCCAAATTTGATTAACCGTGAGGAAATCAAAATTTGCTATTTGATATTTTTCCAAAACTTCAATTTTTTTCTG
>JADFXM010000070.1 GCA_015233565.1 Candidatus Rifleibacteriota bacterium
GAAAAGAAAAAAAGCAAAAACAATCTCTTTTAAAGAAAGAAATTTTAAGCTCCAAATCAGAAACTTTTGTGAATCAACGTAACAATTTAGCAGAGAAAAACCGTATCAATTTAGCAGAGCGCCATAGAAGTTGGTTGGTGCTAGGGAGAAAGGATGAATTACCCATATTTTCGGTTCGTTTGGATGTAAAACTACTCCATGATATTCTTGTAACGCATATAAGGCGTTAACTACATCATTTGAATCTGTATTAAATATTTTTGAGAGATCTGAAATTTCTGGTGCAAATCCATAATCGAGAATATGTTTTAGGATTGCATAATGCATTTCGCCAATGTGAATCATGAAAACTCCTTTTCTATTCGTAAACTCGCTTCAATGCGAAGCCGAAAGTTGACCCAGGCACAGCGCCTAAACCAAGAAATAATTAGTAGGAAGCAGTTTATTGAACGCTTACGATTCTTTATTGAATGAGTTTAATTTGGGGGGTAAGCTTTTTGTAATAATCCTCTCGAAGTAAACCAAATACCAAGGAATCTTCTATCACATTGTTTTTGAAAAAATGCTGCCTGAGGAGCCCTTCCTCAATAAAATTCATTCTTTTTATCAATTTCAAGGAAGGAACATTGTCTTTCCCGATAAAAGCTTCAATCCTGTTCAGATTTATTTTCTCAAAACCGTATTCGATGACTTTCTTAATGGCCTCGGTCATTAAGCCTTTGTCTTTGAAATCACCGTTGGTCAAATTATATCCAATCTCGGCACGCCGGTGTTCGAGATACCAGGTATGGAATCCGCATCTGCCAATGACCAGTTCGGTTGCTTTGTCGATCAAGAGAAAATTAAGGAATGACTTGTTCCAGGTCGTACTTCCTCTTTCGTATCTCACCTTTTCTTTCGCAAACTCAGCTTCGGTATTGCATCCGAAGAAAATTTTCAGGTCATTCTCTGAATAATTTTCAAACACATATTGCTCTACTTCAGGCGTCAATAACCTGAGCTTCAAACGGTCGGTAATTAGTATTTCAAATTTCATTTATCATCTCTAATGCGTGGATTCGTTTGTAAATGCTGAATAGGAAATCGCTTTCCCAGTTTAATATATCATACTCAATTCCAGTTGAAAAGCGTGGTTTTCCTCATCGGTTGTGCTGCACGAGACCAATTTGATAGGTTTCTTAAATTGATGAGAATGGATTCATAACGCTGATTAAACAAATTTAGTCCTGTTTTCACTTGGTACAAGAACCCTTTTCATGGGTGGAAGCTCTTGAAAAACGAGTAAGAAGTCAGTATCATATTTCAAACAAAATTTTCAATCTCTTGAAGATCTTCTATTTCAGAAAGGTTTTCCTGAAAACTATTTTGTGAGCATCTCCTTTTGGGAAAGGATTTTCGGTAAAAGGAAGGAAGTTGTATGCAATTGAATTTAAAATTGATTTCGGGGGAACAACTCCCATCGCTACCATTGAATATCTGAAAGCTCCAATTCAGGAACCAGATCCTGAATGTCGCTATGAGAGCGAAAGGGATTTGTTGAGTATAGGGATTCTTCGTTGTAAACTTCACTAATCCCTATAGGGCTTGAGAAAAAAATTGGGATATTGAATCAGATGCTTCTTTCTGAGATTAAAATAAAATGAGGAAATTTAAATGAGGGCAATCATTTTTGATTCTGAAATATGTGTTGTTAGCAATTTTGCCAAACCCGAAAGAAAAGCTGGCTGGTCTTTGATCCGGCTTATCAAAGGTGGAATTTGCAACACAGATCTGGAAATCCTTAAAGGTTATATGAATTTTAAAGGAGTTATGGGGCATGAGTTTATCGGAGAAGTTGTTGAAAGCGATAAAGTTGAGTTAATCGGGAAAAGAATAGTTGGAGAAATTAATGCAGCATGCGGAATTTGTACGACCTGTTTGGTAGGACTTGGGCGTTTTTGCCCCAATCGTTCTGTATTAGGCATTCAGTCTTTGAATGGTTGTTTCTCGGATTTCTTTGTTCTGCCTGACAGAAATATTCATATTGTTGCTCCCGAAATATCTGATAATCAGGCTGTTTTCATTGAACCACTTGCTGCTGCCTATGAAGTTACTGAACAAATTATTCCTCAAGAATGCTTCAAGTGTGTTGTTCTTGGGGATGGAAAGCTTGGAGTTTTGTGCGCCTGGGTTCTGAGCACGTTTTGCGCTGATGTTACAATTGTCGGAAAACACTCTGAAAAGCTTCAAAAAGCTTTTTGGAATGGGATCAAAACAGTGAATTTAAGCGAGAGCATGCCTTCAGATTGCGATTTAACAGTGGAAGCAACGGGAACAATCGGCGGGTTACAAAACGCCCTTGAGATAACTAAACCGCGAGGAGTTGTGGCCTTAAAGTCAACTGTTGCCGGAATGGAGAAAATTAACTTGTCTTTAGCTGTGGTGAAGGAAATTAGCATTATAGGCTCAAGATGTGGCCCATTTTATAAAGCGCTGCAAGGAATGAAAGCGCATCATTTTCCCGTTGAACGGCTTGTTGATGGTGAATATAAAATTGAAGAGGGGATAAAAGCTTTCCAAAAAGCACGTGAACGCGGAGTGGCAAAGATATTACTGAATAATTGCGCAAAAGAGCTTTAAGTCTTGATGGAAAAGATGAATCATCTAAAGTGATTAAAATTTCTTTGTAACAAAAAAATTATTCCTTTTCGTTCATTCAAGTGGATGTTTATACTAGATGTGTACAAGTTTTGGCTGGCTGGGAAGTTTGCCCGGATTTCTGATCCTCTCTATGAAGCTGTGAAAATTCGAATTTTTTGAGACAATTTGGGTCCATTTCCTCGAAAATCGGCATGAATTCAACCTCAAATTTGTACCCGACTCACAAAATTTAGATTATTTCACAGTTTCTATGTATCCATTTTTCGGATAAAAGCTATTCGTTGGAATTGAAATGGATTATTTGCAAAATGTAAACCCAAAGGATATCATTGCAGGGAATTTTATTTAAACCCTTTGTTAAATCTAAAAATAAGGGCGAATTTGATGAAAAGATTTGCCTGGATTGTTGTAACTTGAAATGGATTTTAAAAAATTGAATTTAATGAGAGAAGCCAACGCAAAACTTAAATTCTTAAACTTCGTTGGAAGGGGAAAATTCAATATTAATGTTTGAACCTGGAACTTTAGTCGGAAGGCATTACAAACTGATTTCCAAAATTGGGGAAGGTGGGATGGGGCATGTTTGGAAGGCCCTTGACATCAATCTCGACCGCGAAACAGCAATCAAGTTTCTTCAGGATGAGTCTGCATTGGATGAAAAGGCTGTTCAGCGTTTCCTGAATGAAGGACGGGTTCTTGCCACCCTGAAACACCGTTGTGTTGTCGATGTCTATACCTCTGATGTTGATGAGAAAAGCAAGGTTCCATTTCTTGCAATGGAGCTGATACATGGGCGTCGGCTTGACCAGATGATGGATGATTATAAAGCGAAGCCTGCCTTAGCGCTGCATCACATGCTTGAGCTGCTCGACGGAATTTTGGCTTGTCACGAAAAAAATATCATACATCGGGATCTCAAACCGGGAAATGTTCTGATAGACCATGATGGCCGTCTCAAGATAGTGGACTTTGGGATTGCAAAGACAACTAAAATGCAAACTCAGGCTGGAAAAACACTCGGAACTCCGCAATACATGTCTCCAGAACAAGGCCTTGGAAAGCTTATCACTAGAAAGTCAGATATTTATTCAATAGGAATCCTTTTTTGGGAAATCCTGACTGGCCACCCACCTTTTGATATATTAGATGAGACTTCTAACCCGCATCTTGCTATTATGCTTATGCATATTAATAATCCTCTTCCCCTGGAACAACTCAAGAACTTTCCGAATGCAATTCCATTTATCAATCTTTTGAAGAAAATGCTTGAAAAGGAAGCTGAAAAAAGGCCAGAAATCCCTGAAATCAAGAGTTTTATAGCGGCGAAACTTGCCGAATTTGACCCAACAAAAAATTCAGTGAACGGGAAGGGAACGCCAATGTTGTTTGGCGGGAACTATCGCCTCGACGAAATCATAGGTCAAGGCGGAATGGGAGTTATCCATAAAGCCTGGGATAGCAGTCTCGACAGAGTCGTTGCGATCAAAATTCTGCACGAAGAAATCGCCCGTGAAAAGACCGAAGTAGATAGATTTCTGCATGAAGGTAAAATTCTCGCCAGTGTTAAGCACCCCAATGTTCTGGACATTTTTGCTTCCTCACGCGATGCTGCTTCTGGAAAGCCATTTCTAGTCATGGAATACCTCG
Organism: Candidatus Rifleibacteriota bacterium; assembly: GCA_015233565.1. GTDB lineage: Bacteria > Muiribacteriota > Ozemobacteria > Ozemobacterales > Ozemobacteraceae > JADFXM01. The sequence goes on from JADFXM010000070.1 coordinate 4,288, forward strand.
CGGGGACTTTGCTTTCAGAGTTAAAGGAGGGACTTGCTTCATCCAAGGGGCAGATTGTCCCTCTCATGCTTCAACTTTCTGAAGGGCTCAGGGCTTGCCACTCCAAAGGGATCATCCATCGGGATCTCAAACCAAGCAATATTATGGTCACGAATGATGGGACGCTCAAGATTTTTGATTTTGGTATTGCAAAAGGTGCGGTAAACTTGACTCGAACTGGTATGACTCTTGGAACTCCACAGTATATGTCTCCCGAGCAGTGTCTTGGGGCGAAAGATATCACTCCGAAATCAGACATGTACGCAGTTGGAGTCATTTTCTGGGAATTGATATTTGGTGAGCCTCCGTTCAAACCTTTTCCTGGTGAAAGTGACGTGTTTTCTGTGGCACGTCAGCAGATAGAGGCGACTCTTCCGTTAAAAGCGCTTGATCCTTCAGATCCTTTCTTTTCACTTCTTGGTGTTGTTTATGGCCTTCTCGATAAAGATCCAACAAAGCGACTCGACGCGCCCGATCTTGCAGAAAAACTTGAAAAGTGGCTGGTCGAACATCCTAAACTGGATTCCATTGGATCACTGAGTCCGCGCCACAAAAGAACCACAACCAAACAGGACATTCAGGAGCTTGTTGCTCAAACTGTAAATGCGCGTTCAAAGCGAAAACAATATGCCGTAATCGGCGCGTTGTTGGCCAGTGTGACGATTGGAGGATTAATCTTTTGGAACTATCCTTCCAGGCAGCCTGTTAAAGGAACAAGCGACTCACGTCAAACCTCTGCATTAACTCAGACGACGAATTCCCCTGTGGCGACTTCAGCTAGCTCAGCTGTTTCAACTTTGGTTTCAACTCTTGCCACACCAACGTTTTCACCACCAACCCAAACTGAAACTAAAGTTGCCCAGCAGCCTGCTATTACTTCTTCAGTTTCTACTTCCACCGTTGCTCCTGATATCAAGCCATCTGTTACATCGATAGCGGTTGCAAAATTAACAAAGCCGGCTTCTGTAGCTTCGCCTGCTGGTGCATTAAAACCCAAGCCGATTCAGTTACCACCTTCTTTGCCTTTGTCGGAGCAACCGCCACTTAACCCACCAAAACAAGAACCTGTGACACCTGTGACACCTTCGACACCATTATCACCCATAACAACCTCAACTTTGCCCTCGGTTCCGTTACCAGCTTCAGTCGTAACAGCGCCAGTTGTAGCTCCGAAAATTGACATTGACAATCCAGATCTCGGAAATGGCATAAGGATTCCTCTGGCACGGATTCCAGCCGGATCTTTTCAAATGGGTGCAGACAAAGGCGAGAAGGATGAAAAGCCGCGCCACTCGGTCAACATTTCAAAGTCTTTTCTGCTCGGAAAATTTGAAGTGACTCATGCTCAATACAAGCGCGTTTTTGGGCTTCCGCATACTTCATATCAACCTGGTGGTGATTTGAAGCCGGTTGGTCCGATCAGTTGGAACGAAGCAATAATAATGTGTAATGCGCTCAGTGAAAAACTGGGTTTAAAAAAGTGTTATTCAATGGTCGCAGAATCAGCTGTTTGCGATTTTGAAGCTGATGGATTCAGACTTCCAACGGAGGCAGAGTGGGAATATGCCTGCCGAAGTGGTGGAAACTCTGAATTTTATTGGGGAGATTCGATCAGTGAGAATTATGGATGGTCCAAAGGAAATTCTAAAGGAAGTCTCCATGAGGTTGGGACAAAGCTCCCCAACTCATGGGGATTATATGATATGACCGGAAACGTTGATGAATGGTGCAATGACTGGTATGGAGCTTATAAAGGTGAGGCTCAGATTGATCCTCGTGGGCCGAATTCCGGGTCCGATCGAGTGTTGCGTGGAGGAGCCATTGTCGATTCAGGTCGATTTTTTCGCTCAGCCCACAGAGATTATGGCAACCCATTATCCCAGAAATTTTATCACGGATTTCGTGTCTGTCGTCTTCTACCAGAAGGAATTTCAGCAACAATTTCGCCGGCACTTGTCCCCTTTACCCAACAACATTCTGTTATTCAGACGGGAATAAAGGTTACACAGGAAAGTGTAAGATTGAAGAGCGGAGAAATTGAGATTTTGTGTAAAAATTCTGATGCAAAAGTGAAGATTGACGGATACAACAAAGGAAGTGTAAATAAGCCAATTGTCATCCTGAACACCGGAAAAAAACTTAAAATAGAAGTGATCGCACCTGGATTTGATACGAAGGTCTTATATAAAGTGGTAAAACCGGAGACTCGTTTGAAAGCAACAGTGATTCTTGAAAAGAAAAAAACGAAAAAGAAGGTGGAGAAAGAGCCGACTGTTGCAAAAGAAACCTCGACTAAAAAGGACAGTTCACCTAAAAATCTTCCAACCGAGGGCCCTGGAAATCTAAATGGCCCTGACGAACCAGGTATTTCTAATAATTCCGGTGATTCTTTAGCAAAAGAGGGGGCAGGAGCAACGGATACCGGGGAAGATAATTCTAATTTAAGTAATCAGCCAAAGGAAATAGGAAACGAGAGCCCAGGGGCAACGGATACAGGAGAAGACAATTCAAGGGATCGCACAAACGAGATGGGAAACGAAGGGACAGGGGCAACTGAAACTGGGGAAACCAGCGATCCTAACGACAAAACAGAACCTATTACGCACGGATTGTGATTATCTACGAGTCAGAATGGGATTTTCCACCAGAAAATTCCCATTTAATATAGGAGGAAAAATGCTAAATTATTTTGGAGAAAGACATTTCTTGCTTTTCATGATTTTTGTAGTTTTTCTAGGTCTGAATACAGGCCAGGAAGCATTTGCAGAAAAATCCAAGGATGACGATGCTCCAAAAAAGCAAAAACATAGTCCCAAAAAAATTGGCAAAACTTCAGAAAAGCCAAAGGAAAAATTGGAAGACAAAACTGCTGATACCCAAGCAGACACTTCCGGTTCTGTCGTTGATGGAAATACTCCGGCGACGGATACTTCCACAAATAGTGGGACTGATTCATTAACATCTTCAAATTCTGGCCAAGATGTCGATCCAGAAGCTCCAAGGCAACCAGGCACACCTGGAACTGTGCCAAAAACACTTCCTGTGTTTGAAGTTCCTGGTTGGAATGTTCCAGCTAAAGAAACTCAACCCGCCTCCGAGCTTATTTCTACGAACCAGTCAGAGTCTCGAAAAGCTTCTGGTGGGATTTATGTAAATTGCCCCACGTCGGATGCCAAGGTCCGCGTCAATGGAATTTTGAAAGGGTCTGTGAACGAAACTCTCAAGATTTCTGAAACGGGGATTTGTGACATCGAAATTTTCGCCCCCGGCTATGTAACGCATAAAGTGACGCAAAAGATTCCTGATAGCGAAATATTAAGCTTTGATGTCAACCTCCAGCCACTGAATTCCACATCCACTCAGCCTTCCGTGACGGAAGCAAAGGTCGAGAAAAAAATAACAAAGGAAGTAGCCGGAGCTTGGAAGGTAGAATTCAAGGGAAGTAGTAAGGCAATTCTTCGAAAGGATTCCATTGTTGAAATTCAACAAAATGGTTCTTCAGTTACCATGATTGCTGATACGTATCTTCCGAATCGATCAATGGTCAGCATGAAAGATTGGGCACTCATGGAAAAATACCGCTGGACAGGCGTATTCGAAAATAACAAGCTTAAACTGCAGGCATGGAAAGGCCAGCTTCAATTTGAGGCAACGATCGATGAGTCCGGAACATTGCTTGTAGGCAAGGTTAATTCAAGTGCCAACCGCTATCATACATTCGTAAATCTTCGAAGACTATAAATTTCCTGATGCTTGAGAGGATTCCTTTACGACTCCTAACTCAGTTTTCATCATCAGCTATTGAGTGCTGAATTTTTGGATTCGATTGTTTTTGTTGTCGGAAACATATACGCTTCCTGATTGGTCCACGATTATGCTGACTGGACCATCAAATTGCCCATCTCCGGAGCCTTGAGATCCCCATTTTGTAATGAAATTTCCGGATGAGTCAAACTTCTGAATGAGGTTGTTGGTGTAATCGGCAACGAAAACATCCCCTGAGGGATCAATTGCCACCCCTGACGGACCGTTAAATTTCCCATCTCCGAGACCTTGAGACCCCCATTTGGTGATGAAATTCCCGGATGAGTCAAACTTTTGAATCCGGTGATTACTTCCGTCAACAATATAAACGTTTCCAGATGAATCAACTTTCAAGCCCTCAAGGCTGCCGAATTCCCCTTCATTGGCGCCATATGTTCCCCAGGCAAGAAGAAAAGTCCCGGCGTTGTTGAATTTATAAATCCTTTCATTATCAAAATCTGCGATAAATACATTCCCCGATAAATCCATCGCGAAATTGAAAGCTGTCAAAAAGAGCCCGTCACCAACTCCAAGATCTCCATATTTTTTGCTAAAATTTCCGGATGAGTCAAACTTCTGAAACTTGTCAGATGGTCCAAGGATATAGAGGGCTCCCGTGGCATCCACTGAAATATCGCTTGGTGAAAGAAACTGTCCATCATTATACCCGGGTGACTCGAACTTTGAGATGAAATTTCCTGATGAGCTAAATTTTTGAATTCTATTATTATTCCTGTCAGCAACCAAGATATTTCCGGAGGAATCAACTGCAAGACCCCATGGCGAATTCAGTTGTCCATTGCCTGTTAAGTAGTTAACACCCCATTTAATTAGAAAAATTCCAGATGAGGAAAACTTCTGGATCCGATGGTTTCCTGAATCAGCTACGTAGAAATTTCCAGAGGAATCGATTTTTATTCCGCGAGGGTTAGCGTATTGTCCATCTCCAGAACCTTGGGATCCCCATTTTGTGACGAAATTTCCGGTTGAGTCAAACTTTTGAACCCGCGAATTGTTGCTGTCTACCACATAGATATTGCCGGACGCATCCACTGTTATTCCGCAAGGACCATTGAACCGACCATCGTCCGTACCCCAGCTCCCCCATTCCATGATAAAGGTACCGGAAGAGTCGAACTTCTGAATTTTCGAATTCGAGGCATCAGCATAATAGACATTCGATGCGGAATCTGTTGTGATTTCTGAGAAAGCCGGATAAGAAACTCCACCGGCATCCCATTTGGTAAGAAATCTTCCTGATGAATCAAATTTCTGAATACGTTTGTTAACGGTGTCAGTTACGTAAACATTACCTGTCAAATCCACTGCTATTCCTATTGGATTCGAGAATTGGCCATCTCCCGAACCGAGGTTTCCCCATTTGGTGATGAAATTCCCGGACGAGTCGAACTTCTGAACCCTTTGGTTGTTTTTGTCCACCACATAAACATTTCCCGATGAATCTGCCGCTATTCCTTCCAGGACATCAAACTGGCCATCTCCCGAACCTTGAGATCCCCATTTAGTGATGAAATTTCCCGACGAGTCAAACTTCTGAATTCTGTTAACTCCCGCATCAGTAACATAAACATTTCCTGATGAATCCAATGTCAGGGAGTGGGGATAGAAAAATTGTCCATCGGTGGAAAGGTTTCCCCATTTGGTTACAAAAGAATATTCCTTTGGAGGATTTGAAATTATAACTGCTAAATTGGTGCTTTTAAGCACACCATCAAGGGAATATGAGCACGACAGTGTGTATGTGCCAACCCCGGGTGCGGTAAACGTCTGCCCGTTAACTCCAGGACCGCTCCAGGACAACCCGTTTGTCACCGAAGCAGTTGTTGAATCGTTGAAAATAGCTGTTACAAATACTTTACTCAGATCATATGTAGTGGAGGAAATTCTTAAAGTTCCTGGCTGGAGAGATATTCCAAAAAGGGATTTTTTCCATTGCCCAAAAACATCTGAATAGATAGTATCACTTTCAAGGTTCTGTTTGGAAATTATGGAGGAAATTTGTTCTGCAAAACCAGGGGTTATTCTGGAAAGGTATCTAGGGTCTGCAATGATGCTCTTTATCGTATGTGCAAGAATATCAGGAGCTTTTCTCCCGTCAATTGGCGAAACCCAAAGAACATTCTCTTGACCGGATTTTAGATCAGTAGAACCATGGAAATCGGTATAGGAAATTATTCTTCCGCCGGAAACGTGGATTTCTCCCAGAGCCGTGGTTTCTGGCAGTCCGTCGAACTCAGCTTCAGCAGTTCCAGAGGCGGGAACAGAAACAGACTTTTGAAGAGTGGTGGTCGGGCTTCCGATATTTCCAATGTTAAGCAGAATCAATTTGAATGTGACAACCGGAAGAGCACTTTCGCTAACATGAATGGCAGCTCTGGCCAAAGAAAAACCGCTAGTGTCGAGTTTAACATTAACCTTGACATTTCCAGTGAAAACCTGGGTTCCATCAGAACTAGGAGAAACTGGATTTCCATGGTCAAATCCACAGCCATTTGAAAAAGCGAGAAAAAAGCAAACGATAGTGACAAAGCAAAAATAGTGACTTCGCATCATAGACAAAAATATCCCCTCATAAAGAATTCACTTTTCCGATTCACGCAAAATCGGGGTAGGAAAAAGACCAAAAATGTTTATTGCGGGCTGAATTTTTGCACTCTATGGTTGCTGGTATCCGCAACAAATATATTTCCCGCTAAATCATTCGTAATACCCTGTGCTCCCATAAATTCCCCATCGCCGGAACCTGCAGTTCCCCACTGTACAACCAGACTAAAAGAAGTATTATAAACTTGAATTCGATTGTTTCCACTGTCAATAACAAAAATATTGCCTGAGGAATCAACTGTCATGGAAGATGGATGATAAAAGTATGTTCCACCAGGAGAAGCGTCACCATCAATTTTAGCAATAAAGTTTCCTGAGGAGTCGAATTTTTGGATCCGGTTGTTTCCAATGTCAGCAACGAAAAGGTTCCCCGAAGAATCCATGGCTATTCCACGAGGAGAGCTAAATAGGCCATTTCCACTGCCACTTCCCCCCCATTTAGCGAGAAAAGCTCCGGAAGAATTAAATTTTTGAATTCGATTATTGCTGGAATCAGCAACATAAACGTTTCCTGATGCGTCAAGTTTTATACCAAGAGGCCGATTAAACTGACCATCACCGGAGCCAGAGCCACCCCATTGGGCCAGACAATTTCCTGAAAAATCGAATTTTTGAATGCGGTTGTTGTCAGAATCAGCAACATAGATGCTACCCAAGGAGTCAATTGCTATTGCATGCGGATTAATGAATTGTCCGTTTCCGGACCCTCTGGCTCCCCATCTGGAAATGAAACTACCCGAGGAATCGAACTTTTGAATTTGAGAATTGTTTGTGTCTGCGACAAAAATGAACCCCGTTGAAGCGATTGCTATTCCGCAGGGATTATTAAATTCCCCATTCCCGTCACAAACAGCGTAGGTCCCCCACTGGGTAATGTAAACTCCAGTGGAATCAAACTTCTGGACTCTATGATTTAAATATTCGCTTACATAAACATTCCCCGATTGAGCCACAGTTAATGCTCTGGGGCTATTAAAATTTCCAGGTCCGGAACCGTTACTTCCCCATTGCCGGATAAAATTTTGTGATGAATTGTACTCTTCCACCCGGTGGTTCCAATTATTAGAGACATATATATCTCCGGATGAATCAACTTTTATTCCAATTGGGGCGTTCATACTCCAACTGGAGAGGAAATTGCCTGCTGAATCGAATTTTTCCACCCGATTGTTGTTCCCATCACATACCAAGACATTTCCAGATAAATCTGTTGTTAAACCCCAACAAGCACTACCAAATTGTCCGCTACTTGTTCCATGGGACCCCCACTGAGTTAGGTAATTGCCTGAAGTATCAAATTTTTGAACCCTGAAGTTCGACGTATCCATAACATAAACACTGTTTGAGGAATCAACAGCAATTCCAAGAGGGTTATTAAATTCGCCATTCCCATTGCCGGGTGATCCCCATTTGTTAATGTAGTTTCCAGATAAATCAAACTTTTGAACTCTGTTATTATCTGATTCCTCAACAAAAACAACACCTGAAGAAGAAATCGCTATTCCCAGCGGAGAATTAAACAATCCATCTGCAGTTCCGGAAGCTCCCCATTTAGCGAGAAAATTTCCTGAGGAATCAAACTCCTGAATCCGGTTGTTTCCACTGTCAACTACAAAAACATTCTCAGAAGAGTCAACGGCAACACCCAACGGACAATTAAATTTTCCGCCAGTAGGTGAAATGCCCCATTTAGAGGCGAAAACATAATTCACACTTGTCGTAGAAAAGGAAGAAACGAAATTGGAAAGCAACCCTTCCCCCCAAAGGTCTTTCACACCAGTTGCAACTGAAATTGAATAAGTCGTTCCCGAATTCAATGGATTATTGGGGGTGAATGTGGCAATGGTCTTATCTGCACTCTGAGTAATGTTTCCGGGGACGATGGTTCCTGAATTGGTCAAGGTAATATTACCTGAAAGTGTTGTTGGGTCAATGGCTTCATTGAAAACTATGGTTATTTTATTGAGTAGGGAAATACTGGAAGCATAATTTGCAGGAGTCACGGAAACAACACTGGGTGGCAAAGCTTGTGTTGAAAAGCTAATCGTCATGCTTGCGCTTGGTTCTGCGTGGTTATCATAATAGCGTGTCTCAAGAAAATAGGTTTTACCTGGGGAAAGCATACTATAAGTGTTTTCAAGGGTTCCCGCTGAAAATGTACCCTGGGACAAATTTATAGAGGTCAACTGAACTGGAGTATTCGCAGCCCAAATGGTTTCCAAGCTATCTCGAATCAACCAATTCGTGAAAATATGAGTGTCAGTTGCATCATTGTCAGAAAAAGGCTGGCATGACAAAGTAAATGGAGAGAGTGTGGAATCAACATTTACAGCACTACTGGCAGGGAAGGATGGTAAAGGCATGTTCGGAGGAGAATCCGTAAATGCATCACCCGTGATCGAAGAAGCTTTTCCAGCACTGTTGGTGAAAGTGAATCTATAGAAGTAACGTGTACTTGGTAGAAGGCTTGTAAGAGTTACAGAATTATTTTTTTCAAATTCACTGGAAGAAGTTTGAGAACCATAGGAAAGAGTGGTTCCATAGTCAGCAACAAAATCCGTTTCTTCATTGGAGTGCCAGCTCATGAAGATTTGATCTTTTTTCAACTTCGAATCATCGACCAGAAATGATGAGATAATTGGAGCAGAAGCATTGAAAACCGGATCCTGGGCAAGGATGCACCATGCGGTACCATCAAAAATATAAGCCTTACCATTGGAAGTATTGTAATAAGCCCAATTTATTTGGGGAGTCAATGGCGCAGCACTAAGCGAGCCCTGCCAAAGCATGCTAATTCCGGTGCCCCCTGTAAAGCCCTGCGCCCCGGTGGGGCCTTGAGCCCCCGTTGAACCAGTGCTTCCAAAGGCACCAGTGGCACCTTGTTGTCCAATCGAACCCTGTGGTCCTGTTGATCCAGTAACGCCTTGCTGCCCGACTGCGCCATCCTGGGCCAAAATTTGCCAGGTGGTTCCGTCAAACACATATGCTTTTCCATCTGCGGTATTATAGAAGGCCCAATTTAACAATGGATTGATAGGGGCCATCGAAAAAGCCCCTTTCCAAACAATGCTGATGCCATCTGAGCCCGTTGGACCCTGTTGCCCCTGAATTCCCTGTAAACCTGTAGGGCCCTGCGGGCCAACTAGGCCATCTTGAGACAGAATTTGCCAGGTGGCTCCGTCAAACACATATGCTTTTCCATCTGCGGTATTATAGAAGGCCCAGTTTAATACTGGATTGATAGGGGCCGACGAAAGCGCTCCCTTCCAGGCTATACTGGCTCCCGGGGAACCAGCTGGACCCTGAAGACCGGTGGCTCCTTGCAGGCCTGTTGCTCCATCCTGGGTCATTATCTGCCAGATTGCTCCATCAAATATGTATGCTTTTCCAACGGACGTGTTATAAAAAGCCCAGTTCAGCAATGGATTAGATGGCGGCGACGAAAATGCACCTTTCCAGGTTATGCTTGTTCCAGAAGACCCGGTTGGTCCCTGCAAACCAATAGCCCCCTGCAAACCCGTAGCTCCATCTTGAGCCATAATCTGCCAAACGGTTCCATCAAAAATGTAGGCTTTTCCGTCAATGGTATTGTAATAAGCCCAATCAAGTTGAGGATTGATTGGAGCTGCCGACGAAGCTCCCTTCCAGACGATGCTTGTTCCACTTGAACCCGTTGGGCCCTGAAGTCCTATTGGACCTTGCAAGCCAACCTGGCCATCCTGGGCCAATATTTGCCAAATTAATCCATCCCATATGAATGATTTTTTTTGAATATTGTCATAATAAGCCCAGTTTAAACTGGGAGTTTTTGGAGGGGAATCAAGGGAGCCTTTCCAGACAATACTTATACTCGGCTGTCCATCTTGGCTCAAAATCTGCCAAGTTGAACTGGCCCAAACAAAAGCTTTTCCCTGAGTAGTATCATAATATGCCCAATTCAAAAATGGATTAGATGGAGCATTGGCGAATGATCCCTTCCAGATTATGCCTACTCCGGCCTGGCCATCCTGGGTCATTATCTGCCAGTTTGTACCATCCCAGATGTAAACTTTGTTTTGAAGATTATTATAATATGCCCAGTTTAATACTGGATTTGCCGGAGCATGATCAAAAGATCCTTTCCAGGCAATGCTTACTCCCTGAAGACCTTGCAAACCAGTTGGCCCCTGTAAACCAGTTGCTCCTAGTAATCCCTGAGTCCCTGTGGCACCATTAATTCCATTTTGTCCACTCTGAGACATAATTTGCCACGCTCCGTCAAAATAAATATAGGCTTTTCCGTCTTTTGAATTATAATATGCCCAATTTGTCTGTGGATTGGCTGGTGGATCAGAAAGCATCCCTTTCCAGATCAATCCACCATAAGACGAAGTGTCTTTCGAAAGAGTCACAGGTGGAATGGTTGTTTCACCGGCGGCTTGAACAGTTATCGAGTCAATCTTGAATTGAACTAGCCCCGGAGCCATAAAAGCAACAGAATATACTCCAATCGGGACGCCAAAAATTTTGTAGTTTCCTTGAGCATCTGTATAGCCGGCAAAAGAAGTCCCCATTACAAATGCAGTAATGCCACTTTTTACTGAAAAATCCGAGGGGACAGTCACAGTCCCATTTAGATCTCCAGTGGGTGTCAATTCAACGGAAAGATCGCTAGATTTGGCATCAGCATTAATTCCTACTTTAACATCTCGGAGAATGCCGCTTTTATAGCGATCTTTTTTCGCAATTAGGTTGTAATCACCAAGAGCGACATCGTTAAAAATAAAATTTCCCGAACGATCGGTGTTAGTAAAATACATTTGTCCACTGACATTGGAGCTAAGGTCAAACCTGATATTCCCGTTGGTCGGGGGAACAAATGAATTTGTGGCTACCAGCATAACCGGAATCCCGCCGACATCGTCATTTCCAGTTATGCGCCCCTTAACCGTATAACCCGCTTGATTATTACTCGATGAGGAAAAATTGCTGACCCCGCCACCGCCACTTCCATCGCCGCATCCAAAGGCAATAATCATCAGAATTGCAGCGACGGGCAAAAACAAAAGTGGTTTTTTATCAAACTTTAGCTTCATATTTTTTCCTCTTCTATAATGATTTCTTCAAATTCTTATTCAGGAATCAAAAATTGATGAAATTTTGATATTTATTTCACATTCGGTACTGATACAACCCTAAAGCAATTTTCATGCCAGTTTTATCACTCTTGAAAATAGAGCCCGTGAAGATTCAGATTCTTTAGATAATTTGAGGAAATAGATGTCTTCTAAGGCTTCACTTAGAATTCCGGCCCATCAATATTCTTGATAAATTGGGCGCTCTAATCGTTTCAGCCAAAAAAAACCTGAAGAACTCCTCGTGGAGCGGGGCCGAAACGACATAAGTATAACGGAAGTTCCACGTCATAACTTAAGAAAAAACGCCCCGTATTTATCTCCCAATCAACGTTTAAGAGCAGAAACAAAATATTTAGCGTAGGCAGTAGGGATGCTACAGAAGTTACCTAATAGCAACTTTCCAAACCATCCCTGCCTACAAAGTGGTTGGCACAGTAAATGCCTATTTTGCTTCCATTTCATTATTAGGCGCTTCTTTCATTTATGTACGAACCCTGTAAGATCGGGTATAAAATAAGTTGTGTAAGTGATTACACCATTATGAACGAAGGAATTACCGCGAGTGTAACAAAGGGCCGAAAAAAAATATCAGTCAAGATGCTGGTATGTTCAAATCGGGGAAAATTAGTGGAAGAAAAAGCGTTTGGAGAAGCATCAGGTGGAAAACTTTTTTGTGGAAAAATCATCACCGGAAAATCTTGGGTTCGTTTAAAATTATGTTAGCTGCGGGAGAAGGTGAAATTTTGCTGGTCGAAAAAAGTTATTTTTGTTGCTTTTCCGACACCTATTTTGTTAGTATATGAATATTCAATCATTAAATCAATATAAAAGATGGACTCACGGAAATCTGACATGAAGTTGGATTTCCGACACACCGAGCAATGAAAAGCAAAACTCAGAATAACAAAGGTCTTCCTTTTTCCCCTTTAATTGTTGTTATTGAAGATGAACAAGATTTTTCTCTTGCGTTGAAAAGACAACTTCCACGTTTGGGCTACAACGTAAAAATTTTCGCCAGTAGCGAGGAAGCAGCAAATGAGCCAGATCTATTAAATGCTTCCTGCATTCTTCTTGACGTCTTTCTTCCGGGGCGAAATGGGATAGAAGCACTATCATCTTTGCGAAAACATAGTTTTTGTCCACCGGTTATTGTGATCACCGATCATGGTTCGATTGAAGTTGCAATTGAGGCTATGAAGTGTGGTGCATGGGATTTCCTTCAAAAACCCATAAAATTCGATGTTTTGAATTTCAGTATCAAGCGGGCGGTGGAGCATCATTTTCTTAATCAGTGTCTCAACCAGATGCAACAACAGGCCACTGGAAATGATTTCACAGTTTTTGAAGGAATGGTTGGCTCCTCGCCACAGATGCAAAGGATATTTCGAGAAATCAAACTTTATGCGCCAACGGAAAGCCCAGTATTAATTATCGGCGAAACTGGTACGGGCAAAGAACTTGTAGCAAGGGCCGTTCATACCCACTCGAAACAAGCCCAGGGAGCACTTGTAGCATTGAATATGGGAGGGATGTTGGAAGGTCTTATTGGTTCTGAATTATTTGGCCACGAACGAGGAGCGTTTACCGGTGCCATCCATGAGCGAAAAGGCTGCTTTGAACTTGCCAAAGGTGGTACAATTTTTCTGGACGAGATCTCCAATCTTCCCCTCCAAGGCCAGGCAAAATTGCTTCGAGTTCTTGAAACCGGAGAATACAAACGAATTGGAAGCGAGCGACAACTCCAAACAGATGCTCGAATAATTGCAGCAACCAATCATCGCCTTGAAGAACTGGTTCGAAAAGGACAATTTCGCGAAGATCTCCTTTTCCGTCTCAACGCTTTGCAATTACAACTTCCACCCTTAAGAGAGCGTCTTGACGATCTCCCGGAGCTCATAGTTTACTACGTTAATCATTTCTGCCGAAAATTGGGGCGCAAACCTCCAACTTTTTACCCGACAGTTTTAGCGGCCCTTCGATCTTATAATTGGCCAGGAAACATTAGAGAATTGCGACATTCCATTGAGCACTTGCTGCTTACCAATCCGGGCGATTCCATACAAAATTGGTTTCCCCCGCACCTTATTTCTAATAATTTTTCCCAAGAGAAAATTAGTCTTCGCGACAAAGTGAAGGCCCTAGAGGTTAGTGAAATCCGCCAAGCGCTAGCGAGCTCGCGCGGGAATACTTCAACTGCGGCCAAAAAACTCGGACTTCCTCGTCCAACTCTTATCGACAAGATGAAAAAATACAGAATTCAACCTACCGCAAGAATTCAGGAGAAGTAGAATGAGTGGTAACACCGGTCATTTTCTGACCCACTTCAGGAAAAAAGCTGACCCACCAAAAGCAAAAGCAGCAGCTAAAGGAAAAGCTTGGATTGAAGAGGAAGGCTAAGGTTGCCCCAGGCCAAAAGAGTGGATCAATTTTCACCGGATAGAAGGGTCAGTTTTAAACCGGTGTTACCATAGAATGAGCGATCAAGCCTTGCCGAACTTTAAATATTGCATCCTAAATTCCCAGCAGAATTTTAACCAACACATAATTCTAAATAAAGCAAACGAAAGGGGTCTTACGTTTCTGGAACCGTCTATTCAGCTTCTGAGGCTGATTCTCGCAAAAATTAAGAGGCTAGCCCCGAAACTTCTGTTTGACCGTCAACATCAAGAAGGCACTCAATTGAAGTGCATCCAAAGATGCTTCCTCCGTTCTCTTTACTAAATTCTTTCATCAACTGCTCTGTTTCAAATAAGACCGCCGGACCCTAAAACTCTTTATGAAACTCTTGAATTTGGAAAAGTGGATCTGAATAGTAAATTGGTTACCTCACATTGTCTAATTGGAATTGGTATTAGGTGCTCTAAATTCAAAATGAAGTGACCAAAAATCAGCTCTTGACTTGGCAACCGAAGTGTGTTGTTGTTGACCATATGAAAATTGCAACCCTATTTTAAAGCGCGTTTGTGTGGAATCGGAGTAAAAGTTGGGCTTGAAAAATTTTGGGTTTTTCATGACAACTCAGGGCAAAGCATTTCCATTGGCTATGGAAGATTTACAGGGAAACCAAATAAACCAGGTTGATCGAAAAGACAGAGAATTTTCTGGCTTATCAGATGATTCACTGAATTCTCTCTGTGTCCGAGTTTCGTTATGGTTGTTTCTTGCCTTGCTTTCAGTGCATATCATGTTTACGCGCTGTCATTTTATTTCAACTGACGAAATAAGAGTCTATCAGCAGACTCGCTCCCTATGGGTTTATGGAGATCTTTCAACAAAGTGTACAGACTGTATCCGTGGGCGCGACAACAGACGCTTTTGCACTTCCGGAACCGGTCAATCACTGCTTGCCTTGCCGTTGTTCGGGATGGGTCGTTTGGTCAACCTTGGGTTGCAGGAATCTGGTCTTTCGCAATGGACAAGGTTTTTTAGCGGAAGAGATCGTATAATTGGAATAGACCAGTGGGGTGGGGAAGTTGAAATCTTTTTTTGTGCGCTCCTGAACGCTTTTTTAATTCCTATCTTAGGCGTTATATTTTTTGTCTTTTCCATTCGAGCGGGAGTGTCACCTAAAACCTCATTCTGGAGTGCAGTCTTTTTTTGTCTTACCACTTATCCCGCGGGGCAGAGTTCGGGTTTTTTCCTTCACACAGCGGAATCTCTTTTTCTGACTTGGAGTTTTTATTTGCTTTTTTCCGATTCAAAGTCCCCATCGTTGTTTTCAAGAATTTTCGCAGGGTTTGCAGCCTCAATGATGATTCTATGCAGATTTCAATCGGGAATTGCCCTTCCAGGGCTTGCAATTTACCATTTGGTGACCGTCTGGCTTCGCCGTCCTGAAAATTCTGATTTGAAGACAACCGTGAAGTGGTATTTCATTCAGGTATTTCCTTTCTTTCTGATGCTTCTTTTTGGTCTTACGCTTGTTTATGCTGACAAGATTTATAAAATCGGGTTGGGACCAGATTCAGTTGTTGAAGCCGTTCAACGGGTCACCAGATCAATGGAGAGACCTCTGAATAACTCTTTGTCTGTTGGTTTGAAGGGTTTTCTTATAAGTCCAGGCCTGAGCGTTTTTCTGTATACTCCTTTGCTTCTTTTGTTTCCATGGCTGTTCAGGGAAGGATTATCAAGTCAGAGAGTGGAAACCGGGTTTATCGCGTTTCAATTTCTCGTTTACCTGTTTGTTTGTTCAAAGCTGGATGCATGGCATGGAATGTGGGCTTACGGTCCCAGATACCTGACAGCCCCTGTTTCTCTTGTTATGCTACTTCTTCCGCTTTGGATCGAGCGAGCGAAAATGTCCCCACGAATCATTCGGACTGCAGTGGGTATTCTCGTCTTTGCAGGTTTATTGATGCAAATTTCTAGCTGGGCTGTCAACTTCTATTATGTGGCTTGGATAGAAAAATATCTTGATTACAAACCCATGTTCAGCTATTTGTTTGTTCCCAGCATGTCGCCAATTCTGGCTCATTTCAGAGCTTTATTCGCATGGGATTATCGGGTGGACATGTGGCTGGTCAACGCATTCAGAGGCTATGGGTTCAAATCGATGATCATCGCGGCTTTTCCCTTTTTATGTCTCATGTTCTTTTCTTTGTACAGATTAAAAATTATCTTCAACTGTGTGGAAATGCAAAAAAAGAAATTGGAAAATCCTGATTTTCTGCCTCTTTTCAGGATCATGGTTCTGATTTATTGCATGATTCTTGTTTTTACCGGCGCAATCTGGCTTCTTGATCCCGAAAGTTCTTTTCCTAAAATTCTTGCAAATCCAGACTCAACCAGCACAGAGCAGGAAATGTTTATGATGGAGGGATTTAAGGAGGCTTTCAAAAAGAACAACTTAACAAAGGCATTGGAGGCCTTTAAAAATGTCCTCAAGCTTAACCCATATCATGACAAGGCATATACCGAGGCTGCCACGATTCTGAAAGCCCTTGGCCGGCGCAAAGAAGCGCTTAACTATCTCGAACGCGCTCTTGACCTTAAAGACCGAACTATGGACATTAAAGAAGCTAATCAGATACGGACCCAATTGGCGGCTTGGCGCAAAGAAAGCCACTAAAAAGAGCAACAATTTTTTTCCAGAGATGAAATGATAAATAATTGCGAGGATAAACGATTTATGAAGACAATCGTCAGAAAATATGCAAAATAGAAATTCAGAAAATCGTGTTTCGGTTGTTATACCGACTTTCAATCGTTTGGAATACCTAATAGACGCTCTTCGCTCAGTTTTCTTCCAGACCCATCCAGTTTTTGAGGTTTTGATAATCAACAATGGGGCCCCTGAAAACGCAGAAAAAGCGATTGAGGTTTTTCCAGAGTGTTGTTCTCAAGTAAAGCTTTTCTCTCTTCATGAGAATAAGGGCCCGGGATATGCCAGAAACCTTGGAATAGATCAATCCCAGGGTGATTGGATTTTATTTCTGGACGATGATGATCTTCTTGCACCTGATTTTATTGAGACTTCTCTGAATTCTTTTTTTGAGCAGGAGCCCGTTGACTTCATTCTGGGAAGAGCCCTTCCATTCGAATCCGCCTCTCCCATTCGCGTTGTGGGAATTCCTCATGGAATCATAAATCTTAAAAGATTTAAGAAATCTCCATTAAGGACTTTTTTGTACAATGGTTTTGCGACTCACTGTTGTGTGACAAGAAAAACGGCGATAGGTAAACTTCGTTTCAGAGAAGAGCTTTGGGCTGGAGAGGACACATTATTCTGGTATGAATTTCTAAAAAAGAAACCACGGATTGCAGTGAATGAAAATGGATGGTCTGCCGTTCGTATTCATTCCGGGAAGCTTTCACTGAAACAATCTGCGCTGGAGGTCGGAGAATTTTCGTCTCACTCCATTCATGAAATCTGGCTGGAAATAAGAAAATCGCTCAGTAAAGAACCTGAATGGCTTCATTTTCTGATACGTAATTCCATCCGATTCATGCATCATCGTATTAAAGAAAAGAGAACCTTATACAGTCTTCTTGCACCGCTTTTAGAAGACCCTGGATTTGGGGCAAGGTTCTATGCTTATCGTCTCGAGCGATTCATATGGCACATTGGTTCCTTCGCTTTCAATCTGCGAACGAAGTTCCCTGGTGAAGAATGAAACCACGTCTTCTTTATGTTTCACCTGTGATACCATTCCCAACAGGGAATGGCAGGAAAATGCGCTCATTTTTCCAACTTCAATTTCTTAGAAGGTTTTTCCACCTTACATTGCTTGTAGTCAGCATTGATAACGATGATACCAAAATAAAAGCCCTACAGCTTGAGAATTGCTGTGACAGTTTTTTTTATGTATATGGCCCCAGATTCACTTTTTTGGGAAAAAAAACATACAATTTTTTAATGAGAACCACCGGAGGCGCGATTTGGAGGTTTTTAAGTTCTTTTTTTGAGTTTTCTGTTTTTGAAAAAGCTTCCCCTGAAAGACTAGTGAAGCTTCTTGGCCCCGTTTTAGAAGCCTCTTTTGATTTTGTACAAGTATTCAGATTTTACATGACGCCGGTGGCGTTTGCCCTCCGGCAGGGCGGAATAAAATGTCCGTTCTTTCTTGACATGGATGACTTTGAATCGGAAACACGGCTTTCAATCGCCAGGCTGTACCGTTTAAACGGAATGATCTTCAAATCACGAATTATGCATAGAGAAGCGAAGGCTTATTTTCAGGCTGAAACAGAGATGCTCCCATTCTATGATAAAATTTTCACCTGTTCTGAAATGGATGGAAGAAAACTTGAAAAACGTTTTTCTTCTCTAAATCTGGCGGTTCTGCCCAACACTGTAGCTATCCCCAAAAAAATTTCCAACAACCCCTCACAATTGGTTTGTTCACTGTTTTTTGTCGGAACGATGGACTATTTTCCCAATTTCGACGCTTTGAATTATTTCGCTGAGTGGATTCTTCCGGAATTAAGAAAAGCTCGTGGAATTCGATGGAAACTTGAAATTGTCGGTATGCTTCCCCGCCGATCCTGGGTGGAGAAGTTTAAAAAATATCCTGAAATGCGATTTTTAGGATATGTGGAAGACCTTTCAGCAAAGTACAGTTCTGCTCATGCGGCAATCGTTCCGATAAGAGGTGGTGGAGGAACCCGGATAAAGATTCTGGAAGCTTTTGCGCACAGGGTTCCGGTTGTTTCGACGACAATTGGAATAAGCGGAATACTTGCTCAAAATGGGGTTCATGCCTTTATTGCGGATGATCCGGTAGAATTCGCTGGGGCTTGCGTTAATATCTTTCTGAATAGTTCACTGGCAAAGAAAATCGCTCAAAATGCTTTTGAGCTAGTCAGTGAGAAATATAATGCTGATAACGCTTGCTCTGTTCTTGCGCCTGTAAATGTTTGAGCCAACTTTCCCTATCAAAATGAAAAATCCTTAGAATTCGAAATTCATACGTTTTTTCTTCAGCAGGGCTCATTTATGAAATTCAGAAATTTCTCGGTAATTTTTTCGGTTACGAAGTCCTTTTCGACCCTGGTTTTTAATTTTTTCCCCCTTTCTTTGCTTTTTGAGGGATAAAAATAAACATATCTCATCAGGTCGATTGCATGGTTCAGATCGGGAAAAGCCCAAAAGTGACCCTGCATATTTTTTCTATCCCAGGGGTTAGGGGTCATTTGCCCCAATCGGCAATTTATCAGAAAGGAATTTTCCTGGTCAAGAAAATCGAGGTAAGCCCCATAATTAGTTGCAATCACAGGTTTTCCATAGAAGCCGGATTCGTAAATTCCCATTCCGAAGCCCTCTGCGTGGCTGAGTGAAACATAAGCGTCAGCTCTGGAATAAAGATATTGCATATATTTCGAAGAAACGTTCTCGGGAATTACCATAATTTGGGACTTCAATCCATGAAACTTCAATTTTAACAATATTGTCCGCAAGGGCGTGAGGAGATATTTCCGGAATTTCCAGAAATCAATAAAATATTTCCCAATGTCTTTGGGTGAAGTTTTTAAAACAAGCATGACATCTTTCTTCCCGGGGAAAGCTTTTACAAAAGCCTCAATAAGTTGTTCGAGGTTCTTTCTTTTTTCCCAGACAGAAACATTCAAAAAAACAAAAACATCTTTGGGAATCGGGCCACAAAAATCCGATTCTACCCCATGAAATTCCGAAATATGCGGGATAACAGAAATCGGACGTTTTACACCCCCTTCTTCGAAAACCCTTTTATTCCATTGACATGGGACAATAATTTTGTCTGACCCGGCCAGAATTGGTTTCCATTCATCAGGCAGGTAGTCTGTTTCCCAGACGGTAAAAATGATATTCTGCCTTGTTGGGTCGGAAAGGGCCTGGAAATGTTCAGGAGGCGTTTGAATAATCCGATGAGAATGAGTCTCATCAAGCTCTTTTGAAAAAAGGAAAGTTTCAAGCTCTTTGGGAATGATTTTTTTAAATTCCTCGGTTATCCCAAATTCAGTTTTTTCCTTATTTAAAATAGTTTCCCAGGCAATTCTTTTTTCCTTTTTGGAAAGGTGATAAAGATAGGTAAGAGCAATCATGCCATAACTCATTGTTTGGCCAAAAGAAAAATATTTCAGCCCGCGGAATTCATGGTGTCTCTCCATCTTCTGTTCTTAATTTCCAAGTGAAGTCATTTAAACAAAAATTTTGTAAACTGAACTAATCTGAATTAGTATATCAAAGTTTGGGAAATTTTTAGAAAAAAATTTAGGGTTTTCAAAGAAACTCAGAGCAAAGCGTTTGAGGCTGTCGGGTCCCTGTCGGGGAAGGTGTCACGGGTGAAATATACAGTAGCTTTGGCCGAGCCTTCATAGAATCGGTATTCCTGAGGCAACTTCATGTCGGGTCTCCCATTTTTTGCTTCCAAGTAAGGCAAGAAAGTTGAACAGTTGAATCGGATGACATAACATGCCAGGGAGCTGACGAATACAAGCTGTCTGCCTTAGTCTCAACTGATGAAGAAAAAGACTGATGCGGCAGGCTAACTTTTCTCTTGATGTGCGCAGAAGAGATCCCGCAAGTAATAAATTGTAGGATCGCTGCATTTCGTCGGTGAAACCGGGTTTGGCGTGCAAGTTGCCTGAGTGAAACCGGACATGGGTGAGAATACGTGGGTTGAGACGAATACGATGTCCGCTGGTTACCAGGCTCAGCCACAACATGAGATCATCGCCTGTCCACAACTCTTCGCTGAAAGCCACCATGCCGAGGCAATCGCGTCGTACAAGACAGGATGATGTCTTGAGAGGAAAGCGAAGAATCCCTATGATCGGATCCGACTCAAGGCGTTTTCCATCGAGACGATCTACCTTTTCCATGTTTGACAAAGAAAATTTTTCGATTCCCTTCATCTCCGGAGAATAGAATGCCCGACTGTGATTGCAGACAACATCGAGTCCAGGATCGGCGCGAAAATATGAAATGTTCGATTCCAGAGCCAGCGGGTCAAGCAAGTCGTCATCATCCAGGAATAGGACAAAATCACCTGATGCTTTTTGTAATCCGGCGTTTCTTGCACTGCCAGGGCCATGTTCCCCGGGCACCCGAATTATGGATATCATGGGGTGAAGATTCGATATTTCCTCCGACTGGATCGGGCGAACACTATTTTCTGCGATGATGATTTCGCATGGCGAATGTGATTGTGCAAGAACTGATCCCAAAGCCTCTTGCAGCATTGCCGGACGATCGCGAGTAGGGATGACCACCGAAACTCTTTCCATTCCGTGCCTTTCCGGCAGGAAGCGACGTGCGATCAGATTATAAGTTGTGTCCACATCGCGGATTAAACGCTCGGTCAGCAAACCATTGTGGAAATCAGAGAAATCCCGCCGCTGTTCCGACCACCAAAGATGACTCCATAGATGCATGCTGTAAATTCCATCAGTTTCAAGTTTGCGCTCTTGAAGCATCGCACGGATTCCTTCGCGCGTCCACATGTATGGATAAAAGCTTCGACTCGGCTCGATATGGATGGCATGAGGGATTTCCTCGCTCAGGCGCTGTGGCAGTAAAGTGGAGTGATTGCTCCAGGATCCGTTGAAAGCTTTTGGCATCTCCTGAAGCCACCGACGACCGAATTCGGCTCCAGGTGGCGAGATAATCAATGCGTTACAAAGCGAAGGAAGCATGAGGCCGCTTTCCTGACAGCGAACTGGATCTTCACGGCCAAGGACGAATGGCTTTTTGCGAAGGGCTTCCGGCAGAGGATTAACAAAAATCGTATCAATATCAGCGTAAACTCCACCGTTAGCAAGGAGCGCGTCCAGGCGGATGAAATCTGAAATATGCGCATATCGGTATGGCTGACAATCGCGATGGCGCCAACCGTAGTCATATTGAGCCAATGCTGGATCCGGATTTACTTTTACAAGTGTCAACCGTCTTTTTGCGAGCTCCCAATAATGGCCGTAGGGTTCGTGTTGATAGAAAAAGAGAATGCGATCGGGGTAATTGACCTGGAAGCAAGATTCAATGCAAAGATAGTGACAAATGTGAAAAGTCTCGGTCTGCGGCTTGAGGCCGTATATGAACAGATATTGATTTGGCGCTTCAGACATTGTTCAAGATTTCCAGAAGGCGTTCCACTATAAGCTGTGACGAATATTCACGCTGCAACTTGGGCGCCCATGCGCTGGCCCGTTTACGTGCTGACCATGGCTCGATCAGGTAAACACTGTGGGCGAATACGGGAGTCCAGGTAAACGGAATACCGACCTCGGCCATACCCATCATCAAACGCTTGGCAGCAACAAAATATCCTATGGCGCCAAATAGCGACACATATTGGATTCCGTGACAGCCGATGGGTTCAGGCATCATTAGGCTCCTTGAGCTGAATTATGCGATCGATGCCCCTCAGGGTGGCTGGCTTGTGCGAAACGATTATAACGGTGCTATGACCCGCCATTGCGTCAATGGCCTCCGTCAGTTTCGCTTCTGCTCTTAAATCCAGGCTTGCGGACGCTTCATCAAGGATCAACAAGGCTGGTTTGCGCAAGAATGCCCTGGCCAGCGAAAGCTGTTGTTTTTGCCCCGAAGAGAGTCCTTCCTCGTTCTCGCTGATCATATAGTTCCATCCATCCGGTAAAGTACTAATTTTTTCGTCCAGCCCCACACTGGCAAGGGCTTTCCAGATTTCGTCTTCGGCAGGGACTTGTTGTAGGCCATACAACAGGTTGTCTCGCACCGAGCCGAAAATCAAGAGATTATCGGTGCCAACGTAACCAACGGTACCTTTTTCAAGCACATACTGTCGAGCCGGCAAGTCGTCTATAAGCGCAACCCCCGTTCCTGGAGTGATAACACCCAGTAACAAAGCAAGTAGAGTAGTCTTTCCGCTACCGTTTGGGCCTACCACACCCAAACAGGATCCCGCCGGAATAAGTAGATTGAAACCATCAAACACAGGTTGAGAAGCTTCTGGCCATGTAAAAGATACTCCACGCAGCTCTATCTTTGGTGGAACGATCGGAGCATCAATGCTGATTGGCTCTGTATATGCATCCTTGGGCTTGTTTTCCGGAACATGATTTTTGAAAACAAGCCTTTGGTCATGCTGAAAAGCTTCGATGATTTCGTTGGAGTTCAAGGAGACTAAAAGGTTGGCAGCCTTGTCAAACTGGCTGCGGAACTGACTCATTGTGGCTACATGATCGGTGATTGTACCCACGTTGCGGGAAAAGCTGTTGAAAAGGTAGATGAAAGCAACCAATTCGATTGCCGGCGTGTGGATGAGCTTAATGTCTGTCCCCACCATCACTGCTACAGAGAGGATTCCAAGTAAAGGAGGCAGTGCCGAGGTAGCGTCACGCAGGAAGAAAGTGCGGCAACTGAATTGAAAATACGCCACCACTGCTTTCAGAAAACGCTCGTGTTCTTCACGTTGCAGACGCATGGCGTGAATGAGCAGATGATTCCTGCAGATACGAACAAGCGTTCGCTCAAGAGCTTTGCGTTGCTTCGGAATATTGACCGCCACGTTTTTGATCAAGTGATTCAGCAACCATATCGGCAAGCTGAATACAAATAGGCAGAGGAGTCCAAGGAAAGCTACCTTCCAGGACAACCAAAGCATTCCAGCTAGTAAGGAAAGCTCGAGTAAAATCGCGGCAAGTAGTTGTGCAAAGTGGTAGACATAGTCTGAAGCCTTTGTGAGATACTCGCCCATCATCATATTGACATCGCTCAGTGAATAAGAGGATTCTTGCTCTTTGACCAACATGTAGTAGCCCTGGATCATGCAAAGGCGGGCCCTCACAAGCTCTAGCAAGGCATGAAATGAGCGCTTTGCCATAAGCTGAAAAAATGTTCGCAACAGGCTGACCATCAGCAGGAGTGCCAATACCAGTTCGGGGCTGGTGTAAACCCAGCGAGACGGGAACCAATGCGGGATATGAGAAAAATCGACTAGTCCAAATGAAAAGAGGAAGAGAATGAGGACCATAGCCAGAAGATTTTCGGTTACCGCCTGCAAGAGCGTTGTTCCTAATCCTGTGGCAGTCCAGATGAACCCGCGGCCTCTCATTAAGCGCGTCAGGCCTGTGAGTCTCTCATTCAGAGAATTCATTTTTCAATTCGCGCCGCGAAAGCGTCGGTGTCAAAGCCATTCAGGTTCTCAAACGAGGAGGGGAGAGGGTACTTTGCTTGAAGAAATCCCCGCAACACGGTCAAAATCGGATCATCCGCAGGCGCATCACCCAGGTCGTCATTCACACAGATGAACCGCGGGTTGAGCGTAGCGCAGCGGGAAAAAATGGCTTTGACTGTCTCCAGCGTTCCTTGCATAGGAATAAAGTGATAATCCGGAGATTCCCAATTCAGAACGACCGGTTCAAGCGAAAGCATCTCTGGTTCGCATTCAAGGAGGAAAAATGCATAAAGGATTCGTATCACTAGATCGTCAGCCGCTCTAAATCTGTGGGCGCGGGTGATCGCGAACTCCTCGGGAAAGAGTCGTTCCAGATAGCTTAGTATCTCACAATCGTATATCTGCGGAATATGGCCCGGCAAGAGCCGATGGGCCGGCAGCAGCTGACGTAAGGGTAGCGGCAGCATTTTGAAACTCCTCCTCATAGAGTAGGCTGCTTCGCTCTTCCTTGTCCGCTTCACTTTCGAATGTTTATCGATGATCACACCCGTGTAAGCATCCGCCCGGTCGTGAACAGGGCTGACGTTCGTTGGTTCGAAGATTGGGTTAGGCTCGAAATAGAATAGCTGGCTTTCGTCGGCTTGGAAATAATTGTCACGGTTGACATCACGGCCCAGAAAAAAGTCGTCATTCAGGTAGAGGAATTTCCGCGACAATCCAGGAATCCGATGCAGGTTCAGTTCAATAGAATAGGAATTGAATACGGGAAGAACAGTTGGATCCGGGAATATTTGCCGATGACTGACGACGGAAATCTGAGGATTGTTCGTATTGATCCATAGTGGTGCATTTCCATTTGTCACTATGAAAACATGATTAATCCATGGTGCATGAAGTTCGAGCGACCGCAGAGAGTAACGAAGTTCCTCATTATCGCGGAAACGCCTGGCGGCTATTGCATCTGGTTCTTGTCTTGCGTCGAACCAGCTTTGGTAATCAGTTTGGAAGGAAGGGTCATTACTATCAACCCAGAGATACACAGCATCAACAGGCTCATTTGCCTGATAGTTTCTCTCTTGCCAAGTTCCGCCCATTTTAGAGGTGTATCTCCTGGCTTGAGTTTGCCGAAGTGGCATCGGTAGAATATACCGCTTGCCTGTGCTGCGCTCTAGCTCGTATGAACAGTCCGAACGTAGTTTTTGGTGAGCAACTTGGCATGAAAGTCGGTCACCTATCCTTCAGAAGTGCGGTCGTAACCACAGTTTCATGAAATCGCACGCGAACGTACTGTTGAAGAGCCAACCCCTTTGCCCTTGCGGCATCGCGGTCGACGAACACCTTCCACATGAACCGGGATGCTTGAGCAAGATCCGGTTTGGCCCAGCGCTGGTCAGAAGTGTAAGAGTCCTTGCCCGACCGTTCTTTAACGGCGATCAGCTGGTAGTCCACCAGGAATGCGAAGTTCGGGGGGAGGAAGTCGAGCTGACCGCCATAACCTGTTATGATGACAGGTCGCCCGAAGGCAGCTGCATCGAAGGCGCCCAGGCCCCAACCTTCCGACCTGGTCAACGACACGTAGCAGTCCCCGGCTGCATGGAGCCCCAGCATCTCCTCATCACTAAGGGTATCAGTTACGAGAGTCACTCGAGCCGGCTTACTGTACATGGCCAGAATACGATCGAGGGCACGTCGCGTGCTCGGACGCCTACCAAACCAAGCCCGTCGTGTATCATCCTCTGGCGTGGTCTTGATGACAAGAGTCACCGGATCATCCTTGGTGAAGACGGCCAGATAGGCCTTGATCGTATCCCAGATTGCCTTCCGCCCCGTCCAGGAGTTGATCGTATAGAAACAGAAGTCCTCTGGTTCAGCGCCACGGCACTGCTTGCGATCTGACACAGGAAGCGTTGCGTTGCTGGCGATGTGCGGCACGACATCGATCGGTACGGTCACCCCGTGCTGCCGAAACACCGTCCTGTTCCATTCACACGGAACGATCAGTTGGTCCATGCTGTTAAGGAGGGGAGCCCAATGCGCGGGAAGGCGATCGGTCTCCCATACCGTCACGCCGATGAGGCGCTTGCCTGGCTCTCGCTCTCTCCAGAAGGGAAAATACTCCGGCACGGTGTGGACGAGGACAACATCATACGCCAACGGTTTGTTACAAAAAGGGGAAAGGGGTGATTCGATCTCCCTGCCTTCATACGGCTGATATCCCAGGCCCCATTTCTGACCGACCACCATCGGGGCCCAGGTGAACGGAAGGGCAGCGTTGCAGAGCCCGACCATGTAGCGTCGGGCTGCTTCACCATACCCACTTGTTTCGTTAAATGAGACATACTTGATGCCTATCATCAGGAACTCACTCCCCGCTCGCTGACATCTCGATTTGCAGGATGTTGCCGGCGTTATTGACTATGACAAGCCAATGAGAGGCGGCCAACAGGATGCTGCATCCCTTCTGAACTCCGAACGTCTTCATCCAGCCCACCAAATGAGCGTGCACTGGAAGATGATCTTTATTTCTGACTTCAAGCCTTGCTTTCTTATTTTTAAACTGTTGTTTTGTTGTCATAGGTTTCAATAAATATGTTGTTTGACTAGTCACCTGCCACAATTGAATTTAGGGAACCAAAAATTCAAATGTCATTAATAACAGGGATTTTTTTGAGTAAAATAATGTAATAAACTCGTCTGTGACGAAGGACTAGTTTCTTATGTATTAACGACTGCCTTTTTTCATCCTGGAATCGAAAAAAAACTTTACCAATAAGCGTATTAGAAAGTCAATAAAGATTAATATTTCTCAGCAAAAAAGAGTAAATTCATATTGACATTGGCAATTAACCATACAATTCAAAAGAAGATTCGCGAAAAATTATTTTTTCCAAATTTTCTGCACTTGCGTTGCTGCAGGTAAATAAGTTAAGTATTTTACCTTTTTTTCTGAATATCTCTTGAAATTTGAGAATTTTCTTTCATTGTTAACGTTATTTTCAAGGTTGAGATAAATTCTACCAATCCCAATTAGTTCGTTCATACGCCTTGTTTCTCGCTTCAGATCTGCGTAAAATTAGATTTTATCTGACAGAAATGAATGTTTCAACCATCCAGTAATGGATCCTTATTTTCCCGAAAATTTCGTTTTTTCTTGGAGAATTGCGTATTCCGGCGAAAGTGGCCACCTGTTCCGGAAATAACTGACCGCTTTTCGGAGCGAAGCGACGAGTTTTCTTAAATTAAAACCTGGTGGTCGGATTGTGTCATGTTCATTGTTTTAAAACTATTTAGCTTCATTTTTCCTCCTTCCATCAATGTTTAATTAGATCTTACTTGTTCAAAGTTGAAAATCCTTCCTCGATTTTTACTGTAACAATAATTCTTTCCCTTGGCATTTCTTTTTTTAATCTTCTATATTTATCGGCGTTAGAATCTATTTTTTTTTTCCTTTTGTAATACTGATCAATAATGTTTTTCACCATTAATATATAAATATATATTAATTCAATTTGTCCAATATTTCTATTTGACGAAAAACGTCACCAATGGCATCTTTTGGCACGATGAATGCATTGATCATTTCACAGTTTTTTGGGTTCAATTTGTTTGCCTGTCTTACTGCCTGAAATTCTGCTTCATCTGATAACAACTGGTAATTGTCTGTCCCAAGTTTCAAAAGCATAAGTGGCCTGATAAGTCCAATTTTTACAATTGATTCCGCTAGATCTTTTATTGCCTTGTTGACCTTTAATGGTCTTGGAGCTTGCTTATCACTAATTTGCTTAATGTCTACCAGGCGATAGTCTCCATCAACATGATTTTTTATGGTGGTTGTTTTCTGACTTTCGTGGCTTTTTTGCATTTCCGGTTTCGGGATGTTCAACGGTTCAAGAGTATTTACGAACTCAACAAATAAATCTGTCATACTTCTGCCCTGGGAACTCGCAACAACTTTGAACTTTCTGGCGATACTAGTTGGAACCTTCATCAATAATTGCTTTTCGCTCATTTTTTCCTTCCTTTTGAAAGTTATATATATTTATATATTACAAATTCTGATACGACCTGCTATCTTCATTTAACTGGCCTTATAAAACACTTTTTGCCTTCCGATAAGTTCTCCCAAATTGGTCGAAAGCATAGCAAAGTGTAAGAATTCAGGCTTAATTTCATGGCCAAAAATTCTATCGAATAAGACCATTTCAACATTTA
>JADFXM010000071.1 GCA_015233565.1 Candidatus Rifleibacteriota bacterium
GCCATCAGGCTCGCGAAAGCGGGCTTTTTTTGTTTCATTTTCAAAGATCACTAAATGTTATAACAATTTCAACATCCTGGTAAAATAACGTGAGAAAATTTTGGGATCGCTACGCGAAAATCGACAATAAAGAAGAGGTTCTTGCAAAATCAGCAAATTCAAATTTGTGAAACATATCACAATGATCATCAAACCTGAATTTCTTTTTATCCATATGCAAATTTTATATTATATTGCAAGAAGCTCAGAAAAAAGATTTTATGCGTATCAAATTTTTAAATAGATTTTCTTGACTTTGGGCTGCCAAGTTGCTAAAACTGCTTTCAAAGTAAATTTATTTATTACCAGGAGAGATGAATGACCATCAAACGTGTTGGTGTAGTTGGTGCTGGAACAATGGGCCAGGGACTCGCTCAAGCAGCTGCTAAAATCGGCCTGGAGGTTGTGTTGATTGATTCCGAGGCGGCTTTGAAAAATGCCGTTGAAAAAATGGGATTCGCGATGGATGCAGAAATAGCTCGGTGGGGTTTGACCGAAAGCGAAAAACGGGCAATTCTTGCCCGCGTTACCTCCTCCCTGAAGCTTGACGACTGCAAAAGTTGTCAAATCGTGGTGGAAATGATTCCTGAAATAATCGATTCTAAGCAGGCTATTTTCTGTGAATTGGATAAAATTTGCCCGCCTGAAACCATTTTGATTTCAAATACCGCAACTCTTTCCATAACCGAGATCTCAGCTTTTGCACAAAATAAAGGCAGAATTATTGGAATGCATTTTATTAATCCGGTTCCAAAAACTCCGGTGGTTGAAATAGTACGCGCGGCAAATACTTCAGATGAAACGTTTCAAACTGCGAGCAGATTTGCCAGAATGATTGAAAAAACTCCTGTGCACGTTTTTGAATGTCCAGGTTATGTTACCACACGAATTATGCTTCCGATGATTAATGAAGCCGCTCGGGTTTTGGCTGAAGGAATTGCAACCTGTTCTGACATAGATAACGCCATGAAATTGGGTTTTGGTTTGACGATTGGCCCACTGGGGCTTGCAGACATAATGGGGCTTGATACAATTGTTTCCTGGATGGAAAACCTCCATGCTGAAACAGGTGAAATAACGTTTGTTCCAGCAAAATTCCTGAAAAAATTGGTACGATTGGGTTGGCACGGGGTGAAAACCGGGAAAGGTTTTTACAAATATGATTCCAGCAATAAAAGAATTGAAAACAGTGGAATTTCACCCTGCGAATTATCTGTTAGTCTGAAAAATTAGTAAAGTGCCCCGATTCTAATCAGGATCGTTGCCAAAATAAAGGAGAAAAAATGAATATTTTAGTATTGAACTGTGGTTCGTCATCCATAAAATACCAACTTTTTGATATGCGGGATAAAAGCGTTCTTGCGAAGGGGCTAGTTCATCGGGTTGGAATGGCCGGGTCAAAAATTGATCACAAGAAAGGGGACAAAGGCGATAAAGTTACCGTCTCAAGTGAAATTCTTGACCACAAAGATGGGATTAAAAAAGTCCTGGATCTCCTTGTAAGCAAAGAAAATGGTGTTATTAAATCGTTGAACGAGATCAAAGCAGTTGGACATAGGGTTGTACACGGTGGTGAAAAATTTGCTGGTAGTGTTTTAATTGACCAGGAGGTTCTCGATGCAGTTAAGGAATGTGTCAATTTTGCTCCTCTTCACAATCCACCCAATTTGAAGGGAATTGAAGCAGTATTGGAATTGATGCCAAATGTAAAACAAGCGGGAGTTTTTGACACCGCTTTTCACCAGACTATGCCTTCAAAAGCATTTCTTTATGCACTTCCCTATATGTTCTATGAGAAGGAAAAAATCCGACGTTATGGATTTCATGGTACAAGCCACAGATTTGTTTCCAAACGAGCGTCTGAGATGCTTAAAATTCCTTATGAGCGCTCCAAAATTATTACCTGTCATTTGGGAAATGGCTGCTCTATCGCTGCAGTACAAGGTGGAGTATCTGTTGACACGTCCATGGGCCACACTCCCCTCGAAGGGCTCGTAATGGGAACGCGTTGCGGAGACATTGATCCGGCAATTATTCTCCATATTATGAAAAAGCACGAATTGACTCCGCAGGAGCTTGATAATTTGCTGAACAAACATTCTGGAGTCCAGGGAATCAGTGGCGAATCCAATGATTTGCGTGATCTGGAAGAAGGGTGGCCGAACAGAAGTGAAAGGGCCAATCTTGCACTGGATGTTTATGCTTATCGGATTCGAAAATATATTGGTGCATATATTGCCGTAATGAATGGCTGCGATGCGCTGGCTTTTACCGCTGGAGTCGGAGAAAATTCTCCTATTATTCGGGAATTAGCCTGCAAAAATCTTGACTTTCTTGGAATAAAGATTGACATGGACTTGAATAATAAAACCTGGCGTGGAGTCGAAGGAGATATCTCAACTCCAGATGCCAAAGTCAGGACTTTAGTTGTTGGTACAAATGAAGAACTTGTAATTGCGGAAGATACTTTCGATTTGATTGAAGGTCGTTTGGACCCCAAGACAGGAAAACCCAAAAGAAAGTAAATTTTTTTAAATTATATTAATGGCCGTAGCTTCAAAGTTACGGCTTTTTTTCTTTGAAGATAGAAGCTTTTTGGAGGATTTAAGCATACCTACGGATTAATAATAATTGGTATAATTTTTGAAAAATGGTCAGAAAGCAATTCAATGATGGCCAGTATTGTGAAACATTTCTCAAACGAGAATCTGCGAATTTTCAAGGAGCTCGATAGATACAAATAATTCGCAAATAATTCGTAGTTGCTAATTTTGATAGAAAAAAAACGACAATTATTTGTAATTGTCGTTTTTTTTCAGCGCCCCCACGGGGATTCGAACCCCGGCCGCAGCCTTGAAAGGGCTGTGTCCTAGGCCACTAGACGATGGGGGCCCGTAATTTCAGTTGGTTGCTATGGGCCCAGCAGGGATCGAACCTGCGACCAGCCGGTTATGAGCCGGCGGCTCTACCGCTGAGCTATAGGCCCCAACCGCTTTTATATAATACAATAACCCTTCCAAAAAGACAAGTTATTTTTTTACTTTTTTTTTAAGAATTTTGAAGGTAATTTTCGCGCCCTTTTTTCGTTATTAAGAACCAGCACATCTGGTCTAAGCATTACCCATAAGTATCCGTACTGAACAATGCCGTGTTTTTTTTCGCAAAAATTTGATAAGAGCTTGTAATGTAGTCCAAGGCAATTATTCCTCGCCATATTGTTTGGGCGCCTGGCTCTCCATCACCTTTTCTTCCCAGAAAACCACCTAACGATGCTAGCATCCGCACCATCTCACGAATTGTTGGCGGCTCATCTGGAAAATTTGTGCTTCTGGACTTGTACGACATTAAGGCTTTCCATTCATCTTCGGAAAAGAAGATGGTACAAGGCAAATTCGGAGTTTCCCTGCCTAGCCTTGAAGCATGATATACTCGCCAAGCAACCACCAAATCTATTGCTAAACATGCTTTTATTCTTTCCGCACTTCCGAGTTGTCTTTCTTCTACCTTGCATCCGCTTTTTAATGTTCGATGAAAAATTTCTATTCCCCAGCGCCTTGTATACCATTCGATTTTTTCACATGCCTCTTCAAAACTATTGACCGGTAAATTGGTTAGCAACAACCATTCTATTGGTTCTTCAATACCATCACAAACTTCTATTGCATGGACAACATTTAAGGTAATACTCGGCAATTTTTCTTTTTTCCGAAAATCTGGCGGCGTAAACACGCATTGCATATGCCTAATTTCCAATTTCGCTACTCTTGATGGCTTGTTACCACTTCTTGGAACTTTTACTTCTTGAATTCCTGAGATCGAAATAGTTTTTACCTTTTCCCAAATAAAATCACCATCGGTTTTACGGTTTTTGGTTTTCTCAGAACGAACTAATAGTTTGGCTTTACTTCCTTGCTTGCTTCAACAAAGAGATCATATATATCTCCTTCTCTATCGCAAATGCTTACAAAAGTTGTATTTATGCACTGTTTATTAGCTTCATTTGTGGCTCTATAACTTTCAATCCATTTTATGCTTTCTTTTTGATCAATAGGAAGATTATGTCGTTTCATTCCTTTTAACTCAAAATTTCTTGCCCCATCATTTTACATTCAAAAGCCCCAAAGGGGTGCCTTTGAGTGGAGCCAAATTATTTGATGGGAAAAACCAAGAATCTGAGCAAATTATTCAAGGGAGTAGGCAAAACCCACGTCATCTTCTGTCGGAAGGCTTTTCCTTTAGTCGCTAGCTTTTGTTTTTGGTGCTTTTGTCCCTAATTTATTTTGATCCAACCCCCGTAAATTAGCGTGTTCACGCTCACCTTCTGTTGAAAAAGCCATAGTATCATGCATGAGCAATCCAATAATGGTTTGTCTGGAAGCCCCGATAGGTCCAATGTCTTCTGTTTCCGGATGAGCAGTATAATTTAAACTCGTAGTATCTTGAGGAACTAACACGATAGAATGCTCAGGACAGCGTTTAATTGTAGCTGAAATATGCGGAGCAAGAATTTTCTCAAATTCGACTGAATCATTTTCGAAAAATCTATAAGCTGCCTTGGTTTCCGCAGCACTCTTACAAGCCTCAGGAACTTGAGCGGATGGATTTGAATAAAAACTACGCGCAATTTTTAAAAGTCTTTGATCCAATCTTTTATCACCTAATGTTGAATTGCCAAACTCCTCTTCTGCCCAGTCTTCTGGAATTTTCTCAATAATTGGAGCTGTTTCAGGCTGTGATGGGCAATCATGTAATATTTTACGCCAATCAGATGTTAAAGGAAATAGATAGATGTCCTTTTTGCATACCGGAAATTTTTTTTCACGATCTTGTCTGCCTCGACCTACTGTAGTTCCAACATGAAGCCAATTAGCTGCTTTATAAACGGTTCCTTCAAACTTTTCGTGTTCGACAAAAGTTTCTATTAGCAATGGTTTATAGCAGTATCTATTTCCCCAATCTTGTGTTAAGCGTTTCGCGCATAAAGATAAAACATGTGAAGCCAGATTCGAAACTCTAACAAACTCTGGAATTAAAAATCGACTATTGGAAACAATCAAATTGAGATTATGCTGTCTTACATAATTATTCCAGCCAATAAAATCATCTCTTTTTTTTTATTGACCATGCTGCAGCACTAAAACCCAGTGCAGCAACAGGTCCAAACAAAGGGCTTTTGATCAGATACTTTATTTGAGCGCCAAAGAAAGACGTATTTCCAAGGTAGTGAAAATCTTCGATAAGGTTTTTCCAAGTTATTCCATTGGAATCATTAATATCCTCGATAACAATAACTTCAAGTTGTCCAAGCTCTGAAATATCACATTGAATCAAAGGATAAAAAGTCGGCTTAGCTGGAAGTTTCTCTGAATTAGGTCTGCGTACAACTTTCTGTGCTGGAAGATTAATAATTCCTTGTTTTTCTAATTTTTTCATTACCTTTAATGCTGTCATAATCTTTGGTTTACCGTTGAGAGATTTTAGTTGCAAAAAATTACAAATTTCCAGAGCAATAGATCGAATTGAAGCGCTGGAACCAGAATTAACTAAACCTTTGATGAAATTAATATTATTTTCCGACAAAATATTATATGAATTAAGCATAGCGTAATATTCAAGCCCCCTGATATCGCCATTTCTCAGAGCCTATTTTAAAAAAATCGGAATTACGCCTGGCACTTTTTTTCACGGAAACTACTAAAACGTTCATCAATAGGCAAAAAACTTCCACATTTTGCTCAAAAATGTACCGAGTCATTTTTCCTCTTATTTCAGTAAATCTGATGTTAGCAAAAAAATGTGGTAATGTTCAGAAAATTATTTATGTCCAATGCTTAGACATCTGGTGGTGGCCATAGGCAACAGGCTTTACATGGAGGACATACCACATATTTTCGGATTACCTAGGGGTAGCTTGTAAAAATTGAGGTGAATGCAATCAGCAAGAAAAAAAATCAGCGAAAGGATGCCCTCTAGTGGTGGGTAGGTGAGAATTGTTCGAACAGTGTATTTCTTGCTAGTTCTTAGTTCCAGACGAAATTTTAGTATTCCTTTTCTCAAAGATTCACTACTATTAAGGATGCCTGATTTTGGATTCCATAAATTCAATTGTGACAGTGAATAGTCCTTTGTCACAATTGAATTTAAGGGTAAATTGATTAAAATTTATGCTATATTTTTTCACCCAACCGTCGCTTTTTAAAGAATTTCCTTATGAATTTTTTTTTTGGCCTGCATACTACTAAACTCAATTGCGACAATGGGACTAGTAGTTAGTTCGATAAATAACCTTTCAATAGGAATTATTACCGTGTAGCTCGGTGGTACGGAAAAAAATGAGTCTTTTTCACGAAGACAATTCATTGTACAAAGTGGCTTTTTGGAGTTGCATTGGATGGTTAATTAGCGAATGTAATACTAGTATGACATTTCCAAAATACCGTTGCATAATCAGCCAGTACAAAAATCTTGATTTGGCATGGGGAAATTGCCATGTTTTCAGATTCTGGATTTATTGTACATCAGTTACTTTTGGTAGTTTTATTGCTAGGTTATTTTGGAAACGCACTACTAGTCTACTTGAATTGATCGCATTTTTCCACGTTCTGTCCTGACAAATTCCCTGATTTTTTCCCGAATTTCAACAGGATCGTGTATTGAAAATGTCAGTTGTGGTGAAGTGACATCATCGGAGAATATTGTTATTTCACCGACTCCGCCAAGTCTTTGCATGATATGCTGGTCATAGGAAGTATCTTTGACCTTGTAATATTCAACCTCTTCAATTTTTCGACTGATAAATCCAGTTGTAAGTATTACCCTTTGTGAAGTGATTCGTATACTTTGGCAGAAGCTTTGGAGAATCGATAACAGAAGGCCGATGTTCCAACCCAATAGTAAAATCCAGATTGGGTTGTGACTGAAAAGAAATACTTTTGTCGGAATTCTTCCATCATAAATAATTTCTTCTGACATAATTTTCCCCTTTATCCTTTCAAAAAAAAAACGCCTTTAAAAGGCGTTTTTTTTGAATTTTATTCCATATAAAATTCTTTTAGCTTTTTGGAGCGGCTTGGATGCCTTAGTTTTCTTAAAGCTTTTGCTTCAATCTGTCTGATTCTTTCGCGGGTGACTCCGAATTTTTGTCCGACTTCTTCGAGTGTTCTTTGCCATCCGTCTTCAAGGCCGAACCGATATTTGATTACTTTGGATTCTCTTTCAGTCAATGTTGAAAGGACACGATTAATCTGTTCTTTGAGGATAAGATTAAACGCTGTTTCGGCAGGTGGAAGTGCGCTTTTGTCTTCAACGAAATCGCCAAGATGTGAATCTTCTTCGCCATTGATTGGAGTTTCAAGGGAAATTGGATCCATGGCAGTTTTCATTATATTTTTTACTTTTTCGAGAGGGAGTCCTACTTCGACAGAAAGCTCTTCGAGTGAAGGATCCCGGCCAAGTTTTTGTACTAATTTTCTACTGGCCTTTCGAAGCTTATTTATTGTTTCAACCATATGTACCGGAATTCGTATGGTTCTTGCCTGATCAGCAATAGCTCGTGTTATTGCCTGTCTGATCCACCAAATGGCATATGTGGAAAATTTGTACCCTTTGCGATATTTAAATTTTTCTACCGCTCGGATGAGTCCCTGGTTGCCTTCCTGGATCAGGTCCAGAAAGAGCAATCCGCGTTTTGTATATTTCTTGGCAACCGATACTACAAGTCGCAAGTTAGCTTCAATCAATTTTCTCTGAGCTTCCTGGTCGCCATGCTCGATGCGTTTGGCAAGCATGACTTCTTCTTGCATTGTTAAAAGCTTTATTTTTCCGATTTCTCTGAGATAAACTCTGACTGAATCGTCGATGTCATCAAAATCCTGAACTTCTGAAGCAGCTTCATCTTTTTTCTCTTCAGGCATCTTGAGCTTCTCTTTGAGTCTGATTTCTTCATCGTCAACCAACTCAACGTTTGCATCCATTAGCTCATTTATGATTTCTTCAAATTGAGAAGTGTCTATTCCGTCAGGTAAAGCCGTATTTATTTCCTGATAACTCAGGTACCCTTGAGCTTTTCCCTTTTCAACCAGCTCTTTTCTAATTAATTCAACCGGTTTGGCTGGATTAGAAGTGGATGGGGAATCCGCGGAAACTTTCATTTTTTTTTCCTCTTGAGTTTAGGTTCGGGAAGGACTGTTTATTTTGGGTTTCGAAAACTTCTTGGAACCCAAGTTGGATGATAGTGCCAGTAAACGGTTTACTTCCTTCATGTCCCCTTTTTGCTCCGCAAGTTGTATTTTTTTCGGAAGGTCGTTCATTTCACGGTTCAGGCGGTCTTTAACCACATTTTGCACGCATTCTTCGAGAGGCGGCAGAGGATTTTCCTCGATGGCGACCATCATTTCGCTGAGGCGCGAAACCAGACCTTCGTCCAACAAACTTGAAAAAAGCATGGAGGGGTGAAAACTGGAGTGATTTTCCTTATACTTTATTGAAATAAATTCAAAAAGACTCTTTAATTGGGGATCCGAAAAATCATCGGACTTAATTTGTTCCTGAATTTGTACGAGCAACTCAGGTTTCTCGATCATGTTTCTTATTACATATTCCTGATCTTTTCTTACATTGGGTTTTGCTTTGGTTGCTGGTTTCGGAGAAGAAGAAATTTCATTTCGGGAGATTTTTCCTCGAAAAACATTGTTTAATGTAGAGGAATCAAGATCAAGAAGGTTGGACAACTTTTTTATCATTTCGTCCCGGGCAACTTCGCTGTCAATTGAGGCGTAAATTGGCTTAAATTCTGCAATTAGTTTTTCCTTGGCGTTTACGTTGAGGGGCTTCGGCTGATTTTTTGTGTGCCGTTCAAATACAAAGGTATAAATGTCCTTGGCCAGATTAAGCCGCTTAATAAATTCTTCACGACCTTCACGTCTTACGAATGAATCGGGGTCATCTTTCGGGTCCTCGAAAGCAACTACTCTGGCATTTATCGGGATATCACGTTTGAGTGAAATAGCTCTTAAAGTAGCTCGCTGCCCGGCCTCGTCGGCATCGTAACACAAGAAAACTTCGTCGCAATTCCTTGCAAGAAGTGCAATTTGTTCAGCGTTAATTGCGGTTCCCAGAGTGGCTACTACATTTTTTATTCCTGCCTGGACTAAACTGATTGCATCCAGATAACCTTCAACAATTATTACTGAATTTGTTTTCCTGATTTCCTTAAGTGCGTTGCCAAAATTAAAAAGTATGTTTCGCTTGTTAAATATCTCTGTTTCAGGACTATTCAGATATTTGGGTTCTTCGGCGGAGATTGTGCGACCACCAAAACCGACTGTTCTTCCTTGCATGTCAGTGATTGGGATCATAAGACGATTTCGGAATGTATCGTAAAAACCCGCTTTGGAGTTTCCGGGTTTTATTAATCCAGTTTTTTCGAGTAACGAAATTCTTTCGGAATTCTTTCCAAATTTTTGGAGAAGTGCATCCCAGCGGTCGAGGGAATATCCAAACCTGAACTCTCGCGAAATTTCAGGGGATAGTCCACGCTTTGAAAGATATTCACGGCCTTTTTTTCCGATGGTATTATCGTATAATAGTGATGAAAAAAAGGATGCTGCTTCGTCAAGAGTTTTGTACAATTTGTTTTTATGTTCTGAGACCGGGTCCCGTTCTTCGGGTATCGAAACTCCGGTTTTTCTGGCGAGAAATCTTATGGCCTCTGGATAGGAATATCTCTCCATTTCCATTAAAAATGTGAAGGCATTTCCTCCCTTTCCGCAACCGAAACAATGATAAATTTGTTTTTCTGGGACAATATAAAAACTTGGGGTTTTTTCCTGGTGGAAAGGGCATAGTGCTTTGTAGGTTTTCCCGGATTTGTTAAGTTTGAGATATTCACTGATGAATTGTACAATATCTACTCTTCTCCTGATATCTTCGATCAAATCATCAGGAATAAAGCCCTTTTTCGGGCTCTGATGAATATTTTGTGATTGTGGAATAATTTTTTTCAATCCCGGAAACCAGATGCGAATTTTCGAGATTAACAGAAAAGAAAGAAGATGTCAAGTAGGTTGAAAATATTTCAGGGTTAAGAAATGTTAACTTCTGAGTACATAAAACACATTTGAAGGGGTACAAATTTACATTGTAAGATTTTGCATAAAATGTGTTACAAAAAACGTCCAAAAGGCTCGTTAATGTTAAGGGGTCATAGTTTGAAAAAATTGTGTTACTGATTCTAAAAATCTTTTAGTCGAAGCCTTGTCAACTCTTACTTTATGTGTTACAGTTTTAGCATACCCTCAACCATAAGTTAAAAAGTTCAAAAGTAAGGAGTATTTAAAAGCATGAGGAAACTTTTATTGTCAGTAGCACTTTGTGTTTCGCTAGGTTTTTCCGGCACATCTTTCGGGTTTGTTGAATCCCCAACCCAGACCCCCCAAAAACAGGAAGTATTTAGATCAGTGGTTCCTTCATCAAAGATTATGTCTTCCTTGATCAAAAAAGGCGATATCCTTAAAGGTCTTGAGATGGTTTCTTTGACAAGCGACGGTTCCAGACTTTCTTCCCTCCGTGGAAATCTAACTGATCCTATTTCCGGTGATTTGATTAATGGGGCTAAATCCTATATTCTTTCCAATTCAGAACTCTTCAATCTTCCTTCGACAAGAGCTCCTGAAGTCATCAAACAAGTTAACCTTGTTGAAGAAAATGGATGCACTCACGTTACCTTTGGAATGAATTTGAATGGGGTTCGTGTAAGAGATGGCCTTATTCAGGTCAATATCGGACAAAATAAAGTCATCCAATTGGTTAATGGTTCCTTCCCCACAGTAGAAGAGATCACCAACCAAACTTCCATTGCTGCAGATGAAGCAATCGCCTTGGCACAGAAAGCTGTTGGAGCCACCTCATTACGTGGAAAAGCTAAAGCTGAGTTGGTCGTTCTTCCTCAAGACAATGGAAAAGCAATCATGGCTTATGAAGTCCAAATCCCCTCAGAAAACCCTCTCGGCGATTTTGAAGTTCTCATTAACGCTTCAAATGGTCAAGAAGTTTCTCGTTTGAATCAGATGGTCTTCGCTGATTCCGTAGCAGGAGAAGTCACCGGAGTTGGTTCAGTATACCTTATCAACCCTTTGGTTTCCCAAATTACAAATGAAAACCTTCCCCATCTTACTTCCACTTCACTGAAAGGTGCCTACGCCAATGTCCTTAACGGAAAAGGCGATGTTGCAGTTTCTGAGAATCATCAGTTCATCTTCACCGCTGATGACACTCACTTCGACGAAGCTAATGAGTATTTCTACATCACCGGTATTCACGACTTCCATGGAACACTAGGTTTTCATAAGTTAGATAGACCAATGAAAGCTACTGTCCACTATGGAGACAAATTTGACAATGCTTATTACAGTCCTCAAACCGATGAAATGTGTTTCGGCGATGGAAATAAATTGAATGATCTCGGAAAAGAAGGAACAGTGTGCTATCACGAATATAGTCATGCTTGCCTCCAACAAATTGTTTCTCTCACCTATAAAGGCGAATCCGGTGCCATGAACGAAGGACAAGCTGATTACTTCGCATGTTCTTTGGCCAATGACCCCAAACTCGGTGCCTGGACCGTTGCGAAAATGGGCAAACCCTGGATCAGAAACCTTTCCGACAAACTCCACTACCCCGAAGATATCGGTCACGAAGTTCACCAAGACGGCCGCAT
The DNA here is from genome assembly GCA_015233565.1 of Candidatus Rifleibacteriota bacterium. Classification (GTDB taxonomy): domain Bacteria; phylum Muiribacteriota; class Ozemobacteria; order Ozemobacterales; family Ozemobacteraceae; genus JADFXM01. The sequence continues at coordinate 11,756 of JADFXM010000071.1, forward strand.
CTGGGGTTGTGTCCTATGGGATCTCAGAACCGCCCTCGGAACTAACGCCTGCGATATGATCGTTCAAAAGAGTTTCTACTCCCTCAAATCCGGAAGCCCAAGCTTCATCGATGGAATGAACTCAATCATTACTGCCGATCAACAACTTAATAACGGCGCCAACAAAGACACCATTATTAAAGTTTTCGCCGCTCGCGGAATCAGTTCCCAAGCCGCTTCAGGAACCTCTTTTACTGCTGAAGATCTGAAGACCATGAAAACCTTCAGAACTGTTCACGGTGAAAATTAATCCTTAACTGACTATCAGTTAAATTAAATAAAATCACCAAAAGCTTCAAGCTTTTGGTGATTTTCCTTTTAGGTTGGTCCAACCTGCCGAATTGTGTTTTCCTTTTTATAATCTTTTTTCGTTGTCCCTTTAAGAGGCTCAATTCTCAGAAACGGTCTCCGAAAGACAATTTCCGGTAATGGTTCCAACTCAACCTGCAATGAATTCTTGATTTTATTCTAATATTTCGTTAGAATGGCCTATCTTCTGTTAATGGTGGGTTTCAAATGAACCAAAACTTATGTTTTTTTTGTTCCAAGGATCTAAAAAAAGGTGGCGACTTTGTACAAAATCGAGAGGGGATGTTGCTTTGCAAAACTTGTGTAGAGACTGCTACCGATATATTTAACCGGAAAACCGCCTGGGATAAAGACCCAGTAAAAAAAGGAACCGGTGCAAAAAAACCCAATTTCAAAAGAATCATCGAAAAATTTTCTCCCAAAGATATTTATGATGCTCTTTCGGAATATATTATAGGCCAGGATACAGCCAAAAAAGTTGTTTCATTGGCTGTATATAATCATTACAAGGTTCTTTCGTTGATTGATCAAACTGATGTTGAATTTGAAAAATCAAATATATTGCTCCTGGGCCCGACTGGTAGCGGGAAAACTCTGATTGCAAGAACTCTTTCCAAAATTCTGCAAATTCCATTCGCAATCGGCGATTGTACCAGCTACACCGAAGCCGGCTATGTCGGTGACGACGTCGAGAATGTTTTACTTTCCTTATTAATAGATGCGAATTATGAAGTTGAAGAAGCTGAACGTGGAATCATCTATCTTGACGAAATTGATAAGAAAGCCAAATCAGGCGGAAATGTTTCGATTTCGCGAGATGTATCCGGGGAAGGAGTGCAACAAGCGTTTCTTAAACTGATCGAAGGAACGGTTGCAAATGTTCCCCTTACCGCAGGACGGAAAAACCCCATGTCTCAGCAAGTTGCGAAGGTCGATACGAAGCATATATTGTTCATTTGCGGAGGAGCGTTTAATGGGCTGGAGAAGATCATTGCAAAACGCCTTCACACATCTGCAGGAATGGGATTCACAGCTGATCCAATGCCAAAAACCATTGCAGATTTTAGACTTTTCCACAAAGTTGAACCTCCCGATTTGATAGAATATGGTTTTATTCCTGAATTTGTTGGAAGATTGCCGGTCAAGGTTGCCCTCAACGGATTGGAAAGAAATGATTTCATCAAAATTCTCAAGGAGCCCAAAAATTCTCTCATTCGACAATTTTCAAAACTATTTGAAATGGATGGCTGCGAACTTGTTTTTACGGATGATGGACTTGAAAAACTTGTTGATGTTGCACTTTCTGAAAAAATTGGTGCTCGTGGATTAAGAGACGTTTTCGAACGAGTACTGAGAGAAGAAATGTTTTCTCTTCGAGAAACAAAAATTTCCGGTGTCAAAGTCGATGCACAATTTGTTGATAAAGCTCTAGAATTTCTTGACACCAATTCCTCTAAAGAAGGACGAGTATCCCCTAAATCCTCTAATCCGACAATTGAAGCTGCTGTTGCCGGTTAATTAATTGTCGAACGATTTTTTATTGTACGAATAGTTCAGTTAGCACTCTAAAATCAGATAAGATACATTTTGTGAAATGTTTTGAAATTAAGAATTGGCTGAATTTCAAAGGGCCGCGAAATATTCCGTAATTTGTATTGGGAAATAAGGAAAAAGGGAAAATTGAAATTTGCCCTGAATAAGGTCGACAAGGCAACGTTAAAAAGGGAAATTGCCGAAGCCCATCAAGCTGAAGTATTGTCCGCAGCTACAATCAGTCCTGAGGGGGAATGGCATTCCCTTCGTATATTGGCGCGTGGAACCTTAGAAGAAGCGCCTGCGATAATCAGGGGTTTGCGACCAGGCGACATTATGTTGCACAACCATCCCAATGGCTATTTGGAGCCATCCCAACCTGATTTTCAGATTGCTTCAATTTGTGGAAAATCTGGAATTGGTTTTGCTATTCACGACAACTCTTGCAAAGAGTGCTACGTAGTCGTTGAACCGTTTCAGCCTGAAGCGATCAAACCTCTTGATTTTGAGCCACTTTTCAATCACCTTCGGGAAAATGGTTCTCTTTCGAAAATGATCTCCGATTTTCATGAGCGTTCCGGACAGATTGAAATGATGGAGAAAATCGTTGAAGCCTTTAATGAACCTTGTCATGCAGTTCTTGAAGGTGGTACCGGAATTGGAAAAAGCATGGCTTATCTGATTCCTTCCATTTATTTTGCACGGATGAACAAATGCCGGGTTGCGATTTCCACTAATACCATCAACCTTCAGTATCAACTTTTTAATAAAGATCTTCCTTTACTAAAAAAAGCACTTCCTCTCGATTTCAAATTCTGTTTGATCAAGGGACGTGGAAATTATCTTTGCCAACGCCGAGTCTCCGAAATCCAAAAACAGGCGGAGGGGGAAACTTTGCTTTCGCTTGATGAATTTGATGATTTTGTCAGATTATTGGAGTGGTCCCAAAAAACTTCCGATGGCTCTCTTTCTGATCTTTCCTGGGTTCCCGAGGAATCATTATGGGAAAAACTGAACTCCGACAAAGATACTTGTACTGGGTTAAAATGTCCAATGTACAAATCATGTTTTTTTTATCGGGCCCGTCGTGAAGCTGCTGAAGCAGATATTCTTGTTATCAACCACTACCTTCTTTTTTCTGACATTGCTTTGAGATCAGCTACTGATGAATATTCTCAAACTGCGGTTATTCCGGCTTATCGTGCTGCGATTTTGGACGAAGCCCATAATATTGAAGATATCGCAACCACATTTTTTGGGAATCGCGTTTCCGCCTTTGGACTCCAAAAACAACTGGGACGTTTGTACCATAAGCGTGGCCGAAAGGAAGGGGGCCTTCTGGTCTCCTTTTTAAATCGGATTTTGCTGAGTGGAAACCCTTCCGTGAAATTATTGAATGACAAAATGATTGCAGAAATTCGCGAGAATATTATTCCACTGAAGAATGAAATTTCCGATCAAACCAGGGAATTCTTTGACGAAATCGCTTCCTTTGTGCTTAAAGGCAAGGAAATCCGCCAAGGGGAAGAGAAACTTCGAATTACCAGAATGAACCGGGAAGTTCCTTTATTCAAGGAGCTTACAGATAAATCAATAAGCGTAGTTGAGAATCTGAAAAAGTTAAAAAGAAAAGTTTCTGGAATTCAAAATTTATTTGGAGAGATAGTCGAAGATACCGATGAAGCAACCGAAAAGCTGTTAGAGGGTCCGGTCATAGAAATGGCCGGAGTGGCAAAGAGGCTGATTGAAACCGTTGAGGCGCTTGAACTATTTTTCAGCCCTGATGTCGAAAAACAGGCTGAATTTGTTCACTTCTTTTCCGTAATGGTAAGAAAAGACAGCAGATGGCCATCAATTACATCAGCACCGATAGACGTTTCGGAAGAGATGGTCAACTCTTTGTTCAACAGGATTCCAACAGTTATTTTAGTTTCAGCGACTCTTTCCACTCAAAAGAGCTTTACTTTTATCAGAAGCAGAATTGGACTTGATTCTCCCGATCTTGAAAATGAAGCAATCGAAGGAAATTTTTCATCGCCATTTGATTATATGAAACAGGCGATTTTATTTGTCCCGGATGATCTTCCCGAGCCTTCAAACCCTAATTTTATTGAGTCCACGAAAGAGCCACTGTTCAGAATTATTTTAAGTTCAGCTGGTGGAACTCTTGTGTTATGTACCTCTTACAAACATTTGAGAGAAGTTTATGAAGCTCTGAAACAACCTCTAAGCGAGCAAGGAATAACCTGCCTGAAACAAGGTGATTATGAAAGACATCATCTTTTGGAAATATTCAAGGATGATGGAAATGCAGTTTTGTTTGCTACTGACAGCTTTTGGGAGGGAGTCGATGTCCCGGGAAATGCTCTGAGAAACCTCGTTATTGCGAAACTTCCTTTTGTGATGCCTGATGATCCGATACTTGTGGCCCGGCAGGAAGTACTTGAAAGGCTTGGAAAGAATCCCTTTGCAGAATATCAGCTTCCGATTGCCGCAATCAAGTTAAAGCAGGGCTTCGGGCGTTTGATCAGAAAAACCCAGGATAGAGGAACCATCTGGATTCTTGACAGACGAATAGTTACAAAATTTTATGGAAAGTACTTGATCGATTCACTTCCAAAGACAAAATTAATTTCGGGAGCTTTCAAAAAAATATTGGATGAGGGAAAGAAGTTTTTTAAATCTAATTCAGGGGTTCTCGTAAAATCATGAAATTCCCTGGTGCAAAATAGTTCGCAATTCTGGCTGATTGATTTTCCCTGTGATCTTTTTCTTTCTTCTCGAGTTTGCAAGTAGTTCTTTAGTTTGGAAATAATTCTTTAAACTCTGAACCTGGCTAATCGTCGAACAAAATAGATAAAATTAATGGAGAAAAGAATGACCGAAATAAAAAAAATAAAGAGTGTTGTTCCTAATTCCAGGAAATTTGATTTTGATTCAAAGGCTGATTTGGAAAGCATAGACAGATATCTTTCTGATGAATCAAAAATGCGCGGAACCGCTGACGCAATCTTTTTTCCTGAATCAACTGAAGAAGTGGCGATCATACTTGAAGAAGCACGAAAAAGAATGCGAACGGTTACGATCAGTGGAGGTCGCACAGGAGTTGCCGGTGGTGCAGTTCCAAACGGTGGATGGTTGCTTTCCATGGAAAAAATGAACAAAGTCAGTCGATTTTATCTTGATAAGGTTTCCGGAGAATATCGGGTAGTAGTACAACCCGGGATCCCTTTAAGTTCATTTCGACAAATGATTCTTTCAGGGCGTTTCGATTTTGATAAAACAATGCCCCCCCCGGCAGCGGATGAATTGGCGCAGTTTCGAAAAGAAACAACCCGGTGGATGTTTCCCCCGGATCCGACAGAACCCTCGGCACAACTGGGTGGAATGGTAGCTACTAATGCATCTGGCGCAAAGACTTTCAGATATGGTCCGGTGCGTAATTATGTGAAAAAAGCCAAGGTTGCTCTGGCTGGGGGCGGCTTAATTGATATTGATCGCGGAACTTGCTTTTTTGAATCCGGGAAAGATCTGACTTTGAATTACGATGGCCGAAAAATTACTATTCCATCACCAAGTTACAGTATTCCTCAGATTAAACATGCCTGCGGTTATTATTCGGCATCAAAGTTGGATTTGCTTGATCTATTCATTGGCTCAGAAGGAACTCTGGGAGTTTTTACGGAAATCGAGCTGGCGCTAAAGATAGTTGAAGGGGAAAGAGCTGAAGTTGTTGCCTTTTTCAACGATTATGCTTCAGTTGCAAAGTTTGTTGATTCTTTGCGTTCATGCCAGGAACCTGGACAATTTTTAATTGAATCGATCGAGTACATGTGTCCCAAATCCCTGGAAATGCTTGAAAATGAGCCGGAAAAATGGGGTGGGGGACTTGAATTCCCCAAGCCACAGAAAATGGCTATTTTTGTTGGAGTTAGAATTCTTGGGCGTCATGATGACACGCTTGGCAAGATTTCTCAAATGATTGGGGATAGCGGTGGTGATACCCAAAATGCTTGTGTTGCGATTAGCCCCCCTGATCTTTCTCGTATGGCTTCTTTGCGGCATCAACTTCCTGAAAAAGTGAATGACTTGATTTCCCAAAGAAGGAAAACTAATCCAGGATTGACTAAATTAGGAACTGACATGGCTGTCCCGGATTCAAGGCTTGAAGAAATTTTGAATTTTTATACCTCAACACTTAACAAGGCCGGTCTGGAGCATTGCATCTTCGGGCACATCGGAAACAACCATCTTCATGTCAACATCATTCCCAGAAATACTGAAGAGTACAAACGGGGCCGCGAAATCTACGTTTTTTTTGCGGAAAATGTTGTTAAAATGGGTGGCTCAGTTAGCGCAGAACACGGAGTAGGGAAGCTAAAAAAGAATCTTCTCGAAATTCAATTTTCCAAAAACGCGTTAGAAGAAATGAAAAAAATAAAACGTGTTTTTGATGACCAAATGATTTTGGGGCAGGGAAATTTGTTTGCGTAAGAAATCTAGCCATTTTATTGAGTTTTTTTAAATTAGAAAAGGGTGGTATTGAGGGAATGAAAAAAATTGGTAGTTTTTTAATTGAGAGTATTCTTTTTTCACTTTTCCTGTTAATTACTACAATCTCCGGCGGATCCATTAACCAGGAAGTCAATTTTGAGTCCAGTTTGAAAATTGAGGTAAAAAAGAATTTACAAGAGTTGCTTTCAGAAGAAGATACCAATGGTGACAAAAGAATCACAATTGAGGATCATTTTGTAGAAGGGGACAGGGGGGATCGAATTTTTTGGATCACAACTCTTGATGGAAAGAAAATTAAAGTCCAGGGAACCTATTACCTTTCAAATTTACTTCAGGAATTGTCGCTTTTTTTGGAAAAAGGTGAATCGATAGCTGTTTTGGACCTCAAAAAAGTCTTTGAAAACCCGGTTGATCGAATTTCCAGAATGATAAAGGATTATTACTGGGATGGACTTACCAGAAGGGTTGATTCTTCAAATATTGCGAAACTGTTGGAAGATGAAAAAAATAAAACACAAGATGGCCGAAATTATATCTACGTTCCAAAATGGGATGTACCAGCCGTAAATTATTTTCAGGGAATAATTGCTTCATTTCCCGATCTTCATTTAACTTTGATGCTGGTTCCGGAAAACATTACTCCTCAGTGGTTTGAAAGCATTCAGAAGAAACATGGAATTTTGTCATTGGCTCTTGAAAAAAATTCTGAAGGGCAAATTCAGGGAAAACCGTTTGTTGTTCCCGGTGGGCGTTTCAATGAAATGTATGGTTGGGACAGTTACTTCGAGGCGCTTGGACTTCTTGAAGATGGAAGAGTCGATTTGGCAAAGTCCATGACGGAAAATCTGGCTTATGAAATTAATATGTACGGAAAAATCCTTAATGCGAATCGGACTTATTATCTAACCCGTTCACAACCCCCATTTTTGACGTCGATGGCTTTGGCTGTTTACGAGAAAATGCCGAAATCTCCTGAAAGTATTTTGTGGCTTAAAAATATGTTCCGAGCCGCAGTAAAAGAATACAAGGAAGTCTGGATGGGGAAAAAACACCTGACTGATATCGGACTGAGCAGGTATTTAGATGAAGGAACCGGTCCATGCCCAGAAGTGGAACCTGGACATTTTGATTACATTTTTCAGATTTTTGCCAGACTTTATGACATGGACCCAAAAGTTTTTGAAGTAAAGTATCGCAAGAAATTGATTTTTGTGCCGGCGCTGGATTTATTTTTCATTCATGACCGAAGTATGCGGGAATCCGGCCACGATAAAACCTGGAGATGGCATGACAGGTGCGCTGATTTTGTAACAGTTGATTTGAATTCACTGTTGTACAAATATGAAACTGATATTGCATATGCTGTCAAATACACATTTGCCAATGATTTTGAATGTGATGGCGTTAAACAGGATTTCAAGGAATGGTTTGAAAGATCCGAGCAGCGGAAAACCTTAATGAACAAATACATGTGGGACGAGGAAAACCATTCTTTCTTCGATTATGATTGCCAGAAAGGTGAACGAGAAGTCTATTATTCGGCGACAGCTTTTTATCCTTTGTGGGCGGGTCTGGTAACCCAGGATCAAGCAGGATTGATTGTCGAAAAAATGATTCCGTTGTTGGAACAAGCTGGTGGAATAGTTGCTTCAACAGAAGAGTCCAGAGGTCCGATAAGCGCTGAACATCCTCAACGGCAATGGGATTACCCCTATGGCTGGGCACCACACCAAATGATAGTCTGGAAAGCCCTTTTCGATTACGGTTATGTTGCTGACTCAAGAAGACTTGCTTACAGATGGCTTTATACTATTGTGAGAAATGCACGCGATTATAATTGTACCATTCCCGAAAAATTCGATGTCGAAAAGCGGACTCATAAAGTTTTTGCTGAATATGGCAATGTTGGAACAAATTTTTCCTACATTACAAAAGAAGGTTTCGGCTGGATGAACGCAAGTTTCAAAAAAGGCTTGACCATGCTCGACAATAGACTTCTGGAAAAGCTAAGACAACTTATTCCTCCCGAATTTTTATTTCAGAAGAAGTAGGAATTGGTACAGTTTGAAGATTGTCTATTCGTATTTATGCTTAATTTTGATCGAAAATTTTTTTTAAGGAGGGCTTTATGTTTAAGAAATGCGTGTTTGTGTTCTTTTTTGTATTTGGATTGGTCTCGGGAACTCTTTTTGCCCAGAACTCTCGACCGGTAGGCTCTGAAACAGCGGCTATCAGCTCTCAACAAAGTGCCAGTCAGATGATGGACTCGTTGAAAATGAAGCTAACAAATGTTTCAAATGATGTACAACGAGCTTTTGCATCTGGAAGTGCCGGAAGAATTACAAACTGGATGACCAAGGAAGGGAAAAAGAAATACGAGGAGCATCTTTTTTCCATGAAAAAAGAAAATCTCATTGCAATAGGTAAGTCTTTCATTAATCGCCAGGAAACCCTGGAACCAGGTGGTGCAGATCAGCCTCCTTTGGGGGTGGTCAATTTTTCCCATCAGGAGAAAACTGTTAAGTTTACCTTCAAGTTCACAACCAAGCCCGGTAGTGCAGATCAACCTCCGGTTTCAGAATTTCTGCTTGATACAATTCCCAGTGATTTGTAATAGTTGACTTGCGGTTTACTGGCGGACAACTCGGAAACCTTGATCATTGCTGCAATAATCAGGTGTGGAAAAACTGCGGGCGGCAAGACCAAACAAACCTGAATTGACAGAATTTTGGTACCCAGCTCCACGTTTGATGCGATACAGGGTTTGCGTTCCACCTTTTGGGTTTGTTATTGTTCCGGAGGGTGGATAATTGTTGTCATACCAATCCCAGCACCATTCGAAAACATTCCCGCTCATGTCGTAAATTCCAAGCTCGTTTGGAAATTTACTACCTACAGAGTGCGATGTAGCTTGCGAGTTTTCAGAAGTCCATGCAAAGTAAGAAATTGAGCCCGTATGCAAAACTCGATCACCACGCAAAATAGAATGCATTGGAATAAGAACATTATTATCATTCGAATCGCCTGCAAAAGTTTTCTGATAGTTGTCTATTGCTCCCATGGCGGCCCATTCCCATTCTGCTTCAGTGGGAAGGCGATAACCATTGGCATTCCAATTACAAGTTACTGAGTCCCAGGTTGAGTCTTGGCTTGTTGGGACGGCTCCCCAAAATGCGGGATTTGCAGAACCGCTGATCGAATAGGTTGGAGTTAACCCCTCGTTCAAACTTAATTTATTACAAAACACGATGGAATCATACCATCTTACACTATCAACAGGGTTTGTATTCCCGGTGAAAGCACTGGGATTTGCTCCAACAATTGATGAATATGCCGATTGTGTGACTTCAAATTTGCTCATATAAAAGCCGGAAACGGAAGTGTTATTTCCAGTCGTTCCATCCCGTTTAAAGGTTCCTCCTGGAACGTATTTCAATGTTCCAATGTTTGCTGAAACGGCATCAGTATAAGCTGTTAGCGAAGAAATTCCTATTTTCCCGGAAGATCCTTTGGATTCTGCCTGAAAATAATATAATGTGCCTGGTTGCAAGCTGGCTATTGTAATGGTGTGATCTTTGACGAATTCAGCATCCAGGGTGGAAGTTTCCCCAAAAGCCGGGGTGGTGCCATATTCCACTTGAGACTCTGCGAATTCATTCGTATGCCAGGTTAGAACTATGGTGTCTGCCGAGCTGCTCCAGTAATCAGCTTGAAGGAGAGAAATGCTAGGAGTTGTTCCATTAATTAAGGGGTCCTGGGCCATTATTTCCCAGGATGTTCCATCGTAGATGTATAATTTTCCATCGGTGGTGTTGTAATAAATCCAATTAATGGCCGGGTTTAAGGGAGCAGTAGGAAATGACCCCCTCCAGTCGACATAAGCACTGCTTCCAGTTATACCAGGCAATCCCTGGGTTCCGGTGGTTCCCTTCTTTCCATCTTCGCCAAGAACTTGCCAGGTAAAACCATCGAAATAGTAAGCCTTTCCATCTGAATAATTGTAATAAGCCCAATTAATGGCCGGGTTTATTGGAGGTGTGGTAAATTGCCCTTTCCAAGTAATGGAAGAGCCGGTTGAGCCAGTGATTCCAGTTATGCCAGGAGTTCCGGTTGGTCCAGGATTACCTGCCGGGCCTTGGGGTCCTACGGAACCATTACTGCCGGTGGGACCGGGAGCTCCGATTATTCCGTCCTGGAGCATGGTTTGCCATGCGGCTCCGTTGAAAATATACGCGATTTTATCGATGGAATTGTAATACACCCAATTTAGCCCAGGATTGGGGGGAGCGTTTACCTGGACTCCTTTCCATTGAATGTCAGCTCCAGTTGTACCAGCAACCCCTTGTGTGCCGATTGGACCTTGAATTCCGTCCTGGGCTAGGATCTGCCACATGGTTCCGTTATAAATATATGCTTTAAATGCGGAGGTGTCGTAGTATACCCAGTTAAGTTGAGGGTTTGGTGGTGCTGAAGGGAGCGATCCTTGCCAGACGATGTCTAATCCGTTTGCGCCGGAATCTCCGGTGAAGCCAGTAGGCCCTCGTGGGCCAATTGGACCCTGAATGCCATCTTGAACCATGACTAGCCAGGCTGTTCCGTTGTAGATATATGCCTTCTGATCGGCTGTATTATAATATGCCCAATTCAGTTGTGCATTTGGAGGAGCTACGGTGGATGGCCCTTTCCATATAATACTTGTACCGTCTGTGCCGGTTGCTCCGACTGAACCTTGTGGGCCTATCAGACCTTGCGGGCCGATTGTGCCATCGTATACAATTACCTCCCACGCAGATCCGTTGTAGATGAAGGTTTTGCTAACAGAAGTGTCGTAATAAACCCAGTTAACTCCAGGATTAGATGGGGGCGAGGAAAGTTGCCCAGCCCAGATGAGGCCGATTCCTATGTTTCCTGCGGGGCCTGTGGTACCTGTCTCGCCTTGGACCCCTATCGGGCCTTGAAGCCCGTCAATGGCAATGACTTGCCAGGTTACCCCATTGTAAATATAGGCTTTCCTGTCGGAAGTATTGTAATAGGCCCAGTTCACTAAAGGATTTGTGGGGTCTAGGGTAGATGCTCCTTGCCAGAGAATTCCGATGCCATTATTCCCGTTTAGGCCATTTGTTCCTGCAGCTCCCTGTGCTCCCGTGGAGCCGGTAACTCCTGTTGCACCGTCTTTTGAAAGAGTTTGCCAACTTGTGCCATTGTAAATATATGACTGCCGGTCGACAGTGTTATAATAAGCCCAATTAATTAAAGGACTGGAAGGAGCCATCGTTGCTGCACCTTTCCAGATGATCCCAATTCCATTGGCTCCAATAGCTCCTGGATTGCCGGTGGCCCCTGTTGAACCAGTTGGACCTGTTGCACCAGTCGGCCCCTGGGAACCTATTTCCCCGTCTTTAAGTATTTGTTGCCAGTTAGTTCCGTTGAAAAAATATGCTTTATTTACGGATGAATTGTAATATGCCCAGTTTAATACCGGATTTATCGGAGCAGATGCCAGCCCCCCTTTCCACAAAATACTAATTCCGCTTGTTCCTTGGTTACCGGAAGGACCTAGGGGGCCTGTTGTTCCTGTTATTCCAGGGATTCCGGTGCTACCGGTTGCCCCGGCAGGGCCTTGAGGGCCTGCCGTTCCGTCCTGGGAAAGAATTTGCCACGCACTTCCAGCATAAACATATGCTTTTCCTTCTGAGGTGTTATAATAAACCCAGTTTGTTTGTGGATTAGCGGGCGGGACATCAGAGGGCCCCTCCCAGATCAACCCATTAAACCAGGAAGTATCGGGTGTAAGTTTTACCCCTGGAACGGAAGTTTCTTCGGCAGCTCTAACAGCGATTTGGTTGACTTTCAATTGCTTAAGGCCATTTCCAGAAAATTCCAAAGTGTAATTACCAACTGGTACACCATAAATTTTATAGTTCCCGGATTCATCACAAAAACCGGAATACGATGTTCCCGGAATGAAAGCTACTAGCACTGTTTTTGTATATTCAGAAGGAACAGAAATATTTCCGGAAAGATCTCCGGTTGGGGTTAGTTGAAGGTTGACATAATCGGCTTGATCGATTTGAACTGCATCTACGTGAATGTTGCTCTTTATCGCTCCAGTATTGCGATCCTTTTTGGCGATTAGGTTATAATCGCCCTGGACAACGTTATTGAAGACGAAGACACCAGTTGAGTCTGAGTAGGCAGAATATAATTGTCCAGGAATGTTTTGAGTAGTATCAGGTATAATCTGGGGATTAATTGCAGATTTGATTTCTGATTTAACATCCGGCTTAATTTCAGGTTTTGCCTCAAGTCTGATTTCGCAGGAAATCTCGGGTTTGGTTTGGAGATCAATCGAGGATTTTATTTCGGATCTGGAAGTAAGTTTACTCTCGAGTTTTGCCTCAGGTCTGTTTTCGGAATTAACATCAGGTTTAATTTCCAGATTACCCAGGATTTTAATTGAGGGCTTATTTCCAGCGTTTTCAATTCGAATACTGGGAAAAAGCGGATTGGAATCTATCGCAACAAGATAAACTGGTACACTTGCAACCGAACTGTCACTTTTTAATTGTCCTTTAACGACCCCGGTAGGTAAGGCGGAAATTCCGATGAGGTTGTTTCCGCTTCCGCTGCTTCCTCCACCGCCGCAACCGAGAGCTAAACAAGACAATAGCAAAGTCAAAAAAAAGCAGGCAGAAAACACACATTTTCTCAATAATTCAGGATACTTGCTTACTTTATTAAATTTTGTCATTGAATTTGTCCTTCTTCGGGAACAAAAAATAGAGTCCCCCAAGCGAATAATGCTATTTTGGGGTGAGATTCGATTCGGTTAATCCCCTGGTAAAAGTGGGTCTTCAGCGAAGTTGGTGCTAACTCCGGCACCGGCAAAAAAACGGGTGGAGTTGATTTTCCTAGAACCCATAAAATTTGATTTATGTGCCGTCGCGTTTTTTTGCCTCCCTTTTGCGCATCATATCCACTTTCCTTGATACCGAATTTATTGTACCGGGCTTTTCCGAGAGTCTGAATATCAAGAAGGCTCAAAAATGGGTTAACTTTCATAATAAAGTCTCTCATGGATGGGTGCAGCGGAACCCGATGTGTCCATCGGTGTCAGACAAGTTGTGACTTAGATCAAGAGCGAAAGCACCCGCCTTGGTATCAGAATCAAATGCTCCACCACGACAGACCGCTCGTTTTGAGGTGGGTGATGAGTCATTGTAAATTTGACCTACCCCATCTGCGGAAGTATACAAGGTTAGGAAATTGGGCGAGAAATCATTAGTAGTTTCGAACCAACCAGTACCTAAAGAGGACCCCCCGGAATACCAGGTATTCGCATTTTGAAGTTGATCTACCCATTGCCAGACGTTTCCCCCAATATCCCAAATCTGAGCGTTATTTGAGAGCGTCTTAATCCGATATTGGATGTTTGAACTATTGGGAGTTGTTCCGGTGGACGATTGAGGGCATGAGTCACCATTGCTTAAACCGCGGTAAATACCGGTGTTAAACGAATTCAATCCATTGTTCAAAACATTTCTAGCAATAGCCTGCCATTGTAAATCGGTTAGCAGACGACAGCCAGCAGCTGCACAGCTTAGTTTTGCATTGTACCAATTGATAAGGACCCATGGACGACCACCAGCAGTAGTTGCGGCTTGGTGCAAACTGCCATCTCCGGAAGTTTGATAAGTCGCGTCATTAGTATAAGTTGATCCTCCACCGTTTGAAGTTCCTGCTGTGGCCGGGTATTTGCCACAGTAAAATGGTGATACAACTGTGGAATCAGGCAACGAAGTTTTCGGTACTAATACATAAATCGAGCTGTCAAAGGTAACTTCGTTTCCGTCAGCTCCTTTTATTGTGTGAATATATTGTGTAGCGGCTGTATTTCCATTCCCTGAAAGGTCTGTTCCTTTTGAGGCGTAAACGTCAACCAAAGGATTTCCATTGCCCGTGAAGTCAATATCAAAGTTGTAAACAGTTTGTGAGGTTGGGTTGAAATTTTTTATCGAACCATTTGTAACGGTTATCCCACTTTGTCCGAACCCAGTAACCGGTTTGCTGAAGGTAATGGTGATTGGAATCATACTTAAATTTGTCGTTGGGTTTTCCCGGGAGGAACTAATACTTACGGTTGGTACAACCCCATCCACGTTAAAGGTGGTGTTAAACTTTAAGGATTGGTCTGTCGGATAAGTCAATACAACGTTATTTCCATCGGAATCCTTAAGGGTTGCGCCAGAAAGAAGCGAAACGTTTCCTGTGTCGAGATTAGAAGTTACATCGCCTGCCTGAACAGTATAATTCCCTGATGTGCTAAGTGAACTTGTAAATGGAGAGATTGTGACAATTCCTCCGGTGTTCATTAGTATCTGCATATTATTGCCTGACAAAGTAGCGGTCCTTGAAAAGTTTACTGTGACATTGATCTGGTCATTCAATCTCATTGTACCAGTAGGAGTGGTGGAGGTAATACTAGTTATCTGGCAGGGGATAATCGTGGAAAAGCTGCACGGATTCGACCAGTCGCTCGTTTTTTTTGCAGTAGAGTCGTAATATTTGACTTTCAATTGATAGTTGGAATTTTGATCCAGCTGAGTTTTCGAATTCTGGAAAGACCCATGTGCACTGTCTATCGTAGTATTGGTTAGATTAACCCCATCGGCTAAACTTCGCCAAACCAGGTTGTTCCCTGAACTGTCGTATAAGGCCCAATCGGTTTGATAGTGTGTGTCCCCGGCATCAGGGTCGGTAAAAGCACTGGCGGTAACAGCTGGGGCTAGTGAAAGATTTGTTGAATTATCTGCTGGAGTAACAATGCTTGGGGTGTTGGGTTTATTATCTGTTGAAAAAGCAACCAAATTTGACCAGCCACTTGCGCCACTTTGGGAACCATAATATCTTACTGATGCTTTGTAATCTGTAGTGAGGGAAAGTTGCGTCTTGCCATTCAGTGCGTTTTGGAATGTGCCATTTGTAGAGTTAACAAGTATGCTCGTTAGGTTGGTTGTATCGTTTAACTTTTCCCAAACAACTGTAGAACCATCGGAAGCAAATATACGCCAATCGGATGCTGAGTGAGTGTCGCCATTCGCTCCTGAGAATGCGCCTCCGGTGATTGTAGGGTTCCGGTCTACTGAAGTCAGGCTATCTGTTGGAGAAGCTATCAAGGGTTTGTTTGGAACTGAATTTGTGTTGAAGGAAACATATTGTGACCAGCCACTGTCGTTGCCACTGCTGTTGTAGTATTTTACACGGACTTTGTAAGTTTGTCCCAGGAGAAGTTGATTTGTATAAGGGGAGTGAAATGTTCCCGTTATGGAACTTACAACAATTGATGTGAGGTTGGATGTGTCATTGTATTTATCCCAAACAAGGCGTCCCCCAATTTCATCGAGCTCCCAATCGGATTTATAATGCGTATCGCCAGAATTGCTGAATGCGCTTCCTGCTATCGTAGGGTTTAAATTTGCCAGATATTGCCCTTCTGTTGGAGAGGCAATTGTGGAGGATGAAGGAAAGTTATTTGTTGTAAAACTGATTGAATTCGCCCAGTTACTGATACCTCCATGGTTGTCATAAAATCTGGCCGTTACTTTGTAGGAATTTCCAGGTAAAAGCATGCCATTGTTGGAATAGGGACCTTGGAAACTCCCCATTGTAGAATTGACAGTAATATTGTAGAGATTTGATGTATCGTTAGGTGGATTTGCCCAGACAGCTGTTACACCATCATTTGCAAATACCACCCATTCAGTTCTAGAAAGACTATCACCAGCGTCACTGTCTGAGAAACTTCCGTTGGCAATTGAAATATTAGGATTGAGCAAAACATTAGCCTGATTTGAGGTAGGTGATTGAATTGTTGGCTGGTTAGGTACAAGATCTGTCGAAAAGGAAACTAAATTCGATTTGAGACTTACCCCGCCATGGCTGTCATAATAAGTGCATCCAACCTTATAAGTAGTCATTTTGGCAAGCGAGGTTTTTCCGGCTAAATCCCCTGAAAATGCACCGTTTGTGGAATTCACGACGATACTCGTAAGATTTGAGGTATCATTGGATTTGGTCCATACTGGACTTACTCCATCGCTTGCATAGATTACCCAATCCGTTTTTAAATGGGAATCTCCGCTGTCAATATCGCTGAAAGCGTTTCCGGAGACAGTGGGGTTCAAATTTACGTTGTACAATCCTTCAGATGGGGATGAAATTGTGGGTTGGTTTGGTGGAAAGTCTGTAGAAAAAGTTATTAAATCAGACCAGGGGCCTGCTCCCAGGCCATTATTTAAATATCTGAGACGAACTTTGTATGTTGTACCGAGTGCAAGTTGAGTTTGGCCGTTAAGATCGTTTTGGAATGTTCCATTCGTGGAATTAGCAATTATGGCCGTGAGGGAAGATACTTCATTCAATTTTTCCCATTCAATTGTCTGGCCGCTTTGGTCAAAGATCTGCCAATCGGTTTTTAAATGCGTTGATCCCGAGCCTGCATCGCTGAAGGCACTTCCGGAAATAGTCGGGTTGACAGGAACCCATAATTGGCCTTCTGTGGGTGAGGCAATAGAGGGTTTATCGGGTAAAGTGTTTGTAGTAATGCCGGTTAAGTCGGACTCGCAGTATTCCCCGTGGCTGTCGTAATATCTTACTTTTAACTGGTAAGAATTTCCGAGTGTCAGTTCTGTGGTGCCCTGGGTTGCAAAATCTCCGTGAGCTGCATCTACCACAGTGGTCGT
The DNA here is from genome assembly GCA_015233565.1 of Candidatus Rifleibacteriota bacterium. Taxonomy (GTDB): domain Bacteria; phylum Muiribacteriota; class Ozemobacteria; order Ozemobacterales; family Ozemobacteraceae; genus JADFXM01. The sequence continues at coordinate 28,894 of JADFXM010000071.1, forward strand.
AAGATTATTTATATCAGACAATTTTTGCCAAACGACTGTTGTTGCATCGCTTGCATATAGTATCCAATCGGTTGCTGCATGAGTATCTCCAAAGTCACTGTCGGAAAAGGTCCCCCCGGTAATGGATGGATTAAGTGCAATTCCTGAGTTGCCTCCTACAACACCGGCAATTGGTTTTACGGGAAGGTAGTCTGTGGAAGTTGCAATTGCCTTGGTTCCAATTCTTCCGGAGGTTCCCCTGGCTTTAACATCAAAGTAATATAGGGTACTTGGCAAAAGTGCGGTGATTGTTGCTGTGTGGTCTTTTGTGAATTCTGAGTCCAGTGTTGTGCTGCTTGCATAGGAAAGAGTTGTTCCGTAATCAACCTGAGTATCGGAAAATTCATTTGTGTGCCATGTTAAAACAATTTGATCTTTTTTCAAAAATTGGAGCACTGATACTACATTGGAGATTATCGGAACAGTTCCGCTGGAAATGGCATCCTGAGCAAGCAAATTCCACTGTGTACCATCGTAAATATAAGCTTTTCCATCGGAGGTATTGTAATAAGCCCAGTTCAATTGCGGAGTAGGGGGATTTACCGTAAGAGAACCTTTCCAGGTGATACTTGATCCGTTGGTCCCTGTAATACCTTGTGGTCCTATGGAACCCATGACCCCGTTTTGAACCAATAATTGCCAGGTTGAACCATCAAAGATATAGGTTTTGCCATCAACGGTATTGTAATAAGCGTAGTTCAATTGAGGGCTGGGCGGGCTTGAAAGAGACCCCTGCCAGAAAATTCCAATTCCGGTGGCGCCAGTTGCCCCAGTGGAACCAGTGCTGCCATTTTGTCCAACTGACCCCGTTGGGCCGATTGGACCGGTTGGACCCGTGGTTCCGGTTGCGCCTGGTGTACCCATTTGGCCGTCTTGTGTGATTATGTCCCATGAGGTGCTATTGAAAATATAAGCTTTTCCGCTTGTCATGTCATAGTAAACCCAATTTGTTTGTGGGTTGATAGGAGGTCCCATCATGGATGGGCCTTTCCAGATTATTCCTAAGCCTGTGGCGCCAGACGGCCCGGTTGTTCCTATTGGGCCTTGCATGCCATCCTGGGAAAGGATCTGCCATGCGGTGCCATTGTAAATGTATGCTTTGTTGGCTGTTGTGTCGTAATAAGCCCAATTAATGAATGGATTGGGGGGGGAAGTGGTGTAAGGTCCTTTCCATGTGATTCCAAGGCCATTAACTCCTGCAGCGCCTGTTGGTCCGGTTGAGCCTGTCGGACCAATTGGTCCCTGGAGGCCGTCTTGTGCGATGACCTGCCATGCAGTGCCATTGTAAATGTAGGCTTTTTGATCACTTGAATTGTAATATGCCCAGTTTACCTGAGGCATAGCTGGTGCGACTATGTCTGAACCCTTCCAGATTATGCTGATTCCATCATTACCAATAGCTCCATTCATTCCTGTCGGGCCTTGAGGGCCAACTGACCCTTGTGGGCCGATTGCGCCATCCTGGATTATTACTTCCCAGGCTGCCCCATTGTAGATATAGCTTTTCTTAGCGAGAGTGTCGTAATAAATCCAATTGGTCTGTGGGTTCAAAGGAGCTGCTGGAAGTTGCCCTTTCCAGAGAATACTTGAACCATTCTGCCCGGCTGGGCCTGGGGAGCCAGTGGGCCCGGTGGGGCCGATGGGGCCCTGGAGTCCATCTTGTATCATTACTTGCCATGTTGTTCCGTTGAAAATATAGGCTTTTTGATCTGTAGTATTATAATATGCCCAGTTGAGTTGGGCGTTTGCCGGAGCGGTGCTGTTTGAGCCCATCCAGGTAATGCTTGTTCCATTGGTTCCATTTTGACCGTTCATCCCGGCGGCGCCTTGGGAGCCGGTTGGGCCTTGTGTTCCAATGAGGCCATTTTGTGCCAGTATTTGCCAGCTAATTCCATTGAAAATATAAGCTGTGCCAGCAGATGTATTATAATATGCCCAGCTGGTTTGCGGATTTGCCGGGTCAACATTGGCTTGTCCTTTCCAGATAATGCTTGTACCGGTTAATCCTGTCGGTCCTGTGGAGCCTGTAGCACCAGTATTTCCCTGAGGACCGGTTGCTCCCTGGATTCCCATTGGGCCGTCTTTGACCAGGACCTGCCAGCTTGTGCCATCAAAAATATAGGCCTTTCCATCGATGGTATTGTAATAAGCCCAATTGAGTTGCGGATTCAAGGGAGCAGTTTGGAGTGAATTTTTCCAGGTAATGCTTGTCCCGTTCAATCCGGCTGTTCCTGTGGCCCCTGCTGCCCCTTGGGGACCGGTGTTCCCTTGAAGTCCTGCGGTTCCTGTTGCCCCCACTGGACCCTGGGGACCTACTATTCCATCTTTTGAAAGGACCTGCCAGGCGCCATTGTAATAGATATAAGCTTTTCCATCAGTGGAATTATAATAGACCCAATTGTTTTTGGGATCTGCAGGTGGTGTGCTTGAAGCTCCTTTCCAGGTTAAACCGGTGAACCAGGATGAATCTTTTGTTAGAGAAACTGCTGGAACCGCTGTTTCAATACCTGGTTTTACTGTAACTTGATCAATTTTAGATTGCTGAAGCCCATTTCCGAAAAATGCAACCGAGTAAACTCCTCCCGGCAAGCCATAAATTTTGAAATTTCCGTTGTCATCAGTGAATCCGGCAAAGGATGTGCCAGGAATGAATGCTTCCAGGCCAGATTTGGATGGATAATCTGATGGAACTGAAATTGATCCGGAAAGATCTCCAGTTGCAGTAAGTTCAACGTTAACTGTGGTCGGCTGCGAAACTGCCGCTTCGACATGGATATTATTCTGAATTGCGCTGGAATATCGACTTTTTTTCGCAATAAGGTTGTAATCACCGGCTTCCACTTCGGTGAAAGTAAAATTTCCCTTGCCATCGGTTAACGAACAATACAATTTTCCTGGAATGTTTTGTGTGAAACTGGCCTCAGCTCTGATATTTGAATTAACTGGAATTGAATTGACCGCGACCAAAAAAACTGGAATTCCGGATAGAGTTCCATCTGTTTTTATTGTCCCTTTTACAATTCCGGTGGGGGTGTAAGAAGCGCCCGATAAATTGGTTCCATCCCCACCACCACCACCACATCCGATGACGATGAGTAAAATAAAGCTGACAAAAAGAAAAAGAGGGAAACATTTAAAAACATTACTTTTCATTCCAAAACTCCAAATGATGAAAAATATACCAGTTAGTTTGGGGATTCATTGAAAAATAGGTGAATATTTTTTTTGCAAGAAAAAAGATTCTCTGCAGTATAAGTAAATAATCTTTAGATTTTACCACCATTAAGGTGAAAAATAAAGAAATTCGGATGTTTGGCAGGGCAGACGCACTTAATTTTCAGACTGGAAGAGTAGTTTCTGCAAATAGTTTTCATCCCAACCCGCTTTCAATTGTTTTGCTTTAATTCCAGAATTTGCTGAACTCTCTTTCTTCAGAATATTT
>JADFXM010000072.1 GCA_015233565.1 Candidatus Rifleibacteriota bacterium
CGCCATCAGGCTCGCGAAAGCGGGCTTTTTTTGTTTCATTTTCAAAGATCACTAAATGTTATAACAATTTCAACATCCTGGTAAAATAACGTGAGAAAATTTTGGGATCGCTACGCGAAAATCGACATTCCCCGAATTTTTTCTTTGGAAAAAAAGCTATTTTCAAATTCCATTTTCGAATGAAATTGTACGAAAGTAAATAAAAACCCTATTTGGCTTAGAAAGACAATGAAGCAGAGAAAGAAGCAGCGTTTTGATTGTTTAATAAAGGAAAGAAATTGGAAATTATTTTTAATCGCAAGGACAACAAAATAGCATAGAAACAAGAAATTTATACAATTAATAAGGACAAGGAAAAAATTGTGGGGTGCTTTGAAGATTAAAAAGAAAAACACTATACTTTGAAATGATGGCCAGAAATTCACGAAAATAAATAAAATTGACAGGAAAATCCAAAGTTTTTTTTGAGTATTTCCAAATTTAAAAAACATTTTGGGGGTAATTTTGATTGAACTGTTTCTTTCATTTGAATAATAAAAAAGCGTCAGGAAAAGAAGTTCCCAGAAAGAGAATCCTGTTAGTAATGTGTACAATTCTGAAATTAGAACTGAGAGATTAGCCCAAAAATCTCGGTCGTTAAGTACGAATTCGCAATTTGAAGTTTGGAGCTTTTCTTTAATGCGGCTAAAATCTGCTTTACATCTATCCGGAATACAGTTGAAATATTCATTAGAAAAAACACCGCATTGATTTTTGGCTTCAATACTCATTCCAAATTATTCCCCAGAATTGCCAACCCGCTCCCTATAACACTCCTCAAAAGTTGTCCAGTAAAAGAAGGCTGGTCAAATTGCATATTGATGGCCTTTCTCCCAACAAGAAGCACGGTTGTTCATGAACAATTATTCCCTATGAACCATGGCTGCAATGACACGCTTAGTCAACCATATTCAAAGCCTCCGGATTCATTCTGAATTGGAAGGAATATTTTGTCAAGGCTGCATACTTTTTTCCAGGGAAATGGTTTTTCCGGAACCTCAGGGAACCGAACGCCGAGCTGTGCAGAATGGGGCGTTCACGGCTGGTGTCGACGTATGCCGATACCAGTGAACGGCCCATTCCTGCTCGTGCGACTGTTCGGGTGAGCGGTGGCGATTAGCCATCGCGAGGACGAACAGCTTTTGTCGCCGAGCCTGCACAGCTCGGCGTTCGGCCTCGTGAAGCGAGGCCGAACGCAAAATGGACACATTAGGAAATTAAAAATAGCAAAACCACAAATCATCATCACATTTTCCACAGTGTGAGATAATTAATTAGTTCATTGGGTTGAGGTGAAAAATGTCTGGAGATAATGATTTGAAAGTTCTGGAAGTGCTTTTGGAAAAACAAATTCCAAACCTTTAAGTTCAACCTACAATTTGATGAGAGGCTTATTCCTTCTCATTAAAAATTTCTGCGGTAAAGCGGACTAATTTTGCAGCCGGATTTTTGTAGCTCCCGGATGGCAAACCAGCTTTTCCGCAGAGTTGTTCGAGAAAGGTATCTCTGTCCCAACCCCACTCAACTGGTACTTGGGGCAATAAAAGCCCGGAGCGGCCTCCTAGTCTTAACATCAATCCATCACGGCCTACTTTAATTTCGTCCAGAGAATTTACTGGAATCATCGGGGAAAGCACCGATATTTCAATGTCAATTTGGGGAAGTTCTTCAGGAGTAACTGGATTGAAACGGGGATCTTCGGTTGAAGCAGCAAGAGTCATTTCAGGAATCGCCTCTCCGAGAGGTTTGATTCCTTCTACAAAACCGATGCAACCTCTTAATTCACCTTTTTTCTTTAGTGTTACAAAGACTCCACACTTTTCTGAAAATTTGGGGTTTTTACAAGAAATTTCCGGGATTCCCCCACCCTTTACAACGCTTTCAAGAGTTTTTCGGACAATCGACAAAGCTTCATTCTTAAATTCCATATTCACTTTTCCTTTCATTGAATCGGAACTAATGCCTACTTCTGACGCTTGAGAAGACACAACTTTAGCAGTAGAACTGGGAATTATTTCTTGAACTGCTGGTGTCGTTGAAGAAACTTGAAGAACAGAATTCGAAGGTAACGATGCCATAATCCCTGGAACTGATGAGGAAATTCCAACCGATGTGCTAGTTGCTAAGAGTGAAGAAGATGTTGCAGATAGCAAAGAAGAATTGGATTGCCCTGTAGAATCGGCAGAAGCTTTACTTCCAGATTTTTCTTCCAGGAAGATATCTGATTGCATTAAAACTGCAGCGTATCCAACAACACTTGATTCATCACCGGTACTGACTCCGGAATCACTTCGCTGTAAAAGAACAGCCTTTCCCTTGCATTTTCGCATAATTCTGGTTAAAGCGATAACACCGTTTACTCCACAAAACTCAGTTTCTTTCGATAGCAATTTCTTGATAAGAGATTCTTCATCAAGTTTCATGACTGAATCCAGACCGTTTTCATCCAGCTTTTTAGCCGTGGCTGAGTCATGATAGTGCGACCAATCTGAAGAAGCTATTATCAGAACACGTCCCTTAAAATCTACCAGTGATCGGCAAATCTCGTCAGCAAACTTTATCCCGTTTTCGATCGGGCCACACATTGACACAAAAACCGCAGGATGATTACCAATGGTTTTTAAATAAAACGGGAGCAGAACTTCAATGGAATGTTCTCCGGAATGGCTATCAGGATCTATTTTGATTGGAATTGACGCTAACGCAAGTTGCTTTGCAACAGTCGAGTCAGAAGGAACAGGCCCTAACGGGGTATCAAATTCGCCATCCCCCCAAACCGCAAGTTTATCACTCTCCGAGACGTGATTCGCTCCAAGGATATAGATTCGATCGAATTTTTGTCCGGCAATACTCTTAAAAGCCACACCGGCAGTTTTTCCGGAAAAAGGATATCCCGCGTGAGGTGAGATGATCCCAACTATTTTTGCCCCTTCAGATGCTGTTACAGTTTGAACAGAACTCCCAACAAAATCGTTAACCATTTTTTCAAGTTCTGATTTATCGGCAGGATAAAATTTTCCTGCCACATATGTTTGCCTTGTTTGAGCAAGAAGAGGCGTTGAAAATACAAGAAGTACAAAAGCAGCAAGTACCAAGTTACTAAATGCAAACTTGTTGACACAAAAATTCAAATTTGGGTAAAATCTCATTATTTTAGAACTCCTTATCTCAAAAAATCCAAATTATATTTAATATTAAGTTGGGTTCAAATTGGCTCTAAACCGATTCGTATATTGGCCTCGCATGGTACTCACCAAAAATTTAAGAATAGACCTTTCTTGACCGATGATAACGAGACTGTTGGAAAAGCTCGTACATTAAATTCAGCATAAAGTGGACTTGATTTGATGCACGAAAGCGGAGGGAAAAAACGGGTTGGTACATAAGATTATCCAATTCTAGGGATTTTCCGACAGTCTGAACTTCGGCACAGTTGGTAAAAACTACAAATGCGAAAAACACCAATGAGTACATCTTGAACGCAACTTAGTAAAAGTCTTTCACCAAAAAAAATAGAAGTTAGACCTCCATTTATTCAGCGTAGGTCAAAGGTTATTTTGTCTTAGGCGTCGTCCAAAAATAACATGATCATTTCAAGGGTACACGTTTTCTTTGACAAGCACTTTTCGAGGAGAAAATACAATATTTTCTGACAAAGAAAATTGGCAAAACCATCACTTTATTTTCGTATGACGCCTTATGAAGCAATAGGGCCAGAGAAGTTTCACAAAATTTTTCGAACCCACTTTCGGGCACTTTTCCGAAATCCTGAATTTCTCTTGGAGGAGAAATGTTTCACCTGATTCTTTCAAGTAATTTTCCAAAATAATTAGGTATTAAGCTCGAAAACTCGCAACTAGTAGAGCGTTTCCAAAATAACCTTGCAATAAAATCATCAAACGTGGCCGACATACAACAAATCTAAAATCATAAAACCCGGAAATCACTCCATACCAAATGGAAACTTATGTACTGACTGACCATGCAACGGTATTTAGGAAACGTTATACTAGAGGTTGCTACATATTCATTTTTTATTCAAAATATCAAAAAATGACTGCGCAAGTTTTCCACAGGCCACTTCCTGAATAGTACCAGTAAGGTATACTGTCTCTCCTTCAACTTCAATCAAAATCTCTCCGCCTGGCATTCGCACAGTAACAGGGGATTTAAGCTTTCCGGTTTTGACTCCGGTACTAGCTACTGCTGCAGCACCAGTTCCGCAAGCGTTTGTCATACCGCATCCGCGTTCCCAGACGTGCATTTCCACTTGATTATTATTGATAACTTTTGCAAATTCGACATTGATTCTCCGGGGATGGTTCGAATGAGTTTCAAGCCAAGCCCCAACCGAGATCATTGCGTCGTTTGATAAAGGTGAATCAAGGAAAAGGACTGCATGTGGATTTCCAAAACCAGCATAAATCGGCTCAAATTTTTCCTCTTGCCAAACAAGGGGTTTTCTATTGTCTGAGGGTAAAAGGTCACCGGTTTTTTCAAGATCAAAGTTAACTGTCCCTAATTTGATTCTGTAGGAAGGTTGGGCACTCTTGCTTTTCAGAGAAGTAAGTTCTCTGATGGCACCGATCGTCTCAATTTTAATTGGGCCATTTGTAGGAAATTTCTGAAGATACGCGTGTCCAACTCCCAACAGGGCATTGCCGCAAAGCTCAGCTTCACTTCCATCGCAGTTAAACATCTGCATGCGCACATTATTTTTTGAGTTTTCCGGAGGTCTTAGAAATACGACGCCATCTGCTCCAAGCCCATATTTCACATCACAAATCATCTTTACCGCGCTTGGGGTTCTCAAAGCATCCAGGGATTTTTTTTCTTCCAGCTCGGAGAAAAAAATGAAATTGTTTCCTAGGTGATGCATTTTTTGAAATTCAACCACAAAATTCCTCCTTAATTTTTAATTCACTCAGGACGGAATTTTACCATTTACCAATTTCATGTGGAAGTGCAAATTAAATTTTACAATTTTTTCTGTTTTCTAAGGCCATGTCCGCGGCTTGCCATACTTTTCCCACGCCCTTTTTTCAATGCGCTGTTAAGATTTCCCAGGACGTCGAGTTCAACATGTTCCTCTTGAAGGGCAATAATCTCGTCTCTTATCATGGCAGCCTTTTCAAATTGCAGTGATGTTGCAGCTTTATCCATCTCAACTTTCAAACTTTCAATCATTTTTTCAAGTTTTTGGATAGTAACTTTTTCCTGGGGAAGGAATTCTCCTCCGGGGCAAAAAATTTTGGGAAGTGATTTAACTATCGAAGCTGGCTGAATATTGTTTTCTTTGTTGAAGGCTTCCTGTATTTTTCGGCGACGGCTCGTTTCATCGATACAAAATTTCATCGCGGGCGTAATTCTGTCCGCATAAAGAATTACTTCCCCGTTAATGTTCCTGGCAGCCCTTCCAGCAGTTTGAATCAATGCCCATGAAGATCTCAAGAAGCCTTCCTTGTCAGCATCCAGGATAGCTACCAACGAAACCTCCGGGAGATCCAGACCCTCGCGAAGCATGTTAATTCCAACAAGGACAGTAAAATTCCCAATTCTAAGATCGCGTAATATCTCAATTCTTTCCAAAGTATCAATTTCGTCATGTAAATAGCGGGATGGAATGTCGAGTTCGTTCAGATAGCGTGCCAATTCCTGTGACATTTTTTTTGTCAGAGTAGTCACTAATACCCTTTCCTTCCTCTCAACCCTTTCATGAATTTTCCCAATCAAATGATCGATTTGTCCCTCACTTGGAACAACCGAAATTTGTGGGTCAAGTATTCCAGTGGGTCTGACAAGCTGTTCGGCAACATTTCCATGGGATACTTCTATTTCCCAGGGTGAGGGGGTTGCTGAAACAAACATTATTGGCTTTTTTATTGCAAGGAATTCGTCAAATGTCAAAGGTCTATTATCGAGGGCCGATGGAAGTCGAAAGCCGAAATCAACCAGGTTCTGCTTTCGTCCACGGTCTCCACCCGACATTCCTTTGAGTTGTGGAACTGTCATATGCGATTCGTCAATTATTATCAAACAATCTTTTGGAAGATAGTGAATCAAGGTGTCTGGGGGGCTTCCAGGAGCTCTTCCGGCTAAATGTCGCGAATAATTTTCAATTCCCTTGCAGAAACCGGTTTCTCGAATCATCTCCAAATCATAGCGCGTACGCTCATACACGCGTTGAGCTTCTAACAAACGTTTTGAGTCCTCAAAATATTTTATCCGCGCTTTCAATTCCTCTTCGATTGCGACCATTGCAGATTCTTTTTTTTCCACCGTGGTTACGAAATGTTGTGCGGGAAAAATATCTACAGTTGGGAGATTTTCGAAAACCTCTCCGGTCAATGGGTCAAAGCGTTCGATGCGTTCTATTTCGTCTCCAAAATATTTCACTCTTAGAGCTTCCTCGCTGGACGCCGGAAAAATGTCGACGGTTTCCCCGCGAGCTCTGAATCTGGAACGATCGAAATCCATATCGTTTCGTGAATACTGAATTTCGATTAACTGTCTGAGAAGCTGGTGCCTGGGAAGAATTGAACCTTGCGTAAGCGAGATTTTTAAACCCGAATAATCTGAAGGAGAGCCAAGTCCATAAATGCAACTTACTGAAGCTACGATTATTACATCTCTTCTGGAAAAAAGAGCTGATGTAGCCCTATGCCGATATCGGTCGATCTCCTGATTGATATCAGAATCTTTCTCGATGTACAAATCTCTTCCTGGGATATATGCTTCCGGTTGGTAGTAGTCATAATAACTTACGAAATACTCCACAGCATTTTTGGGGAAAAAATCACGAAACTCGGAAAATAGCTGCGCAGCAAGAGTTTTATTATGAGTCAAAACAAGGACCGGATTTTGAAGTTTTGAAATTATGTTAGCCATCGCAAAGGTTTTTCCTGAGCCAGTTACACCCAGCAATGTAACAAATCGTTCCCCTAAAGAAAGCCAATTACTCAGTTTTTCAACTGCTTGAGCTTGATCACCTCTTAGCCTCAGGGATGAATCCAAAACAAATCCGGAATTTTTCAAGATCGCTCCTTCTATATTCGCACCTAACTATGTAACAACTTTTTTTGAAATTGTTCAAAAGACTATTGTGAAACAATTCGAACCGTTACAACAAAACAATCATATGAAATTCCTGCAAAATTAGCAAATTCAAATTTGCGAAAAATATCACAATGAGCATCAAACCTAAATTTCTTTTTGTCTGATGTGCAAATTTTATACAATATTGCAAGAAGCTCATATAATATAACTTCCTGAACCTATTCCCAGGGCAAACGCATTAAAACCATCGAGATCTACTATTTAAGCCAGTCTCAGGAATTTGGACACAGGTAATTTTATTCTCAAATTTTACAGAATTCATGTTTGTTTCAGGAATTTAAATGCGTTTGCTCTGAACCTATTCCAGTATTATTTCGCCCGTTGAATTAAAATGCAATTTTCTCCGACTTCGGAAAATCTACCTGAAATCTGCCTGGAATAAGGCTTATGAACCATATTACTTCACGAATTAAACCGGGCTAAAAAAGAAAAAGGGCTGACGCCCAAACTTCTTTATTTTGAAAAAATATTATCTCTTTTTTTTCTTTGGCTCGCGGTCGTTATTTTTTACAAAATAGTAACCACATTTTTCTTTGGCATGCGGAAACATGTCTTCTTTGCTGAAAGGATAAGTTTTACACACTTCAGGTTTGGTTTCGTGAATTTTACAAAGAAGCTTGCCTTGGTATTCAAACAAGAATGGACAGGAAAACGAAGCCTTGCAACATTCTCCACAACCCAAGCATTCGCCTCTTCTTTTGCTTATTTCTTTTTCGATGGTCTCTCTTTTCCAGAGCATAAGATAACGCCGTTTTACCTGCATTTTTAAGGAACTAAAAAACTTCTTATATAATTTGAACATAAAAATTTTCTCCTAAAATAAATGCCACTAAGATAGAAACAAATCGTTCAATTCCTGAAAAAAGCCACTCCGGTTTATGATGTTCCTCGCTATCAACTCAATATTTCAGGAGTTGATCTCACAAAAAACTTAAAATACCTAGCTTAAACAAGCATAAAACGAGTTCTCCGTCTCGCCACCAAAGGTCTTTACAGATTACCGCCCTTTTGAGAAAGGCATTTTGCCTCAATTTTGAGCAAATCCGGTCTCCGGAAAAGGTCTTTTCCCCAATGTCAAGGATCTATTTTCACATTACAGAGGTTTTCAACAGGAAATTTAGATATATTGAGTGAACGCCTATGGTATGAAATTATAATAAACCAAAATACTTTCGTCAAATTTTCCTGTCTCATGTAAAATCCTGTAAAAAGCTCATAAATTCAAGATTATACACTAATCCACCCTATTTAGAGACAAAAAATAAATTAGAATTATTTTCAGGTTATTGATGCATTAATGGCTATTCTTAAAGAGAAAGGAAAACGGTCTCTTTCCAAAATATTTAAGCAAAGTGATCTGCAAGATTAAAGGCGGAAAAAACTCCTAATTTTTTCAAGGATGATAGTACTTTTTTTATCGATGTTTGAAGAGAGATTCTCACTGGCTTCGCTTGGACCGTAACCTGATTTTCCCCTTTCCATACGTTGAATATTTGCTTCTTTTCTGTTTGCCAATGCCTCACTTAAAATATTTGCAATATCAGGATTATTTTTGAGGAGATCCCCTAATATTTGACTTTTTAATACCAACACGCATGTTTCAGTCTCAGCAATAATCGTCGCTGAACGCGGTTCACCAGTAAGAAAGGACATTTCTCCAAAGAAATCACAGTCAGTTAATGTTGCTACTTTTTCTTTACACTGGTCGTCAATAAAAACAGAAACTTTTCCTCGATCGATAATGTAAAAATCTTTTCCTGACGAATTTTTTTGGAAAATTGTCTCCCCACTTTCGAACCATAATTCCCTCAGGTTATTGGAAAGAACTACTTTTCCTTCCCGTGGTAATTTTGCCAAAAAATCGATCGAGGAAACAATGCGTATTCTCTCGGTAAGTATTTCTGCATTGTGGTCTTTTTTCTGGTGTAAATAAACTTCCTGAATGGGGTAAGGAATGGAAAGGGAATCTCTTTTTAATCGGTACCAAACTCTTGATGCTAGTTGATTTTTGACAAGTTGTTGGCTTTCGGTGTCTTTTATCCAAAATCTTATCTGATAAACAATAGCCGATTCCCCAAAAGTCATTACAAGAATAAGTGGGGTTGGGTCGGAAAGAATCTCTTTTACTTGTCGACACGCTTCCAATAATGCTTTTCTTGCTCGTTCCGGAGAGGTATCATAGGATAAACCAATGGAGAAGTCCATTAGCAGCTTTCCTGGAATGAATGATAAATTTACTATTTCTTTTTTTGCAATATCATTGTTGGGAAGCACAATTATTTCGTTTAAGGGGCTAATCAGGGTCGTTGCCCGCCAGTTTGATTCAATAACTTTCCCAAACCAGTTTTGGGTTTTAATCCAATCACCAATTTTAAATGGGGGGGAAATATGAACAGAAAGACCAGCGAAAAGATTTCCAAGAACATCTTGCAATGCAAGACCGATGACCATTGTAAAAACTGCCGAAGTTGTTAAAAGTGGTGTAATATCAATTCTATAAATTGTTGAGGCAAAGGATAAACCAATGATCACATAAATAATTGTTTTGAATAACTGGGAAAAGATTTTCGGGATATCCGTCCCTCTTTTCTCTCTCAGATAAAAATCGACAATTAACCCGAAAAAAAATTCTCCCAAGGTCAAAACCATTAGAAAGCTTAGAAAAAAATCAATATTTGAAAGCCATGCCGGGTTAGTTACGTTGGCAGGAAGAAATCTGAAACCAGTCTTTACACCGAGAGCAAGGATAATAAGAGAGACCGGAAAATAAATTGAATTGTTTGCAATGGCCAAAACGCCTCTATTTCCAGGGGAAAACTTTTTTAGAGTCTTGTTTAGGGTTTTGAGAAGAAATTCCCCAATAGTAATAACAGCAAGGCAGGCTAAAACTGCTACGAACAAGTCATCAACCTGTATTAATGAAAAAGCAGAAAGGGAGGGCATCTTTTTTCCTTGGAGTACTCTCTTCTAAAAAAATCGGCATTTTTTTTGGCATTCTGATGATTTTTTTTCAGCAGATCCCGAAAAGTTGAAAAAAAAGCTTGAAAAAATCAACTATTTTGTAGATAATATGTATGGCATAAATGTTGCGTGAAAAATATAAATTCCAAAAGAGGAAAACTTAGGAGGGAAGAAATGAAAAACAGTACAAAATTGATTCTTTCAGTTTTTGTTGCAAGTGCAATGATTGTTTCACCAGTCGCTTTTGCTGGTAATTCACAGCATCAAGGCCAGCAGCAGCAACAACAAACTCCACACCATCAGCACCAAGGCCAGAACCAAGGTCAACAGCAACAACAAACTCCGCATCATCAACATCAGGGCCAGGATCAAGGGCAACAACAACCGACTCCACAACCACAACCGACTCCGCAGCCACAACCGACTCCACAGCCTCAACCGACCCCACAGCCTCAACCGACTCCACAACCACAACCGACCCCACAACCACAACCGACTCCACAGCCTCAACCGACCCCTCAACCTCAACCAAATCCGGGCCAAGGGGATCAGGGGCAGAACCAAGGTGATCAAGGGCAATGCGGGCAACACCATGGACAGGGTGATCAAGGCCAAGACCAGGGACATTGCCCGAATCACGGCAAAAAAGGTGGATTTTTCCAAACCCTGAAAGATTCCTTCAAAAAGGGTTTTGAAAATGGAAATAAATTTGGAACAAAAGTTTTTGATTCAGCCCAAAACAAGGTTATGGATACCGGAACTGCGATTAAAAAAGCTTTAACCGGTGAAAAAGATGCAACCTTCGTAAAAGGCCATTATGACAAAAACGGAAAACATACTAATGGCTATTGGAGAGAAGTCAATAGCAAAAAATAAACAACTTAACTGAAAATCAAGTCCACTGCGGCACATAATTGTGCCGCAGTTTTGATATCACAACTCAACTTATGGAATATTTAATAAAACAAGTTACATTCAGGGCTTTTTCGTATGAAATCGACCCTGATTTTGTTGTTGATATGCAGCGTTGCAGAGAAGTATTGGAAGGTGGTTGGTTCGACGATCCGGAAACCTGTCGAATGAACCACAAAATAGTTTTGAGAGCAAAAGGAACTTCCTGGGTAAATTCTGTCGCAAGAACTATAATCAGTTATTCCGACCTGGTCGGTGACACCGGGGGAGATGCCTGGCTTACCCAAATGCGCTTTCATCCGAATTTGCGTCATCCGAAACTGGTTTTTGGATTTCTGGAAAATCTGAAGAAAGAGGCTAGAAAACGCGAATTTCAAAGATTGTTCGTGTTTGCTGACCAACAAGAACTTTGCGATGATCTTTCTGCCATTAGAATTCCAATTGAGCGCCAATTTCAATGGATTTCCACCAATGACGTAGAATCTGATGATCAATCCAAATTAGTTGTTAACAAATCCGACTTTTTTTTCGAAGGCCTCTCGGATTTTTCAATGATCCCCTACATGGGGCCCTTCTTACCCCCAAAACTAATTCTTTCAAGATCATTTATGGCGGCAAGTTACGGCTTTATCAGCCATCAGAAACCAATTTTTTTGGAAATTAAATCTGAAAATAATCTCTATTTTGCCTGTTTTGACGGTCGAGAATGGTTTGTTTTCAGGAAGGAAAAAACGCCGGAAGACTTGAAAGCCATCAAAAATGTAATTTCAGCACTGGGAGAATCCAGGCCCTCTAAAATTCTACTTTCCACTAAGGCAATTGAAAAAACAGGTTTAATCCCATGTTCCGAGAAGAGATACACACTTTTTTCACTTCCAATCTAGTTGCACCTTCGATTTTGAATTATTTTTGCAAGATTCAAAATTTCTGTTGTCGTAAACTTCATTTTCTTCGATTGCTCAGCTTCAAAAGCCGATTCCGTAGAGATTAAAAAGTTTTCAGCCCGAATTTTGTTTTGAGACCAAATAATCCAAAAGTTAAGGCAAGAATCTCATCCAAGCGAGTTCAGGTTTTCAGGCTTTGGGAAAATGGTCTCAAGACTATATCCTCGGGAATTGGAATTCTGAGATTACTCCAATTACTTCAGCAACAAAGAGTAAATTCATATTGGCATTGGCAATTAACCATGCAATTCAAAAAAAATTCGCGAAAAAATTTTTTTCCAAATTTTCTGCACTTCCCTAGCGTGAGTTTACGAAGCTAAAGGCAAAAATCGGCAATGATGCACGTTTGAGAGTACAGGGCTGAAAAACCCTACTTTTTGGCAGATTAGCTCTAGTCCAGTATTTCAAAATTTCGCAATCTCGCGTAACCCTTGCCATGTGGCCGAATTAATTCGGTGTATACGGTTGAATATCTCGTCTGAACGTTGTATGAAGGCAAAAATTTATTAAATTTAGTAAACTCACGCTAGGTGCAGGTTTGTAAGCAAGTATTTTTTCTCTTTTTCAGCATCTCAGTGAGTCACTGCGATTGTTTTTGAGAGCCATTTTGAGCAATGTTCAAAAAACTAATTATTCCGATAAGTTTCGTAGCAAAAATCTGTAATAGCTGTATTTTGCGAGAAAACTAACAGAGAATTGCGGACTCTATTTCGCTACAATTGCTTTGATAAAAATTCCAGGGAAAATATACTTTTTCCATTTGTCGCTTCAACTTCGCTCAACAACCGGATAATTGCCCCTTCGGAGAATGAACATAGTCGAAGTCACCAAGGATTGAAAAGTTCATTGCATCAAGATTTAATGAACTATTCCCTTTCGCCCTGTAAAAAATCTTTCCATTTGACATGCAAGGAAAGTTAAATTAGATTTACAATTCTTTTTATCCAATAATTTAACAGGGAGGAAGATATGAAAATTAGGTTGCAAACTGTGTTTTTATTGGCAATTTTCATTTTTTCCGTTTTTTCAGGCGCGTATGCATTTAAAAATGCTTGTCCTTTTTGTCAAAAAATGGCTGACCCGCCAGACACAATTTGTAGAAGTTGCAAACGCCCCTTGAATCAATGTCTCGAGTGCCAGACGCTGAATCCGGCTTCTGCTGATTTTTGTTCAAGTTGCACAGCTGATCTTGCTGAAATGCGACTTTTGGCTTCGATCGATCCTGAAACTCGTGACGATTTGCGTCTTGGACAATCTGATCGAGCTCAATTGGAGCGTTCCTTAACAAGATTGAATAGCCTGATTGCCAAAGAACCTCAAAATGCAGAAATGCTTTATTATAGAATTGCAAAGATTTATCAAAAGATGGCTTTCTTTTCGAGAGAAGCCAGTGCCTGGAAAGATTTTTTGGAAAAATTCCCAAATACTAAAAAGAAACCCCGAATACTTGTTTATCGCTCTGAGGCGTTGAGACAATGGGGTTATCTATTTTTTCAACAAAACCAGAAAAAGTTGGCTCAGGCAAAGTATCTGGAATCGGTTGAAGCAAACCCTGAAAATGCTGATTCCTGGCTTTGGTTGGGGAGAATATATCGTGAATCCGATGATCCCATTAAATCTGCTGATGCTTATATGAATGCCCTGAAAGCACGACCGGGCGACCCTGATGCAATACTTTATCTTAAAAAGATGAAGAAATCCATTCCAAAAAACCTTTTGAAACCAATTCCCCAACCTGAAAAACCTCTCGCTGTGGCATCCGAAACCTTCACAGGAAAAGCGATTCAGCTTCAGTCTGCAGCAAGTGGCACTGTAAAACCCGGGTTTGAAGTTCCTGCTCCTGAGACCGTTCCAGGGGCCACGCAATCAGCTGAAGTAGCAACTTCCACTGCTCCTCAAGCAGAAATTCAAGTGCAAACAATTCAGGATTCCGCAAAATCACTTCCTGACAACACAAAATCCGCATCTACAACTTCTAATCCTAATATTGCCACGCCCAGTAATATTACAGATACAGCAAAATCTCCTCAGGATATTTCAAAACAAGCTAGCGAAACGATCAAACCAGATAAAGATGCGCAACCCTCAACGGGTGAAACCACTACACCTTCTGGTGTGAACAACAAATCGGCTTCTGACACACAAAAATCCACCTTAGACCCAACCAAAACATCCAACCCTGTAGAAACCACGAAAACCGCAAATGAGGTTTCCCCGAGTCCAACAAAACCTTCTAAAGAGACAACCGGTGTGACAACACCAGCGGGTCATGCCATCAAAGGATATATTGAAACCACGCAACCTAATGCAAAGCAAGGCAATTCAAAGAATCAAGTGGAAAATTCTTCCAAACCGGCACCAAAACCTCAGTCAGAAAGTAATGTTCCTGCGCCTGCCAATTCGGCAACGACCTCTGAATCCACTAAATAAGTGATGAATCTCTGTGAAAGCAAATTCAAATTCGCATGGTCTAATAAGCTGTGAAATATTTGATTTTTAAATGAATCTACTCGCTGTAGATGCCTATTTCAGGGCGGTAATTTTGCCCAAGGAGGATGTTTTTTCTCACTTTTTCAGTAACAATGGATGAAACAAATAATCTAAAGGAACTTGCAACCCAGCTTTTTTCTGAGCTTGCTCCCAAAGAAGTCGGGGAGATAGATAAGCTTTTTGAGTATTGGAAAACGGTCCTTCCCAAAAAGCAGGAAATCAATTTCGCTTCAGCAATGCCCCCAACAATGCGGGAGGCAATTCTTAAAGATATCGGTTTTGAGGACGTAAAGCCAGATTTTTCCCAAAGTCGACTTCTCGGTTATCTTCATATTTTAAACCGATTAATGGAAAGGAATATCGAAGAGCTTGTACATTCAAGTCAAGATGAACTAATAACAATTGTTTGGCAAGAGGGAAAAAAGCTTAATCTGCGGGATTCAGAAATCCAGGAATTGGCCTCTGTCATCCCGCTTTGGATTCAGAAAATTTCTAATAAAGTCATTTTTGAATTTTCTCCAATAAATATTTTAGAAATGACTCAAGCTTCAGCAAAATCCCAAACCGGGAAAGCAACCTCAGCAAAGTTTTCAGGAATAATCGGTTTATCTGAAAAAATGCAATCAATTTTTTCCTGTCTCGAAAAAATCAGCGCAAGTAATCTTTCAGTTTTAATTCAGGGAGAAAGCGGTACTGGCAAAGAATTAGTAGCCCACGCTATCCACGCGAATTCCCAGAGAGCCAAGGAAAATTTTATTCCCGTTAACTGCGGTGCCTTACCCGATTCCATAATTGAAAGCGAGCTTTTTGGCCATGAGAAGGGGGCTTTTACTGGAGCAATAGGCCAGAAAAGCGGTTATTTCGAAATAGCCAACAAAGGAACAATTTTTCTCGATGAAATTTCTGAGACGTCACTGGGTTTTCAGGTAAAGTTGCTAAGAGTCCTTCAGGAAAGAAAAGTTCGGAGAGTTGGCGGCACAAAACCTGTCGATGTCGATATCAGGATTATTTCTGCAACCAATAGAGACTTAGCGCTTTTAGTTCGGGAAGGTGGTTTTCGACACGATCTATATTATCGGGTCAATGAAATGACCATAACAATTCCCCCATTGAGGGAGCGAAAGGCGGATTTGTCGCTCTTGACAGACCATTTCCTAGAGAAATTCGCCAAAGAAAATTGCAAACCGGTTCCCAAAATTTCACCGGCTGCGAAACGCGTTCTTTTTTCTTATTCCTGGCCTGGAAACATCCGGGAATTGGAAAATGTCCTGAAAAGAGCTGTTGTTTTAGCTGACAGCGCTATCCTGCCTTCTCATCTTCCTCAAAACCTTTTTGAATCGCGAGAAATTGCTCCCAAAAAAGGTGAAGGAAGTCTTGAGGACCAACTTATGGCTGCAGAAAGAGAAATCATCGTCCGTTCATTGGAGAACAACTCTAATAATGTTTCCGTAACTGCAAAATTCCTTAAAGTTTCACGTAGAACACTTCAACGAAAAATGAAATTTCTAGGAATTGATCGAAACGAAGACAGTGATTAAAATTAGTTCGCTTGCATGAATATGAAAAGGCAATTCCAGGCTGAACAGATTTCTGCAGCTGAAAAAAAAGGATATTTTCACATAGTTCTTTTAGCTGACCCGCATTTTCCGGGAAGAATCACATCAAAAAAAGAAGAAGTACTCAAAAGAATAGCGACTTGGGAAGATGTTGATTTTGCGGTAATTTTGGGTGACCTGTGCGAGATATCGGGAACTCCCTCAGAGTATAAAAGCGCTGCCCATTTTCTGGACATGCTCCAGAAGCCATTTTTTCCAATTTCCGGAAACCATGATTGTTTTTTCAGTAATTATTTCAGTCCCGCTTCCCCTTCCGATAGGGAAAAAAAAATTCAGCTTTTCATGGAAACTTTCCAGTTACCCCAAATGTTTGACGAAATTGAGCTTCCCAATCAAAACCTGTTTTTTCTTTCGGTAGACAGTTTAACTTCGCACTATTATACAGCCATTTCCGAGCCACAACTTGACTGGTTTGAAGAAAGACTGAAAAAATGCAAAAAACCTGCCATCGTTTTTTTCCATTCTCCAGTCTTTGATGAAAAATTCCTTAAAATGGCACCTTTTTTAGAAAACTATACCGCGCAACCCTATTCCAGAGTAACAAAAATAGTGAGAGAAAATCCCCAGATTAATTTGTGGGTCAGTGGGCATATTCATCTGGCTCCAACCAATCCCTTTTTCTTCCATGATTCAACATTCTTTGAAGGGAGGCGCCTTAATTTGTTTAATTGCGACATTAGCGGCATGAGCATTTTTGTTGGTGCTGGTCCAAGTCTGGAAAATCACGGCAAATTCTGGACACAATCATTATTCCTTTATCCTGACAAAGCAATCAGCCGTTTTTTTTATCATGGAACAGAGCAGTGGATTGAAAACTGGACTCGAAATTTTCCTCTTAAAAATATATAATGCTTGTATTATCTTACTAATTAGTGGTAAATGTGTAGTGCTATACGAATGAAGCGAAACAATCTGGAATGATCTTTAATGGCAGCATTTCAAGTAATATTTTCAAGTTTATCAGTGGATGAAAAACTCATCACAACTTCCTATAAAATGATGTGATTCCAGGAGGATCTGATGTATTGTTACAGGTGTGGACAGCAGCTCAATCGGGGATTAGCAAACTGCCCTTCATGTGATACTCCCCAAAAACGAAAACAAAGAAGAAGACAAAAACTTTTTCTCGGGCTTTTTATTTTTCTTTCTGGAGCCTTAATGGGAAGCTTCGTAGACAGTTTCTTTTTTCAAGGTAAAACCTGGGATTATTCTTTTATCGGAAAATTAAAGGAAGTGAAGGATTACGCTTCAAGGAATTCCGATTCAGCGAGTGCTCCGATTCATTTTTCCGAGAAAAAAGAAGCCCTGGCTCTCAGCGAAAAATTGAGGCGGGAAGAAAAACAATTAGCCGGCTTTGCTAAAAAAGCAAATAAGGATTTAAGACTGGGAATAACACAACAAACGGCTCCAATTGTCTCTGAAGTATCAAATTTTTCAAAAAGTGCATCTCCTACAACAACCGCTCGAGAAGCTGGAATCGCTCAAACTTTTGATAACACCGCAGCTTCCTCTTCTCCTTCACCAACATTTTCTTCTAAATCTGCACCTAAGTCAGAATCAGAATTGCAGACCACTACTTCAGTCTTACTTTCAGAACCTGCATCTATTTCAAAAACTGCTATATCTTCAATCGCATCCTCGTCTATAACAGCTTCATCAGCTTCCTCCACAGGAAGTTTGCAGCCTTCTCCAAATGCAGAATCAATCCAACCTCCGCCTTCCGATCAACCAGAAAAAAAAGTGGATAAACGTCCATTTGCTTTCGACAAAGTCAAATCTCTTGAGACAGGAGAAGGCAACTACTTTCATGGGAGTCTTTCTCCCGATTCAAAAATGCTGATTTTCAGTGGTTCTCGACCCGAAATTGAAAAGGGCAAACTTCAGGTATATATTAAGGAAGCGACTCGAGAAGCGCCCGCTGTAAGGCTTTTCCCCTGGCCCGGAAACATATGGACGCCGGAATTTTCCAACGACGGAAAGTCTCTGGTTTTTTCCAGTGACAGTCAGACTCCGGAACAAATTTTTCTATATGAAAAAGACACTCAAAAAAATTTGCAATTGACAATGGGTGATTCCAAAAGCATGATGCCATCATTATCTCCAGATGGGAAATTCATAGCTTTCGTTTCCAACAAAAAGAAAAGCAACAATATTTGGTTGATTGGAACAGACGGAACAGGACAAGTTCAGATAACAAGTGGCCCCAATGATGACCGTGAACCCCGCTGGTTCCCGGACCAAAAAGCAATCGTCTTCACAAGAATTTTTGAAAAATTCAAGGATTCCAGAATAATGAAAGTTCCGCTTGAACCGGCAGGCCCGCCCTCTGAATTAGTAGGAGGAAAAGGAAGGAAGTGGTTTCCAGACATTTCTCCCGATGGAAAATACCTCGCTTATGTTCAATCTGGAAAAAATGATGGAAGTGAAAATGTAATATTGGTTCGGAATCTTGAAACTGGAAAGGAATTCACAGTTGCTCCATTCAAAGACGGAGAACATTTCAGGCCAATTTGGTCACCCAAAGGCGACGGATTTGTGTTTCATGTTGATAAAAGCGGCAAAAAAAGCCTCTACTTTGCTCATTTAAAAAGAATCGGGCCACCTTGATGGCAGAAAATCAGGGATTACTGGCATCCATTCTAGTTTTGTTTGCTCCCTCAGCTGTTTTTATTTTTTGCCTAAAGAACGTTTTTTCAGATTCTGATTTTAGAAAAGCAGGAATTGCAGGGGTAGTCTTTGGAATGTTTGCAGCAATTCTTGTTAAATTTATTGTTTTTCCCTTAATCACTGTGCTTTTTAAAATCGATATTTTTGGTTCACTTTATGAACAAAATGCCTATCTAAAAGCGATTGTCTGTTTCCTTTTCGTCGGCCCCGTCGAGGAAGGCCTTAAACTGATTGCTACGTTTTCAGCCATTTCCTTATATTCTCTTGAAAAGAGAATTTCCTCCTTTTTTATTGCCTCATTAGCATGTGGAATCGGGTTTTCACTAATGGAAAATATCGATTATCTCAATTTCTTTGGAGTAAAAATTCTTTTTTTAAGAAGTATTGTTAGTACAACAGGGCACTTGATTTTCTCAGGAATTAGCGGAATTGGAATCTCGTTTTCAATTTATTTTGGAAATGTTCTTGGCCTGGGATTTCTGAAATCAATTGGAATGCTATTTTCCTGTTTCTTTTTATCTGCTTTCTTTCATGGGATATTTAACTTTTCACTCAGTTCCTTCGATCTCTTTATCTCCACGATTTTAAGTTTTTACATAAATACCTGTTTAATATTTTATTTAAAAATGGCATGGAAAAAAATCCAACTTCTGGATCTTCCTCTTTTTCCGAGATTTTGGTTTTGTTCAGGTTGTGGCTTGGCCGGTATTGGAAAAGAACTATACTGCATCACCTGTGGGGACAGTTTAAAATATAGTATTGAGGTTAATCCTCAAAAAAATCATCTTTGATATGAACACTTGAAATTACTTGAAAATTCCTTTTAGAATTATTATCATCAGATAGAAAACAGTTACCATCTCAATATCTCATTTTCTCCAATTCTTGAGTTGGTACGAAAAATAGAATAACTGTTATCAGGGAATTTAAAAGGAAGGGTCGAGCTATGAATTATCGTAAGGGATGGTTTTTAGTCATTTCAGTAGTGGTTTCTTCGTTTTTTTTATTTTCTCAATGTTCTGCTTCAACTACGTCTGTAAAAGAAACCATTGACTCAAAGATTAGCTCAATTCGAAAAATTCAAGTCCAAAAATATTTGGGTGACTATTTTTTAGAAGCCCGTTCGACAAATTTAGTTGAAGACTTTTCGAAAAACCTGAAAAAAAGTAATTCACAACTTTCAGAGAACTTCAAGAAGAATATTTCCAAAGAAACCAAACTGGCAACGGAAAAATCGCTGGATTCAGCACTTAACAAAAGAACTTCTGAGCTATTCGATTTCATAGCACAAATGCAAATTCAAGAATCACTTCATCAGGAACAATACCTCCTTGAAAAAGCAGAGGTTGCATTATCTTCTGATCGCCCATTTTCTCTTTTTTACCTTAATTTATTCAAAAAGTTATCTGATAACCGGAAATTTATTTTGATTCACGAGAAACTAACTCCAGATTTAACTGAAACAATTAACTTTCGATTGAAAAAATACGAAGCTATTTTTGTACAAGGGCAGAAATGGCAATCTGAAGACCATTATTTGAACATTCAAACCGCAATTGACCAGAATAAAATTAAAATTGTTTCTGAGCCCTGGTTGATGGATACTGATAGCTTCAAATCTTTTTGGGCAGCACTTAACAACGATTCCTCCCATGGCGACAACTTGCCGTCCATGAAATCTCCCAAAGGAACCTTCTTATGGGGAGTATCAACCGCTGGTTATCAATGGGAGGGCTATAATTCTACCAGCCAATGGCTCCCGTTTGAGATGGCTTCACACACCAAGGAACTCTGTGGAAAAGCTGCAGATGGCCAAAACAAATATAAAGAAGATATTCAACTGGCGAAGAACATGGGGTTAAATGCTTTCAGAACCTCAATTGAGTGGAGTAAAATTGAACCTCTGCCCGGAATAATAGATCAAAAAGCAGTCGATTTTTATCATTCAATGTTTCAGGAAATGAAGAAGAATGGCCTTACTCCAGTTGTTACTTTGGTCCATTTCAGCTACCCGGCATGGTTAGACAGCAAATACGGGGGTTGGGAAAGCTCGAAATCAGTTGAACCCTTTTCTCGCTATGTTGATTTTGTTAGCCGGGAATACGCATCTGAAGTAGATTGGTGGTTGACTTTCAACGAGCCCGAAGTGTTTCTTGGCGGAGCATATTTCGGGAATTTTTTGCCTCCCGCAAAAGGAAGTCCTCTGAAATTTTTTGAAGCAACAAGAAACTGGTTGCTTTGCAATAGCAAAGCCTATGAAATAATTCATCGTAATGATCCAGTTGCAATGGTTAGTTTTAATCATTATGCCGCTTCCTTTGATTTGACTAATATTTTTTCCCGTATAAGCCGCAATAACCTTGAACCCGGCAAGAATTTTTTTCTCCTCCTTTCTTCCTTTGAATGGATTCTTGCCAAACTCGCAAATTGCCGCGATTTCGTAGCATTGGATTATTACACCCAAGTTGATTACAATTTTTTCCAAAGGAAACCCTGGGAATGGACAGTTTACCCAGAAGGATTTTATGACGTTTTGAAATCATATTATAATGCTTTTCATCTTCCCATATTAGTTGCGGAAAATGGCTTTGCAACGCAAGATCTGCAACCAAGAGCCGATTCCTGGACCCGCGAAGCCAGTTTAATTCAGCATGTAAAACAAATGCAAAGAGCTCAGAAAGATGGAATTCCAATACTTGGCTATATTCATTGGTCCATCACGGACAACTGGGAATGGGGGACCTTTTCTCCAAGGTTTGGCCTCTACAGCGTAGATTGCAGAAAGCAAAATTTTGAAAGAATTCCAACCCCTGCAGTTAAAGCTTATAAAGAAATTGTTAAATCCAATGGGGTTACCAATTCCCTTGAGGCGAATTATCCCTCACCCCAGCAGTGAAATTCATTGTCACTATAAACGAATAGTACAAGCCAAAGGAAAAGGAGTCAAAAATCATAAAGAACGCGGTCCTTGACCTAAGTTAAAGTGGCTAACCCGTGGATTTATTTAATTTTGCATTTTCTCATTATTCTAAAATCTATGTACACAATCTAGGTACTTTGGAAAAATGCCTACTAATGATAAAATTAGGCTGGTAGAGGTGTTTCCGGGCGGAAAAACCATGGAAAATCTTGAGGTATGAGCGATTTACCGCGAACAAGTCCCGAACTAAAACGGGAAACTCTTGAAAATGAGCAGCTTTTCATTTCACTTATCCCAGAATTAGGCGCAAAAATAAATGTAATAAAGCGTAAGAAAAAAGACTTTAATATTTTGCTTGAACCACCTGATTTTCCTTATCGTTCAGCAAATTTTGGGGATTCTTTTGAAAAATTTGATACTAGTGGATTTGATGAATGCTTTCCAACGGTTTCCGAATGCCAATCCCCAGATGATCAATCGCTGACTTATCCCGATCATGGGGATTTGTGGAGTCTTCCAGCAAAAATCTCCAAATCCGAAAATTCTTTGGTAGCCGAAATTAAAGGAAAATCCTTTGATTACCTTTTTTCCAAGAAATTATCACTATTTAAAAGTACTCTTAGAATAGATTATGAAGTAGTTTCCAACTCAAAAAACCAGTTTCAGGTTGCATGGTCTTCACACCCCTTATTAAAAGCCTCTGAGGGCTCCGAGATTTTTTTTCCACCGGAAGTAAAGAGTCTTTTTTTGAACTGGTCAGCACTAAACCGCTTAGGAAATTTCGGAGAAGAAATTTCATGGCCTTCTCACGAAAGGCAGAAGTTGAGCGAAATTGGAAAAAAATCTTGCGGCTTCGCAGAAAAATTTTTTGCTGGACCTTTGAAATTTGGGTGGAGCGCATTTTACAACAAAGAAGCCGATGAACATGTGGTTTTTCGCTTTCCTCCGAAAGAGGTTCCCTACGTAGGACTCTGGGTCTGCCAGGGTGGATGGCCGTTAAGTCGTGCCAGTAAACATTTCACCGTCGCAGTCGAGCCCTGCTCCGGAATGCCGGATTCCCTTTTAGAAGCCTCAAAGCGAAACTCAGCTTCAACAATCAGGCCTGGCAGAAAATTGAACTGGTGGCTCGAACTATCTCTGGGAAGCGGAATTCCTGAATTTTGTGAGAAATAAAATAAACTCAAGAAAGGGATTTTTATGGCACATTCTCCAGTAAGTTTGCTTTGGATCGATTATGCAATAATGGGGATTTATTTTATCTTTGTCATCGGTATTGGCTTTGCACTGAAAAAGTTCATGAAAACCAGCACCGACTTTTTTCTCTCAGGAAGATCTATTCCGGCATGGATAACCGGCCTTGCATTCATTTCTGCCAACCTCGGAGCGCAGGAAGTAATTGGAATGGGCGCTTGTGGAGCTAAATACGGGATTGCAACCAGTCATTTTTATTGGATTGGGGCAATTCCAGCAATGGTTTTCGTAGGAATTTTCATGATGCCTTTCTATTACGGCTCCAAAGCACGCTCAGTTCCAGAGTATCTTAAGCTGCGATTTGACGAAAAGACTCGTGGGTACAATGCGCTTTCCTTTGCTGCAATGACAATTTTTTCTTCGGGTGTCTCACTATATGCCATGGGAAAGCTTTTCAATCTTCTTCTTGGCTGGAATTTTGATTTTAGCATGATCATCGCATGCATCATCGTTTTGGCTTATATTTTCCTTGGAGGACTCACCAGTGCTATTTACAATGAAGTTCTTCAATTCTTTTTAATAGTTTTTGGATTTGTGCCACTTGTTTATATCGGGTTAAAAGACGTCGGTTGGTGGTCCGGACTATCGGAAAAACTGGCAAAAGTTGCAATAGCCAATGGTTTTCATGCCACAGCTTACACGCAATCCTGGGCTTTTATGGGTGACGCATCCCAAAATCCCATTGGAATCGAGTGGTTCGGCCTCATTATGGGACTTGGCTTTGTACTTTCATTTGGATATTGGTGCACCGACTTTTTGGTCGTTCAAAGAGCTATGGCAGCTGATTCTATGGCTGGAGCACGAAGAACTCCGCTAATAGCAGCCCTTCCGAAAATGTTGTTTCCTTTTCTTGTGATCCTTCCAGGGATGATCGCATTGGCAGTCGGAGCAAGCTCGATAGTTGGGCAACAGGAACAAAAAGACCCGGTCACAGCAATTGTCAACCAAACGACAAATCCCGGCACATCTGAACAAGTTGCGGCAAAGCAACCCACAACCGTTGGAGCATCAGAACACGGTACAGGGATTATTCCCCCAAAATTCGATGAGAAAACCAAAACGCCGGTCAAAGACAGCCGTGGAAGAGTCGTTTTGGATTACGATCTTGCAATTCCAATGATGCTGCTTCACTATTTCCCCGCCGGCTTGCTTGGCCTTGGATTAACAGCTCTTTTGGCCTCTTTCATGTCAGGAATGGCTGGAAACGTCACTGCCTTTAACACAGTCTGGACATATGACCTTTACCAGAGTTACATAAAACCCTCCGCTTCTGACGATCATTACCTCTGGATGGGAAGAGTTGCAACGGTTGTTGGGATCTTGCTCTCACTTGCCGCAGCATATGTTGCTGCATCCTACAATAACATCATGGACCTGTTACAGCTCGTTTTTGCATTTGTAAACGCCCCACTATTCGCAACCTTTGCACTAGGGATGTTTTGGGCTCGTGCCACCGGACACGGAGCCTTTACGGGCCTAATATCAGGAACCGTTGCTGCAGCAATGCATCATGGGCTCACTTTGCCAGCAGGAGCAGTAGCCGGAGTTAAAGGAGGCTTTCTGGGTGTATTGAAAGTCTATCCAAGTGAACTCGCCCAGACATTTTGGACAGCTATTACTGCTTGGGTTACCTGCTTTACCGTATCTATAATCGTCAGTTTGAATACAATTCCAAAACCAGCTGAAGAACTGCAAGGTCTTGTCTATTCCCTTACTCCCCGCCCCGAAGACCCGGAACCAAACTGGTACAAAAGACCTGCGCCTCTCGCGATATTTGTACTCGTGATGACTTTCATGCTTAACTTTCTTTTCTGGTAAATAAACTTCTGCTTCCAGCAGCTCAATAATTTGCTTGATTGCTCAAATTACTCAACCTGAAAATTTTTTAAAATCAAACGGTTTAAAAAAAGGAGAAACAGAATGGGACTCGATATAAGACTGCCGATTGGCGCAATGTTCCTTATCATAGGAGCTCTTCTGACAGTATACGGTCTTCTCACTTGCTGTAATACAGAACTTTATGCTAAATCCCTTGCGATAAATATTAATCTTTGGTGGGGGTTGATAATGAGCGTTTTTGGATTTATTATGACAACCCTCGGCTTGAAAGGTATGCAAAAAAACTCAGACTCAGATCAGAAAAAACCAAGCAATCATGAAGAATCTGCTTCCCAGGGTGGACAATCGCATTAATGTTATCATCAGGTGGATTAGACAGCAAAGCACTTTCACTGAAGTTTTTGCAATATTTTCGAATTTGCAAAAGCTCTTTCCTTCAAGGAAAAATCGAGATTTTTTCTACTTTCCTGCGCAGGGTTGATTCATTTAAAAAAAAATGGCCCACAATGACAAAATCCTAGTTTTTAGCACATTTGCCTGAGTTTATTGAGGAAAGTATTGATTTTTTGAGTCTTTTCAGAACTTTTACTTTGTAAAATGAAAAAATTACGCAAAATTTAGATTTAACATCCAGGAGAAAAAAAGTATGTCAGATATGAATGAACAATATGAACCAGAATATGAGATGAAAAAAGAAACAAAAAAAATAAGCGACAATCGCAATTTATTTCTCTACACTTTTCATGAAAAAAATCTTGACGAGAAAGAAGAAAAGAAGAATTAATGAAGGTTTTGCAAAATTTGCACTTTTTGTTTGCCAAAAAATTAGTCATTATATTTTAATGCAGACTTTGAAAAGTTTTCGTGGTGACGAATTAAGGGAGAAAAACATATGTCTGAACTAAGGTGGAATCCACTTATCGGTGAATGGTTAGCAACTGCAACTCACCGGCAAGACCGAACTTTTTTACCTCCTGCTGATTTTTGCCCTCTTTGCCCAACAAAACCTGGGAAGTTTGAAACGGAAATTCCTGAATCGGATTTTGATATCGCAGTTTTTGAAAACCGCTTTCCAAGTCTTAGATGTCCTCCTCCAGAACCAGTAATAGGGTGTGGAGAACTTTATCGAGTTAAGCCTGGTGAAGGTGTTTGCGAAGTGGTTGTTTATACTTCTAATCATGGATCCTCTCTTTCTGCTGAACCCGTAACGCGCTTACATAAATTAATCCGGGTCTGGACTGATAGGTTTGCCGAATTGGAGCGCCACAAATGTATCGATTACGTTTACATTTTTGAAAACAAAGGTGAAGTCATTGGGGTAACACTTCATCATCCTCATGGTCAAATTTACGGATATCCCTTCATTCCCACATTGATTCAAAGAGAATTGACACAGAGCAAGAGCCACTTTGATCAACAAAACAGATGTCTAATTTGCGACATTTTGCAGGCTGAGTTTTCTGATGGGCGCAGAATTGTAGCGCAAAACAATTCTTTCGCAGCCTACATTCCTTTTTTTGCGAGATATCCCTATGAAGTTCATATCACTGCCAAACGCCATCTGCAGGCTTTAACAGATTTCACTGAAAAAGAAAGAATTGACCTTGCAATTTTGATGAAGTCAGTTCTTCAGGGTTTTGATAAACTTTTCGGCGTCTCTTTTCCGTATATTATGGCAATCCATCAGCGCCCAACCGACGGAAAGGACCATGATTATTATCATTTCCATATAGAATTTTATCCTCCCCTCAGAAGTGCCAAAAAAATTAAATATCTTGCGGGAAGTGAAGCGGGAGCAGGAATGTTTATAAACGACACCCTCGCAGAGGAAAAAGCGGCAGAACTTAAAGAAAAGATTGAAATTGTAACCTGGCCGTAAGGAAGTAAAATGGATACATTCAGAATTGTCGAATTATTTCAGAAAAAATACGGAAAGCAACCAAGGCTTTTCAAAGCTCCCGGCAGAGTTAATCTGATCGGTGAACACACTGACTACAATGACGGGTTTGTGATGCCCATGGCGATTGACAGATGGACAATTGTTGCAGGAACACCACGTGAAGATTCCAAAGTCAATGTAACAAGTATCACTTTAGACAAATCCGTAAGCTTTGACTTAAACAAACCCGGAGAACCGAAGAGAGGGGAATGGTATGACTATGTTGAAGGAGTAGCTCAAGCGCTGTTAAAAAGCGGGGCCACTCTCAGAGGGGCAGATTTCATCATTGATTCAAATATTCCAATTGGTGCGGGACTTTCTTCATCTGCCTCAATTGAGGTAGCTATAGGATTTGCATTTCTGGTTCTTTCCAATCTTCCCATTGATCGCATCAAATTGGCTCTGGCAGGGCAGAATGCTGAGCACAATTATGTTGGAATGAATTGCGGAATTATGGATCAATTTATCTCAACTCTTGGGAAGAAGAATCACGCATTATTAATTGATTGTCGTTCTCTGGACTACAAAACCATAAAACTGGAATTATCCGATTTTTTGTTCGTAATTTGCGATACTCGCGTAAAGCATAAACTTTCCTCATCGGAATATAACATAAGGAGACAAGAATGCGAGAAGGGGGTGAAAATTTTAAGAAAAATACTTCCCAATATTAAGGCTTTAAGAGATGTCACATTTTCTGAATTTAATTGCCATGCGAACATTCTTCCTGTTAACGTTCAGAAAAGATGTAAGCATGTAATCCAAGAGAATCTTCGAACAGTTCAAGCTGCTGAAGCTTTTTCAAAGGGTCATTTGGGCATGTTAAAAGAACTAATGGCAGCCTCTCACCGCTCTTTAAGGGATGATTATCAGGTAAGTTGTAAAGAATTGGATGTACTTGTTGATTTGGCCTCTTTTCAAAATGGAGTAACCGGATCCAGAATGACTGGAGGCGGGTTTGGTGGTTGTACAATTAATTTGGTGAATAAATCAAATGTTCAGGAATTCAAAGCATCTATTTGCAAGGAATATTTTGCTCAAACCCAAATTAATCCTGAAATTCACGTATGTGAACCATCGGATGGCGCTTGCGAAATAATTTAGTTTTCATGATGCTTGACAATAGGTTTCAGTTAGACTTAATATTCCAACAGTTTGTGGTATTCCAAAATTCATTTTTTTTAATAAAGGAGAAATATTTTAATGTTGAAGAGAGTTATTTTTTTGGCGGTTTCATTTTTGTTTGTAATCAATATGTCATTTGCAGGTGACCTGCTCAGTTTAACACCAGATGACGCCGCTTTTGTGGTAAATGTAAACTTGGAAAAAATGTTGTCCTCAGAAGTTATCAAAAAGCAAATTGATGATAACATGGCAAAGCAAACCCCTGAACAGAAGAAAAGCTTTGACGAATTTGTTGCTAAAACAGGTATTGATCCTTTTAAACATATAAAAGGACTCCTTATTTTCATCGGCAATAAAGTCGACGAAAAAACCCAAAAACCAAATGCAGCAGTTCTTATCGATGGTACTTTTGATTCTGAAAAGATAATTAAGGCAATCAAAGAAGACCCCAAGGCTTCTGAAGATGCAGTAATCGAAAAATTCGAAGGCCTCGATTGCATTAAGGGAAAAAAGAATGCTGATGGAGTTGGTGTATTCCTAGATCCTAACAGCGCAGTGATTGGAAATCCTGATTCTATCAAAACCGTTATCGGTGTAAAAAAAGGAACTGGCAAGAACATCAAGACAAATGCCAATCTCGATGCACTTTTGAAAAAAGCTGATACTTCAGCAGCAATTTGGGGCGCAGGATTGCTTCCCGCTCAGCTCAAGGAACAAGCGAAGAATAACCCCCAAATGCAACCTTTGGCAGCCATTAATGCTCTTTTCTTTGCCTTCAATTATGACAAGGATCTAAATTTTGATTTCACAGGCGAACTTGACAAGAAAGAAAGCCTAGAAGGAGTTATGACCTCCCTTAACGGTTTCCTTGCAATGATCAAAATGATGGCTGGACAGAGCCCCGAAGCAGCCCAGATTTTGAATCTTATCAAAGTTGAAGGAGCCGACACTACTGCCAAAATCACCCTTAAAGTTCCACAAGCAACTCTTGACGAACTCAAGAAAAAAATTGAAGAAAAGATTAAAGTAAATGCTCCAGCACCAACTCCAGCACCAACTCCAGCACCAGCTCCCGAAGGCGACAAGAAATAAGAATAGACCACTATCTGAGATTTGTAACATCCCAATATCTCGGGGAACAGGGAAAATTATAATGCGCATTTTGCTGAATCACTTGTGTTGAGTTTCCAGAAATAACCTCACCCCAGGTTGAAGAAAGAAAAATTGTTTCGCACATAAATGTTTGCCACACTTCCCCTTGTTTTTTGGGATGCTAAGTTTGATTAATAAAGATCACTCGCGCCTTCCTTTTCTTTTTGGGTGGCGCGAGTTTTTTTCCGGCAAAGGAAACAAATGGACCTGTTTAATTTTCCACACTATTTTTTTAACGATAAATGCATTTTTTGCGGAACAAAATCGGATAGCGACCCAGCATTAAAGTTTCGGGAAAATCAGGCAATTTTACAGGAAAATCACAAAATTCTGGAATTACTCGATGAACAATTCCAACATTGTTCTCAAGCCCCATTTTTTTATTCCATTTTTGTAATAGTTATTTTGAGTTTCTTTTTTTATTTGTTTTCTGATTTCTTAATGGCTTTAATAGTGTTTTTAGTAGCAATAAAAGGTGCACGCAGTTTTGCTGAATGGAACACAGATTGGTTTTTCCTGGGAGATGTCAAAGAGGAATATGAAAAAATCAGTGCATACCTGAAAATTAAAAACAAAAATTACTTTCAAAGACAGATTGACGAAATTATTGGGCAATTGAAAATTTTTCGCAACAAGGCTTCCTTGGTGTTAAATATTGTTACCGAAGAGTCAGAAAGTGAAATTGGACAAAAAATAAACATTCTTGAGTTGAAGCTAAAAGAGTCAAAAGATCCGGAATTAACGCGGATTTATACCTCCCAGATTAAAGACTTACATGATAGGATCTCTAAATTATCCGATATTTTTTCTTTTGTAGACAAGTTTCTCACTCATCGTGATGGAATCTTAAATTCCTTAAAACTGTTGAGAACAAAACTTCTTCTTACAGAAACATCAGCAGACGACAAGGAAATAGAGGGAACAATAGAAGAATTACGCTCTCTTCACGTCGTCTTTGAGCGAATCAACGAAAATCTGAAAATTTGAGATTCGCTACTAAATTTCCATAGAATTCGTTTTCGTTTACCTCAGAATTTTACATGCTTGTCAAAGAGCAAACAAAAGAGGTTAGTAGCCCATCAGTCTATAGCCATCAGCAGCTATTTTACGTATTCCCTATTTTTTTGCATTATCTGGAACAATTTTCCAAATTAAACTGTCAATACTTCTGAAATTTTAGCGAGATCTTCGACAAGGTTTTCAAATTTTTCTCATTTTTCTTTTAAAAAGCCAGTAATATCGATAATTGTTAAATATTTCCCCAATTTTTGTCTTGTGATTTTAAAAAATTTCTATTAATCAAAATGAAAAATTGTCGATAAAGAGAAAAACACTAGAAAGGGGTGGTAGAAGGAAAAATTCCAGCTTTTTTTAAAGTAACATACTTTATGGAGGTCTTAAATGAAACGAATTTTTGCGGTATTTCTAATTGGTTTTTTAACCAGCCCGGTATGGGCACTTAGTAATGAATCTAAAGCACTAATTGATCAACTTCGCGCAAAATACAAAACTGGCGGAGAAGTAGCACAACCAACTCCCCAGGCTAACGTTCAACCTTCCAGCGTTCCATCAGGGGCTCCGGAAGCTGTTGCTCCTGTACCAGACCTTCCCCAAAGTGCCCTAAAAGGACTCCCCGGAGAAACCGGCCAGTACACCCCTCCCCCTGAAACTCCCAAGAAGCACAAGCACCACAAAAAGGGCGGAAAACATCACAAAAAGCATAAACATCACAAGAAAGCTGCTAAACAAAAATCAGAAGCCAGTGCCGACAAGAAAGCTGAATCAAAATAAACTGAAAAGTCATAATTTCTCAATAAATTATAATTGAGAATTCTTACATCCGGCGCGGTCATAAACCGCGCCGGTTTATTTTTTTTCTGTTGGAGGCAATAGGGCAAGAGCCTATGGTTTGATCAACCTCGGTTTTTGGGTCAAGCTCGTTTCTGATAAAGCCGGTCGCGAGCTGCTCGCCCCGGCCTCAATTCTGGTCAGGCAAGCCCGAAATCGCTATCAAGAAAAAATCGTCGGAAACGATCGACTCTTTTCTGATCCCATGACCCTACCCAGAGAAGTGCAGTTCGCCATCGAACGGACACTGCGCGTTTTCGGCATTTCATCGACGATCCAATTCCGACGCCCCGAAGGAGGATACGGAAATCCACGGCCGTTCGACCAACTCAATATTCAGGGCACGGATGATTTTGCCATCATCGATTTCAGATCTTTTTAGCTAAGCGATCACTTCGAACTGACCGTTTATTACAGCTACAACTTAAAAGGGGAAGCCGCCAGGAGGATGATTTGGTGTTTGATTCCAATCAGCCAACCTCGTTCTAGCAGCCTCGAGGGGAACTGCTGATTCCCATCGAGATTTGGGGTGACGCCGAAAAACACGAAGCCCAAGACAATCTCGAGCATTTGGCGAGGAAAACCGCCGCCGAAATTGACCTCACAGGCAATAAAAAACTCGCAGAGGATCTCTATCATCGCTTCTTGGAACCAGCAGATAAAGTCCTGACCAGCGCCATGAGCCCTCACCACAATGAAAACGACAAGAGCTGATCGCCTGAGCAAAATCCGGCTTCGCATTCAATTCATCAAAACAGAAGAGATGCTGTTGCACAAAGCGGCGACATCAATCATGGACAGTCCGCGCTTAAGATTCCAAAATGACCCCATGAAATATCTTCTCGTCTCTCAGATGACCCGCCAAGAGTCACTTTGAAGGGAAATTTGTCCTTGGGAACAGAATTGTTGGGTTTAGGCCCAATACTGTTCACTTAAGCAGAAATATGTGGTATGCTGATGAGAATTATTTCATCAGGAGGCCTATATGGCAAGAACAATTGCTGAACTGCCAGCTGGAACAAGAATTACCGACCATATC
>JADFXM010000073.1 GCA_015233565.1 Candidatus Rifleibacteriota bacterium
CCCTTTTTCTCCAATAAAAAATTAAGAATTACTCAAAGTTTCCTAAAGAAGCTTTCCTTTTTTCGATTTAACGCGGTTGTATGATGGACCTCTGTTTCAACATCCTGTTCGAGATTGTCGAAAAATCTTGGTAAATTGTATTCGGTACAAGGTTGTTCGATTCTGGTGCGAGAATTAGGGGCGGAAAATTAGGTGAGGACATTGGACTTTCTTTTTCTCCTCAGCCTTTAATCGCGGCGATGACCTGCGGAGAGGAGGGAGCAAGGGAAGCTTTTGGATGACTCGGAGGCAGGTCAATTGTCTTGTTCTGATACAACTGGCGCACATAATGAGGCTGTCGGAAAAGTCCGGTACATTGAATTCGGTACAAAACGACATTGAATTGATGCGCAAAAGCGGAGCGAAAAAACGGGTTGGTACATGAAATTATCCATTTTTAGGTGTTTTTCGACAGTCTGAATCAGGTTTTGACAGATTCGTTCGAGGCTTTCAAAATCTCCGCATATTTATTTCGGTACCAAGTCGTTAGCCGCTTATTTAAGACCGAAGTTTTTAAGTTTAAAAGGCATAAAGCACAAGTAGGATGATTGTTTTAGCTATTTTCCCCCAAAAAAACTGTCCAAATTATGCCTTGAAGATCATGGTCCCAAGAATACATCCAAAGGTTTACATGGACAGGGTCTTTTTTGATTCAACGCGACTTTCTCCTCCTTGAACTGCTTCAATCAGAACTCTATCAATCTACCTCGCTGGAACTTTGGTTTAGAAATCGCCGGAAAGAAAATTGGTAGATACGATAAAATATTGAATTTGGTGATAATACCAATTATTATTATTCCGTAGGTATGCTTTAACCTCCAAAAAAAGATTTTCCAAAAATCATTGGAAAGCGTTGGACGTTTTTTTTGAATTTTCAATTTTTTCGAATAAGGTTGCTTCATCGCCTCTGGCTCCCAACGTTGTCTGAAAATTTTTTCAGCAGCCAAGAAGATTGAAACCCACGAACTAATTATGAATGGTATTATCTACAATTTCGTCAGCAGGTTACAATATTTAGAAGGTCGTTGAAAAGAAATCATTGTTAAAAAATGTATTTTCCGTGCTCCCGAAAATTTGGTTAACAACCTCGTTCCACATTGACTTTAATTTTTTTTGGCAATTCCCAAATTATTAAAAATAGTGCACTTTGCAGTGAAAACAGAGAAAAAATGAGTAAAAATTTCTGGCTCATAAACCTCCACCAACGCAAGTTCCGAAAATTTGGAAAAAAAAAATTCATCCCGATTTTTTTTTGAATTGTTTGGTTAACGGGCAATGTCAATATGAAATTACTCTTTCTTGCTGCATTGAAAAAACCATGCTGGCAAAAAACTTTAAATAGTATTATAATTAATGGCTTGAATAGAGTATTTCCCGGAAATAGGGGTATAGTTTCCTTAAAAGAAATGTTTTCTGATTCGTGAATTAAGCCTGGTGGTTTTTAATTTCGTTTTTTTATTATTGAAAATGCTTAGTTGATTTTATTGTAGTAAAGGGAACATATGGGTTTTGGAGAATTTATATAAAAACTCGATTTGCTTTCAAATTTTTAAAGAGTGAAAAACCTAATAAATGAAGGAAAATAACGATGGAAAGTGAAACTTTACCATACCAACCAAAAAATCATATTCGAATAGTTACTGCCGCCTCTCTTTTTGATGGTCATGATGCCGCTATTAACATTGTTCGTCGGTTACTTCAATCTTCAGGGGCCGAGGTTATCCATCTTGGACATAATAGATCTGCCAAGGAAATCGTTGAATGCGCCATTGCTGAAGATGTTCAAGGAATTGCTATTACCTCCTATCAAGGGGGCCACATGGAATTTTTTAAATATTTGTATGACCTGTTTAAAAGCAGGGGAGCCAAGATAAAAATTTTTGGTGGTGGTGGTGGGACCATCTT
The DNA here is from genome assembly GCA_015233565.1 of Candidatus Rifleibacteriota bacterium. GTDB lineage: Bacteria > Muiribacteriota > Ozemobacteria > Ozemobacterales > Ozemobacteraceae > JADFXM01. The sequence goes on from JADFXM010000073.1 coordinate 1,945, forward strand.
GCCAAGCGAAATTGAAGAACTTCAACATTATGGAATTGAAAGAATTTATTCCCCTGATGACGGAAGACATATGGGTTTACAGGGAATGATTAACGATGTACTAGAAAAATGTGATTTTCCAACCAGTAATGGGTCTTTTGAAAAAAATTTAAAAGAAATATCCCGGGAATGTTTGGGGCAAATTCCGGTTTGTGATATTGCAAAAGCTATTTCTTTTGCTGAAAATCATTCAGATGAATTCGAAAAATATGCTGCCACTTTAAAAAGTATTGTTTCCCAAAAAAGTACTCCGGTTTTGGGTGTTACTGGAACTGGTGGATCAGGAAAGTCATCTTTTGTTGATGAGTTTGTCAGGAGATTTTCCTTTGATTTTCCCGAAAAAACCTTGGCGATAATTTCAATTGACCCTTCCAAAAAGAAGGGTGGGGGAGCACTTTTAGGGGATAGGATTCGCATGAATAATATTTTTAACCCCCGAATTTACATGCGTTCTCTTGCAACACGACAATCGAATCTGGCATTGAGTAAATATGTTCAGCAAGCTATTGATATCTGCCGAGCGGCAAGATTTGATTTGATTATCGTAGAAACCTCTGGGATCGGCCAATCCGACACTGAAATTGTACATCACTCGAACATTTCCCTGTACATTATGACCCCTGAATATGGCGCTGCTACCCAGTTGGAAAAAATTGATATGCTGGATTTTGCAGATGTTATAGTTATCAATAAGTTTGACAAAATGGGCGCAATGGATTCGCTTAAGGATGTAATTAGGCAATACAGGCGAAACAAAAATCAATTCGGCGGTGCTGATGAGAACCTTCCTATTTTTGGAACTATTGCTTCCAATTACAATGATCCTGGGATGAATCTTGCCTATAAGAAGATAATTCAGATTATTAATGAAAAGTTCAAAATTGGGACATCTTCGCAAGAATTTCCCGCAATAAATACTTTGCAGAAAACTTCTATAATCCCTACGGGAAGAGGACGATATCTTGGTGAAATAGTTGATACTCTTGAAGAGTATAAAGTGTTTGTTAGAGAACAAACAGGTATTGCCAGAAAACTATTTAACGTAAAAGGTGCTATTGCTGCAATTCAGTCACCCCAGCATACTGGACAAAAAATAAGACATGTACTTGAGGATCCAGAAAGTATTAAGAAAACGGAAGCTGATTCGAACGAAACGAAACATCTTTGTTCCCTTTATGAGCGATTGTATGGTGAGTTGGATCCCCGGTGTCGAAATTTGCTGAAAAAATGGCCGGAAGTTTTACAACAATTTCATGAAGAAAAATTTCGTTATCAGGTTCGAGATAGGATCTTCGAAGTTGATCTGTTTTCTGAAAGCCTTTCACACCTTAAGATTCCAAAAATAAGTTTGCCTAAATACCATGATTGGGGAGATATTCTCGAATGGTTGTTGCAAGAAAATATTCCCGGCTCATTTCCATATTCGGCAGGGGTTTTCCCACTGAAACGCCAAGAAGAAGAGCCAGGAAGACAGTTCGCAGGAGAAGGTGGTCCTGAGAGGACAAACAAGCGTTTTCACTATGTATCCCGTGGGATGCCTGCGAAACGTTTATCTACTGCTTTCGATGCAGTTACTTTGTATGGAATGGATCCCGACAGGCAGCCCGATATTTACGGAAAAATCGGAAATTCAGGGGTTTCAGTGGCAACCCTGGATGATGCAAAAAAACTTTATTCCGGTTTTAACCTTGCACTCCCAAATACCAGCGTTTCGATGACAATAAATGGTCCTGCTCCAATGATACTTGGGTTTTTCCTTAACGCCGCTATTGATCAACAGTGTGAGATTTACATTAAAGAAAATGGTTTGGAAGAACAAACTCGTAAGAAGGTCGAATCGATTTTCAGTAAGAAAGGAGTTGCTCGACCAGAATACAATAATCCGCTTCCTGAGACAAACAGTGGTCTGGGCTTGATGCTCCTTGGGGTGACGGGTGATGAGGTTTTGCCTCAGGATGTCTACGAGAAAATCAAGGCTTCCACGCTCTCAAGCGTGAGAGGAACGGTTCAAGCTGATATTTTAAAAGAAGACCAGGGACAAAATACTTGTATTTTTTCTACAGAATTTGCTTTGAGAATGATGGGGGATATTCAGGAATACTTTATTCAAAATTGTATCCGTAATTTTTACTCCGTTTCAATTTCCGGGTATCATATTGCGGAAGCTGGAGCCAACCCGATTTCACAATTGGCTTTTACTCTATCCAATGGATTTACTTACGTTGAATATTATCTTGCCCGAGGAATGAAAATCGATGATTTTGCTCCGAATCTTTCTTTTTTCTTTTCCAATGGACTCGATCCAGAGTATTCTGTAATTGGGCGCGTTGCAAGACGAATATGGGCGAAAGCTATGAAATTTAAATACAAGGCCAATGAACGTTCTCAGAAATTGAAATATCATATACAGACTTCCGGAAGAAGTTTGCATGCTCAAGAGATTGGTTTCAACGATATTCGTACCACTTTACAGGGCTTGTGTGCTATTTACGATAATTGTAACTCACTGCACACAAATGCGTATGATGAAGCTATCACCACCCCCACTGAAGAAAGCGTCAGACGTGCAATGGCTATTCAGCTTATCATCAATAGAGAACTAGGGATAACCAAAAATGAAAACCCGCTTCAGGGTTCTTTTATAATTGAAGAATTGACCGACTTAGTTGAAGAAGAGGTCATGAAAGAATTCCGACAAATCTCAGAAAGAGGTGGAGTCCTCGGTGCCATGGAACGTATGTACCAGAGATCCAAAATTCAGGATGAATCAATGTACTATGAGATTCTCAAACATGAAGGAAAAATTCCAATCATGGGTGTGAACACTTTTCTGGACAGCGAAGGCTCCAAGACGGTTATTCCAGGTGAAGTCATTCGGGCTAGTACTGAGGAAAAAGAATATTCCCTTTCATCTTTGGAAGCTTTCAAAGCTAGAAACGCTCGAGATGCCGCTTTTGCGGTTGGACAACTGCAAAAGTCTGTAACAGAAAATAGAAATATTTTTTCTGCAATGATGGAGGCCTCAAAGGTTTGTTCCATCGGACAAATGTCCAAGGCTCTGTATGAAACAGGTGGTCAATATCGTCGAAACATGTGATTAAATTTTTTTTTCGATTTGCCAGTAGCCAGTAGTTTGCTGGAAATGGGTGAAATATTTGCTGTAAATTGAAGAATAAAAATGTCACAAATGTTTGCCAGTGCTTGCGTTTCAGATGCGTTGGTACACGCTGACCTTAGAGCGAACATTCATGTACAAACAATTCAAGAAAGTGAATTTTAGGGTATTTTTCGACAGACTCGTTGGGCATTAGATGCTAATTTGGCTTCCATTAAACTAATTGAAGCTATTTCCATTTATGTACGAACCGTGGAAGACCAGGTGAAAAATAAAAAAATTGTACAATTCCTTTAAAAAAGTTGATTCATTTTTGGAAATTTGATTTTGTGAATTAAAAGGATTTTTTGAAAAAAGGCAAGTGAAAAAGTTCTTTATTGAAAATCCCTTGACCTGGAAAAATGAAAATGCTATAGGAAGATATCGGTTATTTGACCGAGAAAAAAAATAAATTAGAGGAGTTTTTATGGCACAAACTAAGGTTTATGATTATGAGAAGGAACTTGAAATCGCCAGAGAAGTATTCAAATCCAAGCGTGAAACTGGTCAGTTAACTGGTGCCAGAGTATTGAATGTTCGTTTTTATCACAATTCCAAAACCAAACACAATGCTGCGACCTTCATTCTTGACAACAATGAAACTGTGTACAAGGAATTCAAAGAAACCGATTGGTTGAATGTCGTTACTACTTTTACCCGCGTTAAGAATTTGATTGTTTGGTATGATAAAGACAAAATGGTACAACAATTTATTTTGGATCATCAGTATTAATTTTTAATAGAAATTTCACAGCCTGGCGCGAATTCCGCGTCAGGCTTTTTCCATTAAGAGGTGATTCATGGAAAATTTTGATTTAGTAGTGTGTGGAGCTGGTCCTGCTGGTTCGGCTGCATCAATAAAAGCTTGCAGAAATGGAATGAAGGTTCTTCTTTTAGACAAAAAATTTTTCCCACGCCCTAAAACCTGTGGTGGTGGCATTCCTTACAAGATCAAGGAAATTTTTCCAGAATTGAATTGGGATGAGCTTATTGAAAACCATATTCATAATATGAACCATACCATTCATTTTAAGAAGCCGCAACGGCATTCATTTTCCTCTCAAGGTAATAGTCTTTCCATTTTAACAGTTTTGAGGGAAAAATTTGATTCTGCTCTTGTCCAACTAGCTCAAAAAACAGGCGTTTCGTTTCTTGCAGGTTTTCAGATCCAGAGGAAAAATGATTCCCAGAAAAAACTGGAAATCAGTATTGAATCATCTAATGGTGAAAAAAGAATTATATCTTCGGATTTTCTTATTATTTCTGATGGTGCTCTTGGTCGAACGAAAAAAAAATTTGGTTTTTTGGAAGAATATCCCTTGTCAGTTGCGATAGAAGGGAATTTTAAAATTGGAACTGAGAGAAGAAAATCAAGTGAAGACACCCTGTTTTTGGATTATGGCCTAGATAATGGCTATTGGTGGGCATTTCCTAAGAAAGAACAAATTAATATCGGTGGTGGAGTTTTTTTTCCTTTTGTTTCCAAAAATTTTGAGAAAAAACAGATTAAATCGCTTATTTTGAATGGAATTTCAAAATTTGTAAAATATTTTTCTGATGAGGGTTCAAATTACGAAAACTTTGAAGAGCGATTAGTGGGATCCATTTTGCCACTTTACAATGGTTTTAGAAAAATCGGTAACCAGGATGGAAGTATTTTGCTATGTGGTGATTCAGCAGGACTGGTAAATCCTTTTTTTGGGGATGGAATTTTAAACTCGATAAAAAGTGGGCTGGTTGCCTCTGAAATGATTGTACAAGGTAAATCAAAAGATTATTCAGAAAAAATTTATGAAGAAATTGGAAAAGAACTTGAGTGGGCATTTAAGATTGCCACAATTTTTTATAAGTGGCCTTCGTTTTTTTTCAAAACTATGATTTGCCAACCACGTGCTTCAAAAGTAGCAGCTCAAATGCTTTCAGGAGAACCATTATTTAAACAGGTTTCTCTGAAACTGGAAAAAAAATTTGGAAAATATATAAATCTTTTTCGAGGAAAACAATAATGCAAATTTTTTCGATTGAGGGAAATTCCCAGAAACTAGACGGTGGAGCTATGTTTGGAAATGCTCCGAAAGAAATTTGGAAAACCTGGATTAAATCTGATGAAAGGAACCGGATTCAGTTGGCCTGCCGCGGAATGCTTTTAATTACAGATGATGGAAAAAAGATTCTGTTCGAGGCAGGAATCGGTGATTTTTTTGAAGAGAAATATCGGGAAAGATATGGAGTAGAGGAAAAAGAAAATCTGGTTGTACAAAATTTGGAAAAAATGGATTGTTCCCATGATAAAATTGATTATGTCATCCTGTCTCATTTGCATTTTGATCACGCAGGTGGCCTTTTAAAAAGGAATAGCAACGGCCAATTTGAATTATTGTTCCCAAAGGCGAAGTATATCGTAAGCCAGATTCAGTTTGAACGGGCTGTGAATCCTCATAACCGCGATAAAGCTTCCTATGTTCCAGAAATGATAAAACTATTGAAAGAGTCTGGAAGACTTATTTTGGTTAATGATTTAGCGAGGGACTTTTTTTTGAAAGGGGTTAAATTTTTCATTTCTAATGGGCATACTCCGGGTTTGTTACTTTCTAAAATTGAATGTGGAAAATCTCCAATAGTGTTTGTCGCAGATTTGATTCCAGGATGTCCATGGGTTCACATTCCCATAACCATGGGATATGATAGATATCCTGAGATGCTCATCGATGAGAAGAGAGCTTTGCTTGACAGTTTGATAAAAGTGAATGGCAAGCTTTTTTTTACACACGAATATGATTTTGGATTTGCAAAATTAAATGTTGACGAGCGAGGCAAATATTTTGCCACGAAATGTGAAGATCCAATTTTGTAAGAAAAAAGCCATCACCAGAATGATTTTGGTGATGGCTTTTTTTTAAAATAAATTACGCAAAATTTCCTTCAGATTCATTGGAAGTTTGATTTACAACAACATCAATCGATTCCATTAATTCAGAAGATAGATTGATCCCCAATTTTTGTGCCACCTGTTGGTTTAAAACGGTCTGAGCCTCAGCATTCCTTATAATTGGAATTGTAGAAGGTGAAGCCCCTTCCATGACATTGACAACTATGTCAGAAGATTTTCGGCACATCTTTTCCCAATCTGCAATTCTACCTATCAGTCCACCTTTTCTTAGGTTTGATCCAAGAGCGCAAAGGGTGGGGAAGACAGAGGTTATGGAATTTATCCACTTTTCTTCAGCAGCGGCGGTTGTGGTATCAGATACCAGGAAAACAGCCTGAACATTTTTTGATTTAAAATAGTCTGCTGCTGAGGGAAAATCAGTTTGAGTTTGCGCGTCAAAAGGACATACCTGAATATTCATTTTGCCGCAAATTTCCCTGGTTTCGTCCAATTGAATTTCCGATTGTAACTCGCCAGATTTATAAACTACTCCTAATTTTGATAAATTCGGAACAACTTTTAAAATTCCCATTTCAATTTGTTCCTTAATCGGAACTCTATAAGATGACCCTGTAATATTACCTGAAAATCCGGCATAACCGTCAATCAGGCCCATTACAACGGGGTCGAAACAAGCAACAACAATTACCGGAATGGTTTTCCCCTTTAAGTTAGATTTTGCAGCTGCGGCTGCAGGTGAGCCGATAGCAACAATCAAGTCAACTTTTCTTTGAAGGAATTCATCGCAAACTTGGGTCAATTTTCCAGGGTCTCCTTGGCAGTTTCGGATGACTAATTCAAGGTTTTCATCCTGGGTTCGGAATTTGTAACCAAGTTCTCGTAAGCGATTTTCCAAAGCTTGTACAGCGTTGGAATATTCGTCCAGGTTGTCGGAAAAATACACTCCGATGGTTTTCTTCTGTGCGTCATAAATTTTTGCAGATTCTTCACCGCGCAAAACCCTCAGGCCACCAAGGGCTAAGGCTTCCAATTCGTCTTCCCCGGGGTATTTGAGAATTTTTCCAAGAAATCCGCATCTTTCTTCAATCCAGCCAGTTAGCATTGCAGAATGCGCTAATCCGCCCGTGAGGATAATGGCATCCATTTTTCCATATAATGCAACACTTCGGGAAGCAATTTCGCAGGCGATTTGATAAGCCATCGCTTCGAAAACTAATTTTGCTTTAGCATTTCCAGCTCTGACCATTGCATCAACTTCGCCAGCATTGTTGGTTTTCAGGTAGCTTACTAATCCCCCGGCACCCGCAAGTTTTTTTTGGATGGTTTTTTTGTCAATTCCCGAGAAGCAATAATCCAAAAAAGGCGTCAAAGGTAATCCTCCCGAACGTTCAGGCGAGAAAGGTCCTTCCCCAATTCCGTTATTGACATCAATTACTCGACCCTTTTTCATTGCGGCAATGGTTATTCCACCCCCGAGGTGAGCGATAATGAGGTTCAGATTTTCGATTGGAGCTCCTAAATCCTTTGCAGCTTTCCTTGCGGTGGCCTTAATATTCAGTGCATGAAAAAGGCTTGTTCGTGGAATCTCTGCTAAACCTGAAATTCTGGAAATAGGCTCAAATTCGTCGACTGCAGGAGGATCAACAATAAAAGAAGGAATTGAAAAATCCCACCCAATCCCAAAAGCAAGTACTCCACCTAAGTTCGAAGCGTGATGGCCCTGGACTCCGCGGCGCAAGTCATTGATCATCCGCTGGTCAATTCGGTAAGTTCCACCCTCGATTGGTTTCAATAATCCACCACGGCCTACAACACAGTCAAATTTTGAAAGATCGAACCCTTGTGCTTTAACGAAATTTAAAATTTCCTTCTTCCTAAACTCATATTGATCCCAGATTTTTTCAAATTTTTCCAATTCATTTGAAGGATGGCGCAGGGTTTTTTCTGATTTCATGGCTTCATCTTCAAAAATTCCGACTTTAGTTGAAGTGGAGCCAGGATTAATTACCAAAATAAGATTATTTTTCTTTTCAATCATTTTTCCTCTCCTTATAACTAAACAGAGCGTCGCCCAATATTCCCGATATTGGTGAGTCTTTCGGATCCCATTCGCAAAGCAGTTCTGATTGGAGCTTCTTTCTGCTCTTTTGCAGTTTCAAGTATTGCCAGTGTTCGTCCATAAATTTCTGCAACAGCGGCTTTGAGCAATTCCACGGAGCGCTTTTTCAGCTCGTAATCAGCTTGAATCAGTTCTCCGGAATCGATGACAAAATGTGGAGTGTAAATTATTCCTTTCTTGTGGAGGAGGTCACCCGTTTCAACATCGGGAATAATGTTGCTAGCACCACCCGCGATAATTCTACATTTTATATTTTCAACTGTATTTTGGGTTACAAAATTTCCGAAAGCGCATGGAATAGCAATATCGCACTTTTGATAGATGGCTTCGTTGGGTTGTGCCATTTTAATATCAGGATATTTATCCTGGATGTTCTTTATTTTGTCATAATTTTTGTCGGTAATTATTATTTTTGCTTTAGCTTGAGAAAGAAGATTAACCAGGCACCCTCCCAAACGTCCGACACCTTGTACGAGACAAGTCATGTTCTCCAGGTTTGAATTCCCAAAAACTGCCTTGGCCGTGGCCTTTATCCCATGCATTAACCCTTCGGCAGTAATTTCTGTTGGATCCGCGATTCCTCCGTATGGTACCGGAAGAGCATAAATAAAATCAGTTTCCCTTTTAATATTGTTTAAATCAGAGTTATCTGTTCCCATTTCCATTACCGCCAAAAAACCACCAGCCAAGCGGTTTATAAAGCGGCCAAAAGCTCTGAAATAAGCTTCTCCTTTTTTCTTGCCATCGCTCCAAAGAACCGCTGATCCACCCCCCAGATCACAATCTGCTAATGCGGCTCTTAAAGTCATTTCTGAGGCTAAATCCATGGCATCGTCCAGCATAGATTGTTCATCTGGATATTCCATAACTCTAACTCCGCCTACAGCTGGCCCCAGGACAGTATTTTGAATCACGACAACCGCTTTCAAATCCAACGATTTTTCGTGGAAAAAAATCAATTGTTCTAAACCACATTTTTTTATTAGTTCAAAAGTTTCCATAATTTATCCTTTCCGCTTTTTGGACTTCTTTTGTGGTACCAGGTTTTTTCTAACAAATGAATTTTTGTTTGTCAATTTATTTCCGCAGTTTTGAGAATTTGTGTAAAGATGTTTAAACAGCGAAAAAGAGTAAAAATACTTGACTTATAAACCTGCATAAACGCAAGTGGAGAAAATTTGGAAAAAATAAATTTTCGTGATTTTTTTTTGGAATTGTATGGTTAATTGCCAATGACAATATGAGTTTACTCTTTGTTGCTGATGTTTAAACAGCAATTCTTGGTCAACGTCTGGATTGGCTTAAGAAGCCGTTTTCTAAAAATGTGGTTTCCTATTTGCTCGAAGGTAAAAATTTGTGTTAATACCAATCGACCGAAATACTCCTCGAGAATTGCTGATGTTTAAATCAGGGCAAACGCATTATAACCACCGAGATCTACTATTTAAGCTAGTCTCAGGAATTTGGACACAGGTAATTTTTTTCTCAAATTTTACAGTATTCATGTTTGTTTCAGGAATTTAAGTGCGTCTGCCCTGAAGGTGTGAAAAAATATGGGTATTCATCAAAGTACAACATGTGAGAGAGCCGTTAGCAAAAGATTGAGATATTTTTCACAGCCATTTTTGACCGAATTTTGACATTTTTTCACAGCTTCCCTGATGTTAAAATATCTCTGATGACAAAATTCTTCAATTATGGCAGTATAAAATATTAATAATTTAGAAGGCTATTTTTTTGGAGAAAAATACTGATTATCTTTACAATCCCACGTAACCTCTTAAAAGCTGCACACGATTTTAATAACAACACGATTTAAAGAAAATCACTATGGGAGGAAGCAAATCAATATTAAATCAAGCTTTGAGCGACTTGGAGAGAAGTTTCATGGAACAGTAGACTAATTATTTTTCCATGGGTGATTTCAGAAGATTCGATTTTTCTTTATTAAAGGAAATGTTTCGCTGATTTTTTTCAAATTTTTAATGATTAGTATAATTTATTTACAAGGAACAGTAGCAATGGAAAAACGTGACAATCCTACTCCTCGGGCTGAAAAATTAAGAGAACAGTACTTTAGTGCTCTTTCATCCGTTTCCACAGATTTTCCTTATTGGTACACCAGAAAATACAATGAACTGGAAGGAGAAATTCCGGTCATTCGTCGTGCTGAAGCGCTAAAATTTGCTTTTTCGCATATTCCTACTCGAATTTGGCCGGGCGAGCTTCTTGTCGGTGGAAAAACGCATCATTATCGGGGCTCTTTTCCAATGCCCTGGCTTTCTGAGGGGTATTTTGTCGCTCAAAGCGGGAATTTGGGTAATGCAAAAAATACTTCCCGGGAGCAGGCAAAAAATTCGGCTGATGAACTCAGCAAAATTGGTTCTGGTGGCGGGAATGTAACAAAAAGCTTTGGCAACATTGTATCCATTGCCGGAAAATTTGGAATCAGGGCTGAGGAAACTGTTCCTTTATTAAAAATTGCAAATCAATGGGTCGGAAAATCAGTCGAAGATCTAAGTCGAAAATACGAAAAGCATCTCCCGGAGTCCGAATTAAAGGACAATCTCATGCGAAGTTTGGTTTGCATGTTTGATTCGGGATACACTATTCCCCTTGGGCGCGAAGTAATAAACTACTATTTTCCATTACAATACGGTTACGATGGCCTGTTGAAAATAGCGAGAGATCGAAAAGCCGAAGTAGCTGGGAAAGCTGATGGCGATGGTTTGATCGGGATGGACAGATTATATTTTTACGAGGCGGTGTCCCTTCTTATAGAGGGTGTACAAAGTTGGCATCTGAATTATGCAAAAGAAGCCCGCAGGTTGTCAAAAATCGTAAAAAATGAAACTCAAAGAGCAGAATTGTACGAAATTGCACAAATAATGGAAAACATTGCCCATAAACAACCGGCTTCTTTCAGAGAAGCTCTTCAGATGACATATATGATACATATTGCTGCGCTGAATGAAGAGGTAATTTCCGGAATGTCGCCCGGACGCTTAGGTCAGGTTCTTTTTCCATGGTTTGAGCAGGATATTGCGGCAGGAGCAATTTCTGAAGAACAGGTTATCGAGCTGTTCGAGTGTTATAGAGTAAAAATGACCTGCATAGATTGTTTTGCATCAATGGGTGTTGTTGGAGGTGTTTTATCAGGAAATACTTTTAATAATCTCAGCCTTGGGGGGTTGACCAAGGATGGACAATCTGCTGTTAATTGGTTGGAGTATTTGATATTAAAATCCGGGGTTTCCTGTCAAACCACGCAACCTACTTTATCAGTTTTGTATGATGAGAAACTTCCCGAAGAATTCTTATTGCAGGGGATCGAGGCAAATAAGACCGGTACTGGTTATCCGGCTTGGATGAACAATAGAAGTGCAATTGAGTTTCTTGTGCGTCAATATGCAAAAGAAGGGATGTCTCTTGAGGAGGCCAGAGCTGTAGCAATCGGTGGATGCCTTGAGACTTCGCCCTGTTCATGGTTTAAACTGACTTTAAATGGGAAAAGTTATTCCATTCCAGGAGGATCCGGGCAACCCACCAGTGTTGGAGTTCATTTTATTGCTGTTCCAAAAGTGCTTGAGCTGACTCTAATGAATGGATATGACAATAGAAACAATCTCCAAATACTTCCTCCTCACAATATGCCTCTTTCCACCTATTCAGAACTATGGGAAGCTTTTACAAAATACTTTGAGCTAACAATAGATTCGTTGGTGAAAGCAAATAATATTCAGCATGACATCTGGAGGAAAATCAATCCGGGGATTTTCAATTCTCTGTTAAAACCAAATTGTCTCGAAAAAGGCCAGCATATCGGAAATATGGGTTACCGGTACAATGCGACTTATAACATTGAAACCTGCGGGCAAATAAATTTGATTAACTCGTTGGCGGCGATAAAACAGCTCGTTTACGATGAAAAAAAATACTCCCTTGACCAACTTCGTGAGGGAATTATGGCTAATTTTGGTCATAAAACGCCACAACAAATTGGGAAGTTTTCTTTGAATGTCCAGGAAAAATCAGAGACGTTTGAAAATTATGCGCAGTTATTTGCTGATTGCAAGAGAGCTCCTAAATATGGCAATGATGATAATTATGTGGATTCCATTCTGCGAGTCTATGAAAACTTTTTCCTGGAATTGTGCACCAGAAAAGAATCGCTATACGGAAAACCGATGTACTCTTGTCAAATCTCGGTCTCTACTCACGGTCCACAAGGAGCAGCAACATTGGCTTCGGCGGATGGAAGGCTTTCTGGTACAACTTACGCCGATGGATCAATGTCCGCCTACCCGGGAACTGATAAAAACGGGCCCTATGCCCTTTTTCAATCAGCCACCTGCTGGGATCAATCCAAATCCCAAAATTCCCAATTGAATTTGAAAGTTCATCCCCTTTCGGTAAAAGGGAAAGAAGGATCCCGAAAACTATTAGAATTAACCAGGGCATATTTGCGCAATGGTGGATTCCATGTCCAGTACAATGTCGTTGAATCCAGTACTTTGCTGGAAGCTCAGGAGCACCCTGAAAATTATCGGGATTTGATGGTTCGAGTAGCAGGATTCACCCAATATTGGGTTGAGCTGGGAAAACCAATCCAGGATGAAGTTATTGCTCGAACTGAATACGAAAAATTCTAATAGCAGAGCTTCTTGCAAGGATGTATAAAATCTGCAAATTATTCGGAAAGGAATTCAATTATGGCAAACATTGCGAAACTTTTCCCAAAAGGAAATCTGCTAACTTTGCAAGAGCCTCACCAGGGATGCAAATTTACCCGGCAATTAAACTCGAAAATGGGCCATGTAAAACAATTGTTTGCAAAAAAAACAGGTGATTTTATCTCCTCAATAAATTTTGCTATCATTTCTATAAACGGACAATGTTTTACAGCTCCTAATAAAGATCTACAAGTGATTTGGAGGGAAAAATGAATAGCCATTGTGATTGCGTTAATTTTATTCCGATCGATGTTGCTAAAGGAACATGTGTACATTTTAATGAAACAGTGATGATTGATAGTGCAACTTGCGTAAAATTTTCGAGCGCTCCTAAATGTAGATTTTGTTGCAATTTTAAGAATCCTGATGCTCAAAGGATTGGCACATGTGAGGGGTTTGAACAGGAATCATGGGTTTCATCGGATTTTTCTTCGATGAACTGCGAAAAGTATACGGAAAGAAAGGGTTGAAACAACGATTTATAGCTCGACAGGCATTATTTTCGATATCCAAAGTTTTTCACTCCACGATGGCCCTGGTACGCGTACAACTTTTTTTTTAAAGGGATGTGGGTTGCAATGCAATTGGTGCGCTAATCCCGAAGGCATTTCTCCTCAGTTTTCACTTTTTTATCGCGAAAAAAAATGTTGCTCCTGCGGAATCTGCGCCAAATTTTGCAAATTTGGTGCAATAGCAGCTCGATCCCATGAAAAGATTAAAATCAACCGAAATTTATGTGCAAAATGTGAGATTTTTCAATGTGCACAAGTTTGTCCAAATGAGGCGTTGTCGGTTTGTGGTAAGACATTAACATTTCCGAAGTTTGACCGGATAATCCACCGCGATCGACAATACTGGGACAGGAAAGGGGGAGTTACATTTTCAGGCGGCGAGCCACTATTCCAAAAACAATTTCTTGAAGATGCACTCAAATTTTTAATAGAGAAAAGCGTCCACGTTGCTCTGGAAACTTCTGCTTTTTCCAAAAAACAAGATTTTCTGGAGATTGTGAAATTAGTGGATTTTTTGTTTATCGACATCAAAAACATTGACAACGATAAACACATTGAACAAACTGGAGTTTCGAATCAGATCATTTTTGAAAATCTTTCATCCTTGTCAAAAAGCGATTTTAAAGGAAGAGCGATAGTAAGAATTCCTTTGATTGCTGGTTTCAATGATGACGAAATTTGCATCGACCAAGTTGCAGGTTTAATGACAAACCTCGGGATGGAAGAAATAAATTTGCTGCCCTATCATTCCTTTGGAGAAACAAAATGGGCCCACCTGGGACTGAATTATAAATGTTCCGGAACGGTTTCCCCGGGATCTGAAGTGATTGAGAGAATCAAACGCCATTTTGAGGAAAAGAAAATCAGATGCTACATTGGAAGCGAGACAGATTTTTAGTCAGCGGATTTTTGAATCCGATTAGCAGTCAGTATGCTCACCTCAAAGCCATCGAGAAAGTCGGCGGTTTAGCTAAGGGATGGTCCAGAAAAAACATGATCATTTCACGGGTACACGTTTTTCTTTGACGAGATATTTTCGGGGAGTAGTGGGAAGAATACTTTTTCCGAAAAGGGAAAAAGGCAAAACCATCACTTTATTACCGTATGGTCCAGTTGGTCCTCTTGCAAAATCTGTCTAATCTGGAATGCATTGAGCACACCACATCAGACAGATTTCGGCGTAACGAGACTGTCGAAAAATCCCCTATTTTTCATACTTTTATGTATCTATTCGAATTTTCGCCTCGCTTTTTGGCATCACCCGCGAGCCGTTTTGTACCGAACAAAATATACCGAGATTTTTCGACAGCTTCTAACGAGAATGTCGTAAAATTCCTGAAAATTCGTTTTTTGGGGTACCAACCCAATTTTTCGCCTCGCTTTTTAGCATCAACAGCAGGTCGCTTTGTACCGAACGAAATATACCGAGATTTTCCGACAGTCTCTTAACAAAGAATCAGTAAACCCGTTTATATCTGTTATAGCCGTTGGGGTAATCGCCTGTTTGAGGTTTTAAAACCATAACTTCGTGTGGGGGAATCGCAACCTCGGTTGTACCCGCAAAAACTGTGACGGATTTATCGGACAACTGGTCCTTCAGCACAGTACCATTCTGCATTTTGCTGTCGCGGATTTGAATTATTTCCTTTACTTCCTTTTCTCCAGGGTTGGCAAGGACGATGATAGTTTCATGCGCGGAATTTGTTCTTCTCAGGAAAGCAAAAAGTTTTCGGGAATTGAGTTTGCGGTAATAGCCGTATCTTAACGCTGTTTCGCTTTTTCTTAGTGAAATCAGGTTTTTGTGAAAAATAAATGTCGAGTTGTCGTTTCTAACGAGATCCCAGCGCATGGGGGCTCTTTGCTCTGGATCTTCTCCACCGATCATACCAAGTTCGCTGCCGTAATACAAGGATGGGGACCCGGGGAGAGTAAACTGGAGAACACGTGCCATTCTTTGAGCCCAATCTTGTGGAAGTATAGTTGAAAGTCGTGGGGTATCATGATTATCCAGTACAAGCCAGGCTTTAAGAATATGGTTCATTCCGGAATCTTCAACCATCGTATTCCACATTTCGGAAGCCATTGCCGGAGAAATTTTCCCAGCCAGCATTTCAAGGATTATTTTCCGTCCATGCATGTTCATTACCCCGTCGACTGAAGGATTCCACTCTTCCGGGTAATTATAAATCTCTCCGACCACCAATGAACCTGGTTTAGCACTATGTGCGGCTTGTGTTAATTCAGTGAGAATCGAAAATCCGATATCGGAAGCCACGTCAAGTCGCCAACCATCGATTCCTTCATTTTTTAAATAGGATTGAATTACTGAATCTTCCCGGGCAAAAATGTAATCTTTTACTTTTTGACTTTCCAAATTGAGTTCGGGAAGGTTTTCAACATCATTCCAACCGATGTAACCTTGTTTTGTAGTTGGAGTAAGTTTATAGAAATCTTTCCATTGTCCCGATGGGTTCTTAATTGCATCCTGAAACATGGGACTTTGTCTTCCCATGTGGTTGAATACGCCATCCAGGACGATCTTTTTTCCTTGCTCATGCAGAGTTTGTACGAGATCTGCAAGATCCTGACGGGTTCCGAAGGCGGGGTCAATTTTATTATAATCCCATGTATCATATTTATGATTGGTAAAAGCTTCGAATATTGGATTTAAATAAAGTACATCAATTCCCAAATCCTGGAGATAATGTAATTTTGCTTTAACGCTTCTTAAATCGCCTCCCCAGAATTCTATTTCATGTGCCCATACTTTGGCTTCCTCATTGAACTTTCCCTTTTTTGGTGTTTCTGTCCATTTTTTTAAAACTTTTGGGGAAGAATAAAGTTTTTCCTTTGCCTTTAAATCAGAGGGAGGATTAAATCTGTCAACAAGCACTTGATATATGATAGCGCCGTTTCTCCAGTCGTTAGCTCTTTCTTTAAGTTCGGTTTCATGCTGAAGATCCTGAGTATTCATTAAGTTTCTGTCAGAAATGGTATCCGCCTGAGAAAAAGGCGCAATGAAAAGGAAAAAAATCGCCCACAAGATGTTCTTTACAGATGAAAATTTGTTCACATGAAACTCCTAAAAATAATTGAATCTAAAACTTTTACGGGTTAAATTATACCATATAAAGTTTGTGTTCAATTGCTAAAGAAAAATATGGTAATTTCAATTTATTCTTGGAAGTAATTGAGTCACAAAGAATTAAAGTCGAAAAGAATTCAAGATGAGTTTCTTGGGGTTTTATTTGCGTTAGGTCTAATTTTGCAATACTTTACATTAGTCAATTCGTTTTGAAAGGAACAAAAATGACGGAAGAGATCATTAAAGAGGGAAAATGGATTTGTCCTAATTGTGGTGGGAAAAATCGTGGGAAGGATATTGCTTGTCCATCCTGCGGTGCAGCCAGAGGAAAAGTACAGTTTATTTATGATGAAAATGCTGAAGCCATTACGGATGAAAATGAGAAAAATGCTGCATTGAGTGGTCCCGACTGGGTTTGTGGGTATTGCGAAACCAGTAATAGTTATTCTCAAACGGCATGTGAGCAATGTCATGCTGAAAAAACCGAAGGAAAATTTCGCGAAGTAAAGGACCTTGCAGTGGATGGCAAACCTATCGGTGGTCCCCCCGGAAAAACTGATTCGGCTGGAGGACATTCTGATCACCATGTTACAGCCAGCTCAGGAACACCTGCTTCAAATGCAAAACCGGTACAAGCTTCTTCGGGATGTGCGAAAATTGGTTGTTTTGGAATGTTGTTATTTTTCTTAGTGATTATGGGGCTTCAATGCTACAAAACCGAAGCAGTCCTTCAGGTTGCGGGGCTAACTTGGGGTCGCACTTTGACAGTTGAAGAATATCGTACTAATCAAAAAAGTTGTTGGGATAACGAATTACCGCAGAAAGCACGTATAATTAAAAAAGAGCAGCGCAAAAGATCCGAGAGAAAAGTTCAGATTGGCACAAGAACTGCCAATGAAACTTATACCAAAAAGGTTAAAGTTGGTTCTGAAAAGGTAAAAACCGGAGTAAAAGATCTTGGAAACGGCAGATTTAAAGAGATTTATGAAGATAAACCGGTTTATGAAGACAAAGAAGAAACTCGCGTAGTTCAGCAGCCTATTTATAGATATGATCCAATTTATGATACCTGGGATGATTATGAAATTGATGCCTGGACAGAGAAGGAAACGTTGAAATCCTCTGGGTCAACCGAAGATCCATATTGGCCAAAGGTACAATTGTCCGAACATCCTAATGATATTATTGGTGAAAAACGTGCAGGAAAAAGAACTGAAGAGTATAAGGTGAAATTTAAATCCGAAAAGAATAATAAAGAATATGATGTTGAAAAAATCGATACAAAGCTGATAAATTCTGATTTATTCTTGAAAATGCGAATTGGAACCAAATGGAAGTGCACTATTAATGGTTTAGGAAACTTCGTTGCTGCTGAACCTGCAGGAAAATAGATAACCAAGACTTTAATATTTGGGAGTGATACCAATAATTAAAAGTAATTACGCAAATTTATAGGTTTGATCAAGCCGCTGGTGCTGTAAACCGTCAAAAAAGTTACGTTATTATTTTGTGGGATTGGTATAAATGGTTCGCTTGTTGAAGCAATCTTTCATGGAAATTAGAAAGGACACATGGGTGAAAAACGTTTTGGAATGACGAATTCCAAAAAAGTGCGGTAGTAGTAAAAATAAAATCAGCCCAGGAAAAAAAGGTCAAATAATATTCCTTGGCTGATTTTTTATCCCAGGATTGGTTCAAATTTTTCTTTTTTGTTTGTCGGGTAATTGCAACATTATTAGAAAATCAAGATAATATTCTTTCAATGATTAAATGGTTCTGATCTTGTCTGAAAATAAACATCCAGGATTTTTCTGTTGGGAAATTGTTGGACGGTTCCATCGGTTCCACTTAAAGATGACTTCAAGAGCCCGATATTAGTTATTGAAAAATGTTTCCCATCCATTACAATTTTTCTTACCTTATTGTATTTTAAATTAATTCCTGCATAAAGATCATAAAGAGCCTCTTGATAGGGCGCAAAACATAGGACGACCATCACAAGTATGGCGGCGAACAAGATGAAACTTCCGTGCGGAGTAAGTAGATCAATTGCAACTAACACTGTTACAATCGCAATTGCCAGGGAAGCATTATTTTCCAAAAAACGTGTGGATTCATTTGCTGGGGGTAAAGAATTTTGGGATTTTGAAATAAAGTTGATTCCTAGCCATCCGATTAAGATTGTTACTAAAACGGAGAACAGTCGAATTTCAAAGTTCCAGAGTGCCGATAAAGCTGTAAGAGTTACAGAGAGATTGAATAATTCGGCAAAACCTAAGAAAACCACCAACAGAGTGGATACAAAAATGAATGCTCCCATTGCTTTGGCAAGGCTTTCAGAAAAAGGTTCACCTCTTGAGCCACTATTATCAGCAAGGGAATCAATCTTTTGACTTAAAAACGAGTTTCTAAATAGCCCCAATATTCCTCTGGTTAGCAAGTTTCCACAAAAAAAAGCTAAACCGATAAATAGCCCAACTGTCCAAAGTTTGCTTGAGATTTTTAAAAAATTAGCTATGCTGTCCTTGAACTGATGATTTTCTAATATCCAACAAATTCCATATCCCCATACGGTAATGGAAATCAAGAAGGAAATGATATTAGAAGCACCGTTTTCATTTTCCTCTTCTCTTTTTGAAAAACTAACCGGAATTTTAAAGTGCTCATTAAGTCTTAGTTCTTTCATTTTTTCAGAAAAGAAAAATGCTAGGATTTTTCCAATAATTAATACAAATATGACTATTGAAAAGTCTGAGAGAATCGTTTTAACCCAAAGAGGAATTTCCTGCCAAATGGTTGCCAATTTATCCATAAAAGACCTTTCTATTTCAGCGAGGTTTTAAAAAAATTTGAAAAAAAAATCCTTTCTCTTTGGAAATCAAATTAACAGGATTTGTTGATTTTGTGCAAGAATATTTCGGACAAAAAACGATTGCTTCAAAATTTTTATCATTTTAGTCACTGTTTTCCAAGAAAAAAAATTTCCTTGCTAAAACTATTAATCAAAAACATATTCTTTCCGATAGGATAACCCGCAATGCACCAATTAGGCGAAAAAAAATGGAAAGAATGAAAGAAAATCTCAAAGAATGGTTCAAGGATTTTGTCAAGGCACTGATCTTTTTTTTAATTCTTCAAAACTATTTCATTCAGGGATTTGTGATAGAAGGAGCTTGCATGGAACCTCAACTCCATTCAAACGAAAAAATAATCGTTAATAAGCTAATCTATCATCTATTCCCCCCAAAAGTTGGCGATGTGATAGTTTTCACTTTCCCTTTTGATTATAAAAAAGACTTTATCAAAAGGGTAGTTGGTCAAGCGGGAGATATTGTTGAAATCAAGGATGGTTATTTATTCAGGAATGGGAGAAAGATTCAGGAAAAATTTGTTAAGGAGTATGTTTTTGGGTCTTACGGTCCTGTTAAAGTCCCTGATGGGAAGTTTTGTGTAATGGGGGACAACAGAAATAATTCGCATGATAGCAGGGCTTGGGGTTTATTAAATTTTGAATGTGTCAAAGGGAGGGCGGAAATTGTTTTCTGGCCACCCTCAAGTGCAGGTCTTATTTCTTCCCTTGCAAATTAGTTTGATTGACAGCCAATTTGCGAATAGCCTATACTTGAAAACAAGTATTGTACTTTTTTTCGAGGAGAACTGAAATTGAGCCGATTTAGCATACAAGACTTTTCATGCCCCGTTTGCTCTGTTCCTTTTAAAGCGAAGGTGGTTGAAGCCGTAAGTCATGAAGGGCAAGATACTGATTTCTTCCCACATTATATCGGAGAAGATCCCCTTCCTCACTTCATTATACAATGTACGGAATGCAATTACTGTGCATACCCTGACGATTTTTCTATTCCCTTTCATAAAGATACCCATCCTAGGCAGAAGCAAATAAAGGCAATTCTTGAACAGCCGTTAGCCAAGAAGCTTTCTGTCAGTGCTCAGCGGTATTATCTTGCCGGAAAGCTTTATGAGTTAAAAAAACGAAATTCCTACTTTACAGGAAATCTGTATTTGCGAGGATCCTGGTGTTGTCGCCAGGCTGCAGACCGTCGTGGAGAGATTGAGCTGCAACAGCTTGCAGTCAAATTCCTCAAAGATGCAGTCGATCATTCAAAAGTTTCCAGCCCTGAAAATCTTCCAATAGTCACATATCTGGTTGGAGAAATTTATCGACGTCTTGAAGATAGAGTCGCTGCTAGGGAGTGGTTTGGAAACGTTGAAGAATTGGTTATTGACCAGGAACAACAGTGGATCATCGAACTTGCAAAAAAGCAAGCTGAGTTGAATGAGTATTATATTAATTAGAGTAGTCTTCTAAACTGCAATTGGATAAATTTAAAGACATAAAATGTCGGAAGTGAAAATTTGGGAAATTTGTGAAATTTGGAAAATTGGGAGAAATGGAGTTATGAAGCAATTGCAAAGTGAAAAGCAAGGAATTCCTGACTTTGCTCAGCAAAAATGCTTTGTGAGTTTCAAGGCAGTGACCTTGTTAAGGTCAGAACAAATCCTTTATTTCATCTGCAATGATCTCAAAATGATTTGAATTGTTTAATTCAGATATTTAGTATCCTAGCATGAGGACGAAGGTCTGAAGCTGATCTTTAAAATGGGCAGTACAGGACAAATTTGTGAAGATTTTTTTGATGTCCGACATACACTCTAATCTGGAAGCTCTTGAAGAAGTTCTTAAGCAACAGGAGCAAGAAAATTCAGATTTACATGTTGTATTGGGCGATATAACCGGTTATGGTCCTGATCCTACGCTGTGCATTCAAAAAGTGGTTTCTCTTCCAAATCTTAGGGCTGTTATGGGGAATCACGATAAAGTTGTTGCAGGTTTGGTGGCTCCCTTACATTTCAACAAACACGCCATCGTTTCTTCCTTTTTGAATCGGAAACGACTTGGAAAAGTAGAAGAAGAATGGCTTGCAGCACTTCCTGAATCCCTGAATATTTCCAATGAAATTGCTATTTTTCATGGAAGTCCGCTTTCGCATGACGAGTATCTTCTAACACCTTCCAATGCTTTAGCATCGTTCCAGCACCTTACAAAAGTGGGAATAAAACTGGGTTTTTTTGGACATACTCATCTTCCTACTCTTTTTGAATATGATGAAAACACAGATGACGTAAAAGATTTTCCTCTAAAAACTGTTCGAAATTTTTCTTTAGCACTGGATGCAGGGAAAAGGTATTTATTTAACCCAGGGTCAGTTGGACAACCTCGTGATGGCAATCCTCATGCTTCCTTTGCCGTAGTTGAAATAGTGGGAAATGATGCGCACTTTAAACTCTCCAGAGTTAAATACCCTGTTGAAGAATGCCAAAGAAAAATGACAGAAGGCTCTTTTCCTGAGCCCCTTATTAATCGTCTTGAATTTGGCTTTTAATGTATGCCGAAATATTTTGTCAAATTCGCTGACGAAAAGGGAAAAATAAAGGAAAGTCTTATTGAAACTTTTTCCCTATCTCAATTGAATGAGGAAATGAAAACAAAAGGGTATTTTGTATTTTCTGTTGTTCCTCAAAAAAGAACTTTTAAAGAATCTTTGTTTGGCTTACTTCAAGTCAGAGAAACGGTTTCATTTTCAGATTTGATGGAGTTCTCCAAATTATTTAAAACCCTTATTAAAGGTGGATTAACAATTAAAGACGCCCTTGAAGTAATAATTCAGGAAATGGCTGCCGGAAATTTTTTGGTATCCCTTAGGCAAGTTAAAAGTGACATTGATGATGGCTTGGCATTTTCGTCAGCATTGGCCAAACATCCCCGAATTTTTCCGGAGATTTTTGTGAAAAGCATAATGGCCGGAGAAAAAGCGGGGGCATTAGAAGAAATTCTTAATAGACTTGTTTCTTTTTTTAAAAATTCAATTTCGCTCAGAAGGAAAATTTTGGCGGCTTTGATATACCCTTCGGTTTTACTAATTGTGGCAGCCATTTCAATCTCATACATGTTAATCAAAGTTGTACCAGAATTTTCTGAACTTTTTAACAGCTTGAATGTTCCTCTTCCTTTGTTTACATCATTTATTTTAAGTTTATCTGATTTTGTATCGGGACATATTTTTTATGAAATTTTGGGATTGTTTCTTTTTGTATTTGTTTCAAAAAAAACTTTCCAGACTCAAGCCGGAAAAAAGTTCTTCGATGGAATTAAATTGAAAATTCCGGTCCTACGGAATCTTGAGGAAAAATTCGCTTTCAGCCAATTTTCCAGAACTCTTGCAACCCTTCTTGAAGGTGGAGTACCTCTTCTGGAAGCTTTGAAGGTGGTTTTGGAATCTTTGGGAAACAGCGTTATTAAAGAAAGATTAGAAACAATTCCTGAGGAAATCCAAAAAGGTGAAACTTTTTCGAAAGCCCTGAAAAAGGCTTCGGGCGTTCCTCTTGCCTTAATTAAAATGGCCCATGTCGGAGAAGAATCCGGAAGACTCGGGGAAATGTTAAATAATCTTGCCGACCATTATGATGAAGAAATTGAGGAATTAACCTCGACTTTGACCTCCCTTATCGAACCTCTGCTTTTTTTGTTTTTGGCGGTCGTGGTGGGCTCAATTATTATTGCTCTGCTGCTTCCAGTGTTGACTGCAGCTTCAAATATCAGGTAAAGAAAGTGAATCTTCTCAATGGATCTCTATAAGCACTTTTTGATTGAAAATAAGCTGATTTCCCCGGATGAATTAACGAAAACAGAACAAATTGTTGCATCCGAGTCGCGGACTTTTTGGGATGTACTGTTTGAAACAGTAAAGCTTGATTCAAAATCCTTAAGAAAAGCTTTTGTCAATTCCTTCAAAAAAAAGCCTTTTTTTCAGATTTTACTTGAACAGGGACTTATCTCAATTGATGAATTGAAACAATTTGAAGTTGTTTATAATGGAATTCCTGCAAATCTTGGAAATCTTCTTGTTGAAAAGAAAATCATCTCTGAAGAGGATTGTGCGAAGGCTTTGGCGAAAGAATTTGGGTTGGAATACGTAGAACTCTCCTCTTACAAAGTCGATGAAAAGCTCTTTAATTCAGTTGATTTAGCTCTGATGCGGGAATTTTCGTTCATTCCGGACCTGAAAAACGAAAAAGAAATCTTTCTGATAATGGCTGAACCCTCTAACGTTGATGCAATCGAAGATCTGGAAGTTAGGCTTGGGTTACCGATTGTTCCGAAAGTCTCCACCAGGAAATCGATCCAAAGACTAATTTCACTTATGGTTGAGACAAGTCTTGATTCCAAATTGGTTTTTTCTGATTTGGAATCGGTTCCAAAGCTTGAATTGGTGCATGAAAAAGACAATGACGATGAAGCTGGAATGGCGGGAGAAATCCATCTTGATTTAGGGGAGGAATCTCCGGTAATAAAGTTGGTCGATTCCATAATTTTGAAAGCTGTGAGAAAGAGAGCCAGCGACATACACTTTGAGGTCTACGAGTCGAGACTCAAAGTGAAATATCGAATTGATGGCGTTTTGTTCGAAGTTCTTTCAGATGTCGAGCCCAGGATGCGCGGAGCTGTTATTTCCAGGTTGAAAGTAATGGCACAACTTGATATTGCCGAAAAACGCGTTACGCAGGATGGACGATTTAAATTGAAAATCGATGAACGGTTTGTTGATTTCAGGGTTTCCGTTCTCCCAGCTATTTTTGGTGAGACCATTGTCTTGCGGATACTGGACAAATCAGCACTCGGACTTGACCTGAAAAAGGTTGGCCTGGATGGCAATGATCTTACTGTTTTTCAAAGAAATATCAGAAAACCATATGGAATGATACTTGTCGCAGGCCCCACTGGGTCAGGAAAAACCACCACGCTTTATTCGGCTATTAAAACGATTCACTCATCCGGGGACAAGTTTATAACAATTGAAGATCCTGTTGAATATCAACTTCCGGATATTGTACAAGTTGCAGTGAATGAGAAGAAGGGTCTGACTTTTTCGTCCGGCCTGAGATCTATTGTACGTCAGGACCCGGATAAAATTATGGTTGGTGAAATACGGGATCCCGAGACCGCACAAATTGCTGTGAACGCCGCGCTAACCGGGCACCTTGTATTATCCACAATTCATGCTAACAATGTTACAGATGCTATTTCCCGTTTGGTGAACATGAAGGTGGATCCCTATGAATTCGTTTCATCATTTAATCTGATTTTGTCCCAGAGACTGATCAGAAAAATTTGTGCCAGTTGCAAAAAAGAGGATAATTCCATTTCCGAAGAGGAAAAAAAGCTAACCCTTGATTTCAGCTCGTACGGGGGGATGAAATTTTTCAAAGGTGAAGGTTGTCGTTATTGCCACCAAACCGGATTTCAGGGGCGAACCGGGATTTTTGAAGTGCTTGAGCTGTCTCCTCGAATCAAACAGATGGTACTATCAAGAGCATCTCCATTGTTGATAAGAAAGACAGCCATGGAAGAGGGAATGGTGACTCTGCGGCAGGCTGGTTGGAAAAAAGTTGAATCCGGAGATACCACTTTTCAGGAAATGAACAGAGTCACTTTCGAAGAAGGAATGCTGGAGTGAGGAAAATGCGTGAGGGCAAAGGAGAGGTATGGGATTTTTAACGCAGTTTAATGCAGTTGACCTTGGAACACATAGCCTGAAACTCCTTTCCCTTGATACAAATTCCATAGGAAGAGGGGTCATTCTTAAGGATTCCATAATCGAACCACTTCCAGATGGCCTTTTGAGCGGGGGATTCACTAATCCAAAAATTGAGGATCTTTCACTTTTTGAAAAGACGCTCTCAAATGCTATTTCCCAAATTTCAAAGTACAAGGAAGGTTTTTTGGTTGGACTTCCCGAACGCTGGGTTAAAATCCATTTGCTCGATTTTCCAATTTCTGATGAGGATCTTTCTTCGCGTGATTTCCTTTCCTGGAAACTTAAAAAACGCCTTTTACCACCGGGTTTGTCTTCCGAGTGCATGATTGATTTTCAAATTCTTTCTATCGAGAGTTCCCAGCAGAAAAAAACCGCCAAAATTATGGCAGGGCTGATTCAACAAAATATAATAGATATTCTTTCGTCCATTTTTGTAAAACTACGAATGGAAGTGATCGGCTTTGACTCTTCAACAATGGGAATTTACAATTTGCTCGAGGAGCTATTTCCTGAACATTGTTTCAACAAAGAATTAATCATTTGTCAGGTTGGCCATGAAACGACGAATATAAAAATTTTTAATTACGGAATTCTGAGCTACGAAAGAGTCATCGAAGTCGGTGGGGAAAATTTTGGAAAAAAAATCTCCGAAATGGAGAACCTTTCCTTTTCCGAAGCTCAACTTAGGAAGATATCCCAAAAGTATTTTCCGCTAACGGATCTGGAAATTCTTGGGACAGTTCCTCGCCGAGGGATTCTCGAAAAAATTTTTGGAAACTGGTTAAGGGAACTGCAAGTTACTTTTCGATTTTATCAGGACAGAAATTCCAAAACACAGCTTCCTCCAATTTTTTTGACAGGTGGTTCTTCGTTATTTTACGGACTTCCCGAGTTTTTGGGGGACTATTTTGACACATCCTGCCAACTCTTTAATCCTTTTAAGGAAATTACAGTTCCAACTTCGGGAAATAATGAATTGCTTGATAAGGGGCCGATGTTTGCCCCATCTCTTGGAATGCTGGTTGATTGAACAAAATGAAGCATCTACTTAATTTTTTACCTAGTGAAAAATATCGAGCGAAGAGGTCCTTTCTTTTCCGATTGATAGTTTCTTTATTGTACATTGTTCCCCTATTAAAGGCTTCAATATTGGTTTACGAATATTATGAAATTGAAACAGTGAAACTTCGACTTGAAGCTTTTTCAGGCCTCCTGGAAAAAAAAGAACATGAATTTCTGCAGAAAAATCCGGCCATATCTTCAAATGCTATGTTTAGTGCAAAAAATGGTGGGGTAGCTTCTTTAAATTTGCAGAGGAATGAAGAAAGATTAGCAAACACTGCTCCTGAGATCTTATCCAATTTCGAAAAATCCGTATTCGAAAGGGCCAAAATCTTTTTCAGGGAAATAAATTCCGGAAATTTTTCCTGGGGAATTTTTTTCTCTGATCTTGAAAATGTTTTGCCTGTAGACACAAGTATTAGCAGAATTTCTGTAAAACCCGAATCCGATTTTTCCGTAAGCGTTGAAGGAAAAGCTAAAAGTGTCGAGTTGATAACAAGTTTACTTAGGAAATTATACCAAAATAAGAGATTTCATGAATCAAAGTTGCTAAGACACGCAATCTTTTCAAGTGATTCCAAAGAAGAATTATGGAGTTTTTATTTTGAAACAAGGTATTTTCCGGAGATGAAATGACCAATAATTGAACCTGTTGCATAATTAATAAAAAACATAAACTACGCAAAAATTTTGTGTTAAGAAGTGGCTTGAAATGCTGATTTAATGTTTTGTACTTTCGTTGATTTTGAAATTGTGCAACAAGCCAATTGGAAAAAATATGATTAGCAAAATTGAAGTAAAACAATTGTGGGAAGATGCTCCTTTGCCAATAATCGTTGGCGTGTTAATATTCCTTTCGCCATATTTTTTCTTTGATTTTCAAAAAGAGGAAATTGCCACCAATGAATTGAAAATGGACGAATTGCTAAAAAAAACCTGTTCAGATGTACAATGGAAATGGAAGAGCGAAATCTCGGAAAAATATTTTAAAAATCTTGAGTACAAAATGGCTTCAATTGCCAATTTGTTACCCGCCGAAAGCTCCATTCCTGATGTAATTAATTTAGTAAGCAAATCCGCTGAAAAAGCAGGATTAAAAATTATTGCAGTAAGCTATGATATTTCAAGAAAGAATAAAGAAAGCGTTGATTCTTTCCCTAAAATGAAGATGAACCTTGATATTGTTGGGGAATATCCAGCCTTGAAGATCTTTTTACAAATTATCGAGGATTCACTTTTCAGGATTTTGCCTGTGGAAATCTCTTTGACAGCTGAGGGGAAATTCCTGGTGAAATTGATGGTACTGTTGAGGCCAAGTTGATGCAAAAATTTCCATTCATGAAGTCCCGACTGGAGATTGTGGACACTGAAATTCAGAAGAAACATGAAAAAAAAGTGCTTCTGATGCTGGTGGTTTTATTTTTTTTCACGGTCTTTTACGAATGGGTTTCTCGTGATACACAAGAAGTTGATTTCCCAAAAAATAGAACAGTTTCCAAAACCAACAAATTGGATGACCGCTCCAAAAATCAATACTATTCTGTTTCCGAGAATTTGGAGAAGAATAGTTCTATGTTTCTTTTGAACTCCAAATTGCCTATATCAAATAATATAGCTACTGGCACTAGAAATATTTTCCACTTTTTTTAACTCTACTGTTCCATTTAGACATCTCTGAAATCGCTCAAAGCTAGATTTAATAATGATTTTTTTTCTCAAAGTGATATTCTTTGAATCATGCTGTAATTAGTATCACGTGCAGTTTTACAGAGGTTAGGTGGGACTGTAAAGTAATGACAAGTTGTAAGTTTTGTCATTTTTTTCATTTTTCCGAATGCTTCATTACAAAGCCTAAGAGCATAGAATTCAGCGGACGATGTTGTTCAAGTATCGTTACGTGTCCGCAATCAGGAATAATCACAAATTCTGAGTCAGGAATATTTCTGGCAATTATTTTTGAAAACCTTGGTGGTTTGAGAATGTCATCTTCACCGCATATAACAAGCGAGGGGGCCTGAATTTTATTGAGTTCCGGGGTCATATTTAAGTCAGCAAGAAATGCTTCATAGAGCCGAATTTGTCCGGCAAAAAAATCCTGGGGAAAGTGTTCAACATGAACTGCCCGGAATTTCAAAAGAGACAAATTTCTTTCGATAAAATAACTGCTGTAGCATGATGGAACCAGGCCCCAGAAAAAATCGGCAAAATTGCCTTTTTCGGCAAGCCTTTTCCAGTTATTCACGTTTGACCGCAAAAGTTCATCTAATTCACTGACTGAATCAATTATGGAAAGGGATTTCACTCGATCAGGAAAATCAATGGCAATTCTCATTCCTACTTCCCCGCCGTAGGAAGTCCCGATTAAATGAGCTTTCTCAATTCCAAGTTGGTCGAAAAGCCCAATTGTATCTTCAGCATGTATTCGGAAAGAATATGGTCCTTCAGGTTTCTCGGACAATAGCTGCCCTCGAAAATCGTGAAGAAGAATCTTATATCCGTGTTTTTCGAATATAGGAGTTTGATAGCTCCAACTTGCTGTGGAAGTCATTACTCCGTTCAGAAACACGACTGTTTCTGGGGAACGGATATTTCCGAGAACTTCATAATAAATTTTGATTCCTCGAATATCGATCTGACTCACTTTGAACTCCTTATATTTGTAGTAGAATTCCAACTTTTTTTAGAAACTACCACGAAAAGACTTAGAAAAGCAATTCGAGAATGCGAAGATCAGGAATTATCCATTAATAATTGGGGTTACTCTCCTTGTTCTTCATCTAATGTTTTTTTCTAACTTCGATTCTGCTTATTCGAATTTTGCCATGAAATCTTGAAACCAAATCATGGAGGGCCTCTG